>JAFQVJ010000045.1 GCA_017408025.1 Lachnospiraceae bacterium
CCTTTAAATCTTCTACATACTTATTAATTTTCACTGTTATCACCGCCTTCTAAATCTGCGCGAGAAACGATCTTGCACTTTACAGGTAATTTATGAGTTGCGAGACGAAGAGCTTCTCTGGCTACTTCTTCAGCTACACCAGAAATCTCGAATAATACTCTGCCTGGCTTAACAACTGCTACCCAGTACTCAAGTGTTCCTTTTCCAGAACCCATTCTTGTTTCTGTTGGTTTTGTAGTTACTGGCTTATCTGGGAATATCTTAATCCAAACCTTACCACCACGCTTGATATAACGTGTCATAGCGATACGGGCAGCTTCGATCTGGTTTGATCTGATCCATGCTGGTTCCATAGCGACAATACCAAATTCACCGTTAGTAATCTTGTTACCTCTCAATGCCTTACCAGACATTGTACCACGGAATTGTTTACGACGCTTAACTCTCTTTGGCATTAACATTATTTATCGCTCCCTTCCTTATCATCTTCCTTTGCAGCAGCCTTTGTTGGAAGAACTTCGCCGTTGTAAATCCAAACCTTAACACCAACCTTACCGTATGTTGTGTCTGCCTCTGCAAATCCGTAATCTATATCAGCACGTAATGTCTGAAGTGGAATAGTTCCTTCTGTATAGAACTCTGTACGAGCCATATCAGCACCGCCAAGACGTCCTGAGCATGCTGCCTTGATACCCTTAGCACCAGCCTTAAGGCTTCTGCCCATAGCTGACTTCATAGCTCTTCTGAATGATACACGGTTCTCTAACTGAAGAGCAATGTTCTCAGCTACTAACTGTGCATCTCTGTCTGGCTTCTTAACTTCCTTAACATCAACAAGAACCTTCTTTGTTGATAACTTCTGTACTTCTTCCTTTAACTTATCGATTTCAGCACCGCCCTTACCGATTACAACGCCTGGCTGAGCTGTGTGTACGATAACTTTACACTTGTCAGATGCTCTTTCTATTTCAATCTTTGAAACACCTGCGCTATATAACTTCTTCTTGAGGTATGTTCTGATTTTGTGATCTTCTACAAGATTATCAGCGAAATCTGCTTCTGCATACCACTTTGAATCCCATTCTTTAATAACGCCGACTCTTATGCCGTGAGGATTAACTTTCTGTCCCATTTCGCGTTCTCCTTTCCGCTAACTATTTCTTCTCATTGAGCACTATGCTTAAGTTACACATTCTCTTTTCGATTCTGTAAGCTCTACCCTGTGCTCTTGGTCTGATTCTCTTCATGATTGGTCCCTGGTTTGCGTAGCACTCCTCGATGTAGAGGTTGCTAGCGTCCATACCATTGTTATTCTCAGCATTTGCAATTGCTGACTTTAAGAGTTTCTCTATCACTGAAGATGCATATCTAGGATTGTAAGCTAAGATACCCAGTGCTGACTGAACATCTTTTCCTCTTATTGCATCAAGCACGAAACATGCCTTCTGTACTGAAATTCTAGCGTAAGAAAGTTTTGCTGATGGTCTTGTGTCCTTATTAGCATTTCTTTCTCTCTTTATCTGACTTCTATGTCCTTTTGCCATGGATGTGACCTCCTTTCAATCTTTCCACTAACGTCTTGTCTTCTTATCGTCTTTACCATGTCCTCTAAATGTTCTAGTAGCGACGAATTCTCCGAGCTTATGTCCAACCATATCTTCTGTTACATAAACTGGAACATGCTTTCTTCCATCATGAACTGCTATTGTAAGTCCAACCATTTGTGGGAAGATTGTTGAACGTCTTGACCAAGTCTTGATAACTGACTTCTGTCCAGATTCATTCATTGCATCAACTTTCTTGAGTAAGTGTGCATCCGCAAATGGACCTTTTTTTAATGATCTAGCCATTGGTAATCCTCCTTATTTAAAGTTCTTGCCATCGCGTCTTCGTACGATGAGCTTGTTAGACTGCTTGTTCTTCTTTCTTGTCTTTAAGCCAAGAGCAGGTTTGCCCCAAGGTGTACATGGACCTGGACGACCGATACCTGTCTTACCTTCACCACCACCGTGTGGATGGTCATTAGGGTTCATAACAGAACCACGAACTGTAGGTCTGATACCCATATGACGCTTACGACCAGCCTTACCAATGTTTACTAAGTCGTGTTCGATGTTACCTACTGTACCGATTGTAGCACGGCATGTAACAGGAACCATTCTCATTTCGCCTGATGGTAATCTAAGTGTTGCATACTTGCCTTCCTTAGCCATAAGCTGAGCTGAGTTACCAGCTGAACGAGCTAACTGTCCGCCCTTACCTGGATATAACTCAATATTGTGTACTTCTGTACCTACTGGAATGAGCTCGAGTGGTAAGCAGTTACCAACCTTGATTTCTGCCTTAGCACCATTCATAACTGTCATTCCGTCCTTTAATCCGTTAGGAGCAAGGATGTATGCCTTCTCGCCATCTGCGTAGCAGATTAAAGCGATGTTAGCTGTTCTGTTTGGATCGTACTCGATACCAACTACTGTAGCTGGAATATCATCTTTTCTTCTCTTGAAGTCGATGATTCTGTACTTTCTTCTTACACCGCCACCACGATGTCTAACTGTTATCTTACCCTGGTTGTTACGACCAGAATTCTTCTTTAATGATACAACCAATGATTTCTCAGGAGTTGACTTTGTTACTTCTGCGAAATCAAGACCTGTCATATTTCTTCTAGAAGGTGTATATGGGTTATATGTCTTAATTCCCATTGTTTTATCTCCTTTCAACTATTTCACCAATATTGTTTTCTGATGAAACCTACTACTGCATCAATATTTTCTCAGGGCTTCTTCCTCACACTCCGTGTTCCGGGAGCGTGCTTGTGATTATCTTACAGTCCCTCGAAAATCTCAATGTCCTTGCTGTCTGCTGTTAACTGTACGATTGCCTTCTTTGTCTTAGCAGTCTTACCTGTAACCATGCCACGTCTCTTATTCTTGCCGTCCATGTTCATTGTGTTAACCTTTGCTACCTTTGTTCCTTCGAACATTTTCTCAACAGCTTCCTTTATCTGAGCCTTATTAGCTTCTGGATGAACTGAGAATGTATACTTCTTATCGCTCATATCGTTCATACTCTTCTCTGTGATTACAGGCTTGAGTATAACGTCATAGTACTTAATATCTGCCATTATGCGTACACCTCCTCGATTGTTGCTACAGCTGCCTTATCAATTACTACTGTATCGTACTTTAAGATGTCGAATACGTTGATTGTATTTGTTAAAGCTGTCTTTACTGTAGGGATGTTCTTTGCTGATCTAACAACGTTAGCATCATTCTCATTTAAGATAACTAATGCCTTTGTAACCTTTAAGTTGTTTAATGCTTCAGCAAACTTCTTTGTCTTAGCTTCCTCTAATTTAATTGCATCTACAACGATGAACTTGTTCTCCTGAACTCTTGATGTTAATGCAGACTTGAGAGCTAACTGCTTCTCTTTCTTATTCATCTTGAAAGAGTAATCTCTTGGCTTTGGAGCAAATACGATACCGCCACCAGTCCACTGTGGAGCTCTTGTAGAACCCTGTCTAGCGTGACCTGTACCTTTCTGCTTCCAAGGCTTTCTTCCGCCACCGCTAACTTCTGAACGAGTCTTTGCACTCTGAGTTCCCTGACGATTATTTGCAAGCTGGTTTACTACAGCCATGTGTACTAAGTGATCGTTAACCTCAACACCAAATACAGCATCGTTAAGCTCGATATCACCAACCTGATTGCCTTCCATATTGTAAACAGATACCTTTGCCATCTGTGTGTTCCTCCTTCCTTACTAATTACTTGCCAGACTTAACAGTTTCCTTAATTGTAACCATTGCTTTCTTTGGTCCTGGAACTGCGCCCTTAACAAGAATTAAGTTGTTTTCTGCATCGATTTTTACTACTTCAAGATTCTGTACAGTAATCTTCTTTGCACCCATATGACCTGGCATTCCTTTTCCCTTGAATACCTTACTTGGGCTTGAACAAGCACCGTTTGAACCCTGATGACGATGGAACTTAGAACCGTGAGCCATTGGTCCTCTTGACTGACCAAGTCTCTTAATTGCGCCCTGGAATCCTTTTCCCTTTGCTATAGCAGTTGCATCAACCTTGTCACCTGCTGCAAAGATATCAGCCTTGATTTCATCCTTAACTGAGTATTCCTCGGCATTTTCAAATCTGAACTCTCTTACAAATCTCTTGTAAGAAACTCCCGCCTTATCAAAATGTCCTTTAACTGGCTTATTTACTAACTTCTCTTTAATGTCAGCAAAACCAACCTGTACTGCACTGTATCCATCATTTGCTACAGTCTTAACCTGTGTTACTACACAAGGACCAGCCTGAAGTACAGTAACTGGTGTTAACACACCATCTTCATTGAAGATCTGAGTCATTCCGACCTTTGTTGCTAAAATCGCTTTCTTCATTTTTTTACCTCCTGTTGTGCCTCGCTTCCGCTTCGGCTTGTCTACAGCGGTTTTCACTGCTTTTTAGCTTTCAGTGAAAACATCCTAGAACAGTCTAATATACGTGGAACACTAAATTGTAAATCAAAATGTTGATTCCATTATAGGAGTGTTGCTTTTATATCTAAACCCTTCAGGATTATGTCTGTTATGTTTTTCTTCCTTATATATTGGAAGATATTCAGAACTCTGATGAATTACTTTGTCTTCATCTTGATATCGATATATACACCAGCTGGCATCTCTAATCTAGATAATGCATCAACAGTCTTCTGTGATGGTGTAACAATGTCGATAAGTCTCTTATGAGTTCTCTGCTCGAACTGCTCTCTAGAGTCCTTGTACTTGTGTACCGCTCTAAGGATTGTAACTACTTCCTTCTTTGTAGGAAGTGGTACAGGACCGCTAACCTTTGCGCCTGTCTTCTTTACAGTTTCGATGATTTTTCCAGCCGACTGATCGATTAACTGATGATCGTATGCCTTCAATGTGATTCTCATGACTTGACTTGCCATAAAAAAAGTCGCCTCCTTTTCGCACTTTTTGATTTAAGTACGACAAGCGGTGACTGTACACTCTTCCGTGTGTATCGTAAATTTGCAACTCGATTTTACACACGTCGTTTCCGTAATCTTACGGACTGTATTTTGTACAGTGACTTGTCGCCAGTTTCCTAACTTGACATTCGCTCCACGGAAAACCTGCTATTCTCAAGCAGCAACCTCACGTTTCAACGCTATCAATGTCACAGCATGTATGAGTTTACAACAATATCCAATATATTGCAAGTATTTTTTTCAATTTTTTGAAAGAAATTTGTGACTTTTTTCCCAATACTTTTTTTCTTCCCTATCGTACATTTTTTGAGTTTCTTCTATATATAAGTAAGATGGCAATACTCCTTAATTCGGAAGATATAATATAATAAGTAGAAACTCAATTGACTATACACTTGTCAACAGTTATAATTATGATATCGATATGAAAAAAGCTGACAGATAGGAAGAAAAGATATATGTGGATTGCAGATAATTGGAAAGATTACGAAGTAATAGACTGTTCTTCAGGCGAAAAGCTTGAGCGTTGGGGTGACTATATGCTGGTACGCCCAGAC
Source organism: Lachnospiraceae bacterium (assembly GCA_017408025.1). Lineage (GTDB taxonomy): Bacteria > Bacillota > Clostridia > Lachnospirales > Lachnospiraceae > SVEL01. The sequence goes on from JAFQVJ010000045.1 coordinate 5,562, forward strand.
CCTCAGGTTATTTGGAATACTGAAAAGAATAAAAAACAATGGAACAATATCAATGGGCACTATCATCGCAGTGCAAAGGGTGGTGGCGAATGGGAGTTCTTTGACCTTCCTGAACAGTGGAGCATCAATTATAAGTCTCTTACATTCAATCTTAAGCCATTCAGCTTCAAGCATACGGGATTATTTCCAGAGCAGGCAACTAACTGGGACTGGTTTTCTGAAAAAATCAAAAATGCAGGAAGACCTGTTAAGGTACTAAATCTCTTCGCTTATACCGGTGGTGCTACTCTTGCCGCTGCCGCTGCAGGTGCAAGCGTAACTCACGTAGATGCCTCTAAGGGTATGGTCGGATGGGCAAAGGAAAACGCTGTTTCATCCGGGCTCGCCGATGCACCTATCCGCTGGCTTGTAGATGACTGCGTAAAATTTGTTGAACGTGAAATTCGTCGTGGCAACAAATACGACGGTATCATTATGGACCCACCTTCATACGGAAGAGGACCAAAGGGTGAAATATGGAAGATAGAGGAATCTATTCACCATTTTGTACAGCTTTGTGCATCACTTTTATCTGATGACCCGCTGTTTTTCCTCATCAACTCATATACCACAGGGCTTGCACCAGCTGTTTTAACCTATATGATTTCTACCGAAGTTTCAAAAACTCATGGTGGTCACGTAGAAGCCGAGGAGATAGGACTTCCAGTAACAAATACAGGTCTTGTATTACCTTGTGGTGCATCAGGACGTTGGAGTAAATAAATTTATACATTAAGTAAAGGCTGCCATTATACGGCAGCCTTTCGTTCTTTTGTTTACCTTTAATCAACAATATGATTACCAGTATCAAGTCCAAAACTATCTATTCCAAACTGATACATAGCTCTTATTGTAGCCTCATTTTCTGTCATGCACTTTTCAACTTGCTCCACAAATTCATCCTCTATAACATCTTCGTTGCCAACTATATTTAACTCCTTATCGATATACACCTGGGCTTTAAATCCTGATATATCATCACTAAACATCACGCCACAGCTATATTCTCCCATCATATCCGGCCAAAAATAAACAGATATATTAATAGGTCTGTTAGCAACCAGATTTCCCGTATCATATCCGCTTACGCTATAGGGTTCACTAAATGTCACTTGTAAAAATCCATTATTTGAAAATTTCAGATATGAAGGCTTAGAAATTGATACTGTATATGTATCATCTGTATCTCCATAGTATCTAGCCTCCACACCACTTTCATCTCTAATGGCACCGGAATTTTCTACATACCCATTCCATTGTGCATAAACTGTTGCAAACCACACTATATTTACAATCAAAAATATTCCTAATAACACACTACCCACTATTAACAATTTCTTTTTTGTACTCATAGCTTTATTACCTCCTGTTCCGTTTCTATTATTTCTTTATTGTGCGTAACTAAAACTATTGTCTTTCCTAAATTATTTATATTATGTAGAATATCCATCACTTTTCTTCCATTATTTGCATCTAAAGAGCCTGTTGGTTCATCCGCCAATATTACACTGCATTTCTTTATTATCAATCGTGCAAGGGCGACTCTTTGCTGTTCACCTCCTGATAATTTATATATTTTCTCATATTTTTTGTCAGGCAACCCTACCATTTCTAACGCTTCATCAACAGATATACTTGTCCTGTTTTTCTTTTGAACAAATTCCAGATTTTCCACTACTGTCTTATTTTCGACCAATGCAAAATTCTGAAATAAAAATCCAATTTTATTTCCATAGAAGTCTTTTAATCTTTTTTCTGCTGTCACATCAACATCTTCTACTATTATTTTACCTTTATCTACTTTTTCAAGACCACCTATCATATTCAAAAGCGTTGTCTTTCCACAGCCACTCTCCCCAGCAAACACTATAAAATCTCCATCATTTATAGTCAAACTGAAATCTGTAAATATTTTATTATCCCCAAAGCTTTTGCTGACATTTTCGATTTTTATCATATTGCTCCACCTTTCAAAACTTTCACTACATCAGTTTTTTCAATCCCGATAATCATAACTCCTATTATTGCCCATTCAAGCAACATTACTATCAGCCCTAAAATGCAGAGCGTAATAAAATTCATAAAATCAAAGTATAGATTTATCGCCAATAGTGTAAGTATTCCCAGCACGGTCGACATACCTGATAAGCCAAATATTTTTCTATGCCTTTCAAATATCGAATAACCCATAATCTTCTTAATTGCAAGCTCGTCTGCATTAGATATATACTCCAATCTGATAATAACAGATATCAGCATTATATTTAAAATAATAATAAATCCTGATACGATTACATTTATAATCATTGTCCTTATCATTTGATTTCTATAATAATTGTATTTATCTATAGAATTCGTAGTCTCTATCTTTAAACCGTAGTCTACTAAATTATATTTTTCACTTATTTCTTTGTAAAGCTCCTCACTGTTCTTATACATAATATGTCTCTGACAGGATTCAAGTGCTCCTCCACTCTCTGGTATATATGCAGCCTCATCAAAATATGTATTTTCTACATCCAAATATATAATAACCGGCTGCTCAACATATTCTGAATTCATTCTAAACTCCCTGTCAAAGCATAAAATATCCGGATCTCCATCATAATAAATAACCTCATACCCTTCATTTATCAGTGGCATATAAACTTCTGCCAACACAAGCTCTATAGCATCTTTATGAATGCTTTCCAATTTATCAATCTTTTCCTTTGGCACAAATATATGTATATCATAAGTACTATCAACTTCATATGAATCAAGCAAGCTTTTCATCGCATCATCTGCATTGTCATTTATGCACATATATTGATTTCCATCTTCGTCCTCTGTAATCTTGGTTGCCATAGCTACATTATCACTGGTATAATTGCGATAAAAAAGTTCACATAACATCTCTTTATAGCTTTCCGGTTCCATATAATCCCTATCACTTATATATCCTACAAAATCAACAAACTCATACTCCGAGAAGCTTTGCATTGTGTCATCTTGTCTGACTATATTATAAGACTCTTTGATTGTAATCATGTTAGTTCCCACTACAGCTATAAGTATCATCATCGAAAACACTTTTATCACATAGCAATTTCCTCTAAGTCCCTCCGATGAATATCTTCTCATCAAAGCCCGTTTTATATCATTTTTCAACATATATAAATACAGCAGCGAATTAATAAACATAAATATAACTAATGCCAACTCAAATTCAGTATTTAAATATTCTAAATATTCAAATTTTGATACAATCAACTTCGCTATATTGTATACTATTATGATGAATGCTATATCATTTATTACATTCTTAGCTATAATACGCCATATACTCTCCCCCACAGAAATCTTTATAAGAACTTCCTTTTTTTGTAACGAAATATCAAATAATGTTAATATACACCCAAACGAAAAAACCACGAACCAAATAGCATATATTAGTTTAGTATCTAAATCTTCACCATTTCTCTTAGCCCTAGTTTTTCCTGCAAGTTCAAACAAATCATTTATTGCCGTCTTAACATTCGATTTATCTCCTAAGAAATAAAATCTTTCAATATATTGCTCTGTTTTAACCTTTTCAAATTCACTGTATTCAATTGTTGTGTTACCTGAAAATAGACTTTTATAGCAGTTTTCTTTAAGACCTTTCTGCTGTAACAGTTCTTTTCCCATGTCATCTGCAAATATTTGTATTTTATAGCTACCTGCACCATCACTATATTTTAATAATGCATAAACATTAACTTTATTATCTTCACATACAGTCTGTATATTTCCTATCAGTTCCTCTCTTTCAGCAACACCATAATAATCATAATCCACATAGTAACTTTCATCCATAAATGTATCAAGATGCTTCTGAAACATTTCACCCTTTAGTACAAGTAAAAGGGCGATGGAACAGAACATCAAAATGTATTTTATTTTTTTCATCGCCCCTCCTATACTTAACCGGCTACGCCTTCGTTTTCTTTATATTCGGTATTATTATATGAATCATTCATCCAAATTCGATATTCTATATTATAATCCGATGTATGATGAACTTCTATGATAGACCACATTCTCGCAGACATTTTAGTCCCAGAGAACGAACCCTTTCCATTTGTCAAGCTTGCCTGTGTTTTGCAATCGTATCCTCTTGTCCATACATAATCTTCATCCCACCAGTCAGTATCATATCCGTAGGCCATCTTCGCTACCTTAGTGTTACCATCCTTGTAAATAACACTCGTCTCCCACTCATCTGTAAATCTCCAAGAGCCACTTGCATACTGTCTTGCCGTCACAGCAGCATTCACATTAAGTGGTGCTACCACCATAGCTACTGCAATCATCGTGGATAATACACCCATTTTTAGTTTCATACTTTTTCTCCTTAAATTTATATTTTGGTTGTACCAATGCCACAATTATACATTTTTCTACTTATTATACAATATCTTTTACTTAAATGGTCACTTTTTTACTTAAATGGTCATATCATCTATTAGCGCAATTAAATTTTCTTTCAAAATATAAATCATTAAATTCAGAAACTTTTCTTTTAGATATATCAATGTCGCTTCCATTTTTTATATATATAATAGTTCCTTCACATCTGTCTATCTCATCGAGATTTACTATATAGGAATTATGACATCTATAGAACCATTTCCCAACTAACATTTCTTCCATTTGGGACATTGTATAATTGCTTTTTAAAATGCCTTGCTTTGTATGTAGCAATGTACAATGTTTTTCAGTTTCAATATAATAAATATTGTTTAATATAATATTCTTTTTCCCCTCTCCAACCACATTGATTTCTATATATTGATTCTTTTCTAATATATTAGATGATGATTGTAATGCTTCGTATATCTCTTCATTTATATTTGCTTTATCCACATATCTGAATGCATTTACAAGATAACCTTTCCTACTCAGTTCTGTATGCGTTGTCAAAATTATGAATATACTTTCTCTGCCATTTTCCTTTGCCCTTTTTATAGTTTCAAAGCCATCTACTTCCGGCATTTCCACATCAACTATAGACAGGTCATATTCTCCAGCTTCATTAAGAAAATCTGTTCCATTATCAAAAATATCTATTTCAATATCTTCTCCTGAATAATATGTTTCCACAATTTTCTTTGTTTCATATCTCCAGTAATCCTCATCATCAATTATTGCAATTCTCATTTTCATTCTCCAGCTTAACTTTTATATCTTCATCATTAAAGAGATACAGAATTCATCATTCTTTGTTTCTATTTTTACAATTCCACCGTTTTTACTAACAACATCCTTTATATTGTTCAGCCCATACCCATGGACATTTTTGTCACTCTTCCAAGTAATAATTTTATCCTTATCAAATTGTCCCACATTCATATAGCTGTTTTTTTCTTTTATAAAAATTTCATCATCAGTGTATCTGCACTCCAAATATATTTTTTTAGAATCAATTTTTTCTACTGCTTCCATTGCATTACTCAGTACATTAGAAAAAATTGTACATAAGTCATACGCATCAATTGTGCAGACCTTTGGGAGTGTTCCCTTCACATCTAATTGAATTCCTTTAGAACACATTTCTGCATAATATTTATTTATAATCGCATCTGCTATTCCATTATTAACGCTTATATAATTTCCAAAATTGTCAATTGTCAAATTCATTCGTTCTATGTATTCATCAAATTCTTTTTGATTTCCTCTTCTCAAATGCTCTAACATCAGCATATGATTTCTTAAATCATGTCTGAATTTCTTAGTTTCTTCCTCTCTCACCTCCAAATATTCATAATGCTTCTTTTGCTCGTTCAAATATCTTTTTTGAAGCTCGTCCCTCTCAGCATATACTGCATTAGATTTGTTTAACATTATTACCGTTCCGAGTTGTATGAACATTCCAACAAGCACCAGAAATGCTACAACCAAGAAAAACTCTTGCTTAGCCTTTATTATTTCCTTTTCGGATATAATTGGTATTGTAGCCGCAATAATTGCATCTGCACTTATCAATAAAACAAAAATAAGTGATTTTTTTATCTCAACAGCCTGCATTTTTGTTTGATATTTTCTTTTTGAAAGATATAGCATAACTATTACAAATACTAACGATAATGCCGACTGAAATATTTTTTCAAATACCAATTGTTGCAATCCTAACACTTCTACTATAATATCAACAACAACCAGACTCATAGTATCCAACATTGATGTTATAAACATAAGTTCAATTGTAAGAACCATTACTGTATACTTCTTTATGTTAAATATCCAATTTATACATAAATACAAAAATATTACATATAAAATAGTTCCAACTGTATATTCTATGAAACCCTCGCCCATACAATACATAATTTCAGAAACTATCGCACCTAATACTCCGATAATAAGATATCTTGTTTTATCTATACATCTTTCAATACCAAACAACAATTCACACAGTAATAATATTTTAAAAATGTGAATCTCATCCGCTACAACCGTTACTACATTTGAAATCATTTCTCCCTCCACAATATATGTATCGCATAAATTGTATCCATTTAAATCTATTGAACAATTATATCAAACTTACATATATTGTGAAAGAAAAATATTCCAATATAGATTCAATATATTATTGCCAGAAAAATGATAATATATTGCTCAACCACTCGAACACCACTCATCCTTTCCGTATATACTTTTTTATTATCCGGACATTTCATAATAATAAACATTTTTTTAGATATGTAAATGAATTTTACATGAATGGTACGTTTTTTACCTAAATGGTCACAAGTTTGTAGCTTTTATATGTATAGGAAAATCCAAATTGCATTCCTATACAGATTAAGGTGTCAAAACCCCTTAATTCAGATTCAACGGATTGCTCCGTGCTTCGCACTCCCACAATCCTACACAATATTCGCATATCGTGGAGCTGTCGCCCCACTTACATGCTCATATTGTGGCGTGTCAAGAAGTCACTCATCCACTTATGTGCAAGCACATGTGGATGATGACTTTTTGGCACTTGAATCCTATACATATAAAAAATCTCAGGAGCCAAAATACTTACTCTTGAGATTTTTATCTTCTTTATTTTTTCTTTCTAAATAACATACTTACTTTGTAAAACCCAAACATAAGCAGCAATACTTCCACATAGATAATTACACTTCCCTGAATGTAACTTCTTAATTCACTGCTAGTATCGTATAACATATGCATTTGATTGATTTTGTACATAAATATTGTGATTCCTATTAGATACATTATTCGACAACACTCTTTGTGATTGAGTAACGGTTTTTTTTACTCAAATGAGCATCTGTTCGGTAAATCTATCTCCTGCTCAAGCATAATACTCAGCTGCTTCTTCACATTCCCAATATCATCAAACACAATTCCACTCATGCCCATGTCCATAGCCGCTTCAATATTGTCAGCTCTGTCATCTATAAACACGCATTCCTCTGGCACGAGTCCATATTTCTCAAATAACAATTCATAAATTCCAGGCTCTGGTTTAATAAGCCCCACCTCATGGGAAATTATCATTCCATCTACTTCGTCAAAAAACTTCATATTTTCCTTTGCGTACTTAAATGGTGTAACGCCATAATTAGACAAGAGATACACACCATAGCCCTTCTCCTTCAATGAGCGAATGAGAGGAACTGAATGGTCATATTCTCTGGCTATAGTTCCTATATGTGCAAGGTAATACCGAAGCTCCTCCTCAATATCCGGCTCGATAAGCAAACTCTTCTTCACAAACTCTTCGTCACACATACCTCTGTCATGTTCATTCCAGTGCGGTATATTTCCCAATGTAACATGTGCCAGCTGTCGCTGTTTTTCCTCACTTATATTCATACCGGCAATAAATTTGCGCCAATCAAACCCGAGAAGCACCTGTCCTATATCAAAAACGACATTTCTTATAATAACCTTATGATATGCCATTCTCTCACTGCCATCCTGCATATGCACTCTGCCACAATATCTAAAGTCGTGTTTTTCAAGAAAACGCTGCATTGGAACATTGTCTGCATGTGTATCCATGCGCAAATCATAAACCTCAGCCTTTCTGCATTCATTTACAGCATATGCTATACACTGTCCGGCAATACCTTTTTGATGCATAGTCTTACCAACTGCTATCCTGTGAACCACGCCGTATGGTCTGTCATTTATCCACGCTCCATCCTCTATGACGTCATAACATGAATCCTTCATTAGCGCAAAATAAAATACAGCCCCTATACTCCCATTATCTATACATATATAGCAATGACCGTCAGATATATCTTTGCGAATCAGCTCCTCAACGGGATAGTTCTCTCCCCACTGAGTTGTATTCCCCTGAGCCTTCATATATTCTCTTGCTTCTGCATATATATCCATTATCTTTTTTAAATCATTATTCTTCGCTTTCTGTATCTGTAGCACGCTTTCTTCTCTCCATTCTCTTTCCTAACCATCCACCATGTATCAATACTATTCCAATAGGAATAAGAACTATACTTATTATCTGAGATGTCGATATACCGCCTACACTTCCGCGCTCAGCATCTCCGCGAAGCATTTCCATTGCAAATCTTACCACAGTATAATATACCAAATAGATGCCCATAAGCTGCCCTGCTTTCATTTTACCTCGTCTTATCAGCATATACAATACTATGGCAATAATAAAATTAAATCCGGCCTCCAACAGCTGCACAGGCACTCTAGGCACGTCATCCAGCTCCGCTATTAACTCATTTGCCGGAAACTGCACACAACCAAAGCCATGGTACTCTATTCCATAGCAGCAGCCCGCCATAAAGCAGCCAACTCTTCCCCATCCGTGAACAAACGGAATAAGTGGTGCAAATATATCCATCAATGGTGTAAACGGCATAATGTGTTTTCTGCAATATATATACGCACCAGCAACAGCACCAATAAGACCTCCATAAAATACCATTCCCCCAAAGGAATAATTGATTGCTCCTTCAAAATCTCTCTCGAAATAATCAAGATACCATTCAAAATTCGTAATTATCATAGGTAACTTCGATATAAAATACATAATCTTTGCACCTATAAGAATTCCAACTCCGCCATATATACAAACATTCACTATATCTGATTTTGGATATTCAAAACGCTCGGCAAGTTTTCTAGCCATAAATATCATAGCTACAAAGGCTACAGCAAATATAAGACTATATAAGGGTATTTCCATAAATCCTAAATCCAACACTGGGTACATATTATTATCCTCTTTTCGGCAATCTGCTTTCTGTACATTATAACCATATCGCTTTTTACAATGTACGTGAATATGTTTATTTTATCCCATAAGACTTAAAAAATAAAGGAACTTTCATATGTAAGAACAAAGTGGACAAGTCCACTTCAGCTCCCTAATGACCTCCATACTTTTTCTCTACTTCTAATCTATTAAGCAAAATTTCTATGAAATTTTGGTCACTAATCCCTCACTCATGAGGGACTTGCTCCACTTTGAGAGCCGAGCACGGTCAGCTTTAGCTGACATCTTCTTTTCGTGCGAGTGCTCATCCTCAGCGGAGCGTTTTTTGTTGTATAGGAAGTTCTCACCGAGAACTTTCCTATACAACAAGAAAAAAGTCCGAACACAAGTAAACTTGCGTCGGACTTTCTCTATTTATTCACGCATGGCCATTGCCATCGCGCAGATTAGTCGATAACCTTAGCTACCTTACCAGAACCTACTGTTCTACCACCCTCACGGATAGCGAAACCAAGACCCTGCTCCATAGCGATTGGGTGGATGAGCTCGATTGTCATCTCTACGTTATCGCCAGGCATACACATCTCTGTGCCAGCTGGTAACTCACAAACACCTGTTACGTCTGTTGTTCTGAAGTAGAACTGTGGACGGTAGTTGTTGAAGAATGGTGTATGACGACCACCTTCATCCTTTGTTAATACGTAAACCTGAGCTGTAAACTTTGTA
>JAFQVJ010000046.1 GCA_017408025.1 Lachnospiraceae bacterium
GCTAGGGTAAAATTTTACTGGGAAAATTAAATAAAAAAAGAAGAAAGCACCAACTTTGTGTTAAGATTTAATCGACCAAGAAAAAATCAGCAAAGGAAGGTGCTTTCTATGAATAATAGTATACAACATTTTTGCCAAGAGGGAATAGTAAAATTAGAAAAAATTATGACAGATTATGCCAAGAATCCTACAAGGATTGCGGAAATGGTATACAGTGTAACAGATATGGTCACAAAGTTGGGAACAGAGATTATCGCTGAGGAATGGGAGAATTTTGATGACATAATCAGAAAAAGTCCGGAACGTAAGAAGCAGGGCTGGTATGTGAAGGACAGAGTTGAAACGAACCTTATTACAAGTCTTGGTCAGGTTACATATCATAAGACCTTGTATCATAATAAAAATACCGGTGAATACGAGTATTTATTGGATAGGGCTATGGGTATAAATCCTCATGAAAGAATAACGGAGGACGCGGTTGCCAGAATGCTGGAGGAAGCTGTGGAAACAAGCTATAGAAAAGGTGGTGCAAATGCAAGTATAAGAAATGATGTGGTAAGCAAGCAGACTGTAAAGAATAAGATACATGATTTGCAGTTTCCGGATTTAAGACCATTAGAGAAGAAGCAGGTAAAGTACCTGTATATAGATGCGGATGAGGATCACGTAGCCCTTCAGTTTATGGAGCATAAAGGAGATATAGGAAAAGGTGTTAATAATACTGCAATGCCTAAGCTTGCATATGTGTATGAGGATGTATACGCAGAGGATGATAGAAGAAGACTTGTGAATTGCGCATATTTTGGTGGAGTGTATGAAGGTCCAGAAGGTATAAAAGAATTATGGAGTAAGATTAATGGGTATATCGAAGGCAGTTATGACATGGATTATCTGGAGAAAGTATTTATAAATGGTGATGGTGCATCCTGGATAAGAAGCGGTAGAAAATATATAGAGAAGTCCAAGTTTGTGTTGGACAGATTCCATATGCATAAATATATCATCGCAGCTACATCACATCTGAAGGATTCGGCAGAAGATGCAAGAAGTGAGATATACAGAGCGATTCATAAGAGAGTCAAGTGGATGGCCGAAGGTGTTTTTGATAAGATTATTGAAGTAACAGAAAGTGAGAGTAAACAACGGGCAGTAGAGGCATCAAAGAAATACATTCTTGGAAACTGGCAGGGGATTATGGAACAGATATCGAATAAGTCAGCAAAGAATGAATGCAGTGCGGAGGGGCACATAAGTCATATATATGCGGACCGTATGAGTTCAAGACCGCTTGGTTGGAGTGAAGTTGGTGTTGATAAGATGTCACGGTTGAGGGTGTACCATTTTAATAAAGGTTCAATGCTGGAGCTTGTACGACAGCAGAAAAAGGAACTTCCAATGGCTGCAGGAGCTGAGGAGGTTGTGTTGTCGTGCGCAGAAATCTATAAGTCAGAGCGGGAAGCGAAAGCCAATGCAGGAAACTATGCAGACATACCGGTGTACAGCATACCGAAGAACATACGAAAGGTGTTGGCTATTAGACATCATTTGTGGGACTTGTAAAATTAATGAAAAAGAGTTATATTTAGTGGGTAATTAGTCTTAAGGCAAATCTTAGGGGCTCTTCTGCCTATTTAATTTCCAATGTAAATTTACCCGACC
>JAFQVJ010000047.1 GCA_017408025.1 Lachnospiraceae bacterium
GCTGCGCCTCATCCCTTCTGCTTTTACGGAAATATGGGCACCTACCTTAACCTCATAGCCAAGCTTTTCCATAAGAAAAATAAATTCCTCAAAGCTTTCTGCCTTATTTCTGCAATACTTCATATCTCCCGTGATAAAATCGCCCCAGTTTTGCTCCTTTTCCCACTGCTTGCGGTTCATATACAGGACCTCCTTTCTGGGCATTTCTCCTACAAGTGACCAAACTTAGAGAAATGCCATCACTACTTGCTCCGATGCAGCCACGCATCGGAAGGGTAAAAAAATACACCATCTCAAACTTTACTTCTTATCGAAGTCTAAGCTTAAGATGGTGTAGTCCATACCCACTCTTGGTTTCATATTCAGTTTTTCGGTGCCTTTCTCCACCAATTTTACCGTAACTGACTAAAAAGATATATTTGGACCAACCTCTGAAACACCCTATTTATAAGGCTTTCTTAAGCTTGTCACTATTATATCTCAATCCCCTGCATCCCAATTGCGAACAGGTATGACTATAAATGCAGTATTCTCTTCTGCCATGACAAGAAGTATACCACCTCAATCAAATGCGTTTATGATTCGTATAATGCAAAGACAACTTCCAGATAGTGTTACTGTCGGCAGAATCATAGATATAGACAGACAAAACAGAAACTTTACAACAATCGGCGATAATAATCGTTCTTCTATCATACGTTTCAATGTTCCTGAAGACGCAAGAATATTTGACATAGCAGGCCGACCTATGAATTTTTCAAGGCTTATGCCTGGTATGAGAGTTAGAGTTCGCCATGCGTCTTTTATGACCGCAAGTATTCCACCACAAACTACGGCATCCGAAATAAGAGTAATCCGATAAACTTTTCTATTATTACCCTCATACGCCGCCAATGGGTGTAGAGGGTAATAATAGAAAATATGAAACTAAGATATAAAATAAATGCTAATAAATAACACCACACGCTATCTTTGCCCCCGAATTTCCTGCTGGTTGCGTTGTAAAATCATCAACCCCTGAATGTATAATAATCGTTTTACCTATAACATCCCTAACCTTAAATCTGTCTGTAAAGAATACCGAAAATGCATAGCCTTGATTTCCCATCAACGGAAGTAAATCCCCTGCATGTTTAGGATGGTTACAATTATTTGGATTATAATGTGCCATGGCATCCGCAAATAAATCATTCTTATTACCCTCACATCTATTTCCACTGTGGATATGATAAGCAAAAATATCCTCTTTACATTTGTCATTAGAAAACGGTAATCCTCTGATTGATGTAGCAACTATCACACCATATTTTGTCTGATAAAACTGTACCACTCCCTTAATGTTTTTATAAGCTTGACTCCCTATTATAGATGCTCTGGCATCTGGTTGTTTGCTCAATATTTCACTTACATTTGCAAATATATTATTAGATTTTTCTAACATACAAACCCCTTCGAAAAAAAGATAATACTATATTATATTATTATGTATATAATAGGTGCATCTTTATTGAAGATACTAGATGTCAAAAAAAGAGATCATCAAACTTTATGACCTCTTTTTCATATACCTTAATTCAATTGGCAACTATGGTCAAATTATTCCTCGGAATAATCTTCTTCACCCTTCTGAGTTTCATCTTCTTCTACATAAGATTCCTCTTCATCCTCTGGCTGTTCTGCCTCTTCTACCTGAGTTTCATCTTCTTCTACGTAAGATTCCTCTTCATCCTCTGATTGCTTTGACTCATCCATATGAGAACTTTCACCGAATCCATATGATTCAAATTCTTCATCTTCATCATATTCGTAATCATCATCATAATCATTGTCACGAAGCTGGAATGCTTCAACCATATTCTTAAATGACTCAGCCTGTGCTGAAAGCTCCTCGCTGACAGCTGACGTCTCCTCAGAAGACGCTGAATTATTCTGAACTACAATTGAAATCTGTTCAATTCCTGTCTCAATCTCGCCGAGCATTGTTGCCTGTACCTTAGATGCTTCCGCAGATCCGGCAGCCATATTGGCCAACTCTTCCATGCTTAGTAGAACATCTGAAATAGCTTTCATTACATTCTGTACAAGCTTATTACCATTATTAATCTCCTGAAGAGACTTTTCAATAAGAGTCTTCGTGAGAACAGCCGAATCAGCACTATCTGTTGCAAGCTTACCAATCTGCTGAGCAACCACTGCAAAACCTCGTCCTGCTTCACCAGCTCGTGCTGCTTCAATAGAAGCATTGAGCGATAGCAGATTTGTCTGTGATGCAATCTCTTCTATAGTTGCAATAATCTTCTCGATTTCCTTGGATGTGGTTGTAATACGCTCCATAGCCTTAACCAAATCATCCATCTCATTTCTACTCTTCTTCGCATCATCTGCTGTGCACTTGGCATTATTAGCTGCCACAGCTGCATTATCTGCACTTTTATTGGCAATATTTGCAACATTTTCTATAGTAACTGTAAGTTTCTCTACCGCTCCATCCTGATCAGTTGCTCCATCTGCAAGCTCCTGTGCATTATGAGATAACTGTTCAGCTCCCATTAATATCTGTGTAGAAGCTTCACTTATTTGCTTCAGCGTTCCATCAAGTTGACGGTTAAGTTTCTTCATACTCTTAATAAGCAACTTAAAATTACCTACATATTTATCCTCTTCTGAAGAATTAACATTGAAATTTCCTGCCGCCATCTCACTGAGAAGATATCCTGCATCCTGGATAACCAACTTCATACGTGCACATGCTTCACGGAAATCTCCTGCCAGTGCACCTAATTCGTCCTCGCTGTCATAAGTAATATCTATATCCAACTGACCATCCTTAAGCATACGAGTTGCACTCTGAATTTCTTCAATAGGAGAAACAATAAGTGTTGTGATTACCTTTGAGTATTTAAGCGAGATAATAATTGTTGTTACAGCACTTATAACTACTACAACTATTATCACTATGCCTAAAATAAGTGTAAAGGTAAATGCAGATGAGGCTTCCTGCTCTGTTTTCTCATCGATTCTATTGAGTATGTCATTCATAAGCTCTGTAGCTTCTTTAAAATTATTATTGAGATACTTAAGTGCTTCTTTATTTTGCCCTGCTCTCACTCGATTGACAACCTCAATTCGTGCCACCTTTACTTCCTTAATAGCATCGTGCAATTCTTCTGTCAATGCTTTATCAGAGAAATTCTCCTCCAATTCTGCTGCATTGCTTTCAACTTCCTCAGATATAGCCTCAATCTGCTCAATCTTTTCAGGAACTTCTGCTTCATCGCAGTTTACTGCCCATGCAACACTTTTTGCGATATTCTGAATACCTTCCTTAATCTCTAACTGAATCTGCATATTTTTATATGATTCACTGTAGAACGAATTGATTCTAAGATTAATTATCATAATACCAGCAAATGCCACAACACTCATAACAACTATAGCAAGTATAATAGTTTTGTAGGATTTATGAAGTTTGTCACCAACCTTAAGATTTTTCAGTTTTTCGTTTAAGTTCATTCAAAATCTCCTTCTCTTTTTTATCTTCGTAACTGTCTATAATCTATCAATATATTAACATATTTCTTCGCTTTTTTCAATACAAGAAACGGATTTTATTCTAAATTATCAGTTTTTTTGTTTATATTTTCATTATATATAAAACAATTATAAGATTTAATAAAACACATATTTCCTTTACGCTAAAATTGTGACACCTTAGAATATTCTAAAGTGCCACAATTTTAACTTATCTTCCGTAGAGTCTCATACAACGTTTCATTTGCTCTGCTAATTTGTCATTAAAGCTACCCGGCTTAGCTCTCCACATCCAATTTGTTCCGAAAGTAGATGGCGTATTCATTCTGCTCTCACTGCCAAGTCCCAATAAATCCTGTGCCTGAACTATAGCCAAATTAGCAACTGTCGCCCATAGCATTTTCATCATATTCCAATGTCCCTCAGATAAATCTTCCATTCCAAAATATTCCTGTGCATATTTTACATCCTCTGGTGCTGCACTTGTGAACCAGCCTTGAATAGTATCATTATCGTGTGTTCCGACGTATGCCACACAATTTTCTTTGAAATTATGCGGCTGATACTCATTACTGTTGGCATCCCGGCTGTCAAAACCAAGTTCAAAAACCTTCATTCCTGGAAAACCACTTTCTTTAAGCAGTTCCTTTACTGGTTCTGTAAGGAAGCCCAAATCCTCTGCAACGATATCCTGTCTACCGATTTTCTCTTCCATTGCTTTGAATAATTTTATGCCTGGTCCCTTTTCCCAGTGACCACCTGACGCATCTTTGTCACCATAAGGAATTGCATAATATGATTCAAAGCCTCTAAAATGGTCAAGTCGAAGTACATTGTATATTTTACACGCATATCCTATACGTCTTATCCACCATGCATAATCATCCTTTTTCAATTCTTCCCAACGGAACAATGGGTTTCCCCAAAGCTGACCGGTGGCTGAAAAGCCATCTGGTGGACATCCTGCCACATTTATAGGCTGCAATTCTTCATCAAGCTGAAACAAGTTAGGATTAGCCCACACATCTGCACTATCAAGTGCTACGTATATTGGTAGATCTCCTATAATAGAGATTCCCTTATCATTGGCATATTTCCTCAGCTTTTTCCACTGCTTAAAGAAAAAATACTGTGACGCCTTCCAAAAATCAATTTCTTCCTTATGGTTAGAAATGATTTCTTCAAGTGCCGACTTATCTCTTTTTTTAAGATCATCATTCCACTCAAGCCATGATACACCACCATTTATCTTTTTTATAGTCATAAACAATGCGTAATCATCAAGCCAGATGCTCTGCTCTGAACAAAAATCAGTAAAAGCTACATCCCTTTTTTCTAAAAAGCGTGTAAATGCTTTTCTTAAAAGAGGATATCTCTTTTCGTAAAGTGCTCCGTAATTAATTTTTTCAGGCTCACTTTCCCAATCAATATCTTCATATTCAGAACATTCCAATAAACCTTCTTTTTTAAGTTCATCAATATCAATAAAATATGGATTACCTGCAAAAGTAGAGAAAGATTGGTATGGTGAGTCACCATAGCTTGTAGGACAAACCGGAAGTATCTGCCAGTATTTTTGCCCTGCTTTTTCTAAAAAATCTACAAATTCTCTTGCACACTCTCCCATCGTACCTATACCATATGGTGATGGAAGGGATGAAATATGCATTAAAACACCACTCGCTCTAATAGTAATCACTCCCTATTTTAAAAATTATCGTGCACGAACACTTTCACCTTGCACAAGATGAAATGTCACCACCTCATGCACTTCTTGTGACGATTCCTCTATGCATCCTAGAAGTATTTCTACACTTCTTGATGCTATAACCTCTCGGTGCTGTCTTATTGTTGTCAACCTAGGAACCATATATCTACCGACATCTATACCATCAAAGCCCATCACTGATATATCTTCCGGAACTCTAAGTCCCCTGTCATGTATCGCTCTAATAGCTCCAATAGCCATCACATCTGCCATTGCAAATACAGCTGTTACATCTGGCATCTTATCCAGTAGCTTTTCCATTGCAGCATACCCTGCCGAAACTGAAAAGTATGCTGGAACAAACTGCCTCTCTTCATCAAATTCAACACCATGCTCAGCAAAGGATTCCTTTGCGCCTAAGTATCTGCTAAGAGCAGCATACGATTTGTCAATTATTCCACCTAATATTCCGATATTTGTGTGCCTCAGCAAAAACAGCTGATCTACAGCTGCCTTTGCTGCTGCTTTATCATCAGTGCTCACACTGGATAAATGCTTTATTCCAAGCTCCTCTGCGGAGTTAGTAACCAAAACACATGGTACATTAATTAGGTGAAAATATTTACTAAAATATTCTCTGTTGCTTCCGAGAAATAATATACCTAACGGTCTTCTTTCCTGACATATCTGATATGCCTGTTCAACCTCGTTATCATCTTCATCAATATAAAACATCATACTGGCATATCCTCTTTTCTCGATAAGCGCCTGTATATTTTCAAGCACTGTAGAAAAAAGCATATTTTGTGCTCCTTTGATAATAATTGCTATGCCTTCACTGCTCTGTTGTTTTAAAAGCTTAGCATTATTGTTCAACTGAAAATGATACTTATCTACAACCTCCATGACCGCTTCTCTGGCTTTCTGTGATACCCTTGCAGTACCATTCAGCACCCGTGACACTGTGCCAACTGAATATCCAGACTCTTTAGCAATATCCTTTATCGTCATTACTACTATTCTCCATCTATATCATACAAGCTTTAGCCTTTAACCGCACCAGCAGCTACACCCTTAATAATGTGCTTCTGACCAGCAAGGTAAACAATAACTATAGGAATAATAGTAAGCATAATACATGCCATCATTGGACCCATCTCAACTCTTCCAAAGCTTCCCTTGAAATACTGGATTAACATAGGAATTGTCTTGTATTCCTTGATATCAAGTACAAGTGTTGGAAGTAAATAATCATTCCATACCCACATAGCCTCAAGAATTGCTACTGAAACCAAAGTTGGCTTAAGCATTGGCATTACAATTCTAAAAAATGTCTGAATTGGATTACAGCCATCAATCATTGCCGCCTCCTCTATTTCAAGAGGGATGGATTTCATAAAGCCTGTAAACATGAATACTGCAAGACCTGCACCAAAGCCCAGATATATTATCCAGATATTCCATGGTGTGTTAAGCTCGAGCTGATCAGCTGTCTTTGATAATGTGTACATAACCATCTGGAATGGTACAACCATTGAAAATACAAATAAGTAATACAATATACTTGTAATCTTACTCTTTACTCTTGTGATAAACCATGCACACATTGAACAGCTGATACAGATTGCCAATACAGAAGACACTGTTATAAACAAGCTGTAAATAAAACTGTCAAAAAATCCCTTTGAGTCAAGGGCATTGATATAGTTCTCAATACCTGCAAAAGTTTCTTTTGTAGGAAGCTCAAACACAGTGTTTGTAGAGATAGCAATCTCCTTTTTAAATGAGTTAAATAAAATCATTATTATAGGATAGAGAAATGACGCAGCCATCACTATCATAATAAGAATAAGTACAATGTCAACAACCTTAGTCTTCTTTTTCATTACTGCTGCACCTCCTTACTTCTTGTAGCTCTAAGCTGTCCAAATGATACTAATACTACTAATATACAGAATATAACAGCCTTTGCCTGACCCAAGCCCTTCCATGATGGACCAACTCTGTCGTAGAATGTCTTGTAAATATTAAGAGCTAACATAGTTGTGCTGTTCATTGGTTCACCATTTGTCAACGCCATATTCTGATCGAACAGCTTGAATGAGTTAGTGAGTGTAAGGAATACACAAATTGTAATAGATGGCATTATCATAGGAAGCTTTATCTTTATAAGTGTCTGCCATGATGAAGCACCATCAATCTTCGCTGCCTCGCTGATTGAATCAGGTATTCCCTGCAATCCTGCGATATAAATAATCATCATATATCCTACCTGCTGCCAACACATGAGAATTATAAGTCCCCAGTAACCAGCAGTTGAATTCAATGCTAAAAGTGGTTGCTCTACTAATGAAAGCACACAATTTATTAAAATCTGCCAAATATATCCAAGTACAACACCGCCAATAAGATTTGGCATAAAGAATATTGTTCTAAATATATTTGTTCCTCTCAATCCTCTGGTCAAAACCAATGCAAAGAGAAATCCAATTAAATTGATTAAAATAATAGATACAACAGCAAATGCCACTGTAAACCAAAGTGAATCCACAAGAGGATTCGGGTCATCCGTGAACACCCTTATGTAATTATCCCAACCTACCCATTCTGCATTTGAGATAGTTGTGAATTTGCAAAATGAAAGATATAATCCCTGTCCGAACGGAACAATAAAGCCTATGATAAAAGCTGCAAGTGTAGGTACAACAAATAAAGGCCAATATCGTCTAACTACCTTTTCCATACATATCCTCCTTATTTTTTAGCTACTTTACCCTTAAAAAAGGATAATAAATGGACAGGCAGGTCACCTGCCTGTCCTTATATAATTAACCTAAACTGTTAATTGTTTTTACTTTCCTAATAAGTCATACTCTGACTTCCAACCATCAACAAATGCCTTTTCAACTGCATCCCAGTTAGCATCTGTAGGATCTGCTGCGTAAGCTGTTAAAGCTGAACCAACATTGTCCTTCCATGTCTCAGATGGCATTGTTGGGAAGTTCCAAGAAACTGGAGTCTTACCATTTGCTGTGTACTCAGCATCCTGCTTTACAAAAAGGTTTGTTGTAGCAACAGCCTTCTTGAATGGGATTACGAATCCAAGGTCACTAGCCATAGCTGTTGTACCCTTTTCAGATGTAACTACCCAGTATAAGAAATCTAATGTAGCCTGAATATCAGCCTCATCAGCATTGCTGTTTACACACCAGTAGTTTTCTGTACCTGTACAAAGACCCTGATTAGCCTCATCACCAGCACCAACGTAGATAGGAATCATAGCAAGCTCATCATCTTTAAATGTTCCGCTAAGGTTACCATACTCCCAAGAACCATTCTGGAAGAATACTGCCTTACCCTGAAGGAACTCATTTCTAGAATCATCACCTGTCTTAGCTGATAACTCAGAACCTGCACATGTGCTGTTGTTTATGTAGAGGTCAAAAATGTTACGATAGTTATCAAGATATGTTCCCTTGATCTCTGTTGTTGTTCCAATTCCGTCTGCCTGATACTCGAAGTAAATTGGAAGGTTAGCAAGATGTGTCTTGAATCTCCAGTCTGAAGTTGATTCCATACCTGCTGATGAGAATGCTGAGAAGCCAAGCTCAGCTGAACGAGCTGTAATGTCTTCTGCAACTTCCTTTAACTTGTCGAAAGATGTGATATCTTCAACCTTGTATCCAGCCTGACCAAGTAATGTCTTATTAACGATGATACCATATGACTCGATAACATATGCCATTGCTAATGCCTTACCGCCATCCTTCAATGCAAAGCTCTCGCTTGTCAATTCCTTGTATACATCTGTTCCAGAAAGGTCATAGCAGAAATCCTTCCAGTTCTCAAGACCTACAGGACCATTAACCTGAAATAATGTAGGTGCATCTTCCTTCTCGATCTCTGCAGCTAATGTTGTTTCGTATGTACCTGCAGCAGCTGTTACAACTGTAACATCAACTCCTGTCTCGTCTGTGTAAGCCTTTGCTAAAGCCTTCCACTGTTCATCCTGCTCTGGTTTGAAGTTTAAGAAGTATACTGAGCCCTTCTCATCTCCATCACCACTTCCAGCGCCATCATTGCCTGACGAACATCCAACTAAAGATGTAAGACCAAGCACGCCTACAAGAGCGAGCGATAATAATTTTTTCTTCATAAGAAAATCCTCCTTAATTTTTTTTCGTTCCCTCATATGAAAACGTTTACACATAACAA
>JAFQVJ010000048.1 GCA_017408025.1 Lachnospiraceae bacterium
AGAAAAGAAGGAAAAAGAGAAAAAAGAAAAGGCTCCAAAGAAGCAGAAATCTAAGCCGGCAAAGGAGAAAAAAGTAAAGGAACCAAAGGTAAAGAAACCTACAGATCCTGATGATATTTTACATATTCCTATTGTAGCTATAATATTTATGCTTTCATTTGTGATTGTAGCAGTTGTGGCTGTAAAGATGGGAGGAGAGTACTACTATTATCAAGAAAAAATATATGATGCAGTAGAACTTTATGTAGATACAGATCAGACAGATATTGATAAATATGAGAGCAGATATAGTGAGGCATACAGATTGTTATCTGGTCTTGAAATGAGAACAAAAGAACATCAGGCATTTTACGACCAGGTGGAGACTATAATGTTCATGGATAGACATTATGAGGCATATAAAAATTATATGTTATTAGAGAACTTTGATAATGGTCTTGATTCACTGATTAAGGCAATTAAGATGTACGATAAGTATCAGAATGAAGCACGTGAGCTGGGTTGCTTTGATGATATGACAGTAGTGCTCAGCTGGGTAAATGATAAGCTTAATAGCACATACGGTATCACTGAGAGTCGAGCAAGGGAGCTGTCAATGATAACAGACGATCAGGAATATGCGGTTGCTGTTAGAACAATTGCTGGTGAGGCAGAAGAAAAGTACTTGGAAAAGAAAGCAGAAGAGGAATTAAAATAATATGATAGCTATCATTGATTATGACGCAGGTAATATAAGAAGCGTGGAGAACGCTTGTAATTACATTGGACAGGAAACAGTAGTTACTAGAGACAGGGATACAATACTCGGTGCAGATAAGGTAATATTACCAGGAGTTGGAAGCTTTGGTGATGCTATGGATAAGTTGAAAAAGTATAACCTGATTGGTACTATTGAGGAAGTGTGCAGTAATAGAACTCCATTTATGGGCATATGTTTAGGTCTACAACTTTTATTTAAGAGCAGCGATGAAACAAAAGGTGTGCCGGGACTTGGAATTCTTGATGGAGAGGTTTTAAGAATTCCAGATGCTCCAGGCCTTAAAATACCACATATAGGTTGGAATTCATTGGAAATAAAATCAGATGGACGTTTATTTAAGGATATTACTAACCAGTCATATGTTTACTTTGTACATTCCTATTATCTTAAAGCAAAGGAAGAGAGTATAGTGAAGGCTTCCACAGAATATGGTTGTCACATTCATGCCTCAGTTGAGAAGGATAATATATTTGCTTGCCAGTTCCATCCGGAGAAAAGCGGAGATGTTGGTTTAAAAATATTATCAAACTTTGCAGCTTTATAGAAATTAGTTGGAGATTACAAATATTATTACAAAAACAGAGTTGTAGGAGTTATTGCAATGCATACAAAAAGAATTATTCCATGTTTGGATATTAATAATAACAGAGTGGTTAAAGGTATCAATTTTGTTGATCTTCGTGATGCAGGTGACCCTGTCGAGGTAGGAAAGGCATACGGAGAAGCTGGAGCAGACGAGCTTGTTTTCTTAGATATAACAGCTTCAAGTGATGAGAGAAAAACAGTTGTTGATATGGTAAGTAAAGTTGCTGAGAATGTTTTTATTCCATTTACTGTAGGTGGAGGAATACGTACTGTTGATGATTTTAAGGAAATCTTAAGAGCAGGAGCGGACAAGGTATCAGTAAATTCAGCGGCTATCATGAATCCGAATCTTGTGGCAGAAGCGGCAGACAAGTTTGGTTCACAGTGTGTTGTTGTTGCTATTGATGCAAAGCGCAGACCAGATGGTGGTTGGAATATCTATAAAAATGGTGGACGAGTAGATATGGGAATAGATGCCATAGAGTGGGCCGAGAAAGTATATAAACTTGGTGCAGGAGAAATTCTTCTCACAAGTATGGATTGCGATGGAACTAAAAACGGTTATGATGTGGAACTTACAAGAGCTGTTGCCGACAGAGTTTCAATCCCAGTTATTGCTTCTGGTGGAGCTGGAACTATGGAGCATTTTTATGATGCACTTACAGAGGGTAGAGCTGATGCAGTATTGGCGGCATCACTTTTCCATTATAAAGAGATGGAAATATGTGATTTGAAGAGTTATCTTGCTGGGAAGGGAATTCCTGTAAGATTATAGAGGAAATCTAATATAGTCCCAGACCAAAATTCTGAAGGGATTTTGTGGATAAACGTAAATAGAAAGAAAATCAAACGTAGTCCCAGACCGAAATCATGTATGATTTCGGTCAAGTTATGTGCTAAATTAGAGAGGAATGAGATACATGGCAGCGATTAGTAATGACTGGCTTGAGCCTTTATCAGTGGAATTTAGGAAGACTTATTATAAAGATTTATATGAAAAAGTGGTATCGGAGTACAGTAGTGTACCAGTATATCCACCAGCAGACGATGTGTTTAACGCCTTTAATTTTACACCTTTATCAAAGGTAAAGTGTGTCATTATCGGACAGGACCCTTATCACAATGTAGGGCAGGCACATGGACTGTGCTTCTCAGTAAAGCCAGATGTAGCTATTCCACCATCGTTGGTAAATATATATAAGGAACTTCATGATGACCTTGGCTGTGAGATACCTAACAATGGTTACCTAAAAAAATGGGCAGACCAAGGTGTACTTATGCTTAATGCAGTGCTAACAGTTAGAGCACATCAAGCAAATTCACATCAGGGATTTGGTTGGGAAAAGTTTACAGATGCGGCAATAAGAATTTTGAATGAGCAGGACAGACCAATAGTATATCTTTTATGGGGAACACCTGCACAGAAGAAAGCAGCACAGGTAAATAATCCAAAGCATCTTTTGCTGAAAGCACCACACCCAAGTCCGCTGTCAGCATATCGAGGTTTCTTTGGGTGCAAGCATTTCAGTCAGGCTAATGAATTCTTACGCCAGAATGGACTTGACCCTATAGACTGGCAAATAGAAAACGTGTAAATTCTTGTTTGTCGTACTTGGTACTCATGAATAGATGGCTATGTTGTTTATATGAAATGACTTTGACAAGAAACCAGTGATTTTATTCTGGTGCTCCGAACATAAGAAAATCTAAATATTTTGCAAGATAATCCTATTTATCTTACGTAACTGGAGCTCAATCCGATATCGTGTCGGTGAGCTCCTTTTTGGTGCATCGTGCACCAAAATTACTAATTATTCGTGAGGCAAAATATTAAGATTTTCTAATATCCTACGCAATGAATAAAATAACTGACACGATGTCAGATTGGCGGTCGGTTCTGCATATAGATATAAAAGTATAATGCAATGTAATTAGAAACGATTATCTTTCGTAACTAAGAATCAGAAAAAAATATACTCTCTATTGTATAGTCGCCGTTTTTAGTACGACAAACAAGAATTTATTTGATTGCTTTATTGGCTGTTGCCAGCATCAGCTTGATTCTGTTAAGCTGGTTGACCTCACTGGCACCTGGGTCATAGTCAACTGCAACTATGTTTGCCTCTGGATGCTGTCTTCTAAGCTCCTTGATAACACCCTTACCAACTACATGGTTTGGAAGACATCCAAATGGCTGAGCACACACGATATTTGGAGCGCCACCATGTATGAGCTCAAGCATTTCGGCTGTTAAGAACCAGCCTTCACCAGTCTGATTACCCTGAGATACAATGCCATCAGCCATTTTTGCGAGAGCACGAATATCAGACGGAGCATTAAAATGCTTACTATTCTTACATTCTTTAACAACAGTTTTTCTAAACTGCTCAAGGGCTTTAATACCTACATTGGCTATAAATGCGCCCTTCTTTGGCATACCCAAGTGAGAATGCTTAAAGTTTGAATTGTAGAAGCAGTAGAGGAAGAAGTCTAAAAGGTCAGGCATTACTGCTTCGGCACCTTCCTGCTCAAGCAATTCTACAAGGTAATTATTGGCAGAAGGAAGAAACTTAACAAGAATTTCACCAACGATACCAACTCTAGGCTTAACAAGATTCTCATCTATTGGAAGGTTATCAAAATCTCTGATGATACCCTTGATATTTTTCTTGAATTCACCCATATTAAAGCCATCCTTTGTAAGAGAAGCTATACACTTTTTTACCCATTTTTCATGAAGCTTGTCAGCAGAGCCCTTCTCCAATTCATATGGACGCATTCTATACAGTACTCTCATAAATACATCACCGTATACAATAGCCTGAATAGCATTTACAAGTAATGCTGGTGTAAACTTTAAGCCACTGTTTTTCTCTAAGCCCTGAACACTTAAGGAAACAACAGGAATGTGAGGA
Source organism: Lachnospiraceae bacterium (assembly GCA_017408025.1). Taxonomy (GTDB): domain Bacteria; phylum Bacillota; class Clostridia; order Lachnospirales; family Lachnospiraceae; genus SVEL01. The sequence goes on from JAFQVJ010000048.1 coordinate 4,261, forward strand.
AGTCCAGCCTTCTCAAGTGCTCTTCTGATGAAACCAACGTAGTTAGATGCTCTACAGCCACCGCCAGTCTGGGTCATGATAATAGCTAGCTTGTTAGTATCGTATTCACCAGAGAGTACAGCCTCCATCATCATACCAACTACGATAAGTGAAGGGTAGCAGGCATCGTTATTTACATATTTAAGACCGATATCAACGGCATTCTTGCATTTTGCCTTGTAGTCAGGATTATTTACATCAGCCTGAAGCATCTTGATATTGATACCAGCAGCCTTAACAGCAGGCTCAAGTAACTCAAAATGAATAGGTGACATCTGTGGGACGAGAAGAGTGTAACCTGAATCACGCATCTCCTCTGTAAATTCAACACGATTTATATTTGCAGGAACTATATCGCGTTTAAACTTCATATTCTCGCGAACTCTCAAGGCTGAGAGGAGAGAACGAATACGGATACGGATAGCTCCCAAGTTATTTACCTCATCAATCTTAAGTACAGTGTATATCTTACCTGATTTTGTGAGGATATCATTTACACAGTCAGTAGTTACGGCATCTAGACCGCAACCGAATGAGTTGAGCTGCACAAGGTCAAGATTTTCAGTAGTTTTAACATAATTTGCGGCTCTGTAGAGACGTGAATGGTACATCCACTGATCCATAACGATAAGCGGACGCTCAACCTGACCTAAGTGTGAGATTGAGTCTTCTGTCAATACAGCAAGACCGTATGAGGTGATAAGCTCTGGAATACCGTGATTGATTTCTGGATCTATGTGATATGGACGTCCAGCGAGAACTATGCCACGCTTACCAGTTTTATTAAGGTATTTAATAGTTTCTTCACCCTTTTTGGCAATATCCATTCTGGCAGCATCCATTTCAGCCCATGCCTTCTTGGCAGCATCCTTGATTTCACTTGCAGGAATGTTAAATTCCTTAGTGAACTCTTCCACAAGACGCTTTTCTAACACTGCCTCATTTGTCATTGCCATAAATGGATTCATGAATTTAATCTTTTCTGATTTAAGCTCTTCTACGTTATTCTTAATGTTTTCAGCATAAGAAGTAACGATAGGACAGTTAAAGTGATTATTTGCATCAGGTGTCTCATTTCGCTCATAAGGAATACAAGGGTAGAATATAAACTCTACATCCTGCTTGATAAGCCATGAGATGTGACCATGTGCAAGCTTGGCAGGGTAACACTCTGATTCACTAGGGATAGATTCGATACCCAGCTCATATATCTTTCTTGTAGACTGTGGCGAAAGTAATACGCGGAAGCCCAGCTCCTTAAAGAATGTAGCCCAGAATGGGTAATTCTCATACATATTAAGAACTCTAGGAATACCTACAGTACCACGTTTAGCCTGAACAATAGTCAGAGACTCATAATGAGAGAAAAGTCTCTTATTCTTGTATTCAAAAAGGTTTGGAACATTTTCTTTGTTCTTCGTGCCACCGACACCTCTTTCACATCTGTTACCAGTAACGAACTGTCTACCACCACTGAAACGGTTGATTGTGAGAAGACAAGCATTTGTGCAGCCCTTACAACGAGCCATAGAAGTATCAAATTTAAGGTCATTAATATCATCAATTGATAACATGGTTGTAGAAGCATTTTCGGTTTCATGGAAACGCTCCTTAGCGATAAGAGCTGCACCGAAAGCTCCCATGATTCCAGCAATATCAGGTCTTACAGCTGTACATCCTGATATCTGTTCGAAGCTTCTAAGGACAGCATCATTGTAGAATGTACCACCCTGTACAACAACATTTGTACCTAAGTCTTTAGGGTCAGTGATTTTTATAACCTTATATAAAGCATTCTTAATAACGGAGTATGCAAGACCAGCAGAGATGTCCTCTACTGTAGCACCTTCCTTCTGAGCCTGCTTTACATTTGAATTCATGAATACTGTACATCTTGAACCAAGGTCGATAGGATTTTTTGCAAATAAAGCAGCCTTTGCAAAGTCGACGATTGAATAATTAAGGGACTTTGCAAATGTCTCTATAAATGAACCACAACCTGAAGAACAAGCCTCATTCAAAAGAACACTGTCTACAGTATTGTTTTTAATCTTTATACACTTCATATCCTGACCACCGATATCAAGGATGCAGTCAACCTTTGGATTGAAGAATGCAGCAGCATAGTAATGAGATACTGTTTCAACCTCTCCCTCGTCAAGCATGAGGGCAGCCTTGATAAGAGCCTCGCCATAGCCTGTAGAGCATGCATATGCAATCTTGGCACTGGCAGGGAGAAGTGAATAAATCTCCTTTATAGCCTTAATAGTAGTAGCAAGAGGGCTACCGTTATTAGAGCTGTAGAATGAGTAGAGAAGTGTACCATCCTCACCTACGAGGGCAACCTTAGTAGTAGTAGAACCGGCATCGATTCCCATGTAACAGTTGCCGGCATATGTAGCTAAATCGCCTTTCTTAACCTGATGAGCGTCATGTCTGTCAGTAAATTCCTTGTAATCAGCCTCTGTAGCAAAGAGTGGCTCCATACGCTTGATTTCAAAATCCATCTCAATACCATTTGAAAGCTGCTCTATAAGAGTATCAATGGCAATGGAAATTTTACCGTCATTGTTGAGAGCAGAGCCTGTTGCGGCAAAAAGATGTGAGTGACTTGGTGCTATAACCTGCTCGTCTGTAAGGTTAAGTGTGCGAATAAATGCCTCCTTAAGCTCAGAGAGGAAGTGAAGTGGTCCACCGAGAAATGCAACATTTCCACGTATTGGCTTACCACATGCAAGACCAGAAATAGTCTGATTAACTACCGCCTGAAAGATAGAGGCAGACAAATCTTCCTTTGTAGCACCCTCATTGATAAGAGGCTGAATATCTGTTTTGGCAAATACACCACAGCGCGCAGCTATAGGATATATTGCCTTATAATTTTTAGCGTACTCATTTAAGCCAGTTGCATCTGTCTGTAAGAGGGATGCCATCTGGTCAATAAATGAACCTGTACCACCGGCACAGATACCATTCATACGCTGTTCAACACCATTTGTAAAGTAGATAATCTTAGCATCCTCACCACCGAGCTCGATGGCAACATCTGTCTGAGGAGCAAAGTCATTAAGGGCAGTTGCCACAGCAACTACCTCCTGAACAAACGGAACACCGAGGTGCTTAGATAATGTGAGACCACCTGAGCCTGTGATAGTAGGGGACAGCATCACATCACCAAGCTTCTCCTTTGCTTTAACTAAGAGGGAGGCAAGAGTCTCATGTATATTTGCATAATGTCTTTCATAGTCAGAGAAAAGAATATCGCCAGCTTTACTTAATATAGCGATTTTAACAGTTGTAGAACCGATATCTATTCCAAGTCGATATGATTCCTTCTTAAAAATTCCCATAATATAAATAACTCCAATCTATATTTTGATAACCATAGGACATGCATAAAATGTATAAATGTTATGCGTAAGCATGTCTAACTCGACAAAAGTCGACAATCTTACATATTATAATACAGTAATATATATTTTTCAAGTCGTGGAATTTCCTATTAATAGCAGTTTGCCAAAAAAGTTCTGAATAATAGCAAAAAGCTGGTGGCATAACAAAAATACGCATTATACAGGTTAGTGTAAAATGCGTATTCTAATGAACTATGCAATAAAATCCTATATGGAATATATGTTTATAGAGGGATATTTATGAAATTTCTATTTCTGAATACATTAAAATGGGTGAAACCAGCATCCCTTAGCATATTTTCGGCAATTTGGAAGCTGTGCCCCACATATTCTGGTGAATGAGCATCCGAACCAACAGTGATTATTTTGCCACCAAGTTTGGCATATCTTTTAACTACTTGAAGATTTGGGTTGGTGTCGTACAAGCCTGATTTCAAAGGAGAAGTATTGATTTCAATACCTTTTCCTTTATTGATAAGCTTTGTCAGTATCTCATCAAACAATTGCCCATATTCAGCGTAATCATATCTTTTTTCTTCGGCTGTAATAGGGGCGTAGCGCATCATATAATCGAGGTGACCGTACACATCGAAGTTATCAAACATATCTATATTTTCTAAGATGGATTTAAGATATTCTACCATGGCATCATGAACAGAACGATTTTCAAAATATTCCTTATAATATGGATCCATTCCATTGATAACGTGTGAAGAACCGATAACAAAATCAAAATCGTATGAGCTTATAAGCTTATTGATTCTGTCATAAAACGTTGGCTCAAGACCACATTCAATGCCTATGGAAAGCTCTATATCATTTTTGTATTCATTTTTCTTCTTAGTCATGTATTCAAAGTATTTTTCTGTATCCAGTTCGAACATGCCATTTTCGTATTCAAAGTCGTTGTGGTCTGTAATAGCCATGTATTTCATGCCTTTAGTGATTGCACTTTGTATAACCTTGTCTACGTCGGCCTCGGAGTCACCAGAAAAACGGGTATGTATATGGAAGTCTGCTATCATAGTTAAGTGTCCTTTCATGTATAATATAATGTAAGCTGAATGAGATTATATCATGGATTGTTAGAAGAGGGAACACATCTTTACTAAAGAAAATATTGAAAATAATCACATTATTCCAAATAGAAGATGAAAACCTATAGTTAAGGAGAAAATATTTTATATTTTCTAATTAGGTTCAAAAAGCTCTTGCTATTTTTGGACAAATTAGGTATGATATAAAGCAGTTAGATGTTTTTTTAACAATCTTACAAAAAATACTATTTTTCTATAACAGGAGGAAATAAAACAATGGCAGTAAAAGTTGCAATTAACGGTTTTGGACGTATTGGACGTCTTGCTTTCAGACAGATGTTTGGTGCTGAGGGATATGAAGTAGTTGCTATCAACGACTTAACAAGCCCAAAGATGTTAGCTCATCTTTTAAAGTATGACTCTTCACAGGGTAAGTATGAGAAGGCTGAAACAGTTTCAGCTGGTGAGGATTCAATCACAGTAGATGGCAAGGAAATCAAGATTTATGCTTTCCCAGATGCTAATAACTGCCCATGGGGTGAACTTGGTGTTGACGTAGTTCTTGAGTGTTCAGGTTTCTACTGCTCAAAGGATAAGGCACAGGCTCATATCAACGCTGGTGCTCGTAAGGTAGTTATCTCTGCTCCAGCAGGTAACGATCTTCCTACAATTGTTTACAACACAAATCATACAACATTAAAGCCAGAAGATAAGATAATCTCTGCAGCTTCTTGTACAACAAACTGTTTAGCACCTATGGCTGACGCTCTTAATAAGTATGCAGCTATCCAGTCTGGTATCATGGTTACAATCCATGCTTACACAGGTGATCAGATGACTCTTGATGGTCCACAGAGAAAGGGCGATTTAAGAAGATCACGTGCAGCAGCAGTTAATATCGTTCCTAACTCAACAGGTGCAGCTAAGGCT
>JAFQVJ010000049.1 GCA_017408025.1 Lachnospiraceae bacterium
ATCTGGATTTACAGCAAAGCTTGCTGGTACAGAGCGTGGTATTACAGAGCCAACTCCTACATTCTCAGCTTGCTTCGGTCAGGCATTCTTAGAGTTACATCCAACAAAGTATGCTGAAGAGTTAGTTAAGAAGATGGAAGTAAGTGGTGCTAAGGCGTACTTAGTAAACACAGGATGGAATGGTACAGGTAAGAGAATCTCTATTAAGGATACAAGAGGTATCATCGATGCTATCCTTAACGGTGATATCGAGAAGGCTGATACAAAGACTATTCCACACTTCAACTTTGCAGTTCCAACAGAGCTTCCAGGCGTAGACACAGGTATTCTTGATCCTCGTGACACATATGCTGACGCTTCTGAGTGGGAGACAAAGGCTAAGGATCTTGCTGGTCGTTTCGTTAAGAACTTCGCTAAATACGAAGGAAATGAAGCTGGTAAGGCATTAGTAAGTGCAGGTCCACAGTTATAATTTAGATTGTACGTAAATTATTTATCCCTCTTTCGGATATTGTCCGAAAGGGGGAATTTTTTATTGTATAGGAAAGTTTTTGAAACTTTCCTATACAATAAAAATAAGATGAGCACTGGCACGAGAAGAAAATGTCAGCTGAAGCTGACCGTGCTCGGCTCACAAAGTGGATCAAGTCCTTCATGAACGAGGGATTTAGGGAGTTGAAGTGGACTTGTCCACTTATTTAATAGGAAAGTTCTTTTAGCTAGTACAAAATTGACTTCTTTATAGTAAAGTAAAAAACTGTTGATTATGGTAAAAAGATTTAGTATTATTTAATATTGTCTTAGCGACGAAAGAAAAAAGTTTAATATACATAGAAAAGGATAAGGACATATGGAAACGTTGACAAAGATACTGGAGAATATTGATGAGATAGTATGGGGATTGCCGATTATTATATTGATAATTGCAGCGGGTGTTTTTCTTACTATCAGGCTTAGAGGTTTACAGATAAGACATCTTCCAAAAGCACTTAAATATATGGTTAAGAATGAGGAAGAGGGTGAAGGAGAAGTTACAAGCTTTGGAGCTCTATGTACCGCACTTTCAGCAACTATTGGTACGGGAAATATCGTAGGTGTAGCCACAGCTATTGGTATATTGGCAGGTGGTCCGGGAGCATTGTTCTGGATGTGGATTGCCGCATTATTTGGAATGGCTACAAAATACGCAGAAGGTTTTCTTGCCGTTAAATATAGAAAAATAGATTCGGAAGGTCATGTTCTTGGTGGACCATTCTATTATATAGAGAATGGTATGGGAAGTAAGTGGAAATGGCTTGCAAAATTATTTGCATTTTTTGGAGCCTGTGTTGGTCTCTTTGGTATAGGAACATTTACACAGGTAAATGGTATTGCTTCAGCTATTCAGGGATTTTTCGATCCAAATAAGAGCAACACAGTTAATATTTTTGGCAATGATTACTCTATAGCTATAGTTATAACAGCATTTGTGTTAGCTATATGCGTTGGTCTTGTAATTATCGGTGGTATTAAGAGAATTTCAAGTGTATCTCAGGTTGTAGTACCATTTATGGCTATTTTATATGTGATAGCAGCAGTGGTTCTTATTTTCGCCAATATAGAGAAGCTTCCGGCAGCTTTAAGTCTTATTATTCAGGAGGCATTCGGCCTAAAGGCGGCAACAGGTGGTATGTTTGCATCTATTGCAATAGCTATGCAAAAGGGTGTTGCAAGAGGTATCTTCTCAAATGAGGCAGGTTTAGGTTCGGCACCAATAGCTTCGGCAGCAGCTAAGACAAATGACCCTGTAAGACAGGGACTTGTAACTATGACAGGAACATTTATAGATACTATCATAGTATGTACAATGACTGGTTTGTCTATTGTTATGATGGGATCATGGGCAGATTCTTCTCTTGAAGGTGTTCAGGTTACAACAGATGCGTTCCAGAAAGGCTTGTATTTCATTCCTGAGACAGCAGCGGCATTTATCCTTATGCTGTGCCTTGTGTTCTTTGCGTTTACAACAATCCTTGGTTGGGATTATTACGGAGAAAGATGTCTTGAGTATCTTGCAAATGGCAGTCAGAAGGCTGTAAAAGCATACAGATGGCTATATATCTTGGCAGTATTTATTGGGCCATACATGACAGTTTCAGCTGTATGGACTATAGCAGATATATTCAACGGTCTTATGGCAGTGCCAAACATCATAGCGCTGTTTGCATTGAGCGGTGTGGTTGCCAAAGAGACAAGAGATTATTTTAGGAAGAAAAAAGAAAAGGCTAAGGCAGAGTAGAAGATGTCTATATGCTTATATATAAAAATATTAACATAATAGAATATTTGTGATAAGATATCCATGTCAATCAATAAGGAGGTTTAGACATGGATATTTTATTTATAGGACTTATTATCTTTATATTGGCTGTTTTTGCAGGGGTAGCGGCTTATGTGTATAGATTTGTTAAACGAATAGGTAGGAATCTTGATATACATGTAGAAAACAGATGGGCAAGGTTTGGAATTACCGTACTTGGTGTTATTATATTTGTTGCGAGCATGAGCTTATTTGGCATAGTAGCTCTTATCGTGTTGTTGCATTTCGTTGCCATATCAATGCTTGTAGATGTGGGAAATATCCTCATAAAAAAAGTTAAGAAAGAAAACTATAGTAAGCTTAAGATATGGAATAATATTTATAAATGTTGCATAATACCATTGGTAGCGACTATAGTTACAATGATATATGGATATGTCAATATGATGAACGTTGTAGAAACATCATACGTTATAAATACTGGTAAGGTTATTCGAGATGAGGGATATCGTATAGGTTTGGTCGCAGATATTCATTTTGGAGTATCCCTTGATATTGAAGGACTACAAGAGGTATGCGACGAGATAAGCAGTAAAGATGTAGATATTATGGTGCTTTGCGGAGATATAGTTGACGAAGGTACTAGCTATGAAGAGATGCAGCAGGTCTTTGAGACGTTGGGAACAATAGATAGTGAGTATGGCATATATTATGTATATGGCAACCATGATAGACAGACATACAGGGATAACAAATCCTTCACAACAGAGCAACTTAATGAAGCAATTACTTCAAATGGCATAAAGATACTTCTTGATGAGACAGTGGCTATAAATGATGAATTTACTATCATAGGAAGAAACGATGCATCCTTTACAAAGGGGACTAATCGTAAGAATATGGAAGATTTGCTTGAAGGAGTAGATATGAATGATTTTATATTGACTCTTGATCATCAGCCAACAGGGTATGAAGAAAACCAGAAGGCTGGAACGGATTTGCTTTTATCTGGACATACACATGCTGGACAGATATGGCCTGCTAATATTTTCTTGAGTATTGTAAAGTTTGATGATGCAGTCTACGGTATAACTGAGATGGGTAACTTCAAAGGTCTTGTTACATCAGGTGTAGCAGGATGGGGCTTTCCTATAAAAACAAGTGCACCAGCAGAGTATGTGATCATAGATGTACAGTAAATTCTTGTTTTGCGCGAAGCAATGAGCCATGCACAGATGAGCTGAATTGCCTACTGGGAGCTTGCTCACAGGTAGGCATATTCCAGCGAAGATGTATACGGCGACGCCGCGACAACGAGCAAGCTGTGCTTGCCAGTGTCGGCATGGCGCATGCCCATCTAAAAAACAGCGAGTATACAATAAGAGAGCATAAAAGAAGATGTCAGCTGAAGCTGACCGTTCTCGGCTCGTAAAGCGAAGCAAGTACGCATAATGTCTATCGTTCAATTTACGCTTTAGAACAAACCACTTGAGCGTATATATATGACGTAGCTATCTTTATTATTTCTTAAGCAATTATAACATATTATATATATTACCCACTATAATCATAAGAGTTAATTCTAGTAGATAATTATACATGTACAAGAAACTAACATTACCAACTGCATGGAGAAAAATCGTTTCGAGTAGGTAATTATGCGTATGCAAGAAATTAACATTACCAACTGCATGGAGAAAAATCGTTTCGAGTAGGTAATTATGCGTATGC
>JAFQVJ010000008.1 GCA_017408025.1 Lachnospiraceae bacterium
ACCTGCTAAGAAAATTACGCAATTTTTTCAATGGTATGTTCTTACCATGGCACACCGCCTGTAGCAATATTGTCTGACATATAAAAGACGAACTGTAATAAACTCTTCGAAAAAGGGCGTCTAGAAAGTTCCGAGTTCTCGAAAGAAGCCCGTTTAAAATATATACAGATAATCGGTGTAGAGGGTAATAAAAGTATTGAGGCATAGAAAAGGAAGATTGCAGTCGCCCTTGATGACAAAAATATACAATCTTCCCATAATGTGAATTATATAATTGTGCAACGGTTCTATCACAAAGATAAGCTCTCACCAAATTTTACGGAATAAATGACAAGCTCTTTCACAGGTTTGCCTGTAACCTTTTCCAAGGCCTCACCATAGTACACCAGCTGACTTTCGTATCTGGCTTTCAAATCCTCTATGCGAGCTACATTGTCTGTCTTGTAATCAACTATAACGATACCTTCATCTTCCTCAAACCATGCATCGACAATACCCTGCACAACTACCAGCTCCTCGCTTTTGTACTTATCCTTATCAATTGCACAAGCAGGAATACCCATTACAAATGGCTTTTCCCTATATAGCAATCCATTTTTGTGGGCGCAAGCCATGCGCCTGCCCAAATCAGACTTGGCAAATACAAGTATCTTTGAAGCATCTACAAGTTCCTTACTCTCTTCATCCAGAAGTCCCTTTTCAACCATGCTGTCCATCATGGCTGATACATTGGATTTGTCATCTGGAACATTATCATAGTCAAATAATTCGAAAACCCTGTGATATGCAGTTCCGCGTAATGCACCCTTTGATGGACCTTTTTCACCGGGCTCACCAAAGTTAATTTCTTCCGAAGGAAAGTCATCATCTGCTGTCATTCTCATAAACATGTGCTTTATATCAGAGATACTCATCTTGGAGCGTATCCTACACTCCTCATCATGCTCATATATATATGTCAGTGTATCCTCCAGATATTTTCTGATATTACCGTCATATACCTTATGACAATCCCATTTTGCAAGAGCTTCCTTGGATGATTCCTGAATTTTTGCGGTCTCCACCTTGCTATATACAATATCACCAGGTCTGACTCTGTTAAATAATACATGCTTCCCTGCATACTCATTGGCAGTTGCCATCATTATCCAATCCATGTATGAAACAGCTCCTGCCACAGTCATAGCATCCAGCTCTATTCTGCCTCTTTTTGCAAGACTCTCATAATCATCAAGCTTTTTAGTCACTCTGCCTACCCCTGTCAGTATCAGCTTTTCTCTGGCTCTAGTCAGGGCAACATAGAGAACTCTAAGCTCCTCTGCCAGATTTTCAAGCTTAATCTTATAAGCTATAGTTTCCTTTATAAGCGTCTTGTATTTTACACGCCTGTCCGTGTCTACACAGTTTAATCCTACACCCAGCTCATGATGGATAATCATATCCTTAGTCACATCTGCCATATTCATCTTCTTACCCATTCCAGCCACGAAGACAACAGGGTACTCAAGACCTTTACTTTTGTGAATAGTCATAAGCTTGACACTGTCCTCATTTTCGCCAGATACATTTGCCTCTCCCTGCTCCACCTTATACTTCTTCATAAGCTCAATATATCTTACGAAATTGAACAGTCCACTGTATGCACCATCCTCATATGCTTTTGCCTTCTGTAGGAGCATTTCCACATTTGCCATACGTTTTTCTCCTGCCTTGCTGGCCATAAGAAATTCCTTGAAATGTGTATCTTCCAGAAACATGCATATGATATCATAGATAGACATATATGTTGATGCCTTCCTGTAGGCTGAAAGCTTATTTTTTATAATATTAATCTTGTTGGCATAAACTCCGTCATACTCCAAAAATGCCTGATGGAAGCTACAAGCTTTATCAATTTTTATGTCAGCTAACATATTTTCTGTAATGCCGAAAATATTTTTTAGAACTGCCGCCAGCTTAATATCCTGACGAGGATTATCTATAACTGACAGCATATCCAATATGGCGCTTATCTCAAATGTATCGAAATATCCTTCACTAAGAGAAGTATACACTGGTATTCCCTCTGCCATAAAAGCCTCTGCGTACGCATCTGCGTATGCCTTTGTACTCCTAAACAATATGGCTATATCGCCAAAGCGCAAAGGTCGCATCTCCTTTTGTTCCTTGTCATATATCATAAGAGGCTCTTTTTTGCCATTTCCATATATTAGCTCCTTTATTTTAGCAGCTGTCATGGCAGCTTCAAGCTCCACCTTTGCTGGGGCTTCATCATCAGATAAGCCATCCTCCTCTTCTCCGTCATCATCCATATCCACAAACATGATTTCAGCCTTGTATTCTTCACCATCCACAGGAAATTCCATACCCGGATAAAGCATATTGTCCTCGTCATATGCTATTCCACCAAGGTCCTTCACCATTATCTGTCTGAAAATGGCATTACAAAAATCAAGTACCTGGTAACGACTTCTGAAATTCTTGGAGAGTACAATCTTCTGACAATCCTTGTTGTTTCCTACAGGTTGGAGGACATCTGTCGAATCTGAGCACCCTGCTGGGTAGGTGTCGTATTTTTTTAAAAATAACTCCGGACGCGCCAGACGAAACTTGTAAATGCTCTGTTTCACATCTCCTACCATAAATACATTGGATGTGCCATTACCTCTCTTAGATATGGCATTGAGGATAATTTCCTGAACCAGATTGCTGTCCTGATACTCATCAATCATTATCTCATAATAGTCCTGTGACATCTCAATAGCTGTCTCAGTTGGAACATAATGACCATTTTCGTCTTCTCTTGCCAATATATCCAATGCATAATGCTCTATATCACTAAAATCCGTCATATCCTTCTCAAGCTTGGCAGCTTTGTACGCTCTGCCAAACTCTGTGACAAGACGCACCAGTTCCCTTACTACAGGAGCACATTTTCGCACATCCTCAAGTATGTCATTCAACGGACGCAAAAAATATTTTTTTGCCAGACTTTCCATGCCCTTTTTGTATGAGGTTCGCAGATTTTTGATAACATCTTTTGTAAGTGTGTCCTCCTCAGACAAACCTTTTAAAGTTGGAAAACGACCGAAGGTAAATCCCTTTATTCCTGCTCCCATGGCATCAAATTCACTTTGCTCACCTAAACGCTTCAATCTGTCATATTCCTCTTTGATAAAGTCTGGAAGCTTGTCCAAACCAGAATCATAGCTAAGCTCCAATGCTGTCTCAGCCTGAGCAATACACTGACTTAACTGCATGCGTATGTTATCTTTTGCAACCTGAAACCAACTACAGCTGCCCTCTGCTTTCTCAGGCTCTATTTCGTATGCCTCTACCAATGACCAAAGCCATTTTTCAGGATTTGGATAGCTCTGGGAAAAGCGGTACAGAGTCAGCAGCTTTTCTTCAATAGCCTTATCACTTCTACTGTCTGAATATACATCAATAAATCGGTGAAAACTCTCAGTTCCTTCGGCGTAATTTTTTTCTAACAGCTCCGCCATAACATCTGACTGCATCAATGCCAAATCACCGCTGTCTGCTATCTTAAATGCAGGGTCAATATCGATTTCATTAAAATGCTCCTTCACCACATCCTTACAAAAACTGTCGATGGTGGCAATCTTGGCATTGTGTATATATGTCAGCTGTTTTCTAATATGGTCATCGAAAGGGTTGTCTTTCATCTTTTTTTCAAGTGTTTTTAAGATTCTCTCGCGCATCTCTGATGCAGCAGCATTGGTAAATGTCACTACCAGTAGCTTGTCAATATCTACTGGTGGTTGACCGTTTTCACCTGTCACAAGGGATATGATATGCTCCACCAAAACTGCAGTTTTTCCAGAGCCTGCCGCTGCCGCTACAAGCACATTTTTATCTCTGACATCTATAACCTTCCTCTGGTCATCAGTCCATTTTGTATCTGCTGCCATATACTATCCCTCCTTTCTCCTATCACTTTCTCTACCACCACTCTTTTTATCCGAATTTGTCCCAAATTCGGGTCGTGACCACACGGTCTCCAACTCCTTTGCACTGGTTGTGTGGAGTCGTCTATATTCATTCTTAAATTGCTTATTGTCAAATGCACATACTCCCTTAAACTTACAGTAGCTGCATGGGGTATACTGACCTTTTTTGTATGGATTCATAGCTATATTGCCATCCATAATCTCTGTGGTCATCTGCTCTATCTTTGACTTTACACGACCTATAAGTCGTTCAAAGTTTTCCTCTGACAGGACACCGGCATCAGCTCCTACGTGAATATAGCTTCCGATATCACCGTATTTAACCTTTGCCACATTTGATGTCTTATTGTCCTCTCCAAGACTGCTATCTATACCCATTATAACATGTTCGTCACTGTTAATTGCTCCAGTCATTTTATACTGGGCAAGTAGCTTCTCTGCAAATACATCCTCATCAGTCATGGATTCCTCATAATCTATTATTGGGTCCTTGATATTGAAGTAGAACACACCTCCTGGGTGAACCCCCTTCCCGGGATTTAAAGCCTTCTCCCTCTTTACAAGCGTATCCATATAATAGATAAGCTGCAACTGCAATCCATTCTCCACATCAGCCGGGTTAAAGGTTGTATTTCCTGATTTGTAATCTATAACCTTTATATACACATTTCCGTCGTCCGACAGTCTGTCCACTCTATCTATACGTCCCTCCCTTAGCTTAAGCTCAAAATCGTCCGGTTTAAAGCCGCCTCTCCTAATATGCTCAATGATAGCCCACGCTGAACGATCAGTCACTCTTCTGATTTTTTCTATCATGTAGCTGTTTCTTGCAGAGCTTCTAAGAACATGTCCACCGTACTTTTCAGTAACCTGCTCTACTACATCATCTACGATGCTCTTTCTCATATCATCTGTCACACTGGCAAAATCCAGCTCTCTTTCAACAATTTGCCTTGAAAAAAGCTCAATTGCCTCGTGAAAAATATTACCTATGTCTACAGGCTTAATCTCATAAACCGGGCGCTCCATAAGCTTTAATCCATAGCTTAGGAAATGAGCATAGGCACACGCCGCATATCGCTCTATTCTGGTAATGCTGCCAGACAATCTATCACCATATAAAGCATTGGCAACTGCCTTATCTAGCACACTGTCTGCATTGGTGTAATAAGCTCCCTCTATGGCCCTGTCAAGTGCCTCTCTGTATTTATCATCTCTCCCAAAGTAGGCAAACAGCTCCCTCCACAGAGTATCCAACTCCTCCGTCTCATAATCCTTTATGCCCAGTATAGTTTTTTCAAATGCCCCTCGCTTTGTTATAAGCATCTCTGACTCTGCTTCACATTCCTTTATAATGCAATCCTCAAACATATCCTGCATAGTTCCTATAAGGTAGGATGGTCTCATAGCATTGCCATCAGCAGAGCTTAATGCATAAGTCAAAATCAATTTTTCTGAAGGCTTAGTTAAGTTGAGATAGAGATAAAATCTCTGTATAAATCCGGCCTCTCTTACAGTTGGCGACAGCTCCATATTCATATTTTTCAGAACTGTTCTGTCACTCTGCGACAGCAGACCAGGCTTATTTCCATGGGATGGTATAATGCCGTCATTTACCCCCATTACAAACAATACCTTTATAGCTTTAAGTCTTGTCCTCTGGATATCACCCACTACCACCTGATCCATAACCATAGGAATAATGCCAACCTTTATCTCATCAAATCCATCATCAAGAAGTCTTCTGTATTCTTTCAACGTCAATTTTTCATCTCCAAGAAGACTATCCAGCTTATCAAAAAGCTCCATGGTTAGCTCATAAGCCTGACTATATTCTGCTGCCAATGAATGTTCTTCCTGCTCTTTAAAATACTCCTCATATTCATCCAGCTTTTCAGACAGTCTGTGTACCACTGTGAATTCTCTGATAAGATTGGAAATATCTCGCACATTCATTGCTTTTATATCTTTTTCAAAGAAATCTGACACAGCGTTCATAAGCTTTATTCTGATAGACTCGCACTCCGCCAAATCCTCTTCAGTCATATCCTTGTGCATTTTGGTAAATGGATTGCTATAATCCTTAAACCCACGAACACCACAGCCTAAAACGTAGTTTTCCAGTATATCAGCTTCATCCCGATTAAGGGGGCTCATATCATTTTTTAGGTATGCAAAGACACTCTCATACGAAAAATCTTCGTCTGCCATCTGAAGTATACCTCTGATGACATTGACAAAAGGATTGCGTATAAGACTTCTCTTGCCATCCATAAAATATGGTATGCCATTGCTCTTTAGGGCTCTCTCAAGGTTACGCCCCACCCCTTCCAAATCTCCTGTGATTACAGCTATGTCTCTATACCTAAGGTTACCCTTACTCTCCATAACCATTGACACTATCTTGTCTGATGTAAATTCTGCCTCTTTTACGGAATTTGATGCCTGATATATCTCAAATGCCACTTGCCCTTCTGTGTGACTATTCTCCTTATTATGGTTATTTTCCTTATTTTCATTATTCCTATTTCTGTTATTTTCTCTATTATTTATATTATGCTCATTTATCCTTGCCTTGACTATTTCACCATATCTAAACAGCTGTCGCTCCACATGTGCAAGAACCTCATTGCCCGCAAATCTTGATTTATCACTCATGTCTATAAAGACAGGCTGGTCGACCTGAACACGGCTGTCGGCAGCAAGACTCATAAGTGTATTAACTGTGGTTTTAGACATAGCAAAAAGTTCATGTTCTTTTATATCACCAAATCCTGTTGATGTAATACCGTCACATGCCTCTTTTGCTATGGTCAACGTCACATGAACCTGCTGACTGTATTCCATTAAGAGCTGTACAAGTCTGTTCTGGACAGGTGTAAAGCCTGTAAAGCCATCGAGATACAGCTCACTATTTCTTATAATGTCTGATGAAGGCACTGCATCACAAAGTCTTGATAATACTTCTTCCTTTGTGATATACACATTGTCATCACCGCTCATATTTTTCACATATTCCCTAAAAGCTTCATAGATAACACTTATATCCTCAAGCTTCATCATAGTGCTTCTATGACCCTTTGATTCTGCCACAATATTTTTAAGCTCATCTGGGGCGATTCCATATTGATAAAGCTCTGATATGGAGGATTTCATCTCCTCCACAAAGCCAAAATATTTAAGCTTATCCTTGAATAATTTCAATTCTTCCTTCTTGGCTTCAATGACATGGCGAAGAACCAGCGTCTTACCTGTATCATCCAGTATTGACAAACGATTGATACCCAGTTCCTCAAATATACGAAATGCCAGACGGTTGAAGCTGACTATATCTATATTCATAACTCCATGTCTTGGATGAAGCTCCACTATATCCTTCTGAACAGCCATAGTAAACTGCTCCGGCACCACTATGATATAGTTCTTCCCAGGATTATCTATGGATTTTTGTATAATTTCATCATATACATATCTTGTCTTTCCGGCACCACTTGATCCCAATATAAACCTTAACGCCATACCTTTCTCCTTCCTTAGCACATAATGCACATTTGCGAGATGGTGTTCAACTGCTGCGAAGCATTTTTCTTCTGCATATATTTAAACTCTCCTGCATAGTATATATAAACAATAGACCCATAATCAGGTCTTACTAACCATCAGGAGAGTTTTTATGAGTCAGGATTATAATCCCAAAATTTATGTTATGCAGCTGCGAGAACTTATCTACACTGCCATTTTCATTGTACTAACCATTATTCTCATCATAGTAATGATATCCATGTTTGCACCTGATAATGAAGCTACAGAGAGCTCCGCTACACCTGAAACAACTGTTTCCACTTACATATACGGATACAACAAAGTGGGCAAGTCCACTTCAACTCCCTAAATCCCTCATCCATGAGGGACTTGCTCCACCTTGCGAGCCGAGCACGGTCAGCTCACACTTTCCAGTTGTCGAAACACAAAAGATAAGAATCTTAAAGTTCTTTCTGCCACAGCTCTCCACATGCGTCACTAGGCATTCTCAAATCACCTCTAGGTGATAATGCCACACTACCCACCTTTGGTCCATCTGGGAGACATGAACGCTTAAACTGCTGTGTGAAAATTCTTTTGTAAAATACCTTTATCCATTTGAGAATGGTCTCTCTGTCATATATACCATCAAATGCCTTTAATGCAAGATAGTATACCTTCTTTGGTTCAAAACCAAATCTAAGTATCTGGTACATATAGAAATCATGAAGCTCGTATGGGCCTACAAGATCTTCTGTCTTCTGAGAAATCTGTCCCTCTTTAGGTGGCAACAGCTCAGGACTTACTGGTGTATCAAGAACATCATACAATACATTTGCAAGAACCTCATCGCCACATGTGTCAGCGTAATATCTTACAAGATGACGCACAAGAGTCTTAGGCACTGATGCATTTACACCATACATAGACATATGATCACCATTGTAGGTTGCCCAACCCAGAGCAAGCTCCGACATATCTCCTGTTCCTACAACCAATCCATTGTATTTATTCGATAAGTTCATGAGTAGCATAGTTCTCTGTCTTGCTTGTGAATTCTCATAGGTGACATCATGGATATTAATGTCATGGTCTATATCCTCAAAATGCTGGATTACCGCCTTTGATATGTTTATCTCTTTAAAGGTTGCTCCTATCTTTCCTATAAGTTCAACTGCATTTGTATACGTTCTATCTGTTGTACCAAAGCCTGGCATTGTAACAGCTATGATGTCCTTTCTGTCCATTCCTGCCAGATCAAATGCCTTGGCAGCTACAAGAAGTGCCAATGTAGAGTCAAGACCACCAGATATACCTATAACTGCGCTCTTTGAATGAGCATGAATAAGTCTCTTCTTAAGTCCCATAGCCTGAATCATAAATATCTCTTCACATCTCTTCTCCCTATCAGCCTTACCAGAAGGAACAAAAGGCGCATTGTCTATAAATCTGTCAAAGCCATCTGCCAAAGCTCGCTCTGCAATGCTTTCCATATCTTCAACATCCTCTACAGCTGCCCCCTCAAAAGCAAACTCGTTCTCAACATATTCTGACTTACATATAGCTTCACTTTCATAGGATGGGAAGGATGTCATTCTTCTTCTCTCAGCATTGAGCTTATCCACATCTATATATGCACATATCATCTGATTTTCAAATCTCTTTGATTCTGCTAAAATAGTTCCATTCTCAGCTATAATATTGTGCCCTGAGAATACAAGGTCCGTTGTTGACTCTCCCTCACCTGCCGATGCATACACATAACCACATAAAAGTCTTGCCGACTGACCATTTACAAGATTTCTTCTGTATATATCCTTACCTGTTGCTTCGTCACTTGCTGATAGATTTACTATAATGTTTGCTCCTGCCAATGCATGTGATGTGCTAGGTGGAAGAGGCACCCATAAATCCTCACATATCTCAGCTGCCACACCTACCTTATGACCAGCTATCTCACATGAAAAAATCTGATTTGCTCCGAATAAAACCGAAAACTCTCCAAGCTCTATATATGTCTGTATACCTGCTCCTGACGCGAAATGTCTGAGCTCATAAAACTCTCCATAATTAGGCAGATTCGTCTTCGGTACAATACCGAGAATTTCTCCATCAAACATGGCAACTGCTGTATTGTAAAGCTTTCCAGTTACTTCCATAGGTGCGCCCACAAACACAAGTATATCCTTATCCTTTGTATATGCTGCTATATCCATCACTGCCTTTTTGGCTGCATTTATAAGTGTGGTTTGCCAAAATAAATCCTGACATGTATAGCCTGTCACGCAAAGCTCTGGAAATACTGCTATTTTTACATTTTCTGCTGCAGCGTTATCTATACACTGCTTTATCTGTTCAGTATTGTAATCACAGTCCGCAACCCTTATATCAGGTGTTGTTGCTGCTACTTTTATATATCCAAATTTCTCATATAATTTCATTTCTTTCTCCTAATAAAGCAAAACGATGTCACAACTTTCATTTTATCGCAAAATTATAGTTTTGTCATTTAATATTTTGTAGGGTTATGACGGTATATTTAAACACCAAGTATTATTGGACGCATATAATATAGAAAAAGCTCAATTACAGGTGAATATGGCATATAGAATCGTAATCGATGCCGGTCACGGTGGCAGTGATCTCGGTGCATCATATAACGGACGTAACGAGAAGGATGATAATTTAAGACTTGCTTTGGCTGTGGGTCAGATATTAGAAAACAATGGCATAGATGTTGTATATACAAGGACCTCTGATGTATACAATACTCCTTTTGAGAAAGCAATGATGGGAAATAATGCCGACGCGGACTTTTTCATCTCTTTACACAGAAACGCATTACCAGAACCAAACACCGGAAGTGGAATAGAAACCTTAGTGTTTGATAATTCTGGCGTGAAAGCCGCAATGGCTGAGAATATAAACAGAGAATTGGCTGCACTTGGATTTGGAAATCGCGGTGTTATAGAACGTCCAAATCTAGTGGTTCTCAAGAGAACAAAAATGCCTGCACTCCTAGTGGAAGCAGGTTTCATAAACAATGATGCAGATAATGCAAAGTTTGACGCAGAATTTAGCGATATAGCCGCTGCCATAGCAGACGGTATTCTTCAGACACTTGACATGGGTCAACTGGAACAGACTCCAGTCTACCGTGTACAGACAGGTTCATTTGACAACATTGAGTCTGCAAGCAATCTGTCTTCAAGTCTCATTTCCGCAGGATATCCTGCATACATCATAGAGAGCAACGGTGCATATAAAGTCATGGTGGGCTCATACGCCAACTTACAAGATGCTGTCAATACCGAAAACCGACTTCGCGACGACGGCTATACCACATTTATCACAACTTAGCGATTGACATCTCTTTCGATATCGTTGATGCCATCCTTGATGTCATCACTGATATCGTCTACAAGGCCTTTGTCTTCAGTTGTGTCATTGTTATTATCATTGGCATTGTTATTGATATTGTCGTTAGCATTGTCATCTACGTTGTTGTTCACATTACTATCGTCGACACTGTTATTGTTGTTATTCTTGTCAGTGGCATTGTTATCAATAACGTTGTTATCTCCTGTTGTTCCAGTTTCTACTACGTTATCAGTAGAACAAGAACATCCAGTAGCCAAAACAAGAACACCTGCCAATAATAATGTCATAGTTAATTTCTTGAATTTACGCATAAAAAAGTCTCCTTTAATATATTTTAGTAATCTGTCATCTGACAGCCTTTACTAGAATTATTTATGTACAAAGGAGACTTTTTTTATTCATATTTATATTTTTATTTTATTATTTATAAAGATTAGGTGTTAAAAAGCCCTAATCTTTATATTGTCATCTTCAAAATGCTTTATTCACCAAGGACATCCTTCATTGAATACATTCCAGCCTTCTGGTCCTTTAAGAATTTTGCGGCCTGAACAGCACCCTTTGCAAAGATAGCCTTTGAATATGCTGTATGCTTAAATTCGAGAACTTCATCTCTTCCAGCAAAAATTATCTCATGCTCACCAACGATAGAACCACCTCTGACAGCACTGATACCTATTTCCTTCTGTGGTCTCTTTTCTCTTACCTGGCTTCTGTCAAATCTGTATTCATACTCGTTGTTTAACTCTGCATTAACTGCGTCTGCAAGCATAATAGCTGTTCCACTAGGAGCGTCAATCTTCTGATTGTGATGCTTTTCAACGATTTCAACATCAAATCCGGCCTCTACTAATATCTTTGTAACCGCCTTCATAACCTTTGCCATTGTGTTGATACCAAGTGACATATTGCCAGAGCGAAGGATAGCAACCTTCTTTGAAGCCTCATCAATCTTTTCCACCTGTTCTGGGGAATAGCCTGTAGAACACATAACTGCTGGTACCTGATTTCTCACTGCGTATTCCAATATATCATCTAAGGATGCAGGATTAGAGAAATCTATAATAACATCAGCATTTTCCTGAACCTGATTTAACTTTGCATATACAGGATAGTCATTGTGACCATCATCATATACATCTACACCTGCTGCCATAACAGTATCAGCATCATTTTTGATTATATCGGATATAACCTGACCCATCTTACCGTTACATCCTACCATTATTACATTAATCATGTTTTTTCTTCCTTTTCATATGTTTAAATAGCTCAAAATAATAAAATTTAGAGAATACCGTACTTACGCATTGCTGCTGCAAGCTTCTCCTGATTCTTCTCCTCCATCTCTGTAAGTGGCATACGAAGTGTTCCAACATTCTTACCCTGAAGGTTCATAGCCGCCTTTACCGGAATTGGATTAACCTCACAGAATAATGCATCGATAACCTCGATTGCATCAAGCTGAAGCTGACGGCTCTTCTCAATATTGCCAGCAAGATACTCTGCTACTATATCATGTGTCTGCTTTGGAGCCACATTTGAGAGAACTGAGATAACTCCCTTTCCACCAAGAGACATAATAGGTACTATCTGATCGTCATTTCCTGAATAAATATCAAGCTTACCATTAGCAAGTGAAGCAAGCTTAGCAACCTGCGAAATATTACCTGAAGCTTCCTTGATAGCTACAACATTTGTAGCTGCCGCATTGATTGCAACTGCTGTCTCTGGAAGAATATTACAGCCTGTTCTGCCTGGTACATTATATAATATAACCGGAATCTTTACTGAATCTGCTATAGCTGTAAAATGCTTGATAAGTCCCTTTTGTGTAGCCTTGTTATAATATGGTGTTACAACTAAAAGACCGTCTGCACCGTACTTCTCAGCCTCCTTTGAAAGATAGATAGCTGTCTCTGTGCAGTTTGAACCTGTACCTGCCACAACAGGAATTCTATGATTTACCTTATCTATAACGAACTTTACACACTCTAAATGCTCCTCATGTGTAAGAGTTGAGGCCTCACCTGTAGTACCACAAACGATAATACAATCTGTACCGCCAGCAATCTGCTCCTCAACAATCTGACCGAATACTTCAAAATTAACTGTTCCATCCTGATTCATAGGTGTGACAATGGCAACACCTGCACCTGTAAAAATTGACATATTTTTGTCCTCCTTTTGTTTGAGTATAATGTGCAAAAAACCGACTCCCATAAGGAGCCGGTTCATGAAAATACATATATTTATATATCAGATTCATGATAGCTCCCCATCTGCTAAAAAGCAGATGACAGTCATAGAATTATTCACTCTATGCCCAAGATTAAAAATGACAGTATAATCAACCTTTCGGCGTCTTTCCCTTTCCACTTGCCTCGTCTGCCTCTGTCTGCATCAGCAAATGTACTATTAAAACACGCGACCTCTACACATTATCTTTATTGTTCTTTTTTCTATTTCAATATAGCACTTGACACTGTATATGTCAACACTATATCTACTTTCCTAACTTTGACTCGATATTCAGATATACCTCATCCTGTGACATATTGTCCAAATCATATATCAGAAGATCTCTTCTCTTTCTAAGCTCACTTGTAAATGACGTGTTTACTGTCTTCATAAGCACGAAAACATTTACATCCATATCAAGGATTTCTCTAATCTTCTCCATAAATTCTGGTGAGCCTGCTTCGCCTCTTCCCAGTTCATCAAGTATAATACAATCATATTCCTTCTTCTTCATCTTCATTACATCCTTAAGACAAAGAACTCCGAATGTATCATACACTTCAGTGAGATTTATTCTATGCTTGCTCTTAAGTACTGTCTGTATTGGCACATTGTTGTGATATCCTTCAACATCCTTTATAGAGCTCATATAATATCCCTTGAACTCATTTTCATACACAATGCTACGCATTCTAAAACCGACTGGTCTAAGGTTATTCTTCTCTATGATTTCATCCATAAGACAAGACTTACCTGTGTTTGAATTACCAATAATCAAAAACTTGTTCATCTTCCGTACCTACTCCTTCTTCGTGTTTGCAACCACAAGTACTAGTGTATTATTTTTCGGCTCATATGTCAACTTAAACCTAATCATTTTTCAACGTTTTTATCAATATTTTTAACATATTTTTTATTTTTTCTAAATACTAAATAAATGCCTAATGGCAAAAGCACAATACTTATCCACTGAGATGTAGACAAACCTAAGAATCCTCCTCTGATTGCATCTCCCCTGACAAACTCAAGACAGAATCTCATGATGCTGTATACTATAAGATATACGCCCAAAGCCTGTCCATCCTTTGACTTTCCTCTTTTTACCATAATGTATAGGCACACAAACAGAATAAGGTTTACAACTGTCTCTACAAGCGGTGTTGGAAATCTTGGCACTCCTGCCATCTCATGTGTAAATGTGTTGTCTGGATATGTTATGGCAAATGGTCCATGATACTCCATACCGTAACAGCATCCTGCGCAAAGACAGCCAAGTCGCCCTATGCCATGCATAAGTGGAATAGCCGGTGCTGCCACCTCCATAAATGGCTTTAAAGGCAGTTTAAACTGCTTGCAATAAATCACCACTCCCAAAGCTCCACCTATGAGTCCGCCATAGAATACAAATCCACCAAAAACATACATAATCACTCCAAATGGATTTGCCAGAAATATGTCAAAATTAGCTATAAACTTAGGTAGCATAGTAATAAAATACAACAGCTTTGCTCCCACTAAGATACCTATACCACAGTAAAAGCTTGCAAAAACAACATCTTCTACCGGCACTTTTCTTGCCTTAGCCAATCTGGTCGCAGCAAAAACAGCTATTATCATTCCAACAATTGCCAGCAAGCCATACATCGGCAATGGAAATCCAAAAATATTAATAGATGGTAACATCTCAATTCTCCTTTATTTAACTGATTCTGTATAAATGCACACACATAGAAGATTGTACCACAAATCATAATTATTTACTATACTGAACTTTCCTATACAAGAAAGAAAGCGACTCACTTGGAGCCGCCTTCAATATTTATAAAATTATTTGTCTGTCTTAGTCTCTTTAGCCTTTTCTTCTGTCTTAGCCTTCTTGCCACCCTTCTTAGTTACAAGGATGATAATAGCAACTACAACAACTACTGCAACAACACCTATGATTACGTAGAGTAAAGTATTGTTTGAATCATTATTTGCATCTGCTGATGTAGCAAGAGCTGTCTCACCCTTAACAAGTGCCATACATGAGATTGGGCTTACCTTTACTTTGCCGCCTGAAACAGTGCTAAGTACTTTTGTACCAGCCTCTTCGCCATTGATACATACCTTCCACTCGCCTTCTGGAATGTTTATTTCAACTTCTTCCTTATTTGCATTGTAGATGATAAGTAACTGATCAGCAATTTCTCCATTTGCAGCACCATCAACTGTGTATGCTACAACATTTGCTGGAACGTCGTCGATAAATGCTAAGTACTTCTCAACATCTTCAGCTGTTGTCATTCTAAGTGCTGCGTGAGCCTTTCTAAACTCGATAAGACCCTTGTAGTACTCGAATACTTCTGTGTTCATCTCATCCCACTTAATGCCGTTAACTTCATCGGATGCATTGTAGCTGTTTGAATTTCCGCCCTTTGAACGTAAGATTTCTTCACCAGAGAGTATAAATGGAATACCCTGTGATGTATAAACAACACTTGCACAAAGATTATTCATCTTTATTCTGTCTTCCTCTGTATCATCAGCATTTGAGATACATATCTTATCCCAAAGTGTGTGATTGTCATGGCATGATGTATAGTTGATAACCTGTATTGGGCTATTTGTCCATGGTGAACCAATATCTGTACCTGTGTTTGCCCAATCAATACCTGGGTAATTTGTAGCACCGATTACACCAGACTTAATTCTTTCTTCCTGACCAGCCTTACCTGTAGCAAAGCCTTTGTCTGTCTCTGAGAATACGCTTCCCTTAAGACCGTCACGGATATCATCAGAGAAGGCACCAATCTGTCCTTCAAATCTTACTGTGTTCTTCTTAAGAGCTGCCTCATTTGCACTAAGTAATGAAGTTCCGCCTGTCCATCCCTCACCATATACTAAGATAGTTGGGTCAACCTCATCAAGAGCTTCTCTTACTGCCTGCATTGTCTCGATATCGATAAGTCCAAAAAGGTCAAATCTGAAACCGTCAACATGATACTCTGTAGCCCAGTATACAACTGAATCTATGATATACTTTCTAACCATTGCACGCTCTGATGCAAGTTCATTTCCACATCCAGAACCGTTAGAGAAAGAACCATCTTCGTTCATTCTATAGTAGTAGCCTGGAACTGTAAGACTCATCCAAGAATTTGCATTTTCTGCTGTATGGTTGTATACAACGTCCATAATTACACGGATATCATTTTCGTGGAATGCCTGAACCATCTGCTTGAATTCATTTACTCTTACATTACCATCGAATGGGTTTGTTGAGTATGAACCTTCTGGTACATTGTAGTTGTATGGGTCGTATCCCCAGTTAAACTGTGGCTTACTAAGATTTGACTCATCTACTGAATTTGGTGAATAGTCATATACTGGCATTAACTGTACATGTGTAACACCAAGCTCGATGATGTGGTCGAGACCTGTTGAAACGCCTGAACTATTAACTGTTCCCTTTTCTGCAAGACCAAGGTACTTACCCTTATTAGTTACACCTGAGCTTTCATCTATTGTAAAATCTCTTACATGTGTCTCGTAAATGAGTGAATCTGTTGCTTTCAAGAGTTCTGGTCTTAAATCCTTATCCCAGCCCTCTGGATCTGTAGAGTCAAGATCAATGATCATAGCTCTCTTACCATTTACACCTGTTGTTCTAGCATATAAGTCAGGGGCTTCTGTAACTGTCTCACCATGTGTAAACTGATATGTGTAGAAAGAACCATTTAAATCGCCTTCTATTGTGGCTTCCCATACGCCCTTGTCACCCTTTGTCATGTCAACTGTCTCGTATGCCATGCCTTCGTAACCATTCTTGTATAAACGTACCTGAACATTTGATGCAAGTGGAGACCAAACCTTAAATGTTGTACTCTCCTTGCTGTATGTAGCACCTAAATCATCACCATCATAATAGAATGCTTTTTCGAACTCTTCTGAGCTATATACATCTCCAAATGTGACATCAACCTCACCATATGTATCTGACACAATCTTGTATGCCTTTGTCAAATCAAGAGATTCCTTCATGTTAACTTCAAACTCAGAAGCCAAACCTGCCTCGCTGAAAAGATTTGATATTGCATACTCGTTACCATCACCATCTACTACCTTAAATAAGCTTAATGACTCTGTGGCATCTGTATTGACAGGTGTTGTTACTTTAACCTTAATTGTCACGCCTGTATTAAGTGATGCACTGATAAACTTTGGAGATAAATCAGCCTCATTAACATCATAGTGTATAGCCTCATCTGCCTCGATAATGTATACATCAAGTACACCATCTACAGCTTTTGATAAATCGATATATCTGTCTGTCTCTACATCCTTAGCTTCCCATTCGTTTAATCTAATGATAAAACCAAGCTTGCCTGCTGACGCATCAACATTGTATGAAGCAATCTTACCGAAGTCATCTGATCCTGTAAAATCATTAGCTGTTCCGTCACCACCTTCTGGCCAGAACCATACGTTCCATCCTGAATAGTTTTCATCATATCTGTAATAGTGTAACTTTACTGCGATCTGTCCTTCTGCAGGTGGAGCTACCTCTCCGCCAGTTTCTGAGCCATCTCCTGAGCTGCCTCCATTTGAGCCTATCTGGCTTAAATCAAATGCTGCTGCACCGTCTGGAGCTGTTGTAGAATAACCTTCCTGGCCACTCTGAATCCAAACCTCTGCAAAACCGTCTGTGACAGTAATAAACTGATCACCATCGAAGTCCTTAGCTTCCCATTCGCCTTTACGAATGATAAAGCCTAACTCCTCAATAACATCACTTGCCTGGATAACACAAACCTTACCAAAGCTGTCTTCATAGTCAAATGTCTGTGCTCCATCTACTGAACCTCCCCAGGCCCAGATATCCCAGTTTTCATAATCGCCATCAGGTCTCTGATAGTGAATGATAACTGTTGTTCCATCGTCTGCCTTAACTTCTGATGGTGTATATACACCTAAAACTGTTGTGACAATCATCAGAAGGGCAAGGAACCATGCATGAACTCTTCTCTTCATCTTCATCAAAGTAGTTCTCCTTTCTTATTATATGATCCAACTGGGGTTTTCCCCTGTCTATCTTATAAAATTGTACCATATTTAGGTTTTTCCATATATATCACATATTTAACATTTATATCAAAAATCTTTTTTATTTTTAACAGAATAGTAGGCGACGCACCCTAACCCGGATTCAACGGGTTGCCACTTAAAAAGGATGTGCAGCGATAAATTATCATTGCACATCCTCTATATATGATGGTTTCGTGAAAACTATTTAATTATAATAACGATTACTCGTTTACTGTTTTCTTTCTCATAGCCATTACTGCTACACCAGCCATTGCTGCTACTGCAAACATTATAGCTACTGATGACATATCACCTGTCTTATTTGCTGACTGAACTGATGCAAATACATATGTGCTGAAGTGATCTGTTGTAAATGTAATCTTACCATCCTTAGCATCTACCTGACCTAATGATGTAAGCTTGTCACCGTCAACTCTGAATACTTCAACCTTCTTTGCATTCTTTAAGCCGTCTGTAAGAGCTACTGTTATATCAACCTTTGAACCTGGCTGAACAGCATTGCCGTCCTTATCAAGAAGCTTGATATCGAGAGCCTGGAATGTCATACCCTTAAGTGTTGATGACTTGAATGATTCAACTGTCTTTCCTTCGTTCTCAGAAATAACTGAGAACTTTAATGAAGAATCTGCAGGAGCACCTGTTATAGTTGCACTAGCTGCAATCTTATCTACATCAGCCTGAGGGATGATTGTTGGAACAGTTGTTGTTTCTGGTGCTTTTGTTGTTGTCTGAGATGGCTTTGCAGTTGTCTCCTGAGGTGGTGCAACCTGCTGTGTCTGCTCCTGACCTGTTGCAACTGACTTATACGAAACGTTGATTTCACCTGTTTCCTTAGTAAATGTGATTGTTACATCTGATTTCTCAGGAACATTTGCTGTGTGATTTCCCATTCCTGCTGGCCATGACTTATCCCATGAAAGTGTCTGGATTATCTTGAATTCATAATCACCCTTTTCTATATTCTTTAAAGTTAAAGTATACACACCTGCTGTAGATGTTTCTGTAAGCTTGTTATTTTCAACGCCTGCGAAGTTATCTCCACCCCAATCAATACCTGTAAGTTCCTTAGCACCCACTACATAAAACTCATCTGGGAGTGTATATGCACCTACTGCCGTTCCATCTACATTAACTGATTTTACTGTAGTTCCTTCACACACAACCGTAATCTTAACATTACCAGCCTTTGAATATGAAACCTTCATGTTTCCACCATTATCTTCAACATTTGTAAAGTCTATGCTTCCGTCTCCCATATAGCCCTGTGCTGCATCCCAAGAGCCCTTAGCACCAATAAGAATCTTAAATTCTCCTGATCCTGCAGCATCAACATCATATGAATATGTATATGTTTTGCCATCTGATTCCTTTGTCATAGTTATTGGATTTTCCACAGCCCATCCATTTCCATCAATTGAACCTACTAAATACAAATTGCCATCATCTCCTGGTGTTACAGCCTTAACTTCCTGTGCAGGAGCTGCTGCAAACATTCCAACTGCCATTGCAGCTGTTGCTAATGAAGCAACAATTTTCTTAAAGATATTCTTCTTCATAAATTTTCCCTTTCCGCCTTTCGGCATACATTTTTTGTTTTCGTGTTCCCCATCATCAGAACACGCTGATGTTAGAATTTTAGCATATTATTTTTTTTAAGCAAGAGATTTAAACCAATCTCACGCATATATGATATCGAAAAAAAATATTTGATATTTTCCTATCATTTATTGTACGAAAATATCATTTTAATATAATTTTACCATTTTTTACATAAAAAAAAGAGCTTTTAAGCCCTTTTTATTTTGATATTTTCCTATCATGCGATAGTTTTGTACATATTCATTTGTATTATAGTTCTGTCCATAATCCTATATGGATGAGTATATTTTTTAATGTCACATTTATAAATATAATAGCTACTGCACCATAGAGATACCAAGGCCTAAACTTAAGCCCCGTGATAAAAGGCTTCTCCTTAACTACTGCTTTTCTTCTATAATAGCAGCGTTCCAAACGCTCTATGGTATGACTCACCATAAATATTACATATATGCACACCGCATACATCACTAGAGGGTGATAGACAAACGAAGTAATGACTTTTCCTTCCAACATACTTAAAAATGCTCTTGTTCCACCACATCCCGGACAATAGTATCCTGTTGCTTTAAAAAACACACATGTTCGCATTTCAAAATCTTCCGGCAATATTATCTTCAACGCCACAACTGCTATTGCAAATATTATAGAGAAAACCAGCCCTATAATATAAAGCTGGTTTTCAATAGTATGTAATTTCTTACCCGAATCTTTAATCATCTTATAAGAAAGGATATGCATCCCTCATTGCCTCAAGCATTATGATAGCTGCAATCCATGAAATAATTGAAACTACTAAAGAAACAATACTTACAATAAAGCCTGCCATAGACATGCCTGTTTTTCCTTCCTTATTTGCCATGCTACCTAAAACGATACCAACGATACCCAATATAATACCAATAATTGGAATAAAGCAGCCTGCCACGATACCAACGATACCTAATGTCAATGCTGCAACAGCCTTACCATTAGTTCCGTTGTTCTGTGGATACATTGGCTGCTGTGGTGGCATGTTGTATCCGTTGTTGAAGTTTCCATTGTTGTTAAAATTGTTATCAATCTTCGCTCTCCTTTTCATTTTTAGCAAATATACTCTTAAATATATTCACTGAAATATACAGCCATCATAACATAATACATATTGTCGTATAAAGTCAAGTAAAATACTATAATGATGGAAACTTTCCTATTTAATAATGTTAAGGTGTTTTGATACCCTATTCCATGTAGAAAAAAATTTAGTACAATACCATATTACATTGAATTTTTTTTCCTATTATAGTACTATGTTTTGTGTACTATTAGCCGGCGATTATTATTATAATATTATTATTTGTCGATGCTATATTTACAATATTATTACTTGTCAATGTTATCATAGTATGATAATAAATGTAACGTAATTTAAGGAGGATTTATGAGTGCTATATTAAAACGTGAGGACGTAAAAAAAGAAAACACCTGGGCATTGGAAGATATATATGCTTCAGATGACCTGTGGGAGAAAGAATTGGAAGAATTAAATGCCATATGCAAGGAATTTTCTTCATATGAAGGACATTTGACTGATTCTGCCGAAATGCTTTATAACTATCTAACTTTAAGTGAGAAGGCTGAAAAGCTTTTTGAGAGAATTTATATATATGCAAATCAGGCGTTACATGTAGATATGAACAACAGTAAATATCAGGACTTTGCTGCCAGAGCCAACACTGCTATGGTTCAGCTTCAAAGCGTTACTGCTTTCTCTACACCTGAGCTTTTGTCTGTTGACGAATCTGTTATTCGTGGATTCATGACCGAAATGGATGAATTAAAATTATATGAAACAAAGTTTGAGAGAATATTTAAGGAGAAGACTCACATTCTCTCTAAAGAGGAAGAGACACTCCTCGCTTCCGTAAGCGAGGTAGCAGGAGCTGCAGGCGATATATTTACTTTATTTGCCAACGCTGACCTGAAATTCGATCAAATCCCAGACGAGAATGGCAATATGGTCGAGATGAGCAATAGCCGCTATATAACTTTCCTTACAAGTCCTGACAGAAATGTGCGTATCGCTGCATTTAAGTCTATGTACAAGGCCTGCGGTCAGTTTAAAAATACTCTTGCTGCCACCTACAGCACAAATGCAAAGAAGGCAAGCTTTTATGCAAAGACAAGAAAATACGCTGGTTCTCTCGAGGCAAGTCTTGAGCCAAACTCAATCCCTGTGGCTGTATATGATAACCTTATCGACGCTATACACACTCATCTTCCTAAGATGTACAAGTATGTTTCTCTTAGAAAAAAGGCCTTAGGTGTAGATGAACTTCATATGTATGATGTATATGTCCCTATGATAGCTGACGCTGACAAAAAAATCTCTTATGAGGAAGCAAAGGCTACTGTTTTGGAAGCTCTGGCACCTATGGGTGAGGATTACTTAGCTATTCTAAAGGAAGGCTTCGAAAATCGTTGGATAGATGTATATGAGAATGAGGGAAAAAAGAGTGGCGCATACTCCTGGGGACCTTATGGCACCCATCCTTATGTGCTTTTAAACCATAACGATAACATTGACAGTATGTTTACATTAGCTCATGAGATGGGGCACGCTCTTCATTCATATTATTCAAATAAGACACAGCCATACACATACGCAAGCTATGAATTATCTGTGGCAGAGGTTGCCTCAACATGCAATGAATCACTGCTTATACATCATTTGTTGAAAAAATGTACTGATAAGAAGGAACGTGCTTACCTTATCAATCATTTCCTCGACAATTTCAAGGGTACTATCTTCCGTCAGACTATGTTTGCTGAGTTCGAGCGCATCACTCACAAGATGGCTGACAACGGTGAAGCTCTTACCGCTGATAAGCTTTGCGAAATATACTATGACTTAAATAAGCTCTACTTCGGACCTGATATGGTATCTGATGAAGAGATTAAATACGAATGGTCACGTATTCCTCATTTCTACACAGAATTCTATGTATATCAGTATGCTACCGGATTCTCTGCTGCCATTGCCCTCTCTAAGAGGATCATGGAGCTTGGCGAGGAAGGCGTTAAGGACTACATGAAGTTCTTAACAGGCGGTTCCTCAAAGGATCCAATTGACCTGCTCAAAATGGCTGGTGTTGATATGAGTACACCAGATCCAATCAATGCAGCTATGGATATGTTCGGACAACTTGTAGACGAACTAGAAACACTTATATAAATATTTATATGGGGATACAACAAAACAGCAGCCATCTATAGAGCGTCAGATTGGCTGCTGTTTTACATATTTGTATTAGTTTATCCCTGTCTTTTCCCACACAAGCGAAACTTTAATCATCAATGTACTCCAGTTTGCTCACTGACACTTCATATGCTGTGTGTTTCTCGATTTCTTCCTCGCTTATTTTCTTTACATAATCACGGCTCTGTACGCGTCCCCATATCTGGATTCTGCCACCCACCTCAAATGATGCAGCAAAACGTGCATTTCTACCCCATGCAATACATGGAATGTAATCAGATTTGCCGTATGGTCTGTTTACAGCTACAAGAAGATCTGCAATCTCCCTGCCAAGAGGAGTCTTTCTATATATTGGTGCCTTACAGATGAAACCATCAAGAAATATCTGATTAGTTTTTCCAGCTTCAGGATTCTCGTCTACAAACTGCCATTCACGGACAAAGATAGACAACATTAACTTGTTTCGTCCTTCTTCGTGGCGGTTATATGAGCGGAACTGTCCACTGGCCTCTACCAGCTGTCCCACATAACTTTCCGTTACATCCACAAGTCGCTCAGATACCATCATTGGAATAACATCTGACAAGTCGCTTAATCGACTTACAGATACATCTACAATGTAAAATCCTTCGCCGTAAACCTGGTGGCTGTATCTGAAATCCGATACGATTTCTCCTATAATGCTTACTCTGTTGTTTTCAATCACCTTATCTACCATTGGTATTTCTCCCTTCGAGTCTTTGTGTTTTTTGATTTAATCTTTAATATTTTATTCATTTGCATGAAAAATATAACAACACAAAATAATTTTAATGTAAAGTGTATGTCAAATCTGTGGAAAATTATCCCTGTAAAAAAAGATGGGAGTGCTCAATGAAAAAGGTTGGGCTTGACATTTTCTCAAAACCCAACCTTTACTTTATTTTTGTCCTGTATGCTATATAGGCATTACTTACGCATTCTTTGGCTCGATGTAACCCAATGCCTTAAGTAACTCAGCTGAGAGGATAGCACCACCTGCTGCACCTCTTACTGTGTTATGTGAAAGACCTACAAACTTGTAGTCATATACAGAATCTTCTCTAAGACGTCCAACTGAGACACCCATACCATTCTCATAATCAACATCAAGATTAACCTGTGGACGGTTATCCTCCTCAAGGTACTGGATAAACTGCTTTGGAGCACTTGGAAGCTCAAGCTCCTGTGGTAGGCCCTTAAAGCCTACAAGCTTTTCAATAAGCTGCTCCTTAGTAGGCTTCTTATCAAACTTAACAAATACAGCTGCTGTATGTCCGTTGAGAACTGGAACACGGATACACTGTGTTGTGATAACTGGTGAAGCTGCCTTCTTGATAACGCCATCTTCTACCTTACCCCAAAGTCTCAATGGCTCCTGCTCACTCTTTTCTTCCTCGCCGCCGATGTATGGGATGATATTCTCAACCATCTCTGGCCAATCCTTAAATGTCTTACCTGCACCTGAGATAGCCTGGTATGTTGTAGCAACAACTTCCTTTGGACCAAACTCTTTCCAAGCTGTAAGCACTGGAGCGTAGCTCTGGATAGAACAGTTAGGCTTAACTGCTACGAAGCCCTTCTTTGTACCAAGTCTTTCCTTCTGGTACTTGATCACCTCATAATGCTCTGGGTTAATCTCTGGAACTACCATAGGAACATCCGGTGTCCAACGATGTGCGCTATTGTTAGAAACAACCGGTGTCTCTGTCTTAGCGTATGCATCTTCGATAGCCTTTATCTCGTCCTTAGACATATCTACAGCACTAAATACGAAATCAACCTCTGCTGCAACCTTTTCCACTTCATTTACATTCATTACAACAAGCTTTTTAACAGCTTCTGGCATAGGTGTTGTCATCTTCCATCTGTCGCCTACTGCATCTTCATATGTCTTTCCAGCTGAACGTGGACTAGCTGCTACAGTAACTACCTCGAACCATGGATGATTCTCAAGTAATGCTATAAAACGCTGTCCAACCATACCTGTTGCACCTAAAATTCCCACTCTTAATTTCTGACTCATGATTATATTCTCCTATCATTACTCATTCTTGTTCGTCTGTGACGGTCATTTGTCCGTCGCATGTGTTCTATAATATCACATAAAATGAAAAATGCAAGCATTTTTGCAAAAATATGCAATTATTTTGTAAACACAAGGGCAAATTTGCAGGCAAAATGTTATAATTAGTCAATGCTCATATTTGGGTAAATAATAAATTATAACAGCAAAATCAATCGAACAACTTGACATCTCAGACGATTTTTTATAAGATATCTTATGCAGATTTGCTTCCATAGTTCAACGGTAAAACAGGTCACTCGTAATGTCCAGTTGTCGGTTCGATTCCGATTGGAAGCTGCCCAATTATTCAGAACTGCAAAATGCAGAAAATAAATGCCTATAAGGATGCTCGCATTCTTATAGGCATTTGTTTTCTGTATTTTATTGGCTGGATTTCCGCATCGAGCTAAAAATCTTTGATTTTTGCGAGATGAGGAAAGACAGGCAGTTCTGAATTTCCTTGAACTGGATTTCCGCATCGAGCTAAAAATCTTTGATTTTTGCGAGATGAGGAAAGACAGGCAGTTCTGAATTTCCTTGAACTGGATTTCCGCATCGAGCTAAAAATCTCTGATTTTTGCGAGATAGCCCCTACACTACCTGTGCGTATCTATCAACATATTTTCCAACAATTTCCTTGAAATTTTCAATTATCTTATCCACCAGTTCATCTGCTGTCTCTGTCCTATCTCTCAACGAAACATATCCACCCGCCATAGTCACATGACCGCCACCTGTTCCGAGACCTTCCAGTGCTTCTATGATTATCTGTCCGGCATTACAACCACTCTGACGCATGCTTCGTACAGAAAGCTTTATACTGTCTTTTCTCTTAGAATATACAACACAGAAATTCACATTCTGTAACTCTGCTGTAAAGTCTGCCACTGCAGCTATAAGTGCCTCCGGGCAATCCTCACCAGTATTGGCAAAGCAAATGCCATCTTCCACCCTAATGGACTCTATAGCGCTTGCATAGGCCTTTAAATCCTCTAACTGCAATGAATTTGATTCAAGATAAGCAATCTGCTTATTGTTCGCCTTAAAGAATAAAGTATAATACATATCCATATCAAGCTTTGATACACCTCTTGTCAACTTAGCTGTATCAACTATTATTCCGTACAAAAGCGCTGTTGCAACACTTTCTGGTATGTTTATGTCATTCTCTACAAAATATGATGTAATAATAGATGCGCAGGCACCTACATTAACTCTGATGTCCGAATATATATAATCAACATTATCAAATATAGGATGATGATCAATACTGATGACCTCATCACATTCCAAATCGTATGTATTTCCGTTATTTTTTTGCGCATCTATAAGTATAATCTTGCTGTTCTTTATTGAATCACCCAGTTTATCAACATTTTCCGCTGATATACCGGACATCTCCATCATTTTCCTCGTGTTGCATCTATCTATCTTACCCTTGTAACAGATAGTTGATTGGATTCCATTAGCCTTTAAAAGGTACTGAAGTCCAAATGCACTTGATATGGCATCAGGATCAGGAAAATTATGTGTCTGTATATATACATGCTCTGTACCCAGTTTTGATATGAGTTTCTGTAATTTATTCATTATTATTCCCCTTCTAGTTAATAATTTTCGACTACACATTTATAATACAATAAAAGAGAGGGGAATTCTCCCCCCTTTTTAGGGGATATTCTTCCACCTCTCTTTTTACTACACAGCAATAATTATTCCACCATCATTGGCATATAATGTAGAAACGCCTGCAGTATTTGTTATGGTTATATCCTTGAATTTAGCACGTTTTAATAACTCTTCCTTAACCCATGTCGCTCTCTCAATACAATTTACATGAGATATGGCCAATATCTTTTCTTCTATATTTTTTGTATTCTTTACAATGTAATCAAACATTTTTTTCATGGCACGTTCCATGCCTCTTGCCTGGTCTAACTGAATGATTACTCCTTCGTCCGAAGCACTCATTACTGGCTTAATATTAAGAACACTTGCCACAATGGCTTTCAGATTGGAAAGTCGGCCATTCTTTCTCAATGGTTCAAGTGTCTCTATGACAAAATATGTCTTCATCTCCAGTGTATATGCTTCAACCTTTTCCACTATTTGTTCGTAAGTAGCACCAGCTTCCGCCAATTCATATATTCTCTCTGCAATATTTGCCTCTCCGCAAGACGCCGAGCAGGAATTAAATACATATATTTTCTTATTGTCGCCTGGATGCTCATCAAAATACATATTCTTTCCAGTCATGGCACTGTTATAGCATCCACTTAGATTTGCTGATAAAGTTACGACGAATACGCAATCGTAGTCGCCTTCATAGGCCTCCATAAACTTTTCCGGCGATGGACACGCTGATCTTGTATAATCCTTTGCCTGACTTACATGTTGTATAAACTCCTTTTGATTAAAGGTTGCATCATCTATGTAATCTTTTCCCTCAAGTGTAAGGGTAAGTGGTATTAAATCTACCTTGCCAAAAGTTTTATTTGATTCTGTAATATCACAACAGCTGTCCGCAACAATTTTATATTTCATAAATCCTCCTAATCGGTCTGCATATCAAACTCCAAGACGTAGTTTTCATTACTACTTATGATAACATTTACCGCTCTACATTGTCAATATATTCATCTTCCTGTGTCTTCCTTTTTTTACTGACATATTTCATTTTTTCCTTGTATTATTTAGCGTAAAGCCTTAAACTTAAAATATCAGGATATTAATATATTATCCAGGAAAGGAATACTCATACTATGGATTGCATAAATATTGTAGATTTGGAAGTATACGCAAAGCATGGCGTTCTATCAGCAGAGAATCAGCTTGGACAGAAATTTCTTATCTCAGCCTCACTCTATACAGACACAACAAAAGCGGGACTTATGGACAATTTAGATTATTCTATTAACTATGCAGAGGTTTGCAAGTACATATCAGATTACATGACAAGCCACACCTTCAAGCTTATAGAAGCAGTTGCAGAAAATCTGGTCAATGAGCTTCTGCTCTCATATCCTCTCATTCGCATGATTACACTGGAGATTAAGAAGCCTTGGGCTCCAATAGGTCTTCCTTTAAAGACAGTCTCTGTGAAGATTACACGTGGCTGGCACACAACGTACATAGCCCTCGGTTCCAATATGGGGGATAAAGAAAATTACCTCAATGATGCCATAACCAAGATTAACTCAGATTCAATGTGCATGGTAGATAAGGCTTCAGACTTTATCACTACAAAGCCTTATGGATATAAGGAACAGGATGATTTTCTCAATGCAGTAATCAAGGTCGAAACTTTATACTCACCAATGATGCTGCTTGATTTTCTCCAAAAAATCGAGCAGGAAGCACAAAGAGTGCGTCACATCCACTGGGGACCACGCACTCTTGATTTAGACATATTACTATATGACGATTTAATTATCGACGAGGACACTTTGATAGTTCCTCATCCCGATATGACTAACAGAGCCTTCGTTCTCACGCCGCTTAACCAGATTGCACCACATCAGGTACATCCAGTGTACGGCAAGAGCATACATGAGCTTCTGCTCAATCTGTCTTCTCAAAATTAACCTTCTGTATCGTATAATTATCATTGTCTACACGATACAGCTCTTTATCATCTGCACTTACTATTTTGTAATAGTAAGTGTATTTTTGTGTTATGTGGATTCCAGTGTAATTTCCCTCTGCCACAACTTTTTTATCTGAGCCATTCATCTTCATGCAGGCAAGCTTATGCTCATCACCATTTTCCAGCTGATAAAATACCAGATCCTCTTTTTCACTGACATTGTAATTGATACATTTTCCTTCATCAAGAACCTCTGCCTCATTGGATCTAAGGCTTACTCTGGTAAGCTTCATATCGTTATCCAAATCTATGTAATATATATACTTATCTGTAAACGACGGCATATAGAAATTGCCATAAGAAGATGTATATATCTCTGTTGTACCTGCATCAATATACATAAGGTTGTGATTATCCTCTACATTTGGGAAATAATATGTATCTCCTGAAACAGCTATAGGCATATAGTCCAACTCACTTACATCCTTCAGCTCTTCACCATCTACCTTTATACATCTAAGTCGGATAAGATTTACATCATCATATGCAGTAAAATATATGTAATTTCCACAGATTACCATTGTCTCAACAAGGCCATTGTATACTTTTTCTGGCACATCCTCACCAATTTCAAGTCTGTATATGCCATACAGTGTTCCATGGATTACTGCACCCTCTTGTATTGGATTTCTTCTAATATAATAGATGTAATCATTCATCACCTGTATATACGATACTGTATCAGAATGTAGCTTCTCCACCTCTGTACCATCTGATTTCATGCGGTACAGTGAATTTTCATCCTCTGGATTGGCGAAATATACATATCCCTCATACTCACAGAAAAGTCCTCCATTATAAAGGTTTCCCGTGGAGTTTCCTGTCTGACCATCTTCATTATATCGAAACTGGCTGTTTATAGCATTGATAACAATGGCAGCCACTATAGCCCCGATTATTACCACAGCCACAGCTGTACCGATTATCTTCTTCTTGTTCATTTTCTCTCTCCTATGCGTTTAACATTGCTTTCGTCATTGTCAGTGCCCTATAGTTTTCCTTTACATCATGTACTCTTATAATTGAGCATCCCTTCATGATTCCAAAAACTGTTGTAGCTATAGTTCCCTCAAGTCTCTCCGTAGCCGGAAGATTCAGTGTAAGTCCTATCATAGATTTTCTCGAGGTTCCAAGCAATATAGGGCAGCCTAACCTTTTAAGCTCATCCAGGTGATTCATCAGCATCAGATTTTCTTCTAATGTTTTCGCAAATCCAATACCTGGGTCTGTTATCATTTTATCCCTTTTTACGCCTGCTGACAATCCTATATTTATACTACCTTTTAAATCATTTAAAACGTCATCTATATAATTAGTATATGGTCTTGCCTCTACGTCTCTGTTGTGCATGATACAGCATGGCACATCATACTTTGCCGCAACTGCTGCCATTCTGGAATCTGCCTTAAATCCCCAGATATCATTTATCATATCGACACCAGACTTAATAGCATTTTCAGCTACCGCTGCCTTATATGTATCCACAGACACCGGTATATCAAATTCCTTCTTTATCCTCTCAATATAAGGAACAATTCTTGCTGTCTCCTCCTCCTCAGATACTTTTATGTAACCAGGTCGTGTGGATTCTCCACCTATATCTATAATGGACGCACCATCTTTTATCATATCTTCTACATGCTTCAATGCTTTGTCCATCTCAACCCACTTGCCACCATCTGAAAATGAATCGGGAGTCACATTAAGTATTCCCATTATATATGCTTTGTTTTCCAAATCAAAATCTCTATTTCCTATACGCATAAGCTGTTCTCCTCGTATAATATTTTTCTTTACCGTTCTATCTTTTCTACGTAATGCTTTAACTGTCCCAAATATGATAATGAGCCAAATGCAAGTATTGCCCTTTTCCCATGTAACTCACTGTATAATTTCACTGCTTTTTCTACCGCTTCTTCAATAGAAGCCGCAACTGACACTGTTGACTCAGCCACTGTTGCTTCAATGGTTTTTGCAAGCTCATCAGCACTTAGAGCTCTGGGATTATCTGGTGTTACGGTTATAACGTATCTAAGCCAATCTGACATCATGGCTATCTCTGTAGAAAAGTCTTTATCTGCCAGCACACCCATTATAAATATAAATGAAGTATCTGCATAATCCTTTTCCAATGTAGCCTTCAGCTCTGCTACCGCTCCAGGATTGTGAGCCCCATCTATAATAATCAACGGTGCTTCACATATTTTTTCAAATCTTCCATGCCATACAGTTGATTTTATCCCTTTTGTCACAGCATCTCTAGATATTTGGAAGCCCTGTTTTTTTATTTGCTCTACCATCTCTAATACTGTGCATACATTTTTTACCTGATGCACTCCTGCCAGGGATGGTTCAATACCTTCATAAACCGTACCGGTGGACGTTTTATATGTCATTGGCATCGTATAAACCTTATCCGTTTTTGCTATAATTAACGGTGCTTTCATTTCTTCTGCATATTTTCTAACTACCGAAGTAACCTCATGGGATTGACCATAGAGAACCACAGGACATCCCTTCTTAATTATCCCTGCTTTATGGCTGGCAATCTCTGACAATGTGCCTCCTAGAAAGCCTGTATGATCTAAGCTGACAGACACTATAACACTTAAGAGCACCTTACTGCACACATTTGTAGCATCCATATCACCGCCCATACCAGTCTCTATGATAGCCATATCACAGCCACTCTCATAAAAAAACAGGTATGCCATAGCTGTCTCTACCTCAAATATAGTCGGTTGCCCTTTTCCTTCTGCTACCATCTGGTTTACAGCCTGCAAGACCTTTCCGGCAAGCGAAGAAAAAGCCTCCTCTGATATGTTTATATCATTTATCTGATACTTCTCCAAATATTCAAAAACTACTGGAGACGTGTACTTTCCTACGGTGTAGCCTGCCTCCTTCAAAATCGAAGACAGATAAGCTATAGTTGAACCCTTTCCATTTGTTCCTGCCACATGAATAACCTTTATCTTATCTTGTGGATTATCCAGCCTTAACAACAATTCTTTTATGTTGTCCAGTCCCAAAACACTTCCAAAGCGATTAAGGCTGTCAATACATTTTCTTGCTTCTGCAAAGTTCATATCCATATGCTCCTATACAAAATGTAAAGCTGTCGCAAAACTACGACAGCCTTAATCATTTCAATCTCTCTAAACTTACTTCTTAACTTTAGCTATAACTGCCACGTTCGGCGTCTGTACATCTATAGGTGTTCCGTGCATTACTAAAAGTCCCTTTTCATAGTCTATCTTAAAAAATGTGATAGTATTAGACTCATGATTCAAGCATGCAATATGCTTATCGTCCGGGAACACACAAAGCTGCTTTGGATAATCTCCACTTATAGGCAATACTGAATTCTGCTCAAGAAGTCCTGTCTCTGGGTCTCTCGTGAAAAATGCTACCGAGTTGTCACCTGCATTTGAGACAAATAAATAACTGGCGTCTGATGAGAATCTCATTGCTGCTGCTGCGCTCTTGTCATTATATGACTTTCCAAGAGTACTTATCTGCTGAATCTGTTCAAACTCAGGCTGTCCATTTTCTGAACTGTATTTATATACATTTACACAGTTCATAAGCTGGCAGATAAGATATGCATACTTACCATCAGGGCTGAACAACATACTTCTAGGTGCCGAATTAAGCTCACATCTAAGGATGTCTACCAGTTTAATTGCTCCTGTCACATGGTTAAACGAATATATCTTAACCTGATCAATACCCACGTCACATGCTACAAGGTACTTTCCATCCGGAGTAAGTCTTGTACATGTAATGTGTGGTCTAAAGTTTCTCTCAGCAATACTTCCCATGCCTTTGTGGAACACTTCTGCTGTCAAATTGCCAACACTTCCATCGTCATTGATTCTGACTACTGATGCCTTACCATCATGATAACCTGCTGTATAGATAAACTTGTCCTGTTTGTCTACACTTATATGACACGCACGCATACCATTGATTGAACCTAGATTGACAAACTCTAAATCACCATCATCTTGAATCTTAAATGATGATATACCTAGGTCTGACACTGAATACAAAAATTCTCCATTGTTAGCTATACGCAGATAAGAAGGATTTCCCACTTCTATTTCTTTTCTAGGTATAAATACACCTTTTTCAACATCGACATCACATATTGTGATACCTTTAGCTTTGCCGTGTGTATATGAACCTACATATGCAACATATTTCTCTTCACTCATATTCTTTTCCTCCATTTACACGACATATTTTATTTAAAATACATTGTTTTTATATTGTATCACTTTTAATGTTGAAATACAATTATTATCTGACTTTTGTTCCCTTACCGTCACGCTTTGTCGTCTTTATTTTTCTAAGCTCAACCGTCTTGCCCTTGCACTCGGCCTCCATGTTGTCTCCTGCATCGAGAACGTATACATTTGTAATATAGTCATCTTTTTCAAGCTTTATACCTCTTACTCCCACAGCCCCCTTCTTTTTCTCAGGTATCTCGCGAAGTGGGAATCGCAAGAATACACCCTTGGCTGTCTGCAGGACAACTATTTCATTTGTATATACGCCGTCATCAGTAGTAGCCTCTGTACTATTATCAGGTGCAACAAACTGCATCTGCATATCATTACCCTCGAATAAATCCATGGCAAAGCCAACATCAAAGCCTCCGCCGAAATTATCTCCAAAGCCGTCTGTACCTGCCATCATATCATCACCGTCAAAGCCTCCACTTAGCATTACAGGCACAATCGCATCCTCGCTCATGCTTATAGCTGCTTCCTTTTCCATAGCGTCTGTCATGGTTATGCTTACTAACTTATCACCCTCTGCAAGCTTAGTAGCTGCAACAGTTTTCTTAGACACATCAAATTCCGATGCATCAACAAGCTTCATCATACCATTTTGAGTTGTAAATAAAAGCTTTCTGCCTATTAAGTCATTTGCAGGTGCGATATATACAATATTTTCATTTGAGCTGTCATAATTACCAACGTTGTCAATAGGTGTTCCCTTATCTCTGAACTTAACAAATGGTAAATCTAGAACCTTTATCTGATGAAGTACACCAGTGTCAGTAAACAGACAAATCTTATCCGTATTCATACATGGGAATATATGCTTAAACTCGGCATTTGCTGCCTCCTTGTTTCTCTCATATGTAGCCATATCAATAGTCTTGGCATATGAGAATCTATCCATAAGGAACATAACCTGCTGCTCCTCTATCTTCTTCTCCACAAAGACTGCCTCTACGCCATCCTCTATAAGAGTTTTTCTCTCTACTGCATAGTTCTTCTTAATCTTCTCCAAATCCTTCTTGATAGCCTTCGCCATAGAAGTAGGATTACCAAGAATATCTTCATACTCAGCTATTCTGTTTACGATATCTTCATAGTCCTTCTGAAGAGCAAGAATCTCTAAACCAATTAACTTATACAAACGAAGCTCCAGGATAGCCTGTGCCTGCTTTTCTGTAAAGCATAGCTGGCTGGCATAGATTTCTGATTCCTTGTTTTTAAACTTAATCTTAGAAGTATCACCAGCTGTCAGACATGCCTTTGCATCTTTTAGGCTCTGTGAGCCTCTTAGTATCTCTATAATAAGGTCTATAATATTACATGCCTTTATGAGACCTTCCTTGATTTCCTTCTGCTCAAGCTCCTTTTCAAGAAGTGTTGTATACTTTCTTGTAGCAAGCTCGAACTGGAAGCTTACATTGTGTCTGATAATATCCTTGATACCCAGTGTTTCTGGTCTTCCATCAACTACTGCAAGCATATTTACACCGAAGGTATCCTCAAGCTTTGTTTTTTTATAGAGCATATTCTTGAGATTTTCTACATCTGCGCCCTTCTTAAGCTCAAGAACTATACGAATACCTTCCTTTGACGATTGGTTGGAGATATCCACGATATCCTGTGTCTTTTTTGTTTCTACAAGCTCTGCCACGTCTGATATAAATTTTCCGATACCCGCACCTATCATTGTGTAAGGTATCTCTGTTATAACAAGCTTATCTCTCTCTGAAC
This sequence comes from Lachnospiraceae bacterium, assembly GCA_017408025.1. Taxonomy (GTDB): domain Bacteria; phylum Bacillota; class Clostridia; order Lachnospirales; family Lachnospiraceae; genus SVEL01. Next base: position 34,802 of record JAFQVJ010000008.1, read on the forward strand.
GACCTTTGCCTTCCTCAAATTCAACCTTTCCTCTAAGCTTTATTTTACCTGTTCCCGATTCATATATATTAAGCAGCTCACTTTTATTTACTACGATGCCGCCTGTTGGGAAATCTGGTCCCGGAATATAACGCATTAACTGCTCTGTTGTAATGTCGTTATTATCCATATATGCCATCACACCGTCGAGAACCTCCCCAAGATTATGAGGGGGAATATTTGTAGTCATACCTACTGCAATACCCTCTGCACCATTTATAAGAATATTTGGCACACGTACTGGAAGAACAACAGGCTCCTTCTCTGTCTCATCGAAGTTTGGTGTGAAATCCACTACATTTTTATCAAGGTCTGCAAGATAAACCTCCTGGGTAAACTTCTTAAGCTTAACCTCTGTGTATCGCATGGCGGCAGCTCCATCACCTTCGATAGAACCAAAGTTTCCATGACCGTCTACAAGTGCCATTCCTTTCTTGAAGTCCTGTTCAAGAACAACCAATGCCTCATATATAGAGCTATCTCCATGTGGATGGTATTTACCCATGGTATCTCCAACTATACGGGCTGATTTTCTATGTGGTTTATCGTGATTGAGTCCAAGCTCATCCATGGCAAAAAGTACTCTTCTCTGTACTGGTTTCAAGCCATCTCTGATATCTGGAAGTGCTCTGGCACATATAACGCTCATGGCATAATCTATGTACGATTTCTGCATAACGTCTGAATATTCAGTTTTTAAAATCTGTTCAGCCATTTTTTACTCCTTTTCATGCCCTTTTTCAACAAAATCTGCAACCCAGATTTTGTTCTTAAATATCTAACTCTGCATCATGTGCGTGCTCGTGTATAAACTGTCTTCTTGGTGCTACATCATTGCCCATAAGCATCTCTGTAACCTCTGACGCCATACGTGCATCCTCAATTTCTACCTGCTTTAAAATTCTTGTCTCTGGGTTAAGTGTTGTCTCCCAGAGCTGCTCTGCATCCATCTCACCAAGACCCTTGTATCTTTGAAGTGTAAATGATGCCCCCTGATGATTCCTTCTATATTTCTCAAGTGCCTTATCATCGTAGAGGTATTCTCCCTCTCCCTTCTTAGGAACTACCTTGTAAAGTGGTGGTGTCGCCAGATATACATGACCGCCATCAATAAGTGGTTTCATAAATCTATAGAAGAATGTCAAAAGTAATGTTGCTATGTGAGCACCATCCACATCGGCATCTGTCATAATGATAATCTTGTTGTATCTAAGCTTTGTTATATCAAAGTCATTGCCATACCCCTCTGAGAAACCACATCCAAATGAGTTAATCATAGTCTTGATTTCCGCATTTGCAAGAACCTTGTCCATAGTCGCTTTCTCTACGTTAAGAATTTTACCTCTGATAGGCAAAATCGCCTGAGTTTTTCTATCTCTTGCAGTCTTAGCAGAACCACCCGCAGAATCACCCTCTACGATGAATACTTCGCATTCCTCTGGATTTCTGCTCTCACAGTTTGCAAGCTTTCCGTTACTGTCTATAGAAAATTTCTGCTTTGTGAGAAGGTTTGTCTTCGCTTTCTCCTCTGCTTTTCTAATCTTTGCTGATTTCTCGGCACAAGCTATAACCTGCTTCAAGGTTTCTAAATTCTTGTCAAAATAAAATACAAGTTCCTCGCCTGACACCTCACCTGCAACCTTTCCTGCATCGGGATTGTCAAGCTTAGTCTTAGTCTGCCCCTCGAATCTTGGGTCAGGGTGCTTTACTGCGATAACAGCGGTCATACCATTTCTGGCATCCGCACCTGTGAAGTTGGCATCCTTCTCTTTGAGTATTCCAAGCTCTCTGGCATACTGATTGATAACCATAGTATACTTTGCCTTGAAGCCTGTGATATGTGTACCGCCCTCCTGTGTGTATATGTTATTACAGAAGCCTAAGATATTCTCCTGAAATTCATCTACGAACTGGAATGCCGCCTCTATCTCAATTCCATCCTGACTTCTCTTGTAATAAATAACATCATGAAGAGCCTCCTTACCATTGTTAAGCTCTCTAACGTATGCCTTTATACCATCCGGCTCATGGAATACAACCTTTTCTTCCTCACCGTATCTCTTATTCTCGAATGTAATAGTCAGCTCCGGATTAAGGTAGGCTGTCTCATGAAGTCGGCTCTTTATAGCCTCCGCCTTAAAATAAGTTTTTTCAAATATCTCTTTATCAGGTAAAAATGTTACACTTGTACCAGTATCATTTTTTCTACATGTACCAGTCTCCTTAAGGTCGTACATAATGCGTCCCTGCTCGTAACGCTGATTGTAGGTCTTTCCGTCAGTTCTTACTGTAACCTCAAGCCACTCCGACAATGCATTAACTACTGAGGCACCTACGCCGTGGAGACCACCGGATATCTTGTATCCACCATCGCCAAACTTACCACCTGCGTGAAGCACTGTAAATACCACTTCTACAGCTGGTCTGCCAGTTTTTTCATTAATACCAACTGGGATACCACGTCCGTTATCCTTAATGGTTGCCGTGCCATCCTTTTCCAATATCACTGTTATTTCACTGCAATGTCCTGCCAGATGCTCATCTACGGAGTTATCAACAATCTCGTAGATAAGATGGTTAAGACCCTTGGTAGATACGCTACCTATGTACATTCCCGGTCTCTTTCTGACCGCCTCAAGACCCTCCAGTACAGAGATGCTATTTGCATCATACTGTTTTGTTACTTTTGTGTCCAAATTTTCACCTGCCATTTTTCTTCTCCTGTCTCTATGCTATACTCTACATTATCCATGATATACATTGGTCAAATAAATATTGCTACCTATGCAAGCATAGTTGTCAAGCTTTATTTATCTCATTGTTTCACAAACTCCGCTTAAAGTGCTTTCTGAGCAACATGGGCTCTACCTCTATATGAGCGTAATCATTTACACGCTCCACGATAAATTTATCATATTTCTCATCATAATCAATCTCTGTGATACTACAATTTTCTAAATTCTTCGCCACACAGAGCTTCTTAGCAAAATCAGCTTCGAGCAAGCCTGCCACCAGTGTTCTTATAACACCACCATGACTGACTATGGCTATATTTTCCAAGTGATTATCTTTTGCTTTTTCTATGATACTCTGAATAACTGGAAATGCTCTATTATACACATCCTGTCCTGATTCACCCTCCGGATGAGGCAAATCTCTGTCTGCTTTAGCCCTCTCCTCTAAGAAATCTCCAAAACGTTCCTTTATCTCCACGTCGTTAAGCCCTTCCATGGCTCCAAAGGAAATCTCTCTAAGGTTTTCTTCTATATTATTTACAAGGTTAAGCTCCTTACCGATAATCTCTGCGGTCTGTCTTGCCCGTATGAGGTTACTTGAGTAAAGAGCCTCTATATCATAATTCTTCAGTCGCTTCGCCACAAGCTCAGCCTGACGCTTACCTGCTTCATCTAATGGAACATCAACGTTGCATAGAGGACTATTTTGTCTGCCGTGACGAATAAGATACAATTTTATCATAGCTTTCCCTTCTCACTAGGTTTATGTAAAATAGCTGCTTCGTTTAATGGAAGCTTCCTAATTACTTATTATTATATTAATCATTATTATTTACATTAAGGTATCTAATCATTCCTGGTCCCAATCCATCTGTTGGTCTAGGTATGAATCCATATCTTGTGTAGAATGATTCTCTTCCCTTGGCACACATGAGACAAAGCATCAGTTCCGTATCAGGGAGTCGTAAGCTCTCAGCGTGTTCAATAAGCTGCTTCATCAATGCTTCACCTACACCAAGCTTCTGATATGAAGGATGAACAACCAAATCCTGTATGTAGCATATAACAGCTCCATCTCCAACCATTCTTCCCATTCCCACAACCTTGCCATCTATATAGGCAGTTACTGTGTATATGCTGTTCTTTAGTGCCCTAATAGCCTGTTCTTCTGATAAGACCTTCCATCCAACCGAAGCTCTAAGTTTAAGATAAGTGTCCAAATCAAGACAATTTTCTTCTATTTTTACCATTTTTGTTAACCTTTCATCTTTGCCTTGCGTCTTTTAATCCTAAATTTTTGCACTTTAGTATATATCATTCCCAGTACAAAATCAATCGTTCTTATGATATAACCTATAATAAGCGTTGCCACAGCAAATATAAGAACATATTTAACTACGTATGCCACTCCATATTTCTCTACATCCAGAAAAAAATAAGGGTAACGCTTTATACCTACTCCATAAGTTGCCGGGCTGACATATCTTGCCTTTATCATAATAAAAATAAAGTATATAACTGGCGCAAGCAACCATTTAAATGGAGCAAATTTGCCAAAGCTTCCTTTGGGTTGAAATAACAAGAACTCAATCCATGTCATGGCCGGCACTATAAAATGAACAATTCTGTCATTTAAAGACAACCCTGCACCAAAGCCATCCTGCATACTAAAGCCTTTACCTGTAAGAACCATATTATAGGTAAGAAATGTTATGGTTATCATCAGTAGGGCTAACCCCTTCAAAAACAGATGTATCTTCGCATAATCGTGATACCATCCTTTTCTAACAGACATAAAAGAATGCCATATGCTGCATATCATAACAAGAAAACATACTATATTGCTCTGTATAGTGAAGTAAGAAAGCATATTTATATTTCTGACTGTGTCACTCAAACTTAAATGCCTTACAATACCAAAGCCACAGATAAACAGATATGTCAAACGAAATATTAAGTTTATTCTATTACTTTTTATATACATATCCGCCCTCTCAATCTTTCGTGTTTCATGTATATTAGTTTATCACAAATACGTCCAAAATAATAATTTTTTTAAAATTAATTTAGGTTGACAAATGTATGGTATAATAATATACTTTGATAGTCAAAGTATTTATAAAAACAATGAGACAAGTATAAATGCTTATTTATATTTGTTTTCATACCAGTAAATATATTCACGCGGAGCTTTGCTCAGAAAATTGGAGAATGATATGAAGATATTAGGAAGTGGACATTATGCTCCACATACAATAGTTACAAATGACGATTTATCAAAAATCGTTGAGACAAATGATGAATGGATAAGCACTAGAACAGGTATTAAGACACGCCACATTTCTGATGGTGAAGAAGCTTCTGACTTAGCTGCAAAAGCTTCCATTGAGGCCATTGAGGATGCTGGTATAAGTGCAGAAGACATCGATATGATTCTTCTCGCTACCATGACCCCAGATGCAATGCTTCCAAACTGTGCATCTACTGTTCAGAAAAAAATCGGTGCCACTAATGCCACTTGTTTTGATATAAATGCTGCTTGTTCAGGCTTTTTATTTGCTCTAAACACTGCAAACGCTTATCTTGTGTCAGGTATGTGCAAGACTATCCTTGTCATCGGAGCCGAGACATTATCAAAGGCTACAGACTGGTCTGACCGCTCTACATGTGTACTCTTCGGAGATGGTGCAGGTGCTATGATTGTGACAGCTGATGACAGCAAGGCTTTCTGTTCTGTAAGTGGTTCAGATGGTTCAAAAGGTTCTGTTCTCACAGGTGCTGCAACGCCTCTCAAAAATATGCTTGTAAACTCTGATGAAACTGGCAAGGAAATTGCGAACTACTATATGCAGATGGATGGTCAGGAAGTATTTAAATTTGCTGTGACGAAGGTTCCTGAGTGCATCAATCAGGTTGTGGAAAAGGCTGGAAAAGCTGTGGAGGATATCGATTTGTTCCTTCTCCATCAGGCAAATGTGCGTATCATCTCTTCGGTTGCTAAGCGTCTCAAGGTTGCAGACCATAAGTTCCCTGTAAACCTTGATAAATACGGCAATACATCTGCTGCCAGCATACCTATTCTCTTTGATGAGTTACGCAAGAGCGGAAAGCTTGATGATGTAAATCGTGTAGTTCTGTCTGGATTTGGTGGCGGACTGACATGGGGCGCAACTTATATTGAATTGTAGGATAGCTTATTTCAACATATAATATAATTTTTTAGCAAAAAAGTGCAACCGTTTGAATTACGGTTGCACTTAATTATTATACCTTCCCTTATTCTACCGTAAAACCGAAATCAGCAATACTTTCTGCTTCTGTTGCCTCAATTAATACGTTCCACAATTCCTCCCAATATGTAGGATATTCAACATATCCTGAAAAATTGTACACCTTTTCATTTGTTCTTATTCTTATTGACCACAGCTCTAATTGTTCTTCCGAATCATTTTTATGTTCTTCGGCATTATCAACTGTCTTTGACGGAATCTCTTTTAAAAATTTTTCTATTGCATCTATGTCATATATTTTGTAACTCTTCTCTTCTTCATTTTTCAAATCCTTCCAATTAAGAGAAGTATCTACTTCATCAAAATCAATAGCGATGTAATAATCTAGTACCTTATCTTCTTCCCCATGGTAGAATATTCTAAGTGTTTCTATAGTTTCATTTTCCAAAGTAATTTTGTCCTCTCTCGAGCAACCACACAAAATAAGCATAACTAATAACAACATACATATCTTCTTCATATATTATTCCTCCTAACTTAACTCATCTTCCAACATTTCGTTAAACATTTTATATGACTTTGGAAAAACTTCCAAAATATAAATCATTTTTTGTGGTTTATATGACATCCCTGCTTCAAAAAAATGTGCAAATGCTTCACGTTCTATCGACGTATCATTATAATATTCGTCGGCATGTGACCATTTTCCTTTTACTTCACTATTAGACAAGCCTTTTAATAAATCTGAAATTCCATTCTTCATATCGGCCTCTTCTTCTAACCAAGCACCAATCCATTCTTTAGCTTGCTCAGTAGTCAACCCCTGTTCTTCTTGTACCTTAGATACGTAGTTCTCATAATCTTCCCTAAGCGTTTCTATAAAATCATAATCCATGTCATTTGATGTATAATCATTTAGATCCGACACATCATCCATGCAGTGCCCTACTTCATGAAAATATGTATTTGCATAACCACGCACATTTTCAATATCCTCTTCTTCTGATAAATATATTTCGTTCCAATCCCCGTTGCATTGCCTCCAAAGCAACATATCCAAAGGGTTCGTACAAGGATGGAATTACTAATGCATCCAATGAGTTAAGGAATTTTTCTTTTCGTTTCCCCATACACCATCCGCAAAATTCTACCTTGTCCCACATATCTGCTCCCTCTATATATATAAGTATCTTTTCGACATAATCATCATCATTCTTTGGACAGGCAAATCTAAACTGTGCATCAATGTGCGCAAAAGCTTTCACACACTCATATATTCCCTTTCTATAATCAGTTCTACCTATGTAACCGAATGTCTGCCATTGAGATAGTTTCTATTTATATCACAATTCACATCATATGTTATGCCATTATACACAACCTCTATCTTATCTTCATATTGCGGATATATTCTTGAAAGCTTCTCCTTTTCAGCTTTAGAAACACATACCAAAACATCCGCAATGTCGCATAATCGTTCAAACTTCCATCTTATATCATCATTTCCGCCAAATGGATCCCACGTTGGCGGTGGCTCCGGTGTAGGTACTGAGTGTATAACATATACAACTTTTCTATCTCTAATCAAGCTTTCATCTAACACAGTTGCAAACTCATAAAACTGTATAACAAGCACATCACATTTTATATCCTGCAACTTATACGCCTCTTCGCCGCTCATTATCAATATATCCTTTTGTTCCAAAAAATCTGTAACTTATAATCTGCTATCGATGATTCCAAATTCATATATATGAAGCCTGTATCACTTCTTCTATATCTATAAAGCTCATTCATGTATGTACCTGCTCCACCCACCACACAGTTTCCAAGCTCATTATTCACATGAACTACCTTGTAATTATTTCTAAAATTTATATTAAACATATATCCTCCTCACTCCCTATGATTATGTTGTCCTTTTTAAGTACATAAAATTCTCTGTCATTTTCGCATCTGACATAAGCCACAGGAAATGTATCTAAATCTTCATAATCACATGGCTCCCAGAAATCCAATATAAAATATCCCCTCTCACCATCTGGTATATACGCATCGCCAGTCATTATTACCTTCCTGTTACCCAACATAAAAATAGTATCCTTCTCCAATCTCATTACCGTAACTCCTTCTCTCTTCCACATTCAATGCTAGAGCAAAAGACAAAAACTGCATAACACGTAAGTGTTATGCAGTCGAACTATCTTAGATACAATAATTACCCTTATACTCCTGACTTTGCGTCACCATATTTCTATGATTTTGCCCCTTACCCTGTAATTATCTTATCTTTGTTATTCAGATTAGTATATATAAATTTTCTGAGAATTATATAACATTTCCCATATTATCTTACATCATCTTTCTCACAATTATATCAATTTTTCAGTAATTTACACATTCTCCTCTCTCAACGCATCTATTATATTGGCCCTCTTTATCTTCCCTGATGAGTACAGCATCGTCACACCGATTACGGCAAATATGCCCAATACAGCAATAACATATGACATCCAAGGTATACCAAAAGTCATCTCATAGCCGTTTGATATAAAATGCCTTACCATAAGCATAACTGCTGTTCCTACGGGCAACCCGAACAAAACTGCCTTGAGACCGTAAAATGCACTCTCATAGGCTATCATCCTGCGAAATGCTCTATCTGTCATTCCGACAGATTTCAGCATGCAAAACTCTCTCTTTCTAAGCGCTATACTTGTAGATATTGTATTTACTATATTTGCCACGCATATAAGAGAAATAAGCACTATAAAGCCATATACAAATACTGATATAAGCAACAGTGATTTATCCATTTGCTCTTTATACTTATGCACATCTCTCATGCTATATGACGAAATACCGGCAACATTCGAACGTTCATATTCTGAGTTGTAATATTCCATATATTTTTCATAATCATTTATATCTACGCACGTGCTGAGAAAGATACATATATCACTATCCCATCGGTCACAAAGCTCCGCTGCCATAGCTGGTGTTATAAGTAAATAACTACAATATTCATCCATGTTAGGTAGCTTTTCTGTGGACATTATTACATTGAAGTCAATACTGTCATGTTCAACTTTACCATCTTCTGTATGCTCCTCTGATAACAGCGTCAGCTCTGTAATATCTTTACTAAACTTATGTCCTTCAAATACAACCCTGTTATCATCACCAAAATAAAAATGTTCCTTTACATTGTCACACAGTATAGCATTATGATCATCACTTACGAAGGCCTCATAGTCAATATCTATTTCATCAAGATATTCTCTAAGCTCTTCCTCTTCCATAATCACCAAGGATGTAGGTTCATTGATTTCCCACTCGCCATCATACTGCTTTTCCCAAAGCTCAAGGTACTTTTCATTGAGTATACTATAATCCGTTATTTCTATAGTATTGTACCTTCCGTATTGTAGTTCTACCAACCTGTGACCTTCTTCTATATATTTGCTGTTAAGCACGTTATCAGTCAACGCCTCATATTCATCCGGGTAATACTCTCCACGTCGTATCATTTCCTCCAAATCGCTTACCGTATAACCTTCACTGTCACAATCAAGATACACACACATCGCCATATCATAGCCTATCGCTTCAACCTCTGTCGAGTATGCTGCTTTAAAAAAGTATACTATTGAGTATACCGATATAAACAATGTAAGACTTATGAACATTGAAAATACTGTTACTCTGTATCTCTTCTTGTTTCGCTTCAGATTCTTAAGTGCCAAATCCCCTTCAAATCCAAATATTTTTCTTGTAAGCTTCATGGTCTTTACTGCCTTCGAAGAAACCTTTACATCCTTATTTTGTCTGATAGCATCAATAGGCATAATCCTTGAAGCCCTCTTTGCCGGAATGTACGCTGACAAGAATATGGTTAATGCGGAGAACCCTACTGTCCAAAGTATAACATTCCAATTGACAACAACGTCCAAGCTTACGTCACTTGATGACAGTTCTCTAATAAGCGGTGATATACACTTAAAGGTTACAGCCATACCACCAATTCCCGCCAATATTCCAAGAGGAATCCCTATCATGCCTTCTATAAATCCCTCGAAATAAACACTGCTTCTCTTCTGTTTTTTAGTTGCTCCAATACTTGCAAGCATACCAAGGTAACGGCTTCTCTCTGATATGGATATAGTAAAGCCATTGGCTATCAATGCCACGCTTCCTACCATAATGATAACTACCAGAACCAGCTTCAGCTTATTAACAACCCTATCCATATTACCATAGCCAGAAAAGCCATAGTATTTGAGTACCGCATGGTTATATGCTACATATGAAGCGTCAAGCTTATCACATATATCCGCTCCAATTTGCTCTATACCATCCTTTATTCCCTCTACATAGATATAGCTGCTTACAATGTCATCATCTGATAAATCATTAACATCAAGATAAGTATACATTGGATATGCGTATGCTCCCGGTAGTGTCAGATTAATAGACTCATAATCAGTATCGGCTATAAATCCAGAGATAACATACTCCCTGGCACCTATGACTACCTTATCGCCCACATCATATTCCCTGTACACATCTGACATGGCATATGATACCAGTATCTCACCTTGATTTTGGGGATAGTCTCCTTTTGCCAGCTCAATATTCATCATTTCATAATAACTGCTCTGAACTGCCATAACTCGCATGGCTGAAAAAAACGATACACATTCTCCCTCATTGGTATTTGCACATTTCCTTTCATGCTCCTTAAAAGCCTCGTCATATGAACGTATAACAAGCTCCCCTTCATCCGTTCTCTCATATCCATAATCACCTACGGTCTGCGCCATCGCCTGCCTTATAGAACCGAGCTCATCCTCTATCATCTCATTATCGCCATAGACATAATCCGCAAGCTTCAGATGAAAATGACCACTATACTCCAGCTCTGTCCTCGCCATATAATCCATAATGGAATAGCCAACTACTGATACCGCCGTAATCATGGCAACAGATATAATTATACCTATCATAGTTACGATAGTTCGCTTCCTGTTAAGCTTCATATGGCGAAGTGTTAATTTATATATAATATTCACTTAACTCACCCCTAATTTATGACATTCTTTCTTATAATCTCGTCTCTTGCTATTTTTCCATCCTCGATAGCGATGATTCTATCAGCCTGCAACGCTATGCTCTCATCATGAGTGATAACTATCAGCGTCTGATTATATCTTCTGTTGGAATCCTTCAAAAGCTCCATAATATCCTCGCTATTCTTCGAATCCAGATTTCCTGTTGGCTCATCTGCCAATACTATTGATGGATTGTTTATTATAGCCCTTCCTATAGACACTCGCTGCTGTTGTCCGCCTGACAGCTGATTAGGCAGATGAAGTTTTCTATTGGACAACTGCAAGGTTTCAAGTACTCTTTCAACTCTCTCTTCATCAGGCTTCTGACCATCAAGAAGCATTGGCAATGTTATATTTTCTTCCACATTTAATACTGGTATCAGATTATAAAACTGATATATAAGACCAACCTGTCTTCTTCTGAAAATGGCAAGATTTGTCTCATTTAAATCATAGATATCCGTTCCATCTATATAGACCTTACCAGAATTTGGTCTGTCCACACCTCCAAGAAGATGCAGCAGTGTAGATTTTCCTGAGCCCGAAGGACCTACTATAGCCACAAATTCGCCCTTTTCTACTGTAAATGATACATTGTCAAGAGCCTTGACCATGGTATCATCCTTTCCATATGTTTTTGTTAAATTCTCTACTTTTAATATTTCCATGTTTTTACCTCTCACTCCTTCCTCATTTAGGTCTCTTACATTACCTATCATAATAATGCAATATTACAGTTAAGTGAAATGAAATATTACAATTTTGTCATTTTATAACTTAAAAGGAAGTAGCTATCGCCACTCCCTATATTGCGCCCTTATAAAATTTGATATTAAAGCAGCTTCCCACATCCTTTGTAGATGTCACTTCTATATTGCCACCTTCCATCGTGATAATCTGTCTGGCAAATGCGAGACCTATGCCCACACTATCCTTGCTGGCATTTTTCCCTTTATAGAATCTTTTAAATATATGTGGTAAATCCTCTGATGCTATACCAACTCCATTATCCTTTATATTAATATAATCATATAATGGGTTTTTGCCATATGTAATATCAATCTGTCCGTTAACAGGTGTATGCTCCATACAGTTCTTAACTATATTAGCAATAGCTTCCACTGTCCAGTTCTCATCTACTCTTATTGACAATGCTTCTTCCTGTCCGTCGTCCCTTGTAATTGTAAGTCTTTGATTCTTAAGCTCCATCGGTATCAACAGATGCTCAACCGACTTTTTTAAGATATTTTCTGCATCTACCGCTTGTGGTGCTAATTTCAGTGTTCCTGCATCCAGCTTGGACATTCTAAGCAAGGTAGATAACAGCCACTCCATTCTTTCAAGCTGATTCTGAATATTCTTTGTAAATTCGGCTCTCTTATCTGCAGGAAGTTTATCATCATTTAACAAATCAGCCATAACCATCATAGATGTCATAGGCGTTTTCAGCTGATGTGACATATCCGCCAGCGTGTCTGCCAGATATGTTTTATCCTTTAATAATCTCTCATTCAGTTCTATCATACGAACTGTAACCTTATGTATATCACTTTGAAGTATGCTCAATTCTCCCTCAACGTAATTTTCAAGCTTAAACTCATCATGGCTCGCCAGTAGCTTAAGCTCTTCTATATATGAAGCTATACTGTCTGTATTTCTTCCCTGTAACTTAAAGAGCCATTTTGACAGCGTATCAATTCTTCTGTATCTCGCCATAGTAAAACCCACTATATAAACCGCATAAGCAACTATAATAATAAAATTTGCAACTATAAATAAATTATCAATTTCTTTAGTTTCATATTTAACAAACTTATCCATATTGATTAATAAACATAATTCTACCAATACCACTATAAACGATACAAATACCAATTGCTTAAACTCTTTATTTCTAAACATCTCTACCTATCCTATATCCCATTCCTCTGACAGTTTCTATGATGCATGGCTGCGCCGGGTCATCCTCCAGCTTATCTCTAAGCCTCTTCACATAAACTGTCAATGTATTATCATTAACATAATCTCCTGCTATATCCCATATGCCTGAGAGAAGCTGATTTCTTGACAGCACCTGTCCTCTGTTTTGAAGCATTGTCAATAACAATCGATACTCCAATGCTGTCAGCTCTACATCCTTACCATTTTTATACACTCTTGCATCATTTACGGATACAGTCACATTACCTGCCTTTATAATTCCGTTATTACTCTCATTTCCCACAGCATTATTCTGACTATTGCCATATCGTCTTAACACCATATGTATACGTGACATAAGCTCCCTCACTCTAAATGGCTTGGTAATATAATCATCGCCACCCATGTCAAGTCCCATAACTACATTTACCTCTTCATCACAGGCCGAAAGGAATATGACTGGCTTGTCTGACTGTTCCTTTACTCTTCTGCATATGTCATAGCCTGTTCCATCAGGCAAGGTTAAGTCCAAAAGGTACAAATCCACTCCTTCCATCAGCTCGTAGGCTTCTTTTACGGATGCCGCCTTACTGACCACAAAGCCCTCCTGCTGCAGTGAATATTCAATTCCTGATGCTATAGTTGCATCATCCTCAACAAGTAATATTTTCATTTTCATCACCTACAATATTCTTTAACCATATACCTGACTTCAACAATATAAATCCTATAATACACTTTATAATATCTACAGCCTGACACGCAAAGTATATTACCATAATATCTACCTCTGTATATCTGGACAGAAAATATGCAACTGGTACGGTTACTACCCATACAAATACACTGTCAAATAAAAATGTTATAAATGTACTGCCACCTGTTCTGATGGTAAAGTACGCTGAATTTAAGAACGCCCATACAGGCATAAACATGGCTGCTATCATCAAAAATGATGTTGCCATACTCTTAACCTCTTCTGAGGTTTTATATATCTGTGGAAAAAGCGGTGCTATAATCATAACCACCAACCCTAATACAACACAGCTGGCTGTAGCCGTAAATATAAGCTTATTATCCGTATCCCTTGCTTCTTCCATTTTATTCGCACCTAGGAGCTGTCCTATTATAATAGAAATAGCACTCCCTATAGACATAAACACTATATTAAACAGATTCATAAGTGTATTTGCCATATTGGACGCCGCAACTACCGCCAGACCTCTTGTGGAATAGCACTGCACAAGGAAGGTCATGCCTATGGACCACATTACCTCGTTCATCATAAGAGGTGTACCCTTTACTATAATCTTTAATACAAGGCTTCTAGGAATGTAGATACTCTTATATGCACCCACCACAAAATTATATTCGTTACTATGCTTATGCGTCCAAATAACCACTATAAGCATCTCTATAGTCTTGGCAATACATGTAGCTATGGCAGCTCCTGCCACTCCAAGCACTGGCATTCCAAATAAACCAAATATAAGCACTCCGTTCAAGCACACATTTATAACAACAGCTGCTACACCTGCCACCATAGGCACCACAGTCTGACCACATTCTCGAAGTGTACTGGCATAGGACTGGGTTATGGCACTAGGTATAAATGTAATCAGTATTATCATAAGATACTGTTTTCCATAATACAATGTCTTCTCTATATCTCCTGTTTCACTGCCCTCATGCAAAAATAGTGATATAAGCTGTTCACCAAATATAAGGAAAACAACTATACCGATAATTGAAAACACAATACACATAATATACTTGAATCTAAAGGTATATCGCATACCCTCTTCGTCGCCCTTACCATAAAACTGCGCACCAAATATACCTGCTCCCGATATAAGTCCAAATATAGTCAGATTAAATACAAGCATCAGCTGATTAACTACTGATACACCTGTCATCTGCTCAGTACCTACTCTTCCTATCATAATATTATCTATAAGACTGACAAAATTAGTTATACCATTTTGAATAATAATAGGAAGTGCCACTGCTACAAGCATTTTGTAAAATTTTCTATCGCCGATAAATTTGCTTTTAAAGTTCAAAATCCATACTCCTTCTACATAATCTAATATTTTCACATGTAAAGGTCATTATAACACCTCTTATTTTTATTATCCACCCCTATTTATCGACCTTTAGTTTGCACTTTAATCACTACAATTATCTAGTTTGTTGAGTTTTCTGTGAAAATGTGATAAAATTTGTCCATTATTCTATACAATCACTAAAGAGAGAGGACAAACATGGCATTTAATGAATCTCAGATAAAGGCTGTGGACTTCAAGGACGGAGCCTGCATGGTTCTCGCAGGACCGGGTTCAGGCAAAACCACAGTCATCACTCATAGAACAAAAAAGCTTATCGAGGATTACGGAGTAAACCCCTCAAATATTCTTGTTATCACATTTACGAAGGCTGCCGCCACAGAGATGCAAACCCGATTTCAGTCTCTCATGGGCGGACGATACTATCCTGTTACATTTGGAACCTTCCACGCAGTTTATTTTAAAATCCTTAAATACGCCTATAACTATAGTGCCGACAATATATTGCGCGAGGACAAGAAAAACGAATATATCAAGGACATCATCGGTAAGCTACACCTTGAATTCGATGATGAAAATGAATTCATCAAAGACATCATAAGTGAAATCAGTCTCGTAAAAAGTGAGATGGTCGATTTACAGAATTATTATGCAAAAAACTGTTCTGAAGACAACTTTCGCAAAATTTTCAAGTTATATAATGACAGGCTAATACGGGAAAATGTGGTAGATTTTGACGATATGCTTGTAATGTGCTATGAGCTTTTAAGTAAACGACCTGACATATTAAAGCTATGGCAGGATAAATACAAATACATCCTCATAGATGAATTTCAAGACATATGTAAGGTGCAGTACGAGGTTATAAAGCTTCTGGCATTGCCGGAAAATAATCTCTTCATAGTAGGCGATGACGACCAGTCTATCTATCGTTTCAGAGGTGCTAAGCCTGAAATAATGCTTGGCTTCAAACACGACTACACCTCTGCCACAGAGCTTTTACTCGATACTAACTACCGCTCTACCGGAGAAATTGTGAATAAATCCGCTATGCTCATAAAGCAAAATGAAAAGCGTTTTTCCAAGGCCATAAAAACTAACCGTCAGGAAGGTAACATTACTGATATACAGGTTTTTAAAAATGAAAAAGAGCAAATCAGCCATATTCTAGACCTTATCTCCCGTTACAAGGACAACGGCTATGAATATAACGACATTGCTATTCTATTTAGAACAAATATCACACCAAGACTTCTGGTTGAAAAGCTTATGGAGTATAATCTGCCATTCAGAATGAAGGATGTTATTCCTAATATCTATGAGCACTGGATTACGCAAAACATTCTTACATACATCCGTATAGCTCTCGGTAGTAGATCACGGGGTGATTTTTTACAGATTATAAATCGTCCAAAGCGTTACATATCAAGAGATGCTTTCACCAACCCCGAGGTGTCATTTTGGGATTTAAAGCAATATTACTCTGATAAACAATATGTTGTAGAGCGCATAGAGCGACTTCAATACGACATTCAATGGCTTCAAAAAATGACCCCCTTTGAAGCTATAAATTACATTCGCCATGGTATCGGGTATGACGACTATATTTTGGAATATGCCGCATACAGGCGAATTAGACCAGAAGAGCTGTACGAAATATTAGATGAGCTTCAAGAGGCTGCAGCTGAATTTAAAACATACGAGAAATGGTTTGAGCATATATCCCTTTACAGTGAGGAGCTAAAGCGTCAAAACAAAGAGCGAAATGCGCAACGCGAAGGAATTGAGCTATCAACCATGCACAGCTCCAAAGGTTTAGAATACAAGACAGTCATTATCATCGGTGCAAATGAAGGAATATCTCCGTACCAAAAGGCATTTCTGCCAGAGGATATCGAGGAAGAGCGCAGACTATTCTATGTAGCCATGACCAGAGCCAGAGATAATCTCCATATTTTCGCTGTAAGAGAGCGTTTTGGCAAGGCCACTGATATATCAAGATTTTTAAGTGAAATAGGCTTTGTAGATACTGAAGTTAAACCTACTAACACCACCAGTAGACAAGGCAGCTTAAGGCTAGGAAAAACATCCCATAGCACAAGCTCAGCCAAATATCTTAGCGAGAAGGCAGTCAATTCGAAAAAGGCTTTTGAACGCAAGGCATTTTCAACCAGATAATAGGCATTTTTCACCTTCAATGATTGACTTTTTTGCATATTTTGATACACTATGATAGACAAGATGACGGATAATCCGTTATGACAACTCATTGGTTATTTATAGGTCATCTGTTTGAACCTATGACCAGAAAGGAATGGAAAATATTATGTCAAACAAGGATTTAGAAAATGATGATGAAATGTATGTAACACTTACTTTAGATGATGATTCTGAGGTAGAGTGCATAGTTATTACTATCTTTGAAGCTGGTGAGAGAGATTACATTGCCCTTCTTCCAACAAGTACTGCTGAGACAGAGGATGGTGAGGTTTACCTTTACCGTTACGCTGAGGATGCTGAGGGCAATCCTGAGCTTGCAAGCATTGAGAGCGATGAGGAATATGAAATCGTTGCTGACCGTTTTGATGAATGGCTTGATGAGCAGGAATACAATGAGATGGTTGGAGATGACGAGTAATATATGTGTTATCCTTAACACACATTACTATCAGATAATTAACGTCTGTATAACACAGAAAACGAAAGGAATATAAGACATGAGCACAAAGATCAGAACAAGATTTGCTCCAAGCCCTACTGGAAGAATGCATGTAGGTAACTTAAGAACTGCTTTATACGAGTATCTTATCGCTAAACATGAGGGCGGAGATTTTATATTAAGAATAGAGGATACAGACCAGGAACGTTTAGTTGAAGGTGCTGTAGATATTATCTACCGTACAATGGACAAGACTGGTCTTCATCACGATGAAGGGCCAGACAAAGATAAGGGCTTCGGTCCATACGTTCAGAGTGAGCGTCAGGCAACAGGTATGTACCTTGAATATGCAAAGAAGCTTATCAACAAAGGCGAGGCCTACTACTGCTTCTGTACAAAGGAGCGTCTCGACTCTCTAAAGACTGCTGTAGAAGGCAGTGAGGAGGGCAAGGAAATCACTGTTTACGACAAGCATTGTCTTTCTCTCAGCAAAGAGGAAATCGAAGCTAACCTTGCAGCTGGTATGCCATATGTAATCAGACAAAATGTACCAACAGAAGGCCAGACAACCTTCCATGACGAGATATACGGTGATATAACTGTTGAAAATGCTGAACTTGACGACATGATTTTAATCAAGTCTGACGGTTTTCCAACATACAACTTTGCAAACGTAGTTGATGACCATTTAATGGAAATTTCTCACGTTGTAAGAGGAAATGAATACATCTCTTCTTCTCCAAAATATCAGAGACTTTACGATGCCTTTGGTTGGGAGTCTCCAAAGTATGTTCATCTTCCTCTTATCACAGATGAGAATCACAAGAAGCTTAGCAAGCGTAGCGGTCATTCTTCTTATGAGGATCTTATCGAGCAGGGATTTATCTCTGAGGCTGTTGTCAACTACATCGCACTCCTTGGCTGGAGCCCAGAAGATAACAACGAGATTTTCTCACTTGAGGAGCTTATAAAGATGTTTGACTACCATCACATCAACAAGTCTCCATCAGTATTTGATATAGTCAAGCTTAGATGGATGAACAGCGAGTACATCAAAGCTATGGACAATGAGCGTTTTTATGATTTAGCTATGCCATACATTAAGGAGGTTATAACTAGGGATTATGATCTTAAGAAGATTCTTGATCTGGTAAAGACACGTATAGAGGTGCTCCCTGATATCAAGGATCACGTAGACTTCTTTGAGGAATTACCTGACTACGATATCGAGATGTACACACACAAGAAAATGAAGACTGATTCAGCTATCTCTCTTGAGGTATTGAAGGATCTTCTTCCACTTCTTGAAGCTACAGATGATTTCTCTGTGGATAACATCCATGACATCGCTATGAAATATGTGGCAGACAAGGGCATCAAGAATGGCACTGCCCTCTGGCCTCTAAGAACAGCTGTATCTGGTAAGCAGATGACACCAGGTGGTGCCTTTGAAATTGCTGAAATATTAGGCAAGGACGAAAGCATTCGCCGTATCAAAATCGGTATTGAGAAGCTTGAGAAAGCACTGGCGTAATTTCTTATTTGGCGTACCAATGATTTTTTATCTGAAATTAAATATTTTAGGCCAGAGTTTCGAAAAAAATCGTAGTTGCTTTGCAACTACGATTTTTTAACACTCCCATGAGAACAAATCACTTAAGCGTATATATATAACGTAGCTATCATGATTATTTCTAAAGCAATCATAACACATTATATATTACCCACTATAATCATAAGAGTTGATTTCAGTAGGTAATTCTGTATGTACAAGAAATTATCTTTACCTACTACATGGAGAAAAATTGATTTCAGTTGGTAATTCTGCGTGTCCGTTAGGACGCTTATAAATGTGATAAAGTGAATTGAAGAGAAAGATAGGCCATAATTAATATTATATTTTTATGTCATAGCGTAGGGTATTAGATTTTCTTAGGGATTTGCAACGTCGATACATAACAATTCGTCAACAGGATGTTGACGAAAGACGAGTCCGAGCCATGGATGGCGAATACCAGCCAGTTGTACATACTTATAAAAAGCTACGGGCAAAGACCTTAGAAAATCTTATGCCCGTAGCTCTAGACGTAAAAATATAATATTAATTATGGCCGTCTTCTCCCAGAAGAACAAGAATTTATCCCTTGACTGCTCCTTCTGACACTCCTGCCACCAGGAACTTTGACAATGCAAAGTACAATATAACTATTGGGACGGCTATGAATACCGAGCCTGCCGCAAATCTTGTGAACTGTGTTTCATCAAGGTGTGTAAGTCCTACCGCCACTGTCCATAAATCTTTATTCTTCAGAAGCATATTAGGAAGAATGAAATCACTCCATGGCCATGCAAACTGAGTTAATGCTGTGTACACAATAATCGGTTTCGAAAGTGGCAATGTAATTCTTGTAAAAATCCTGAAATTCGTTGCTCCGTCAACTCTTGCAGCCTCATATATGGTATTGGATATAGTATCAAAATATCCTTTCTGTACCAGATATCCCATTGGTGCACCTGCCGCATAGATAAGTATCAGACTCCACAATTGATTAATGAGTCCAAAATTAACCATTATAAGATAAACTGCCGTCATACCCATAAAGCTTGGAAACATACTGAGCACAAGGGTTGATTTCATTAAAAGCTTTCGGCTCTTAAACTCAAATCTGCTTATTGTATAAGCAGTAAGTATGACCAGCACTGTACCTATAAGGCTTGAAAAAACTGCTACAAATAATGTGTTCATCAGCCAGTTTGGATAATCGTACATGGTCGTGTCTGTAAATAGGTTTTTATAGCTTCCAAAACTTAATGTATCTGGGAAAAATCCCTCTATATCATATATAGATCCACTTTTTGAAAAGGATGACAACACAAGCCACAGTACAGGAAATAAAAACACTAAGCACACTGCAATCAGCACAATATGCGTAACTATAGAGTCAACTCGATTTCCATTTAAAAACTTTTTCTTTTTCATCGATATGTATCCTCCTTCTTATACGCACCACTTCGCACATATGTAAGCAGTGAAAATATTGACGTAATGATAAAGATAATCAAGCTAATTGCCGCACCTATTCCATAATAGTTATTATCTATGGACAGATTATACAGCCAGTTGATAAGTAGGTCTGTGTCGCTGGCAAGGAAATATCCCTCATTGTACAAGCCTCCTCTTAAGAAATAGAATATACCAAAGTTATTGAAATTTCCCACAAAGCTTGTAATCAGCACAGGTGTAGTTGAAAAAATCACAAATGGCAATGTAATCTTTGTAAACTGCTTCCACTTTGATGCTCCATCAATACTTGCCGCATCATAAAGGTCTTTATTCATATTTGATAAAATTCCTGTTGCGAGAAGCATTGATGTTGGCACCGATATCCACGCATTTACCAAAATACCAATAAGCTTTGCCGTCAATCCCGCATCAATATCAAGAAATCCTATGGCACTTCCACCACTCATAGTTATGTAATAATTGATAGGACCACCATAAGAGAACATGAACTTAAAACCAAGTAATGTTATAAATCCAGGCACCGCATATGCAAGAACCGGAAATGCTCTCCAAAATGCTTTTCCTTTCACGCACTTCTTGTTGAGCAATAATGCAAGCCCGAGACCACCAAAATAATTTACAAGTGTGGAAATTAGTGCCCATACAAGATTCCATGCAAGAATCTTGAAAAAGGTGTCCTTTATTTCCGACAATGCAAGAACCTTTCCAAAGTTGTCAAATCCAATCCAGTCTACCAGCTCTGGTGGTACAACATCTCCGCCATAATTTGTAAAGGATATAAGAATCATAAACACTATTGGTAAGATATTAAATATAAGTACACCAACTACAGGAACTGCCAATGCTATTATATAGAATTTCTTATCAAAAAAAATTCCACATGCCTTAGAAAATTTAGGAAGCACTGAGCCTTGCTTAACTTTAATATCACTTCTATGGGCATCATTTATATTCGATTTATGGATTCCTACGAAAAAGGCTGTGATTACAAATGCTAATAAGCCTTTTAAAAGCATCATAATAGAATCGTCGCCCTCTATTCCAAGCCATGCATCACCTTTTACTGTACCCAGAGTAAAAAATCCGATAATATCCTCAACTCCTGTTAATGCAAGATAGACAATATAGCTTACAAAACACGTTAAATAAAGTATTCCCTTTATCCATTGCTTTTGCAACAGCTGCCCAGTCCCCATTATGACCATAGATGCCTTAACTGGAAAGGATGATTTTAAAAGCCCTCTTTTTTGCTCCATAATCCATTCTCCTTTCTGCTACAATCTTTTATGCATAAGCTGTCTTACATATATTACTTTGCATAAGCTATCATACATATATTGCTTTGCATAAGCTGTTTTAATATATTATTTCAACGTATAGATAGCATCATAAATATCCTTGTCTACCTTCTCTATCGCCTTCTTTATTTCTTGTTGTGAGAAATATTTTGGCTGTTCACCTGCTGCCTCTCTAAATGGATCCTTTGCAATATCACCAAGCAGCGTCTGTGTAGGTACCCATATCTGATCAACAGCCTTAATGGATGGCATTAAATATATATTTCCCTCTGAGAGACTTTCAAATATGGTATCTGTCACACCACCTGATGCTTCTGCCACATCGGAACGTGTTGGTGCAATACCTAACATATCCATACGATTTTGAATCATTTCAAAGCTGGTTGCAAAATTAATGAATTCTACACACGCTTCTCTGTGCTCTGTATAAGAGCTAATAGCATAACCATTAACGCCACCCATGACCACAGTTTCAACCCAGTCTGAACTTGACATTTCTTCACTATTCTTCGTCAAATCGCCATCTGCCGGCATAAGTTCTGGCAGCTCAACCATTTTCAGATTCTCTATTGCCTTCGCCTTGGCGTCTGCTTCGCTTAATCCCTCGTTCTCGTATTTCAGCGCTAATTTTTCTACAAATAAGCTGTATGTATCAGGTGTAGATACTGCACAAAAATATGTGCCGTCTGCAATCTTTTCATATCTGTTCATTGTAATTGTATCATCGATACATCCCTCATTCATAAGAGCAGCCATCTGTCTAAGGGCACTGAGACCTGTAACCGAATTGCCTTTTGATAAGCCTATGTCTTCTGAATTCAAGGTTCCATCAGCATTTTCACCAAACACATATGCACCATATGAGAAGAGAAATTGACCATTGAGATACAGGTTGTTAAATGAAGACATAAAACCATACTGACTATCTTTGTTGGCACTTGCATCTGTATCTCTCAGATATTTGGAATAGGCATATAAATCATTCCAATTCTCAAAGAAGTCTGCTACACCATTGCTGTTATCATCCCATTCTGTCTGCCAGTTTTCAGGCATCTTGTCTTCTCTGTAAAAAAGCATAGGCTCCTGAATATTTACAGGGATACCACAGCAGTACGTTTCACCATCTATATTGATGTTAAATGCATCCCCTGCCTCTTCTGGTACATACTCATAGCAATCAAATTCCTCTATGTCCAGAGGCAAAATATGTTTGTCCTCGGCATATGTCATAAGCTTATCATTTGCCTGATATATAACATCAGGACCATATCCATATGGGCCATTTGCCGCAAGGTCGGAGTATTCCTCCATGTTTGCATCTACTGCTTGTATTCCTTTATCCTTGTATGCTTCATTAAATGCATTAATCAATACATCCAGATAGCCTTCCTGCTTGGCTGTATCATTTTCAAGTATACGAAGTGTAATAGCTTCGTCAGCTGATGCCTCAACGCCACTGTCGCTGCATCCTGTCATTGTCGAGATAATAACTGACGAAAGTAAAAGTGCTGTTAATCTCTTATATTTACTCATGTACTATAATTCCTCCATTCAGACTTATATTAAAACTATATGGCTTAACCTCAACGTTATCAACTATTTGCTTATCTGGTGTATTGTTAATCATTAATTTAATCACTCTGCTTTCTGTGGTATTCACAAGGATAAGCGTCTCTGATTCGCCGTATATTTTCAAATCTCCGTCTGCCAGCTTCATTTCTTTTCTAAGAAATGCCAGCTTCTTTATCAGATCATATATGTCCTTGTATCCACCATCAGGCTTTGCCTTCTCCCAGTCCATGCATCTTCTGCAATCCGGATCATATCCACCATCAGTTAAAATCTCTGTACCATAAAACATACATGGTGCACCTTTAAACATAAATAGCAGACAAAGAGCTGCCTTCATCTTAAATCTGTTTTTTCCTACTTCCTTGAAGAACCGGTGTGTGTCATGACTGTCTAGAAGATTAAGCATCATTGTGTTTACCGGATCAGTATTTCGCATCAAGAGTTCATTTAGCTTCCATGCTGCCTGCTCAGCGCTTTTGCACTCCGTTGCAAGGTAATCAAGACATAGTTTTGTAAATGCATAATTCATAATGCTGTCATATTGATCACCCCTTAAATTACTGTTTGCATCATGCCAGTTCTCTCCAATAATTACGGCATCCTTCTTAGCCTTCTTAACTCTTTCTCTAAACTTTCTCCAAAAATAATGGCTAATCTCATCAGATACATCCAGACGCCAGCCGTCAATGTCATACTCATTTATGTAATGCTCTCCTATGTTCAACAGAAATTCCTGCACATCCTCGTTTGACGTATTAAGCTTTGGCATATAGTCACAAGCTGCGAATGTTTCGTAATTGTCTCGCTCGCTTCTGACCTTATCGCCCTTTATAACAAACCAGTCAAAATACTTTGAAGCTTTGCCATTTTGCAAAACATCCTGAAACTGCATTAACCTGTCGCTACAATGATTAAACACTGCATCCAACACTATTCTTATGCCTTTACTGTGTGCCATTTTCACCAATTCTTTTAAATCCTCGTTTGAACCAAACTGTGGATCAACATTGTAATAATCGCTAATGTCATACTTGTGATTAGATATTGATTCAAATACTGGTGTCAGGTAAATCGCATTACATCCCAAATCCTTTATGTAATCTAATTTTTTTGTGATTCCCTTAAGATCACCTCCTGCAAAGGTTTTAGGTGTTGGAATATCGCCCCATTTGCATGTAATATATGATTTATCCTTCTCCTCATCACCTATATTAAATCTATCTACAAATATCTGATAAAATACTGCCTCTTTCATCCAAGGTACGCACTCTATTATATCCGCATCATTTATATACGGATACTGGAAGAAGTTATAATACCCAAGAGTAAAATCATAGTTTTCCGTCACGCCATCCTCAGAAAAATAATAATTCTTCTCTCCATCATTTATGTAAAACACATAAGCAAGTCTTGTGTCTTCCAATGTAAGCTTTACCTCATAAAAGTCAAACAACTCGCCTGTATATGTCTTTTTCATGTCTGCACATTTCTGTGATTCTCCGATGACGTATTTACTCTCATATATTACTTGCGCACGGACAATGTCATTTTTTTCCGTGCGCAATCTCAATACGATTTCATTTGATGATACTGGAAAACAATATGATGAATCAACAATATGTTGTATTGCACATCTATTCATTTTCGTTCTCCTGTCACCTTGTTATTTTGTTATAGTGATTGTCATAGTATCTGCATCAACAGTGAATGTGTATGAGCCAGCCTCAGCAACCTTTATATTATATGCTTCCTCCAAAAGTGCCTTTGAAGCATCATCAGTTACCGCTGTTGCATTCATACCCAAGCCTGTATCTGTACCATTTTCATAAACCATGAAATAGAGCTCTATGCCAGCTGCTAAATCCATTGTGATAGTAAACTTATTTGTTCCGTCTACTCTTGTAAGATCTTTATTCTCTGACCAGTCATCTACCCAGCTACCCTTTACCACTATACCTGTAGCATCAGTTACTGTATATGTGTTCTCTGAGCCAGATTCTTCTGCCTTATCAGCCTCAGCAGTTGCATCACCGTTTCGTGCGATTGTCAATGTATCCTGAAGTGCATTTTCCGGATCAGTTGTCAATGTTATAGTATAGTTTCCGTCCATTACCACATTTATGTTTGATGTGGTATCTGAACCGCCTAAGCCGCCACCATTTGCCATCTGTGACTCATCAATTGATGTGAAGCAGCCAAAACCTTTCTGTCCATCCCACGCCCAGTCGTGAATAATCTGGAACTGGTCACCCTCATAGAGATTAAGCGTGATGGCAAACTCATTTGTTCCATTACCTGTCGCCTTTAACTGACATGACTCCTTAACTGAATCCTCTACTGTTCCTGCCCAGTTGCTTGCTGCCAGTTCAGGGCTAGCACCTGCTCCAACTATGTACCATAATCTTGTATCCTCTGCTACCTGTGTAGATTTAAAGCTTCCGTACAGTGTTGTATCCTTGTCAAAGGTTACTGTAGCCAAATCCTTCTTGCTACTCTCCAACAATGTTGGTGTTTCATACCAGCCTAAAAATTCATAACCGTCAAGTTCTTCATACTTTGAGTAATCTGACAACTTCTCGCCTGCTGTACCTGTTACCTGTCCTAACTGTGTTTCTCCATTCATAAATGTTACAGTTATCTTTTGCTTCTCAGCATCTTTTGAGGAATCACCACATGCACAGATTGACATTACCATCGCCATGCATACTAAGATGACTCCCAATAACTTTTTCATAGTTCTCTTCATTTTGCATACCTCCTGCTCTTTACTTAAACGTTTAATTTAAACGGTTAAGTGTATATTAACACCCTCCTTTTTAAAAGTCAATAAATTTCTTGACTTTTTCCCTGAGGATTGGTAAGGTTACTTATACAGTTAAGTTAGGTTAAATAAACGTTTTCTTTATTTTTCTACAATCTTCGTTTAGTGATTGTACAAAAATTAAGTAAAAAATTTGTGAGGTTTGTTATTATGGGAAAAAAAGTGACAGTTAAAGATGTGGCGCGTGAAGCAGGTGTCTCTGTGGCAACAGTTTCATATATTATGAATAATAGAACTGACCAGAAGATTAGTGCAGAAACAAAAAAGAAGGTTTTGCAGATTGCAAATCTTTTGAATTATAGACCAAGTCATGCGGCCATAAGTCTAGCAACAGGCAAAACAAATGTAATAGGCGTTGCATATTTCCTTAATCCTGGCACTCCAGCGAGAAATATGGAGATAACTGCCTTTGTAAATATGATTATCGAGCGTCTTAACCGTATGAAATACGATATTTTATTTATGCCTATAGCAGAGGATGAGGAAACTATAAGAACAAACAGAAATATAGATGCGGTCATCGCTATTGATTTGCCTCATGAACAATTTAAGATTCTTTCTGAAAAGTATTTTGTACCTGTTATAAATGTTGATATGCTTGTTAATGACGACCTTTTCTTTCAAATATATACTGACTATCCATCTCTTATAAATGATGCATCAAGCATCATTGGTAAAGACTATTATGTATTGTTAGATAACCATGCTAATGAGAATTTTCGTTCATTTATAACAAAAAATCTGCCCTCAGACAGAGTAGTTATTATATCAGAATTTTCTAATGAACAGCTAAAAAAGCTCTTGGGTAAAAAAGTAATCGTTATAGGGACCTATCTCGCACTGATGGTACAACCATACCTGAAGGCTTCAGATATGGTTGTCATTTCCTCCGAAGAGAACCAGTGTATGCTTCCAGAGACAATTAAGGTTGTTCATAATGACATCTCAAAGAAAGCTAATCTTACCATGAACATACTCTTAAATGCACTGAATAGAAATTTTGATTTAAATCATGATTGTAAAGTTAAATAACTATGTTACGGCAGTATGTTTTACTGACATTTTTCATTGTACGATTTTATAAACGCTATAAATTCATCCAATGGAATCGGCTTACTATAGAGATATCCCTGATACCAGTGACAGCCAAGACTATGTAGCTTATCCCTCTGTTCCTCTGTTTCTACGTATTCCGCTATAACCTCTACATTAAGCTCTCGTCCTAACTCTACTACAGATGCGACAATCTTCTGATTTGTCTTACTTTCAGTAATATTTTTAACAAGTGAACCATCAAGCTTTACAACTCTAAAGAAATCATGCTGAAGATATATCAATGATGTATGTCCCATTCCAAAATCATCAATCAACAGGGTGTGTCCATGTGCATCCAATCGTTTCAGCTTGTCAATAACCATATCTGCATTGGAAATGACATCCTGCTCAGTAATCTCTATCCACATTCGTTCAGCTGGTATATCATGCTTTTTCAATGAAGCTGCAATGCAGGATTCCACATCCCATAACAGCGATTTAGCCGTAATATTTACAGAAATCTTAAAGTCTTCACCATATTCCTCTGATGTCTTCTTTATAGCTGCTCCTGCCATATCAAACAACTTCTCCTCAAGCTCAGGAAGAACTCCTCCTTCCTTAGCTAGATAGATTATCAGCGGTGGGAATATCATTCCATACAATGGATGATTCCATCTGAGCAGTGCTTCAGCACCTATACATTTCCCACTAGCATCAATCTGTGGTTGATATAAAAGATACAACTTATCACTCTTAATAGCTGTCTTTAGATCCTCCAAGAGCATTCGTGAAATCAGTCCAAGACTATCAGCACGATTTATAAATCTAGGTTTCTCCTTCTCCTTCTCTTTTTCCTGTAGCTCATTAACAAGCAGCTTAATCTTCTCTCTTGCATATACCTCCTGCATCTGCTTGTGCATACGAAGGAATGGATAGTAAATAGCTATGCCAACTGCGATACAGACAATCTGTAAAATTGCTCCACGTATAGAATCAGTTGCCATATATCCGCTAAAAATAATCGGCGTCGACCATGGTACCTCTTGTACAAGCTGTGGGACCAATCCTATAGCAGTAGCAATATATGATATGCAGTATGATACAATCGGTGTCATTATAAATGGTATAGCCATTAGTGGGTTTAAAATAATTGGTATACCAAAGTTTAACACCTCATTTAAGTTAAAAACTACTGTAGGTGTAGCTATCTTGGCAAGGTTGCCCAATCTATCCTTTCTATAAAATATCAAGAGCAATAACAGTACACAAATTGTAGTTCCACAGCCACCCATAACAACATAAGTATCAAAGAAGCTCTTGCTAAAAATCGCATCTCCTGTAGCATTAGCGAATGTAGTCTGCGCAACAGGTTCAAGGAGATGACTTCCATGAAAACCCAACATCCACATAAGATGTAACATAAATGTGTATAGTATACCCGAACCAAAGCTATTACTCATATTGTCGAACATACTACAGGTAAGCTTCGAAAATAATTCATGCATACTATAAACACCAAAGCTGATGTATAAGAGCTGATTTATCAACATGACTATACACACAACAAATATCATGGGTATAAATGCAGATACAGCGCTGGCGCACACACTCTCCATACCCATTGTATACTTTCTCAATGTAAACAATGTAATCTTCTTAATTTTTTGATATAAAACGCATGATAATATTGCAATAAATATTGCTGAAAAACTTCCTTTTGTGCCTAGACTTTCCATGTCAAAGCTTTCACTTCCGATATTCAACTGGGCAACATAAGCACCTAAGGCTACCATTATATACATAGCAACCTTATCTACGGTTTCATTACTCTCCATTCCATAACTAAGACTGAAGGTAATCACCATTGCCAAAGAGAACATTCCAAAAGTCCCCTGGTAAACGGAATCTAGAATAGAAATCAGCCAACCGAAATAGTTCTGAACAAATGGACTTGAATAATCTACAAAAGGTAAATTAGTCAATGCGCAGGCAATGCCTCCTATCAAAATAAACGGAATCATCATAGTTAAGCCACGCCTAACAATCGTCAAAAAGAAATTGCTTTCGATGTTATAGGTTAAACCGTGCAACTTTTCCTTCAAGTTCATTAAATATTCCTCCTACATTAAATTTTCAACTGAACATATTGATAATATTTTACCATATAATTTCATTTCATTCAAGAATCCTTTTTTAAACAAAAAGCACCAACAAAAAGCACCGATTCTGGTATAAGCCAAAAATGCTTTCTCGAGCTAACTCATACTAAAATCAGTGCTTATTTAATTTGTATATTTCAGAATATTTACTTTACCTTGGCTATAAGTTTGCCATTGTCTACATATATGAGAATTGTATCACCCTCGCGAACGCCATCACCAAGAATAACCCTTGCCGCAAGTGTTTCCACATTTTTCTGAAGGTATCTTTTTAGTGGTCTTGCACCGTACATAGCATCATAACCATGTTCTACCACATATGCCTTAGCTTCCGTGGTAAGTTCTATAGTTAGTTGTCTGTCAGCAAGTCGCCTATTGATATCATTGATTAGAAGTTCAACAATACCAGAGATATTGTCCTTAGTAAGTGGCTTAAACATGATGATTTCATCAAGTCTATTTAGGAACTCTGGTCTGAATGATGCCTTAAGCTGCTCCATTACAAGATTTTCATTTTCCTGACGAATATTTCCATCATCATCTATTCCTTCCAAAAGGTATGATGAGCCAATGTTAGATGTGAGGATAATAATAGTATTCTTAAAATCTACAGTTCTACCTTGGGAATCTGTGATTCTACCATCATCAAGCACCTGTAGCAGTACATTAAATACGTCTGGATGTGCCTTTTCAATCTCGTCAAAGAGGACTACTGAATATGGCTTTCTTCTAACCGCCTCTGTCAGCTGTCCGCCCTCATCATAGCCTACATATCCTGGAGGCGCTCCGACCAATCTAGATACTGAATGTTTCTCCATATACTCGGACATATCGATACGAACCATATTAGCTTCATTATCGAATAATTTTTCCGCCAACGACTTGGCAAGCTCTGTTTTACCTACACCTGTAGGACCAAGGAATAAGAATGAACCGATAGGCTTACTTGGATCTTTAATACCTGCCTTTGAACGTATAATGGCTTCTGTCACCTTTTCTACACCCTCATCCTGTCCCACAACTCTCTTGTGAAGCTCGTCTGCAAGATTAAGTGTTTTCTGTCGCTCTGACTCGGTAAGCTTAGCCACTGGTATCCCCGTCCATCTAGAGATAATCTTGGCTATTTCCTCCTCAGTGACGCTCTCATGGACAAGTGATAAATCCTTGTTCTTTATATTCTCTTCCTCTATCTCCAACTGTTTTTGGAGAGTAGGAAGTTTCCCGTATTGTATCTCTGCCACTTTTTCCAAGTCATAATTTCTCTGTGCAATCTTCATCTCATTTGTGACACTTTCAATCTCCTCACGAAGCTTGCTGAGCTTATCAACTGATGACTTCTCATTCTCCCACTGAGCCTTCTTAGCATTGAAGCTGTCTCTAAGCTCTGCCAGCTCTCTTCCAAGGCTTTCCAACCTATCCTTGCTTAGAGAATCTGTCTCTTTCTTCAAAGCAGCCTCCTCTATCTCAAGCTGCATAACCTTTCTTCTAAGCTCATCAAGCTCTGTTGGCATAGAATCCAGCTCTGTCTTGATAAGAGCACACGCCTCATCCACAAGGTCTATAGCCTTATCAGGTAAAAATCTGTCTGTTATATATCTATTAGAAAGTGTTGCCGCCGAAACCAACGCAGAGTCAGTTATCTTTACTCCATGGAACACCTCATATCTCTCTTTTAACCCTCTCAAAATAGATATTGTGTCTTCTACTGAAGGCTCATCAACCATAACTGGCTGAAATCTTCTCTCAAGAGCTGGGTCCTTTTCAATATATTTTCTGTATTCGTCAAGTGTTGTAGCACCTATGCAGTGAAGCTCTCCTCTTGCAAGCATTGGCTTAAGCATATTTCCAGCATCCATGGCACCATCAGTCTTGCCAGCCCCTACAATAGTATGAAGCTCGTCTATAAAGAGTATTATCTCGCCCTCACTCTTCTTGACCTCATCAAGAACAGCCTTAAGACGTTCTTCAAATTCACCTCTATACTTGGCACCAGCA
>JAFQVJ010000050.1 GCA_017408025.1 Lachnospiraceae bacterium
ATTTTCTTGCAGGTTCGCCGAGAAAACTTTATTATAGCCCCGCTAATCAAACTCACTCGCTCGCCCCAGTGAAATTTGGGGGCGAGCTCATTCAAACAGTGATTATGCGGGGCTAGGTTATTCTCGCCTGAACCTGCTAAGAAAATCACGCAATTTTTTCAGGTATGTTCTTACTATGGCACACCGCCTGTAGCAATATTGTCTGACATATAAAAGACGAACTGTAATAAACTCTTCGAAAAAGGGCGTTTAGAAAGTTCCGAGTTCTCGAAAGAAGCGTGTTTAAAATATACACAGATAATCGGTGTAGAGGGTAATAAAGGTATTGACGGACATATAAAAGGAAGATTGCAGTCGCTTATGATGACAAGAATATACAATCTTCCTATAATGTGAATTAAATTATAATTGCGCAACAGTACCTTATTATAAGCTCTTTCGTATATTACAATTTTGTGATATAATGAAATAGTTTGATTTATATGGGAAGAAATATTTCTGGATGCGGAGGGATAAAATGAAGCTTAATTCATTGGAAAAATTTAATAATATAGTTATACAGGTGCATGACAATCCAGATGCTGATGCAGTGGGGTCAGGTTTTGCTATATATACCTATTTTAAGCAAAAGGGCAAGGATGTGCGTCTTATATACAGTGGAAGAAACAAGATGACCAAGAGTAACATGGTATTGATGGTAAACGAGCTGAATATTCCACTTGAGTATGTTAAGAAACTGGATAAACCAGAGCTGCTTATAACGGTAGATTGTCAGTATGGAGAGGGAAATGTAACTCCATTCGAAGCGGAGAATATAGCTATGATTGACCATCATCATACAGGGAGAGAGTCTGACGATATGGCAGAGATACGCAGTTATCTTGTAAGCTGTGCAACGCTTTGTTATGATATGCTCATGGCAGAGAAATTTGACGTAAATGATAATATGGCTGTTGCGACAGCACTTTATTACGGGCTGTTTATGGATAGCAATGAGCTGTCTGAAATTCGCCATCCATTGGACAGAGACATGCTTGATGATCTAAAGATAAACAATTCACTTATCAATAAATTCACTCATTCAAACTTTACGCTGGAAGAAATGGAAACAGCCGGTATTGCTATGCTTAGATATAATCATGATGAGAACAAGAGATTGGCTATTATCAAATCTAAACCATGTGATCCTAATATTTTGGGTATTATCGGAGACTTTATATTACAGGTAGATACAATAGATGTGTGTATTATATTTAATGAATGTTCAGGAGGATTTAAGTTTTCAGTCAGAAGTTGTATACCAGATGTAACGGCAAATGATTTGGCAAAGTTTATTGTAGGTGAAGTCGGTAATGGCGGTGGACATTTAGACAAGGCTGGTGGTTTTATAAATGAGAATAAATTTATAGAAATGTTTGATGATATGAGTATAGACGCATATGTGTTTGACAGAGTGGAAATGTACTATGACAGCTTTGATATATTTCATGCAAAAGAAGGCGTTGATATTGCTGATGGTTTTGCAGTGTTTAGAAAAAAAGTTACTCAATACGGCTATGTGAAAACTACCGATATATGTAACGCTGGCACCGACCTTAGAATAAGAACATATGAGGGTGATGCTTTAGTTACTGCAGATGATGATATATATCTTATGATTGGATATATGGGTGAAGTATATCCTATAACTGAAGAAAAATTTAATGAGAAATATGAGCATATGGACGGTGAGTTCGACAGAGAATTTGCATATGCTCCTACAGTGAGAAATGCTAAGGAGGATAAGTCGTATATGCTCATGCCATACGCGTCAAAATGCTCCAGCAGACAGGAGGCAAAGATATATGGAAAATGCCTTAGTAAACCAGCAAAAGTATTTCCTAAGTGGAATTATGACAAATATATGGAAGGATATGCTGGTGACTATATCTGTTGCAGTTATAACGATACAAATGATATATATATAGTAAAAAAAGAAATATTTGACGAAATATACGAACCTATATTGACATAATAGCATGTTTGGGTATATAAAATAACATGAAAGACAGTTCGCTAGTACCATCCTGTCTATAAAAAAAACCAGGGCTGCTTGATAAATACAGGGTAATGAAGTGTTTGAGCGGGCCGTTGGTCCGCTTTTTTATTGTATAGGAAAGTTCTCGAAACTTTCCTATACAATAAAAATGCTCCGCAAAGGAATTAATCGCAGTTGCTTTGCAACTACGATTTTTTGAGCACTCGCACGAAAAGAAGATGTCAGCTGAAACTGACTGTGCTCGGCTCACAAAGTGAAGCAAGTCCCTCATGAATGAGGGATTTAGGGAGTTGAAGTGGACTTGTCCACTTTGTTACATTATTTATTTATAGGAGAGATAAGTATGTTTACATTGAAATCTGAGCATAGTTTTGATGCTGCACATTTTCTTTCGGGATACAAAGGAAAATGTAGTAATATTCACGGTCACAGATGGAGAGTGACAGTGGAAATTAATAGCGAAAGGCTGAAGGAAGATGAGCATCTTAGAGGAATGATTGTTGATTTTGATAAGCTCAAAGAGGATTTGAAAACTGAGGTAGATTATTTTGATCATTGCCTCATCATAGAAAAGGATACGCTTAAACCTGCAACACTGGCTGCTCTACAGGACGAGGGAATCAAACTTGTACAAGTTGATTTTAGGTCTACAGCGGAGAACTTCTCAAAATATTTTTTTGATCGAATGAAAGCCAGAGGCTATGATGTGAGATGTGCTACAGTGTACGAAACACCAAATAACTGTGCATCATATTACAAGGATTAAATCAAGAATAATAATTTGAGGTATTATTATGGCAATTTTTAATGTGGTTGAAAAATTTGTTAGTATAAATGGTGAAGGCACACGAGCTGGGCAACTGGCTGTTTTTATAAGATTTGCGGGATGTAATCTGAATTGTAATTATTGCGATACAGCATGGGCAAATTATAAGAATGTACCAGCTCATGCCATGACTGAATTTGAGATATATGATTATGTGAAGGCAACGGGTATTAAAAATGTTACTTTGACGGGTGGAGAACCGTTACTTAGACAAGATATAGACAAATTACTGAGAATACTAAGTAGTGATAGAAGTATACATGTAGAGATAGAGACAAACGGAACTATTGATTTGCGAGAGTTTTGTGATATAAATGAGGAACTGAGCTTTACAGTAGATTACAAGCTTCCAGGAAGTGGTATGGAAAAATACATGCTTATGTCAAACTTTGAGGGAAGGCGTTTATGGGATACTGTAAAATTTGTGGTTTCAGATGAGGCGGATCTTAAGAGGGCAAAGGAGATTATAGAACAGTACGGACTAGTGGAGCAATGTAATGTATATATCAGTCCCGTGTTTGGAAGAATTGAGCCGGCGCAGATTGTTGATTATATGAAAGAAAATAAGTTAAATGGTGTCAATTTGCAGTTGCAGATGCACAAAATTATATGGGATCCTGAAAGAAAAGGAGTGTAGGAGGATAAAATGGCTATAGATAAAGAAGCGATAAAGAGACACATACGTGGTATTTTAGAGGCATTAGGCGATGATCCAGATAGAGAGGGACTTAAGGATACACCAGATCGCGTTGCAAGGATGTATGAGGAAGTCTTTGAGGGTATGAATTACACCAACGATGAAATTGCTGAAATGTTTAATAAGACATTTGATGGCGAGGGAGATTACGCTACAGATAGTAAGGACATGGTGATTATTAAAGATATAGACGTATTTAGTTATTGCGAGCATCATCTTGCACTTATGTATGATATGAAGGTGACAGTAGCTTATATACCAGCAGGAAAGGTTATTGGTATCAGTAAGATAGCAAGAATTGCTGACATGGTATGTAAGAGATTACAGCTACAGGAACGAATAGGTGTGGAAATTGCAGAAATTATGCAAAAAACCACGGGCTCTGCTGATGTTGCAGTGCTCATAGAAGGCTGCCATAGCTGTATGACAGCTAGAGGTATAAAGAAAAATACTGCGAAGACATATACAACTACATTGCGCGGAAAATTTAAGGAAGACGGCAGCTTAATGGCTAGATTGGGGAGGTAACAATGAAAGTTTTAGTTTTGACAAGTGGAGGAGTAGATTCAACTACATGTTTGGCTATGATGGTGGCGGAGCATGGAAAAGACAATGTAGTGGCACTGTCGGTTTCGTATGGGCAAAAGCATGCAAAAGAGTTGGAAGCATCTATGAAGATTGCAAAATACTATGGTGTTGAGCATATATATCTTAATCTTTCGGAAATATTCAAGTATAGTGATTGCTCGTTGCTTGAACATTCCGATGATGAAATTCCACACGAATCATATGCTGAGCAGATAGATAAAAGCGATGGAAAACCAGTTTCAACATATGTTCCATTTAGAAATGGCTTGTTTTTGGCATCGGCTGCCAGTATAGCTATTTCAAAAGGCTGTGAAATCATTTATTATGGTGCGCACAGTGATGATGCGGCAGGAAATGCATATCCAGACTGTTCGGAGAGCTTTAACAGAGCAATGAATGAAGCAATTTGTGAAGGAAGTGGTGGACAGGTTCGCATAGAAGCACCTTTTGTATCATGGACCAAGAAGGATGTGGTTAAGAAAGGATTAGAGCTAAATGTTCCCTATGAGCTTACTTGGAGCTGCTATGAAGGGAAGGACAAACCATGTGGTGTGTGTGGAACATGCATAGATAGACAACAGGCGTTTAACCTAAATGGTGTTACAGACCCATTGGTTTTGAAATAAACATTGAGGAGAGGAGTAAAAAATGAGTAGAAATAAACAGGAAATGGGAGATATATCACTTTTGGGCAATCAAGGAACAAAATATCCTGATAATTATGCACCAGAGGTATTGGAAACATTTGTAAATAAGCATCCGGACAATGACTATTTTGTAAAATTCAATTGTCCTGAATTTACAAGTCTTTGTCCTATTACCGGACAGCCAGATTTTGCGTGTATAACTATTTCATATGTACCAGATATAAAAATGGTTGAGAGTAAATCTCTGAAGTTGTATTTATTCAGTTTTAGAAATCATGGAGATTTTCATGAGGACTGTGTAAATATTATAATGAAAGATTTAATAAAATTAATGGAACCTAAATACATTGAGGTGTGGGGAAAATTCACACCTAGAGGTGGTATATCTATTGACCCATATTGTAACTACGGCAAACCAGGAACAAAATGGGAAGAGGTTGCATGGAACAGAATGTGCAACCATGACTTATACCCAGAGAAGGTAGACAACAGATAAAACCTAGATTTAATTCAACAGATAAAAGGAGTAAGAGCATGAAGAAGAGATTAAGTGCTGTATTAAGTGTAATGCTTGTTATGATGATGCTTGTATCAGCATGTGGCAACAGTGATAAAGCAAATACAGAAACTATAACAGCAGAGACAACAGAAAGCACAGAACAGGCATCGGAAGATACAACACTACAGACAGATGATACAGAGTCTAACTATTTGGAGACTCAAGATTCTGCAGAGAATACAACGAGTTCTTTGGCAACAGAAGAAAATACAACGAAAAAGACAGAAGAGCCAACAACGAAGGTGGTAGAATCAGAGGAGCCAACAACAGAAGAGGCTTCAACCTCTGGTTCTAATGTAAACGAAGACTATAAGCCAGTGACAATGGCATTTGTAGGCGATATGTATTTAAGTGATAAACTTTATAGCAATTATACAAAATCAGGTCTTACAGGATTTTTAGGACAGTCAATATTAGATATATTTCAGAAAACAGATATCATGATTGCTAATCACGAGTATGTTGCAACAGATTTGCCGGAAGAGGCAAAGGATACTCAGCAGTTGTACAACTTTAAGTCACCAGTTGCCAGAGAGATTCTCTGGAAGGAAATGGGAGTAGATATAGTGTCGTTGGCAAACAATCATGCTATGGACTATGGTGAGCAGAGTCTTCTCGATTGTCTAGATGCTCTTGATGCCATAGGAATTGCACGTATAGGTGCAGGAAAGAATCTTGCAGATGCATTAAAGGCTGATATAAGGATTGTTAATGGTAAAAAAATAGCTGTATTAGCAGCCAGTAGATTTATCGTAAGCTGGGAGTGGTATGCTCAGACAAATAAGCCTGGTGTGATGACAACTTATGAGAGCACAGATCGTTATAAGATGATGAAGGATGAGATAAAACGTCTCAAAGAAGAGGAAAAGTGTGATATAGTAGCAGTATATGTTCATTTTGGACAGGAAAAATCATATGAGCTTACTTCAAATCAGCCGGTTATTGCACATGGTTATATTGATGCTGGTGCAGATTTTGTAATAGGAAGTCATGCTCACAACCTTCAGGGAATAGAAATATACAAGGGTGCACCTATTTATTATAATTTAGGAAATTTCCTGTTCTCAAATTACGTTTCTGATACAATGGTTGTAAATATTGCTATAAATGCAGATAACAGTGTATCAACAAGAATAACACCATGTGTAAGTAAACAGTACTCAGTGCAGGAAGCTACAGGCACTAAGGCTCAGGAAATATATGATTTTATTGAGAGTATATCTGTTAATGTAAGGATAGATGAAAATGGTAATGTTACAGAAAAAGTCGAATAAAGACAAAATTGTGGTTTTACTATTGGAAAATTCGTGTTATAATAAACCAGATAATTTAATAAAAAGAAAACACATAATACTATGAAGGAGACTAGACATGGAAAGCAATGGCTTTGATATATCATTTAAACGTCGAAATCGTGGAAAGTCAATGAGAGTTGCAATGATAACATTGCTGGTTACGCTGATAGTTGTTCCAACAACATTGTGTGTAGTATTATTATTTCGCATTTCATCATTGCAGAATGAGATAAACGAGTTGATGGAAAGTCATTCAGTTGTAGCTGATAACAATTCATCAACAGATGGCGCTTTATCAGATGGTGAAACTACATCTAGTACAGAAGAACAATCTTCAACGGATGAAATAACTACAGAGATACCTACAGAGACGACTACGGTAGAACCATTACCAGATGGCAAGTACGCATATCTTACATTTGATGATGGACCAAGTGCGAATACTGAAGCGATACTTGATGTCCTTGATCAATATGGTGTAAAGGCTACGTTTTTTGTTAATGGACATACAGGTAGCACTATGGAAGCTAGATACAAGGCGATTGTAGATAGAGGCCATGCTTTAGGGATACATACATATACTCATAAATACGATTCAGTATATGGTGGAATAGAGAGCTTTGCCAATGAGGTAGAATCACTTAGAAAGTATCTATATGATATAACAGGTGTTGATGTAAGGTTATTCAGATTCCCAGGAGGTTCATCCAATACTATAGTAGATGATATTACACCTTATATACAATGGATAAATGATAATGGTTATTCATATCATGATTGGAACTGTTCAAGTGGAGATGCAGATAGTAAAAAACCTACGGCACAGCAGATAATTGATAATTGCATGGTGCAGGTTGATCAGGGATATAGAAATCTGGTTATACTTATGCATGATACGAAATCGAAAGATACAACAGTTGAAGCATTGCCAATGCTTATAGAGAAACTGTTGGAAAATGGTTATGAAATACGAGCTATAGATGAACGCTCAGTACCGGTGCATCACCGAGAAATAGAAGCAGAATAGACATTTTGGAGGTTAAGATGAGTTTTTTAAAAGAATTTAAGGATGATTTATCACAGGCAGTAAATGAGCTTGTAGATGAGAAAAATGCTGAAGAGAAAGTAGAAACTATTGTAGAAGAAGAAACAGTGGATACAATAGGTGAAGAGGAGTTTTCTCTCGATTTAGATGAGATAGGCTCAATGATCAATGAGGAAGCAGCAGCTGAGAAGGAAGCAGTTGACGAGAAAATTAATATTAATATTGAAGCTGCAGAGGTTGAAACAGAAAACGCTGAGTCAGATATAGAGTCTGATGAAGCAGATGTGGATACAGAGGGAACAACAGAAACAACAATAGAAGCAGCATCAGAAGATGATGTTTTTGATGAGAATGATTTGCCAAGTGACGAAGTTGCAGAGATTACAAAAGGCACATGTATTACAGGTAATATTGAATCTGATGGTTCTGTAAATCTTTACGGAAGAATCAAAGGTGATATCACATGTAAGGGTAAGCTTATCGTAACAGGTCGTATCACAGGTGTATCGCATGCTAGAGAAATCTTTGCAAACAACGCCAAAGTAGAAGGTGATGTGCACAGTAGTGGTACAATTAAAATTGGTAATGGTTCAATTATTGTTGGAAATGTATTTGCAACATCAGCAGTTATCGGTGGTGCTGTAAGAGGTGATATTGATGTACATGGTCCTGTTATTGTAGATGGTACAGCAGTAGTACAGGGTAATATCAAATCTCGTTCAGTTCAGATTAACAACGGCGCAGTAATCGAAGGCTTCTGCTCACAGTGCTATGCAGATATCGATTACAAGTCATTATTTGAGGATACATTTAGTGAGATATAATTCAAATTAAATATCAAGAGAAAGGAACCATAGTAATGAGCGAATATAAGAGAGTACTTATAAAATTAAGTGGTGAGGCCCTTGCTGGTGACAAGAAAACCGGATTTGATGAGGCAACATGTGTAGGTGTTGCAAAGCAGATTAAGGTACTTGTGGACAAAGGTGTTCAGGTTGGTATTGTAATCGGAGGCGGAAACTTCTGGAGAGGAAGAACAAGCGAGAAAATCGATCGTACAAAAGCAGATGCTATTGGAATGCTTGCTACAGTTATGAACTGTATTTATGTTTCTGAAATATTCAGAACAGAAGGAATGTCAACACAGGTTCTTACACCATTCGAGTGTGGTTCGTTTACAAAGCTCTTCTCAAAGGATAGAGCAAATAAGTATTTTGATAAGGGCATGGTAGTATTCTTTGCTGGTGGTATTGGACATCCTTATTTCTCAACAGATATGGGAACGGTATTGCGAGCTATCGAGATTGAAGCAGACATTATTCTGTCAGCTAAGTCGATTGATGGTGTGTACGACGCAGATCCATCAAAGAATCCTAATGCTAAGAAGTATGACAAGATCTCAATCAGTGAGGTTGTTGAGAAGAAACTTGGAGTTATAGATCTTGCTGCGTCAGTTCTCTGTATGGAGAATAAAATGCCTATGCTCATATTCGGTTTAAACGAAGAAAACAGCATTATCAACAATGTAACAGGTAATGTTACAGGAACTATAATAACAGTTGAATAGTGTAATGATATTAAATAAAAGAAAGGTTGGTATCAAATAATGGATGCTAGATTAAATCAGTACGACGAGAAAATGTCAAAGTCAGTGGATGCACTTATATCAGAGTATGCGTCAATTAGAGCAGGACGTGCTAACCCACATATTTTAGATAAGCTTAAGGTAGATTACTACGGAACACCTACTCCATTCCAGCAGGTTGCTAACATATCAGTACCAGAGGCTAGAATGATTCAGATTCAGCCATGGGAGGCAAACCTTATAAAGGAAATTGAGAAGGCAATCCTTAATTCAGATTTAGGTCTTACACCAAATAATGATGGTAAGGTTGTTCGTCTTTTGTTCCCAGAGCTTACAGAGGACAGAAGAAAAGAGCTTGTTAAGGATGTTAAGAAGAAGGGTGAGAATGCCAAGGTGGCTGTTCGTAACATCAGAAGAGATGGAAATGACGCCTTAAAGAAGATGGCTAAGGATAACGAGATTTCTGAGGATGAGTCAAAGCAGCTTGAGGCAGAGATTCAGAAGCTTACAGATAAGTATGTAGCAGAAATCGATAAGGCTATCGATGATAAGTCAAACGAAATAATGACAGTTTAGTGAAAAATGTACAGTACGAGTAGTGTTATAGCACGGAAATACGAATACTGCAGCTACTAGAGTTTTGAAGAAACTGAATAGCTGTTTTATCACTTATAGTACAGAAAAAAGGGGAACATAAATTCCCCTTTTTTAATGATATAATATTGGAGGAAGACATGGCAAAAAAATCACCAATTGATATAACTGGTATGAAAATACCAAACCATGTAGCAATCATATTGGACGGAAACGGACGTTGGGCAAAGAAACGCTTAATGCCAAGAAATTACGGACATGTTAAAGGCGCACAGACTGTGGAACAAATTTGTGAAGATGCGTGGAATATGGGAGTAAAGTATCTGACAGTATATGCTTTTTCAACTGAAAACTGGAAAAGACCCCAGTCAGAAGTGGATGCCCTTATGAAATTGTTAAAAAATTATCTTAAAGATTGTATAGAACGCTCAAATTCTAATAATATGCGCGTCAGAGTTATAGGTGATAAGACAGGTCTTAACGACCAGCTTCGCGATAAAATATGCGAATTGGAAGAGATGACAAAGGAAAATACAGGTCTTAACTTTACTATTGCCATAAATTATGGAAGCAGAGATGAGATGATACGTGCCATGAAAATAATGGCATCGGATGTAAAAGATGGAAAGGTTGAGCCTGAAAATATAGACGAGAAGCTGTTTGAGACATATCTGGACACTAAAGGTATTCCAGACCCGGATTTGCTTATAAGAACAAGCGGTGAACAAAGATTATCCAACTATCTGTTGTGGCAATTTGCTTATACAGAGTTTTATTTTACGGATGTGTTATGGCCGGATTTTACCAAGGAAGATTTGGCTATGGCTATATTAGCTTACAATAAAAGAGACAGAAGATTTGGAAAAGTAGAATCGGAGGAAAAATAATGGCACTTAGTAAACTTTTTAATAAATCATTCTTAACAAGAACACTTAGCGGCATTGTATTAATTGCAGTTTTGCTGGTAACATTTATATTGGGAAATTATGTTATATTCGGATTGACAGCATTGCTTTCTCTTATAGGATTGTCAGAGGTATATAAGACTGTTGGTATAGAGAAGAATTGTTTAGGTATAATTGGATACATAAGCGTTATAGTATATTATGGATTGCTTCTTTGGAAGGGTACAGAGTATATGAGCATATTTATCATATCATTACTATTGGTTGTTATGATAGCATTTGTATTCTCATTTCCAAAGTATAAGGTGGAGCAGGTTATGATGTCATTCTTTGGAGTAATATACGTAGCTGTTCTTATGTCATTCCTATACCTTATCAGAGAGACTACAAATGATGGAATGATTACAATATGGCTTGTTATTATCTCATCATGGGGCTGTGATACATGTGCGTACCTTGCAGGTGTTACAATGGGCAAGCATAAGATGACACCACTTTTAAGTCCAAAGAAGACTATAGAGGGAGCAATCGGTGGAATCTTAGGTGCAGCAGGTATCGGTGCTATATATGGAGCAGTGGTAGGCGGAAATATGGAGCAGATTGAAAATGCACCTATATATTTTGCGATAATATGTGCATGTGCGGGTCTTGTTTCAATGGTAGGTGACCTTGCAGCATCAGCTATTAAGAGATGTTATGATATCAAGGATTACGGAAAACTTATTCCTGGACATGGTGGTGTGCTTGACAGATTTGACAGTGTAATATTTACAGCACCAGTTATTTATTATTTAATATATTTCATTTTTTAAGCAAGAATGGGAAAGATAATGGGAGGTAACTATGAAAAATATCTCTATATTGGGGTCCACAGGTTCCATAGGAACTCAGACTCTTGATATTGTCAGTAAGAATAATGATTTAAAAGTGGTTGCATTGGCAGCCTACGGCAGCATCGAACTTTTGGAGAAACAGATACGAGAGTTTAAACCAGAGCTTGTATGTGTATATGATGAAAGAAAGGCAAAGGAGCTTTGTCAGAACATAAGTGACCTGTCCATAAAGGTTGTATCTGGCATGGATGGACTTATGGAAGTGGCATCTATAGACAGTGCAGATATAGTTGTGACAGCTATAGTTGGAATGATAGGTATAAGACCTACTATGGCGGCTATAAAGGCAGGTAAGGATATTGCCCTTGCAAATAAAGAAACACTTGTGACGGCAGGACATATTATAATTCCAGCAGCAAAAGAATATAATGTAAAGATACTTCCTGTTGACAGTGAGCACAGTGCTATATTTCAGTGCCTTAATGGAGAAAACCAGAGAGAGGTAGATAAGATTCTTCTGACTGCATCAGGAGGACCATTTAGAGGAAAAACAAAAGATGAACTTAAAAATGTAACAGTTGAGGCTGCTTTAAAGCATCCAAACTGGGCCATGGGTAGAAAGATTACCATTGATTCGGCTACCATGGTAAATAAAGGCTTGGAAGTAATCGAAGCAAAATGGCTGTTTGGCGTGGATTTTTCTCAAATACAGGTAGTTGTCCAGCCACAGAGCCTTATTCATTCAATGATACAGTTTAAGGATGGTGCAGTTATGGCACAGTTAGGCACTCCGGATATGAGATTGCCAATACAGTATGCTATATATTATCCAGAGAGAAGGTACTTGGACGGTCAGAGAGTAGATTTTTCAAAGATAGGGCAGATTACATTTGAGGATCCAGACATGGAGAACTTTAAGGGGCTTAAATATGCATATGAGGCAGGAAAATGTGGTGGTTCTATGCCTACTGTATTCAATGCAGCCAATGAGAGAGCTGTTGCAATGTTTTTAGACAGAAAGATAAAGTTTTTGGATATATATGAAATCATAGAGGAGTCTATAAAAAATGTTAAGCTTGTGAAGGAACCTTCTATAGAAGAAATACTTGATGTTGAGAAGGCAACATATGAATTCATTGAGAGCAGGTGGAGTTAATGAGTATAGTTTTTGCAGTTATAATATTTGGATTGTTGGTATTCATACATGAATTTGGTCATTTCATTATAGCTAAAAAGAATGGCGTGCGCGTTGTGGAATTTTCTATAGGAATGGGACCAACATTGTTTTCTTTTGGCAAGGGAGAAACGAAGTATTCCTTGAAATTATTACCATTTGGTGGTGCGTGCCAGATGTTAAATAAGGAGCTTGCAGGTGAAGAAGACTCAGAGATGGATATGGAAAAATCCTTTGAGAGCAAATCAGTTTGGTCCAGAATGGCAATTATATTTGCAGGACCATTGTTCAATTTTGTGCTGGCGTTTTTGTTTGCACTGATTGTTATAGGATATGCAGGATATGATCCTGCTGTGATTACCCATGTAGAGGAAGGCTCTGCAGCAGATGAGGCTGGTTTGAAGAAGGGTGAT
Source organism: Lachnospiraceae bacterium (assembly GCA_017408025.1). Classification (GTDB taxonomy): domain Bacteria; phylum Bacillota; class Clostridia; order Lachnospirales; family Lachnospiraceae; genus SVEL01. Next base: position 13,200 of record JAFQVJ010000050.1, read on the forward strand.
ATTATCGTAGAGTATGATGGCTCAGATGTGGACCTTGGAAGGGAAGTCTATCTTGAGCAGTATATTAATGGCGTAACTGCAGAAGAGATAGAAATCGTATATGAGAGAGACGGCAAGGAATACACAACAACTCTTAAGCCTAAGTATGTTGAAAAATATATGATGGGTATTGAATATGTGGCTGCTCAAGGTGAAAATATGGAGATCTCAAATGTTATAGCAGATGGACCTTGCGAGGCGGCAGGCGTAAAGGCGGGAGACACTTTAAAGTCAATCAATGGTACCGAAATAGCAGATGCGGTTGCATTTAATGCATATATAGAAGAGCATCCGTTAGGAGATGAAGCTATTCACCTGGTGTTTGATAGAAACGGTGAAAAAGTGGAGATGGATGTAACACCTGTACTTGGCTTGCAGTCATATGAAACTGGATTTAATTACAATACTACTCGAGTGGAAGCATCTGCTTTAGATACTATCAAATATTCATTTATAGAAGTTAAGTATCAGATAGAAACAGTATTTAAGAGTCTTGGCATGCTTTTCACAGGTGACCTTGGGGTAAATGACTTTACAGGACCAGTAGGTATAGTAGATGCTATCGACAGTGTGTATGAGGAAAGTCAGGAGGATGGAGCATGGTATGTATTCTTGAATCTTGCCAATTTCACCATACTTTTAAGCGCAAACCTTGGTGTGATGAATCTTCTTCCTATACCGGGACTTGACGGTGGTCGTCTTGTATTCCTTATCATTGAGGCATTTAGAGGAAAACCAGTTAAGCATGAAGAATATATCAATGTTGCAGGTATGTTGTTGCTGATGCTTTTTGCATTGTATATATTGTTTAAGGATATTATTAACTTATTTTAATTGTTAAGTAATGCAGATATATGAGAAAAGTAGCTATATAAGCATGCTTGTTTGTAACGCTGATTAAAAATAGTTAACGTAGAATGGAGGATATGTATGCTTCGTGAAAATACTAAGGAAATTCGCATAGGAAACAGGGTAATAGGAGGGAAAAATCCTATCCTCATCCAGTCAATGACAAATACAAAAACTGAAGATGTAGCAGCTACAGTTGCTCAGATTCACCGACTTACGGAGGCAGGGTGCGAGATTATAAGATGCGCAGTGCCAACCATGGAAGCTGCTAAAGCATTTTCTGAGATAAAGAAGCAGATATCTATACCATTGGTTGCAGATATTCATTTCGATTACAGGTTAGCTATAGCAGCTATGGAGAATGGTGCAGATAAGATTAGAATTAACCCTGGAAATATTGGAAGTATAGACAAGGTTAAAGCAGTAGTTGATGTGGCGAAGGAGCGCAATATCCCTATTCGTGTAGGCGTTAACAGTGGTTCTTTAGAGAAAAATATTATAGAGAAGTATGGCAAAGTAACTGCTGAGGGTATTGTTGAAAGTGCCCTTGATAAAGTAAGAATTATTGAAGAACTTGGGTATGACAATATGGTTATCAGTATCAAGTCATCAGATGTTATTATGTGTGCGAAAGCTCATGAACTTATAGCAGAGAAAACTAATTATCCGCTTCATGTAGGTATAACAGAAGCCGGAACCTTATATTCAGGAAATATCAAGTCATCTATTGGTCTTGGCATCATACTTGGAGCTTATGGAATTGGAAATACTATAAGAGTTTCCCTTACAGGAGATCCTGTAGAGGAGATAAAGAGCGCAAAGCTCATACTAAAAACACTAGGACTTAGAAATGGTGGAATAAATGTGGTATCATGTCCTACATGTGGCAGAACTCAGATAGATCTTATAGGGCTTGCAAATCAGGTTGAGACTATGGTAGCAAAATATGATGATCTCAATATAAAGGTTGCAGTTATGGGATGTGTAGTAAATGGACCAGGAGAAGCAAAGGAAGCTGACATAGGCATAGCAGGTGGCGTTGGCGAAGGTTTATTGATAAAGGGTGGAGAGATAGTTAAGAAAGTACCTGAGGAAAATTTACTTTCAGTGTTGGAAGAGGAATTGATGGCTTGGCCACGTGGGTAAATAGCAGATTGTTTATATAAGATATTAGGAGGAAAAATATGGAAAAGCGATTTTTTACCGTGTTTCCAGATTTAAAGCTTAATAGTGAGTTGACAGAGCTTTTTGGCCTGGTTGAAGTGGAAAAGGTCACTACCAACCGGGCAAAAAATGCTATACGAGTGTATATTTTAAGTAGACGACTCATAGATAAAAAGACATTACATTACGTGGAGTCCGAGATAGAAAAACAGTTGTTTGGAGGTCTCCAGGTAAGTGTTTTTTTTGTAGAAAAGTTTCAGTTGTCTGAACAGTATACGGTAGAAAATCTTTTTAACGTGTATTTTGAAAGCATAATGGCTGAGCTTAGAAGCAAGAGCAGAATATTATCTAATATCATTAAGAAGGCTAAGTGCACGTTTGAAGGAAAGCATATGAATATCGAAGTGGAAGAAACGGCACTTAATCTGGAAAAGCTAGATGAATTGAAGATGATATTATTAGATATCTTTACAACAAGATGCGGCATTGAGGCAGAGATATCATATACATATAGAGAGCCTCATACGAGCAAATTCAGAGAGCAGAGCGAGAAGCGCATGGAGCTTGAAATAGCAGCTATTGTAGATAGAATCAAGGAAAATCATAGTTCAGATGAGAGTGCTTCGTCAGATGATTCTACTGGAAGTAAAAATGCTACGAAAAAGGAAGAAACCGCGAAAAAAGCGGAAGCTACCGCAGCTCCAAAAGAGGAGGATAAGCCAAAAACAGGAGGCTTTGATAAGAATAAAAACGGATATTACAGAAAAGATAGAGGACAGACAAGAGAGGACAACCCTGATGTTATCTTTGGTAGAAGCTTTGAGGGCGATATAATAAATATTGCGGAGATTACAGGCGAATCTGGAGAGGTAATTATACATGGTCAGATAGTTACTGTGGATACAAGGGAAATCAGAGGAGAGCGAACAATTATTATGTTCACTGTCACTGATTTTACAGATACTATCAAGGCAAAGCTTTTCTTGAGAAACGACCAGCTGGTTGAAGTGTTAGATTTACTAGGTAAAGGTTCGTTTGTAAAGCTTAAGGGTATGGCACTTCTTGATACGTTCGATAAAGAAGTAGGTATCAGCTCTGTTGTAGGTATTATGAAAGCGAAGGATTGGAGAGTTCCACGTATGGACACAAGTGTAGACAAGCGTGTGGAGCTTCATTGTCATACAAAAAAGAGTGATATGGATGGTGTATCTTATGCCAAGGATTTGATTGCACAGGCTATCAAGTGGGGGCATAAAGCTATAGCCATAACCGACCATGGAAATGTACAGGGCTTCACAGATGCACTTCACGGTATAGATGATATTAAGTTTAAATACAAAAAAGAAGGTAAAGAGTTAGATTTTAAAGTTCTCTATGGGGTTGAAGCATATCTTGTAGATGATTTGAAGGAGTCAGTTACCAACTCAAAGGGACAGTCGCTTGATGATACGTATGTTGTGTTTGATATAGAAACCACAGGCTTTAGTGCTATTTATGACAAAATAATAGAAATTGGCGCTGTTAAAGTTGAAAAAGGGAATATTACGGACAAGTTCAGTGTATTCGTAAATCCAGAGAGACCTATTCCGTTCAGAATAGAGCAGCTTACAGGAATAAATGATTCCATGGTTATCGATGCTGAAACTATAGAAGTGGTATTGCCTAAGTTTCTTGAATTTGCTAAGGATTGCGTATTGGTTGCTCACAATGCAGAGTTTGATATGAGCTTTATTATGAATAATGCAGAAAGAATGGGGATAAAATATGACTTTACATACGCTGACACAGTGACATTGGCCAGAGCTCTTTTGCCAAACATAGGAAAATATAAGTTGGATAATGTGGCAAAAGCCTTAGGCGTATCACTTGAGCATCACCATAGAGCTGTAGATGATGCTGGATGTACAGCAAAAATATTTGAAAAATTCATAGAGATGCTGAAGGAGAGGGAGATATTTAATCTTGATAAACTCAATGAATTCTGTAAGCCTTCAGTGGATATAATAAGGAAAATGCCTACGCACCATGCAATTATTATTGCCACAAGTGAAGTGGGCCGTATAAACCTATATAGGTTGGTGTCGGAATCCCATCTGACTTACTTTGCCAGAAATCCAAGGATACCAAAGAGCCTTTTCTTACAGAACAGAGAAGGTCTTATCATAGGCTCAGCCTGTGAGGCAGGCGAACTGTATCAGGCGGTTTACGGAGGGAAAAATGAGGCCGAAATAGCTAGATTAGTGAATTTCTATGATTACCTGGAGATTCAGCCTCTTGGTAATAACATGTTTATGGTGGACAAGGGAGAGGCTACTGTTGAGGATCTCATAGAAGTGAATAAAAGAATTGTTGAGCTAGGTGAGAAGTTCAATAAGCCAGTAGTTGCTACATGTGATGTCCATTTCCTCAATCCAGAGGACGAGATATATAGAAGAATAATTATGTACAATAAAGGCTTTGCTGATGCTGATAATCAGGCACCTTTGTACCTTAGAACTACAGATGAGATGCTTGATGAGTTTAAGTACCTGGGAGCAGAAAAGGCAGAAGAGGTAGTTATAACCAATCCAAATAAAATAGCTGATATGTGCGAAAATATTTCTCCTGTTCATCCAGACAAAGCACCGCCGGTTATTCCAAACTCTGACCAAATGCTAAGAGATATTTGCTACAATACTGCTCATGAGATGTACGGTGAAAATTTGCCAGAGGTGGTAGTGGAACGACTTGAGAGAGAATTGAATTCCATTATATCTAACGGTTTCGCCGTTATGTATATTATCGCTCAGAAGCTTGTGTGGAAGTCAAACGAGGACGGATATCTGGTAGGTTCAAGAGGTTCTGTAGGCTCATCCTTCGTAGCAACAATGGCAGGAATAACGGAGGTTAATCCATTGAAACCTCATTATTATTGCAAAAAATGCCATTATAGTGAATTTGATTCAGAGAGAGTAAATGCCTATGTGGGTGGCGCAGGTTGTGATATGCCTGACGCCAATTGTCCAGAGTGTGGTGAACCATTGGTTAAGGCAGGATTTGACATACCTTTCGAAACATTCCTCGGATTTAAGGGAAATAAAGAGCCAGATATCGATTTAAACTTCTCAGGAGAATATCAGAGTAAGGCTCACGCATATACAGAGGTTATCTTTGGAAAGGGGCAAACCTTCAGAGCTGGTACCATAGGTGCTGTAGCGGAAAAGACAGCCTTTGGTTATGTGAAGCATTATTTTAACGAGAAGGGTATACCGAAGAGAACTTGTGAAATCGAGCGAATAGCTAAGGGATGCGTTGATGTTAGAAGAACTACAGGTCAGCATCCAGGAGGAATTATCGTATTGCCATACGGTGATGAGATATACAAGTTTACTCCTGTTCAACATCCAGCTAACGACATGACAACAAAGATTATAACGACTCATTTCGATTACCATTCAATCGATCACAACCTTTTAAAGCTTGATATTCTTGGACATGATGATCCGACCATGATTCGTATGCTTGAGGACCTGACTGGAATCGATGCAAAGACGATTCCACTTGATAACCAGGAGGTTATGTCATTATTTAAGAGTCCTGCAGCTCTTGGTCTGACACCGGAGGATTTGGGAGGATGTAAGTTAGGTGCCCTTGGTATTCCAGAGTTTGGAACACCATTCGTTATACAGATGCTTATAGATACACAGCCGAAAACATTTTCAGATCTGGTTAGGATATCAGGTCTGTCACATGGTACTGACGTATGGCTTGGCAATGCTCAGGCGCTTATAGAGGAAGGAAAGGCAACCATCTCCACAGCTATATGTACTAGAGATGATATTATGACATATCTTATCAACAAGGGTATGGATTCAGAATTATCATTTACTATTATGGAGTCTGTGCGTAAGGGTAAAGGTCTGAAAGAGGAATGGGAACCAATTATGCTTGAAAATGGCGTGCCAGACTGGTATATTTGGTCTTGTAAGAAGATTAAGTACATGTTCCCTAAAGCACATGCTGCTGCATACGTTATGATGGCGTATCGAATTGCATATTTTAAAGTGTTTTATCCACTTGCGTACTATGCAGCCTATTTTAGCATCCGTGCCAAGGCCTTTAGTTATGAAACTATGTGTCAGGGAAAGGAAAAACTGCTCTACTTTATGGGCGAATATGAGAAGAAGGCTAAGGATGGAACCATAGCAAACAAGGAAGAAGATGCCTTAAGTGACATGAAAATTGTTCAGGAAATGTATGCAAGAGGCTTTGAATTCCAAAAAATTGATATATATAAGGCACATGCTAATCGTTTTCAGATAATAGATGGTAAGCTGATGCCATCATTAAACACCATAGATGGTCTAGGAGATAACTCTGCTGTTGCAGTAGTTGAGGCTGTTAAGGATGGACCTTTCTTATCCAAGGATGATTTCAGACAGAGAACTAAGGTCAGCCAGACTAATATTGATCTTATGAGTGATTTGGGATTGTTTGGCGACTTGCCTGATACAAATCAGCTGTCATTATTTGATTTCGTCATGTAATGATGTAAGTGTGTAAAGTCAAAAAAGAATTCACTTGCAGAAAAGCATTTTGATTTTAGAATTGCTTATGTTGCATAGCAATTCATTATATAAGTAAGTGGTTACAATATAGCTATGGATAGCGGAATGGAGAATGAAAATGGGTGAATTAAACACCATAAGCGTAAAAAATGATGCGCGAAGAGAGCAAAAACAAAGAGAGCTGGAGTTAGAGAGACGAAGAAAACGTTCTATACGCCAAAAACAAAGAAAAATGCAACTCATAAGATATTACTGTGTATGTGCTATAACCGTGATGGCATTGCTTATAGTCATTATTCTTGTATTTAATGTAGCATTTAAGGATGGAGATTCTACAGAGAGAGGAACAACTGCAAAAATACAGGCTCAGAGTCAGAATAATGAACAGGTACAGGAGGCGGGCTTTGATCCGTCAAGCTATACATTTACAGCGGATATGTATAAGTTTGATAATTCTAATGAGATATTGGAAATGTTGGATAATCTTAAGGCGTTAAAAGCAAATATTACAGATAAGGTACAGTTTATAGCTGACAATCAGGAGGCTTATCCAGAAAATCTTATTAAGCTTGTGGCAAAGTCACCAGAAGCCATTGATTTTGCGTTGGAATATCCATTTAAAAGAGGTCAGAGTAACAGCACAGTAGTTGATATTTCAGAGGATTATACAGAAGGAGAGATTCCACTGTTAATTCAATGGGATGACAGATGGGGCTATGTGTCATATGGTGACGATATCATAGGTCTTGATGGATGTGGACCAACATGTCTGTCAATGGTTGCAGTTGGTCTTACTGGAAATACCAAGTGGACACCTGTAAGAGTTGCAAGAATGAGCCAAAGCAACGGTCATTATGTTGAGGGACAAGGCACTGCATGGACTCTTATGTATGAAGGATGCTTACAGCTTGGGTTGGAGGCAAAGGTTATAGGATTGTCAGAGTCGGAAATGATAGCTGAACTTAGGGATGGACATCCAATCATTGCAAGTATGGCACCAGGCGATTTTACAGATTCAGGTCATTTCATAGTAATTGTAGACTACAAAGACGGCAAATTCTATGTCAACGATCCAAACAGCAAAAAGAATAGTGAAGTTGGCTGGGAATATGACAGAATTAAAACGCAGATTAAAAATATGTGGGCATACACCGTATTAAATTGAATTGTGAATAAAAGATAAATTATTAGCACTCAGCTTGTTTGAGTGCTAATTTTCTCTTGACATTTAGGTTGTAGAGGGGTATCATATCCGTAGGTGCAAAATCAAGTATTTAAATATTTGATGGACACAGCGACCAAGGGAATGAAAAAAGTTTTTGAGGTCAGCGTCATATAAATAACAAAAATATGCTTAGGTCATGGAAATGTTAAAAAATATGTTATAAAGGAGATGTTTTTAAAATGAGTACACATGGAAGCTTATCAATCAATAGTGAGAATATTTTCCCTATAATCAAGAAGTGGTTATATTCAGACCACGATATATTTTTTAGAGAGTTAATCTCAAATGGTTGTGATGCTATCACAAAGCTTAAGAAGCTTGAAGTAATGGGCGAGTACCAGTTGCCAGATGACAATAAATTTAAGGTAGAGGTTATCGTAAATGACAAGGAGAAAACTTTAACATTTATTGATAACGGTATAGGTATGACAGCTGATGAGGTAAATGAGTACATTAACCAGATAGCATTTTCTGGTGCAGAAGCGTTCTTAAAGCAGTACAAGGATAAGACAAGTGAGGATCAGATAATCGGTCACTTCGGTTTGGGATTCTATTCTGCATTTATGGTAGCTGACAAGGTTACTATCGATACACTTTCATTTAAGGATGGCGCCACACCAGTACATTGGGAATGCGATGGCGGTACAGAATTTGATATGGAGGAGGGCACACGCACAGAGCGTGGTACAAAGATTACACTTTTCCTTAACGAGGATAGCCTGGAATTTGCAAATGAGTACAGAGCTAGAGAAGTTATTATGAAATACTGTTCATTTATGCCAACAGAGATTTATCTTACAAATCCTAACGCAGAACCACAGTATGACACAATTGACCCTTCAGAGGTTCTTGACACTGACAAGGTTATAGAAACAGTTGTTGAACCAGCCAAGACAGAGGAGAAGGAAAACGAGGACGGCACAAAAGAGACTGTTGTAATCACCCCAGAGATGACAAAGACAAAGATTGTTCGTCGTCCAGTGGCACTTAACGATACAACACCTCTTTGGACAAAGCATCCAAATGATTGTTCAGAAGAGGAGTACAAGGAATTCTACAGAAATGTATTCCATGATTACAAGGAGCCATTATTCTGGATTCACTTAAACATGGATTATCCATTTAACTTAAAGGGTATACTCTATTTCCCTAAGATTAACACAGAGTATGACAGTATTGAGGGAACAATTAAGCTTTACAATAACCAGGTATTTATCGCAGATAATATCAAGGAGGTTATTCCAGAGTTCCTTATGCTCTTAAAAGGCGCTATTGACTGTCCAGACCTTCCACTTAATGTATCCAGAAGTGCATTACAGAACGATGGATTTGTAAAGAAGATTGCTGATTATATCACTAAGAAGGTTGCTGATAAGCTCTCAGGCATGTGCAAGACTGAGAAGGAAGCTTACGAGAAGTACTGGGATGATATCAATCCTTTCATCAAGTTTGGTTGCTTAAAGGACGACAAGTTCTGTGATAAGATGACAGATTACATCTTATTTAAGAATATTGACGGCAAGTACCTCACATTGCCAGAGTGCCTTGAGGAGAATAAAGAGAAGCATGAGAATACTGTATTCTATGTGACAGATGAGATTGCACAGGGACAGTATATCAAGATGTTCAAGGATGAAGGCATGGATGCAGTTATCTTAAAGCATAACATTGATCAGCCATTTATAACACATATTGAGCAGAAAAATGAAGGTGTTAAGTTTCAGAGAATCGACGCCGACCTGACAGACAACTTCAAGGAGTCAGAGGAGGGCGAGACATCAGAAGAGACAAAGGCTTCATACGATAAGCTTGCAGAATTATTTAAGAAGTCACTTAACAATGACAAGCTTGAGATAAAGATAGAGAAACTTAAGAACGAGAATATTTCGTCTATGGTAACACTTTCTGAGGAAAGCAGACGTATGCAGGATATGATGAAGATGTACGGCATGATGGGCATGGATCCTTCAATGTTCGGTACAAATCTCACACTTGTCCTCAATGCTAATAATCAGTTGGTACAGTACCTTATGAACAATATTGAGTCAGAGCATGCAGCAATGTTCTGTGAGCAGCTTTACGATTTGGCAGTGCTCCAGCATGAACAGTTGAACCCAGAGGCAATGGCAAAATTTGTGGAGAGAAGTAATAAGGTTATGATGCTTCTTGTGTAGAATAGTAGGAGTGCAGAGCACATAGCAATCTGTCAAATTTTGATTAGGGTGTTTTAACACCCTAATCTTATAAATAATTAGTTAAAACAATATTTCAATAACATATATCCCCCCCCCCACAGCCTTGTGGGGGAAGAAGATTATAAAATTCTATAGATATCTAACGGCATCTTGGAAGATTTTCTGACCATAGAGAATGTTTAGTAATTGTATGGTAAGAAGATACTCCATAATGCCAATCATGTTTCTAACTTTAAAGAGCTTTTTGGGCGCTATGGTTAGAAAAAATCCAATAATTATAATAAAATATCCGCCCATAGAGGATGTTTCTTTGTGTATGGTAAGAATATACAAGCAAATATGATGAAAAATTCTTACCATATGGAAGTTTTAAAGCTTAATGGTTAGAAGTTTTGCTTTGGATAAGCGGAAATCTCTTACCATGAGGACGATTTAAAGCTTAATGGTTAGAAGTTTTGCTTTGGATAAGCAGAAATCTCTTACCATGAGGACGATTTAAAGCTTAGTGGTTAGAAGTTTTGCTTTGGATAAGCGAAAATCTCTTACCGTGAGGACGATTTAAAGCTTTATGGTTAGAAGTTTTGCTTCGAATAAGAGCAAATTTCTTACCATAGATAAGAAAAGTTTGCTTATGGGCAGAGGTAAGGAGATGTATATGACTGATATAGTAAAAGTAGCAAAGAATGAAATCGTTAAGGTAGAGCAAATGATTAAAAAAATAGATATGTTTTTAGCTACTGCGCCAGATGGATGTTTGAAGTGGCAGAATAAAGCGGGAAAAATCTATTATTATCACCAATATATGCTTGAGGTGCAGAAAGAGAAGAAGAAAGAGGAGGATAAAGAGAAGAGCAATGATAATAAGAAAGAGGAGGATAAAGAGAAGAGCAATGATAATAAGAAAGAGGAGAATAAAGGCAAAAGTGACGACAAAAATAATGATAGTAAGAGTGATAAAAAGAAAGATGAAAGTACTGACAAATGGAAACGTGATTATATAAAAAAGAATTCTTCATTAGCTGAATCTTTGGCACAGAAACATTATTATATAACGATAAAACCTATCTTAGAGAAGAATCTTAATGAATTAAAGAGATTCATTAAAAAGTATCAGAAAGAGAAAGCTGACAACGTATATGAGCTTTTAAGCACCGAAAGGAAAAAGCTAGTTACACCATTACAGACCAGTGTGAAAGAACAAATAAAAAGATGGTGGGAAGAGACTTATGAGAAGAATAATATGTACCCTGAAAATCTTAGATACGAAACAGAGCAAGGAGAATTAGTCCGGTCCAAATCTGAAGTAATTATTGCCAATATTCTATATCAGCATCGCAAGGACATATTATATAAATACGAGCGACCATTCACACTTATGATTGATGGAAAAATGAAAACAATATATCCTGATTTTACAATTATTAATGTTTATACAGGAAAAGTTATTTATTGGGAACATGCAGGACGTATGGATGATCCACATTATGCAGGAGAATTTGTGAAGAAAATGAATGCGTATATAGCTAATGATTTATCACTTGGGAAAGATGTGATACTAACTTTTGAGACACAAGGAAATCCATTGGATATAGGGATTGTGAAGCAACTGGTGGAATCAATAATTTAAAGATGAGCACTCCCACAAAAGAAGATGTTGGCTGAAACTGACAGTGTGTCACTTTGTTTTAGTCAAAAAGCTACTCCAATATCCCTTGAATTGATTTTTCGCACACGCCGTCCCACGCTTTTTCTAATGTTTTATCCATACTAAATATATTTAATGAAGCCATAGAGATACAGTCCAGTGTGGCAGTATTAGTATCTTCAGCGGTCAGAGTTTGCTTGCTGTCATAGCGTATATTTATATATAATCCACCTACTTCTTTAATGGAAAGTCCACATGAATTCTCATTTAATATTTTTTCTGTATATGCGGCAGAGGCCTTCAGTACTATTTTGAATCGAAGAGGAAGCTTGCTACCTTTGATGAGATTAAAGCAGTGAGGCTTGATAGTTTCCCATGTAGATAGCACTTTATCTGGTAACTTCTCAAGCTCGTCAGCAGAGTAGAAGTCGCTCTGGATATGACCATCAATTGTAAATGTGTTGTATGTAGTGATTGTTGCCTCTTCTAGAAGGAAATTATCAAAAGTTTCCTTAACCAGAAGGCAGTTCATGAATTTCTTTATATGGGATGATGGTACGTTTATATTGTTCATATTAAAACTCCTCGTATAATTTGTATTATATATTATAGTGAAAAAAACTTTAGTTGTAAACATCTAAGCTTTTTGGTACAATTGGTAACAATGCGACAACTTCTAGGAAGTCGCATATCCGTTTTATGGGTATGATGACAGCTGATAGCAACTGTTATTGGGCATTTATACGTTTACACAGAAAGGTTTGGTAAAAAAATGATACTTAACGTAGAAAATCTTAGTCATGGTTTTGGTGACAGAGCCATATTTGATAATGTGTCCTTTAGATTATTAAAAGGCGAGCATATAGGACTTGTAGGTGCAAATGGTGAAGGTAAGTCCACTTTTATGAATATTGTTACTGGTAAGCTTACCCCGGATGCAGGTAAGGTAGAGTGGAATAAAAATGTACGTGTTGGATATTTAGACCAGCATGCAGTTCTCGAGAAGGGCATGACTATCGGAGATGTACTTCGTTCAGCATTTAAGTGGCTCTTCGATATGGAAGAGAAGATGAACGGAATCTGTGACAAACTGGGAGAGGCATCTGCTGAAGAAATGGATGCTATGATGGAGGAGCTTGGAACTATACAGGATATGCTTACAAATCACGATTTTTATGTGATTGATTCTAAGGTTGAGGAGGTTGCTAGAGCTCTTGGTCTTCTTGAACTGGGATTAGATAAGGATGTCACAGAGCTTAGTGGTGGTCAGAGAACTAAGGTACTTCTCGGTAAGCTTTTATTAGAGAAGCCTGATATCCTGCTTCTCGACGAGCCAACAAACCATTTAGATGCTAATCATATTGAATGGCTTAAGAGATACCTTCAGGAATATGAGAATGCGTTTATTCTTATATCACATGATATACCATTTTTAAATAGCGTTATAAACCTTATTTATCATATGGAAAATCAGGAGCTTAACCGCTATGTTGGCGACTACGATAAGTTCCAGGAGGTTTATGCGGTGAAGAAGGCACAGCTTGAGGCAGCATACAATCGTCAGCAGCAGGAGATAGCGGATCTTAAGGATTTTGTTGCCAGAAACAAAGCACGTGTATCTACCAGAAATATGGCCATGTCACGTCAGAAGAAGCTTGATAAGATGGATGTTATCGAGCTTGCAAAGGAGAAGCCAAAGCCAGAGTTTAACTTTAAGGAAGCAAGAGCAGCAGGTAAGGTTATATTTGAGACAACAGATTTAGTTATCGGATATGATAAGTCGCAGCCACTTTCTAAGCCAATGAACCATAGAATGGAGAGAGGCGAAAAGATAGCTATAGTAGGTACAAATGGTATCGGCAAGACAACATTTCTGAAGAGTGTTTTAGGTCTTATACCAGCACTTGGGGGAAAGGCTGTCCTTGGAGACTATCTTTATAAGGGATATTTCCAACAGGAGATCAAGCCTTCTAATAATACATGTATCGAAGAGATATGGGAGGAGTTCCCATCATTTACCCAGTATGAGGTTCGTTCAGCACTTGCCAAATGTGGTCTGACAACAAAGCATATTGAGAGTCAAGTACGTGTACTTAGCGGTGGTGAGCAGGCAAAGGTAAGACTATGTAAGCTTATCAATAACGAGACGAATATTCTTCTTCTCGACGAGCCTACAAATCACCTGGATGTGGATGCCAAGGATGAGCTAAAGAGAGCTCTCAAGGCATATAAGGGAGCAGTACTTCTTGTTTGCCATGAGCCAGAGTTTTATGATGGTCTTGTAGATAAGGTATGGAATCTTGAAGAGTATTCATTGCTTGCATAGTAAAAAATCAGAGCCAGTCCTAATAAATGGACTGGCTTTTGTGTATTCTAGTGACAACAGGAAGACATAAATATGGATTTTGAAAAGAAATTCAAGGAAAAGGAAGGTAGGAGGTTCACCATGAATACAGATTTTTTATTTGACAACATTATCATTTTCCCAATATTGGCCATCATAGTAATAGCCACATATCTTATACAGTTTTGCTCAGTCATAAGCCCATGCAATGTAGAGTTTGATGAGGATAATCGTGAAGAGATGCATATTATGAACAGATATAATATGCTATCAGACAATGCATTTACAATTTATATAAGCGCTTTAGTGGCAGGGATAGTAGTAGGGTTATTGATGACATCCTCTGTAATTCTCATAATGCTTATGATTGCACAGCTTCTTTACATGATACCTGTGGTTACGGCTATGGTTTTTATGTACGAAAGAAGCAAAAAATATTGGAAAAATTATCAATGCAATTGCGAAAGCTGCGAAAATTCCTGTAGGGAAGCATTGACAATTGAAGCTGTAGAAATATATAATTAACCATATAAACTATGAGGAGAAAGCGCGTAGCAGAACGCAGTGAGAGTGATGGGAATATTTTTTTGGGCAATTTTTATATATGTAATAGTTGTAGCTGTAAAAAATGCAACAAAAAGAACTATAGATAATAATTATAATAATGGACGAAAAAACACGTCATATCAGACTTCTATGTTCCAGAGGCAGCCTGATAAATATAAAACTATTAATTCACATTACAGTCAGGCTACATTACAGGGCACAGTTAATTCTAAAGGAAACGTACAATCAAGTCAGATACAAAAGTCACCTTTGGCAGGACAATTTGTGGCAAGCAACACAGTAAATGAGCATAATCATGCATATGAGCATAAGGTTGAGCCTATAGATGAGGCTACTGTTCATGATATGTTTGAGGATAGAAAGGAAGCGTACCGAGAGCGTAAGGCACAGATGAAGGCGGATTTGCCAAAGACTTCATATTCACAGGTAGAGCAGAAAATTAAGTCTTCAAATGATGGTAAATACAGAAATATTCAGAGAAATTCGGCTCTTAATGGTGACAACGGATACATACCGAATAGAAGCGAGAAAACCATAAAATGTTCATATTGTGGAGCAAATAATATTATTCCGTGGAATGCAAATGTAAAATATAGCTGCTACTTTTGTAGAGAAGAGTTGTAGGGGATATTTAGTCGCTTCGTTTCTTTGAAACTTACGCGGCTGTTCTGTTCATAACTCCGAGCTAAAGCTTTGCATTATTCATGGAATACATTCGTCAAATAAAAGAAGAAACTACTCAAGTATGGTAGTTTCTTCTTTTTGTTTTACTCATTGCTTACACTAGGTCTTTGATGTTTAATTCACAGAACTTGTCCAAAACATAGTTTAAATCACCAACGTTGTATTCCCTTTTATCTATAAAGAATCGAATGATAAGATCCGACTTTGAAGAATTTGAAAAAGAATGTTCAGCAGCCTTTAACAACGCTTTAGTCTCCTCATAATTTAACTTAAATGCAAATGCAATTAAAATAGCCTCACCCTTGCTAGGATGATATTTTTTATCTGAACGAAGGTTAGAGAAAAAATTCTTTTCTAACTGATATCGCTCACATAATGTGGCTTCATTTTTTTCATTATCTTTTAGATATGCCATAACGATTTCACTGAAAGTTTCAGGATTGTTGTGGTTAGCATACCATTCAGCGCAAGCCTCTCTGTCCGGATCAGACTTTAATGAGAGTGTGTTATATTTATGTTTTTCATCGGTTGGTGTTTCTCTTACAAAATGAACCTGAATAAAAATTTCAGCATCATGGCACAACTGTTCACGTCTTTTTTTTATCTTTTTTTTGTTGAAATTAAAGATTCCCATGTATTACGTTACCTCACTTGTCATTCCATCTATGGATTTTAACAGACTTGTTATTGATTAAAATCTGAAAAAATTCTCAATAAATAATATCACAAAAAATAGAAAAAGTATATTGTTAATTTGATAATAATACGATATTATTTTAAGTGTTGATTATGAAAAATATTATAAAATTATACGGAAAGAGGAGAAGAGAATTATGGCAGTAGGCGGAGCAATAACAGTAGGAATTATTTTCTATCTTGCGTTTATGGTAGGTTTATGTGCATTGTTTGTATGGGCTTGTAAGAAAATTGCAGAGGGTAAAGGCTTACCTTCGTCTTATATGTGGTTTGGCTTACTTGGACTGATAGGTCTTATAGTCGTTGCAGTTATACCAGACAGAAGACAGCAGCAAAATAACTATTACGGATATCAGCAGTATCCACATAATTCATATGGTCAGCCAAATCAGTATGGACAAAATCCATATGGTCAGCCAAATGAGTATGGACAAAATCCATATGGTCAGCCAAATCAGTATGGACAGAATCCATATGGTCATCCAAATCAGTACGGACAGAATATATATAATCAGAATATGAATCAGCAGGGGTATACACTCAATGGTCAGCAGTATTCAAGTATGCATAATGTAACAACTTGTTCAAAGTGTGGAGCTTCTATGTCGGGAGATTCAGATTTTTGTCCATTCTGTGGAACTAAGGTAAAGTAGTATGAGTTTTAATGATATAGTGATGTTTATTATGGCGCTTGGTATTGTTATCGGCGCCATTGATAAAATAATAGGTAACAAATTAGGTCTTGGAAAAGAACTGGAGGATGGCTTTAAGAATATTGGAACAATTGGTTTTTCTATTATTGGAATTATTTCTATTGCACCAGTTATTGCAGATATATTGTCACCCTTTATAGTTCCATTCTTTAGAAATAACGGTATTGATCCAGCTATGTTTGGTACTATTCTTGCAAATGATTTAGGTGGGTATTCGCTTGCAACAAGTCTTGCAGAGGATATGGCCATAGGTATGATTGCAGGAACTACTATTTCATCAATGATAGGATGTACAATCGTATTTGCAATACCAGTGGGTATAGGCATGATTCAGGAGAAGGATTACAAATATTTTTTTAAGGGAGTTATGCTCGGAATTATAGCAATGCCATTTGGAAGTATTATAGCAGGTATGTTTTATGGTATTTCATTCAAAAAGATGCTCATAAATTGTATACCACTTCTTGTTATAGCAGTATTGATGATTATAGGTATAATGTTCTTTCAATCATTTATGATAAAGGCATTTGAGGTGTTCGGCAAATTCATGGGGATAGTAGCCATGGTAGGGGTGGCAGCGGCAGCATTTAAGTATCTTACAGGTATTACTCTTATAAATGGAATGGCACCGTTGTCAGATGGAGCAAAGGTACTTATAGACATAGGAATAGTTCTAATGGGCAGCTATCCTGTCATACACATATTTAAGTGGATATTGGCCAAGCCACTTAATGTCTTAGGCAAGACATTTGGTCTTAATGCGGAGAGTATGATGGGGATAGTAATAGCACTTGCTAATTCAGTTCCTGTATTCTCAATGATAAAGGATATGAATCCAAAGGGAAAAGTTATAAACAGTGCATGGCTTGTTTGTGTAGCAGCTGCATTAGGAGCACATCTTGGATTCACGGCAGGTGTTGCACCTGGCATGATATCAACAATGCTTATAGGCAAACTATCAGCAGGTCTTATTGCAGTGTTGCTAGCAGCATTGACCAATGCCGAGAAAATTTCGTAGAGACGTGACATGCCAAAAAGTTTGTCAAAATTTCAAAAATGGTGTAGACTATTTTTGTTTTTTGTGAGAAAATAAAACGAAGTATCAATTTTCGAAAGGAGATTTATAATGATTTATTCACATGAAGTAGAAAAAATGTGTCCAGTGGCACAGGGCGTTCATCATGGCGCAGCTCCAGTTCCTACAGAAGGAAGATGGGTAAAAAATAAAGAAGTAAAG
>JAFQVJ010000051.1 GCA_017408025.1 Lachnospiraceae bacterium
ACGCACTTTTAAATAGAAAATCACTTGCCAGAACATCATCTGCACCGGGAAAGACACAGACAATTAATTTTTATAATATAAACAATTTAATGTACTGTGTAGATTTACCGGGATATGGATTTGCCAAGGTTTCAAAGGAGACACAGGCAAAATGGGGAAAGATGATAGAGGGATATTTGAAAAAATCTCCTATGCTTAAGGCTGTGTTCTTGTTAATTGATATAAGACATGAGCCGGGAAACAATGACAAGGATATGTATAATTGGATTGTGTCTAATGGATTTGAGCCTATCATCATAGCAACAAAGCTTGATAAAATAAATAGAAGTCAAATACAAAAGCAGGTAAAAGTTATAAAAAATAAGCTTCAGGTTAAGCCTGAGACAATAGTTATACCATTTTCATCAGAGACAAAGCAGGGAAGAGATGAAGTATGGAAGCTTATAGATGAGCTGGTGGGATACAGCGAAGAAGAGAATGACAAATAGAAAGCTAAAAAGAGGAGAAGCGTTATTGCTTCTCCTTCATTAATGTCTTCATAATGGTTGAGTATAAGTCTTTGCTGGCATCCTTCCAGTTGTTGCACATTGTCTCGGCAACATCCTCTGAAGGGACTGAAAGATTTATATCTATAAGCGTATTTGGTCCCTCTTTAATCTGGCAGTTTACTATATAGTCTTGATTTGTTGACTTATAGTAGTCGCAAAGGGTGCCAACTTCATTTCTGAGCTCATATTTGTTTTCTAAAAGAAATATATCTATATCGTCAATGATTGCAACAGGAATCTTTTTGGTGAATAACTCAATTGTTTCGATGCCATCATTTGCAATTTTGTAATAAGATGCATTTCTTATGGTCTCAGATGTTATGAGTTTAGTCTCTATGAGTTCTGAAATCATTTCTCTGAATGTAAAGTAGTTTGTATATTCCTTATCTAAAAAGAAGCGTGATATCTGTGCATCTGTAAGTGGAAAATTCACTTTGTTTAACATGTACAGAGTCATCAATTTATATAAGGTCAATGATTCTAATGACATATAAATCTCCTTTGTTCTAAAGTACTTCTAAACCTTGATTTCCTGGATGGTCTTTAAGGCGTTTGTTTATGTAGTTTAGAACTTTCTTTTTATCTGCGCTCCATGTAGGGGCTATTAGTATCTTTTTTGGTCCGTCACCTGTAATGCGATGAACAACTATGTCAGAGCGCAAATTGAGCAACAGCTTTATTAGAATATCAGCATATTCCTCCATTGACAATACTTTAAAGGATTTTTTTTCAAAATCTTTTGCCAAATCTGTGTTTTTTAATATGTGAAGCAGCTGGAATTTGATTCCGTGTATAGGGAAGCTGTTGATATAGCGGACCGTATCTAACATAGTAGTAATATCCTCGCCAGGGAGACCGATTATCATATGTACAACAATGTGTATATGAGAAGATATATTGCAATGTTTATTGGTTATATTATCTTCTGTGTCTGATATACGTCTGTTTATATTGTCAATTATGGTCACTGCCTTTTCAAACATATTGTTATCATAGCCGCGACGAATGTACTTTGCTGATGATTCGTTGCTAGTCTGCAGTCCCAATTCTATAATGACTGGTTTTATTTTATTTATTTCATAGAGAAGGTTTGCAATGTTTTCGTCTATACAATCAGGTCTGGTGGCAATGCTTATTGCAACAATATTTTCATTTTTAGCAGCTTCTTCATATATGGCTCTTAATCGTTCTATTGGAGCATAGGTGTTGGTATATGCCTGGAAGTATGCAATGTAACATGGACCACTGCCTTCTTTTATCTTGTTTTTTACAAGAGAAATCCCTTCTTCTATTTGCCTTGTTATGGAAAGAGAAGCCGGAGAGGCAAAATCACCTGAGCCACCTTCTGAACAAAATATGCAGCCGCCAGTGCCTATGGTGCCATCTCTGTTGGGACAACTCATACCGGCATTTAAAGAAATTTTATAGATTTTTTTTCCAAAACGCTCTTTTAAATACGCGTTAAATGTGTATATCTCCATAAAAACAGCCCTTTCAAGTGATTTTCATATTTTATCATAATTAATCGAAAATTAATACTATCAATTTGGTAAATTATATTGTATACTAAGAGAAGTTTTTTAAATCATAAAATTTCCATTAGAACCCCCATAATAAAAAATACATATTTGATTTAGTGGCTATATAATGCCCTATGCGAAAGGAAGTGTAGACTTTGAGAGAAAAATTACATTCATTGCCTATGTCAGAGCTTAGAGAGATTGCAAAGGCAAATGGAATCAAAAGTGTTACTACTATGAGAAAAGAGTCTCTTATAGATAAAATTATAGAGTGTGGAAAAAAGGGGCAGGAACAGACTACATCTAGTGCTCCGGCAAGCACACCTGTACAGCCAGTACCGGCACAGCCATCAGCTGTTACAGCGCAGGTACCTGCGCCAACTGTTAGTGAGAGGACTACATCCTACGTTAGAAGAGATGAGGGTACAGCTCAAAATAGGCAGTGGGAGAAACCACAGCAGATGAGAAATGATATACCGGGAAAGATATATATTTCTCCTGTATGTCCGGATGTTAGACTTGATGGAAGCTTATCGCCGGAGGAGGAGACAAGACAGCTGCAGGCTGATATTTATGATGCATCATTAGATAGTGGAGTTCGTACAGAGGGTATTTTGGAAATTATGTCGGATGGATTTGGATTCATTAGATGTGAAAACTATATGCCAGGTGACAATGATGTGTATGTTGCACCAGCTCAGATAAAAAGATATAACTTAAAGACCGGTGACATAATATGTGGACGAGTTAAGGTGAAGGCTGTCACTGAGAAGTTTGCCGCTCTTTTGTATATTGAAAGTGTTAATGGTTTGTCTCTTGGACGAGCTAAGATTCGTAAGGCATTCGAGGATTTGACACCTATATTCCCTAATGAGAGAATAAGACTGGAGACTGAGAGACACAACACAGCAATGCGTATTGTTGATTTGGTGTCGCCTATTGGAAAGGGCCAGAGAGGTATGATTGTAGCTCAGCCAAAGGCTGGTAAGACTACACTTCTTAAGGAAGTGGCAAAGAGTGTTACACAGAATAATCCTGAGATGCATATGATTATTCTTCTTATTGATGAGCGTCCAGAGGAAGTTACAGATATTAAAGAGGCCATAGAAGGTAAAAATGTCGAAGTTATTTATTCAACATTTGATGAGCTTCCAGAGCATCATAAGAGAGTGTCAGAGATGGTTATAGAGAGAGCAAAGAGACTTGTTGAGCATGGAAAGGAGGTTATTATCCTTCTTGACAGCATTACAAGACTTGCCAGAGCATATAACATGGTTGTGCCTGCCAGTGGTAGAACATTGTCAGGTGGTCTTGATCCGGCGGCGCTTCATATGCCAAAGAGATTTTTTGGTGCAGCTAGAAATATGCGTGAGGGTGGAAGCCTTACTATTCTCGCAACAGCACTTGTTGACACAGGAAGTCGTATGGATGATGTGGTTTATGAAGAGTTTAAGGGAACTGGTAATATGGAGCTTATCTTAGATAGAAAGCTTTCAGAGAAGAGAGTGTTCCCTGCTATTGATATAGTTAAGTCCGGAACTCGTCGAGAGGATTTGCTTCTTGATGAGAATGAGAAGGAAGCGGTAGACGTTATGCGTAAGGCTACAAATTCTATGAAAGCAGATGAGGCAGTTGAACATATTCTTGATTTATTTGCTAAGACAAAGAATAATAGTGAGTTCTGCCAGATGGTAAAAAAGACAAGACTTATCTAAGAAAAAATGCTTGCATATATGGAAGTCATATGTTAAACTATTCAAGTTGCATTATGTATGTTAGCATACATATGAATAAAAAGACGGGGTTGGTAAAGTCCAATCTTGCAGGAAGTATGAGGTGAAATTATGAAGGAAGGAATCCATCCAGTTTATTATCAGGCAAAGGTAGTTTGCAACTGTGGTAATGAGTTCGTAACAGGTTCAACAAAGGAGAACATCCACGTTGAAATTTGTTCAAAGTGCCATTCATTCTACACAGGTCAGCAGA
The DNA here is from genome assembly GCA_017408025.1 of Lachnospiraceae bacterium. Taxonomy (GTDB): domain Bacteria; phylum Bacillota; class Clostridia; order Lachnospirales; family Lachnospiraceae; genus SVEL01. The sequence goes on from JAFQVJ010000051.1 coordinate 4,055, forward strand.
AGGCTACTCAGGCTAGAGGACGTATTGATAAGTTCAATCGTAAGTACGGCGTTAAGACAGAGAACTAAGCGGATTTTTGGAAGGTCGGGAATTTTTCTCGACCTTTTTTACATTTATTTTTAATGAAAAATGCGTTTTAGGAGGTGTGGTAAATGAAGTCATCAGGTATTGGTGGTCAGGCTGTTTTAGAAGGTATAATGATGAGAAATGGCGGAAAGTACGCTGTTGCAGTCAGAAAGCCTGACAAAGAAATAGAAATTGACATAAAAGAGCATAGAGGACTTACAGAAAAGCATAAGTTTTTAAATGTGCCATTTATAAGAGGTGTGTTTAAATTTGCAGAATCATTATCAGTAGGTATAAAAACTTTGACATATTCAGCAAGCTTTATAGAGGATGAAGAAGAACCGGAAAAGCCTGTAAGTAAGAGGACAGAAGATATTCTAATGGCTTTGACAGTTTGTTTCTCTGTAGTTTTTTCTATAGGCTTATTTATAGTGTTGCCATTTCTTGTAGGAGAGTTTTTTAGAAAGATTTTAGAGATTAATTCAAACACTATCATAGCTATAATGGAAGGTTTAGCTAGAATACTTATATTTATGCTGTATTTAATCCTTATATCTAAGATGAAGGATATTCAGAGAACATTTATGTATCACGGAGCTGAGCATAAGTGTATAAATTGTATAGAGCAGGGCTTGGAGCTTAATGTGGAAAATGTAAGAAAGAGCTCAAGGCTTCATAAAAGATGTGGTACAAGCTTTTTACTGTTCGTAGTAGTTATAAGTATTATAAGCTTTATACTAGTATCAGCTATTATTCCGGAGGCGTCGAGTGGTTGGTTAAAGCTTGTAGTCAGACTTGCACTTATTCCAATTATTGCCGGAATCTCATTTGAGATTTTAAGACTAGCAGGTAACAGCGATGGAAAGATAATAGGCTTAATAAGTAAGCCGGGTATATGGCTTCAGAGACTTACAACAAGAGAACCTGAGGATGATATGATAGAGGTTGGTATTGCATCTGTTGAGGCAATATATGACTGGAAGGCATATCTTAAGGAAAATTTTGGTAAAGAATTTAAAGAAGCCGATTCAACTATTGAAGTTTCAGGTGATAGTGATGACGTATAGAGAGCTGCTTCTCTTAGGAGAGGAGCGCCTGGCATCTAGCAATATATTCGAAAGTAAGAATGATGCATGGCTGTTGTTTGAGCATTGCTTTCAGATAAGCAGACATGAATACATTATGAAAATGAATGATTCTATAGATGGGGAAGAAACGATAAAAGCATATGAAGAAATGATATCTTTAAGGTGTAAGCATATTCCATTGCAGCATATTACAGGTAGTCAGGATTTTATGGGATTGACCTTCAAGGTAAATGAGCATGTGCTCATACCTAGGCAGGACACCGAAATACTTGTAGATAAAGTGTTGACGATTGTAAAGAAAATGTCGGAGACAAAATCTGTAAGTGATATATGTGTACTTGATATGTGTACGGGCTCTGGCTGTATATCAATCAGTATTTCAAAGCTTGGAAATGTGTCAGTTACTGCTGTCGACATTTCAGAAAAAGCATTGAATGTAGCTAAGGATAATGCGCGTTTAAACGAAGCATCTAATGTATCATTTGTAAAAAGTAATCTTTTTGATGAATTAAAAGATAATAGTACTGGCAATATATGTAACAAGTATGATATTATAGTATCTAATCCGCCGTACATCCCAAGTGATGTTATAGAAGGGCTTATGCCGGAGGTTAAGGATTATGAGCCAAGGCTGGCACTTGACGGTACCGCAGATGGACTTGAGTTTTATAGAAATATAACTAATGAATCTGTTAAGTACTTAAAGGATGGTGGATATCTTTTATATGAAATAGGCTGTGAGCAGGCTGAAGATGTAAAGAATATTATGGCAGCGGCAGGCTATGAAAACATAGAAGTAATTAAAGATTTGGCAGGCTTGGACCGAGTTTGCCTAGGGAATTTTGCCAAAAAGGTAGATAGAGAGGACGATTAAAAATGTTTGATAAGTTGGATGACATTTTAGTAAGATTTGAAGAAGTATTAAAAGAGTTAAATGATCCTGCTGTTGTAAATGACCAGCAGAAGTTTAGAAAGCTTATGAAGGAGCAGAATGATTTGGCTCCTATCGTTGAAGCCTACAAGGCTTATAAGCAGGCTAAGCAGGATGTAGAAGAATCTCTTTTCATCCTTGAAAATGAGAATGACGAAGATATGCGTGACCTTGCAAAGGAAGAATTAAATGATGCCAAGGCTCGTATCGAGGAACTTGAGCAGGAGATGAAGATTCTTCTTCTTCCAAAGGACCCTAATGATGATAAGAATATTATTGTAGAAATCAGAGCAGGTGCAGGTGGAGATGAGGCTGCTTTATTTGCAGCAGAGCTTTACCGTATGTACTGCCATTATGCTGAGACACAGAGATGGAAAATCGAAGTTATCAATATGGATGATACTGGTATCGGCGGTATGAAGGAAGTTGAATTTATGGTTAAGGGTAAGGGTGCATACTCAGTGCTTAAGTATGAGAGTGGTGTTCACAGAGTTCAGCGTGTGCCTGAGACAGAGTCTGGTGGACGTATCCATACATCGACAGCTACAGTTGCTGTTATCCCAGAGGCAGAAGAAGTTGATATCAAGATTGACGAGAAGGATATCCGTATTGACGTAATGCGTGCTTCAGGAAATGGTGGTCAGTGTGTCAACACAACAGACTCAGCTGTACGTCTTACACATTACCCAACAGGTATCGTAATCTACAGCCAGACAGAGAAGTCACAGATTCAGAACAGAGAGAAGGCTTTCGCACTCCTTAGAGCAAAGCTTTATGATTTAGAACTTCAGAAGGCTCACGACGCAGAAGCAGAGGCAAGAAGAAGCCAGATTGGTACAGGTGACCGTTCAGAGAAGATTAGAACATATAACTTCCCACAGGGACGTGTAACAGACCACAGAATCAAGCTCACACTTTATAAGATTGACCAGATTATGAATGGAGATATTCAGGAGATAATCGATGCACTTATAGCAGCAGACCAGGCAGCGAAGTTGGCACAGGTTAGCGAGTAGTAGGGAGACTGTACAACTATAGGTGAGTTGGCAAATTAAATAACGAGTTAGAAAATCAAGTGCTCTATATCAGTTTAAGTGGCTGATATAGGGCATCTTTAGTTACAAATATTAAAGCACTTTTTGATGTATAACTGTACTGAAATGCTACGAAAATATCTTGTTGAGTATCAAGTGATATATCATAACCTTGCCTGTAATGACAATGTATTGATGCACGATAAAAGAAGTGCTATGATATAAAAAAGTGAGGAGGTATGTCTTATGGATACAAATTTGAATGTTGCTATTGCACCAAAGGATTCAACTTTTCAAGTAAGAATAAATTCAGATATTAAAAGAGATGTAGAGGATATTTATGCAAAAACTGGAATGACATTGACAGATGCAATAAGAGGATTTTATGTTGCATTTGTTTGGGGTTGATACCACACCACAGGAAACAATAGATTATTGGAATAAATAGAACAGAAGATTTGAATTTTAAGGAGATTTTATATAATGGAATATATTAAGGTTACGAGCGAAAATATAGATAAAGAGCACATATGTTGTGCGATTTCTAACAACAATGATATTCAGGTGTCTTCTAAAAAGGCATGGTTATCAGAACGATTTGAGGATGGTTTAGTTTTCCTAAAAAGTGCAGAAAGAGGAAAGTGCTTTATTGAATATATTCCTGCTGAGAATGCATGGAATCCAATTTTGGCAGATAACTATATGTATATTGATTGCCTATGGGTAGCTGGTTCGTTTAAAGGTCATGGTTATTCAACGGATTTATTAAATGCATGTATTGAAGATAGTAAAAGTAAAGGAAAAAAGGGGCTATGCATTTTGGCGGCTGCGAAGAAGAAACCATTTTTAGCAGAGCCTAAATTTTTGAAGTACAAAGGATTTCGAGTTTGTGATGAGGCTGATAATGGTATTCAGTTGTGGTATTTGCCTTTTGGTGAAGATGTAGAGTTGCCAAAATTTAAAGAATGTGCAAAACAGCCACATACTGACGAAATGGGTTATGTTTTGTATTATACAAGTCAATGTCCATTTAATGCGAAATATGTTCCTGTGATTGAAAGTATTGCGAAAGAAAAATCTATACAATTTAAAGCCATTCATTTGCGGAGTAAAGAAGAAGCTCAAAATGCTCCGACACCAATTACAACATATGCATTGTTTTTAGATGGAAACTATATTACAAATGAACAGATGAATGACAAACGTTTTTTGAAATTGTTAGAGAAATAAAATTTGAAGTTTCTGCTGTGTTAAAGGCGGATATTTTATTCCGTCTTTTTCTATTGACAAAAGATAGGTAATGTGTTACCTTAAATAAAGTAATATATTACC
>JAFQVJ010000052.1 GCA_017408025.1 Lachnospiraceae bacterium
CAAGAAAATAGCAATTTTTTCAGGTCTGTCTTACTATGGCACACAGCTGTAGCTATTGTCTGCCTTCATAAAAGACGAACTACTTATTCGAAAAAGGGCGTTAAGAAAGTTCGCGAAACCTCTCAATGCGTGTTTAAAATATACACAGACAATTCGGTGTACGAGGGTAGCTATAGCTTTCAGAGGGCATAAAAAAGGAAGATTAGCAGTCTGTGCCGACTAAAAACTAATCTTCCCATAATGTGAATTATATTATAATTGTGCAACAGCCCCTTTTTACATATTTTTGACAGCTTTTTTTATGGCTGCAAAGCTTTCGTCACTTAAGATATGCTCTATGCGACAAGCATCTTCATCAGCAACTTCTTTACTAACACCTAGCTTCACGAGGCACTCTGAAAGAACTTCATGGCGCTCATATACCATTTCGGCGATTTCTCTGCCACTTTCCGTAAGGTAAATAAAACCCTCTTCTGTGACAGTAATGTGATTCTTTTCTCTAAGATTCTTCATTGCAATACTGACGCTAGATTTCTTGAATCCTAATTCGTTGGCAATATCTACAGAACGCACAACAGGACGTTTCTGACTAAGCATAAGTATTGTTTCGAGATAATTCTCGGATGATTCATTATGTGCCATGTGACACCCCCTGTTTAATACTCATAAAGTGCTATAAGTATAGCATTTTTTTACACAATAATCAATGAGATTTTTTGAAAAGTGTTATTGACAACTAATAGATGTTAGTATATACTAACTATACAGTTGTAGATAAAGATTCTCATTATCAATAAAGGAAAAGGCAACTGTAAAGTAAGGGAGGGAAGAACGTGATTAGGGAAAAAAATGATTTTGACAGCAACAAGGTCGATCTAAGAAGTTATCATAGAACCAGAATGCAGAAAGACAGTATTATACAGCAGTTAAAAAGCAGAGGCTGCAGAATAACAAAGCAACGTCTTATGCTGCTAGATATAATATTGCAGGAAGAGTGTTCATGTTGTAAAGAGATATATTACAAAGCAGTTAAGATTGATAGTAATATAGGAAGTGCAACAGTGTACAGAATGATAAATCTTCTGGAAGAAATAGGAGCAATAACTCGTAATAATATGTACAAAATAGCGTGTGGCGAAGAGTGTCACATTGAGGAGGCTTGTCAGATAGAGCTCAGCGACCATGCAAAGGTTATTTTATCAGGTTCTAAGTGGAATATGGTGATACGAGAAGGGTTAAAGGCATGTGGATTTATTGACGAGCAGGAAGTGAAAAATGTTACAGTTCGCTCTTGTGATTGTGCATAAAGCTCTATGGACAAAAAAAGTCAGACAAAACTTATGAATTGTCGAATAATGAAAAAATTGGAAACTATTGCTTGACATGAATATATGTAAGTGATAGACTTTAGTTGGTTAGGAGTGCCTAATCAAGATTTGATTCCGATACGAATTAAGTTGATAACTTGAATAGATATGATATTAACAGAGTCATGGTTATAGGAGGAAAGCATGAATTTAACAGAAGCACAGATTGGTGAAGAATACATAATCAAAGATATACAATCAGATGATGAAGAAATGAATGCATTTCTCTTTTCTCTCGGTTGTTACAGTGGAGAGGCCATTACGGTAGTTTCACAACGCAAGCGCAATTATGTAGTGTCTATTAAAGATGCTAGATACAATATTGATGATCAGCTTGCATCAGCTATTATTATATAGTATTGTTTGAGAGCAACCATTGAGAAATATATTGTGTCTGAAAGAATTGGCATAATTTTTTGTCACACAGTGGTGTAAGTTAATTTGCATAATTGACAATTGCACCACACATTTTTTCGAGATGGGTTAGTGACTACTATCCAATGTTAGCTAACTAAGACTTTAGGTATTTTAGACTTATAAAAGTTAAAGGTATCAAAGTATAAGTTATAAAGTAATTAAAGAAGAACGAGGAGGAATCCAAAATGCGTATTGCGTTAACAGGTAACCCAAATAGCGGTAAGACCACTATGTACAACGCGCTTACAGGTAGAAAAGAGCATGTTGGTAACTGGGCTGGTGTTACTGTGGACAAGAAAGAAAGTCCTATTAAGAAGAATTATTACTCTGGAACAGAAGAGCTAATAGCAGTTGACTTACCAGGTGCATATTCAATGTCTCCATTTACATCAGAGGAGAGCATCACAAGCAGCTACGTTAAGCATGAAAATCCTGATGTAATCATCAACATTGTAGATGCTACAAACTTAAGCCGTAGCTTATTCTTTACAACACAGTTGATGGAATTAGGTATTCCAGTAGTTGTTGCTTTGAATAAGAGTGATGTTAATAAGAAGAAAGAGACAAACATTGATACAAAGCTTCTTTCAGAAAAGTTAGGATGTCCTGTAATCAATACTGTTTCAACATCTGGAAATGGTTTGGATGAAGTGGTAAAGGCAGCGGCAGAGTTGAAGGGTAAGGAGCAGAAGGCACCTTATACAGAAGCTGATATTGACTATACAGACAAGAAGGCTGTAGAGGCAGAAGATAGAAAGCGTTTTGATTTTGTAAATGAAATCGTTAAGGCTGTTGAGACACGTAAGGTTCTCACAAAGGAAAAAACTATTAGTGATAAGATTGATACAGTACTTACAAATCCAGTTGCAGGTGTTGTTATTTTCGCAGCAGTTATGTTCCTTGTATTCTATATTTCACAGACAACAGTTGGAACATGGGTTGCAGATTGGTTAGTTGGCTGGATTGAAACATTCCAGGAATGGGTAGCTGGAAAGGTAGAAGGTGCTAATCCTCTCTTACAGACAATCCTTGTTGATGGTATTATCGGTGGTGTTGGTGCCGTTGTTGGTTTCCTTCCACTCGTTATGGTTATGTACTTCCTCCTCGCTATACTTGAGGATTGCGGTTACATGGCTCGTGTAGCAGTAGTACTTGACCCTATCTTTAAGAGAGTTGGTCTCTCAGGTAAGTCAGTTATTCCTTTCGTAATTGGTACAGGTTGTGCTATCCCTGGTATCATGTCAGCACGTACTATTCGTGACGAGAGAGAACGTAGAGCAACAGCTATGTTAACACCATTTATTCCATGTGGCGCTAAGATTCCTGTTATCGCACTTTTTGCAGGTGCATTCTTTCCAGATTCAAGCTGGGTATCTCCAATGATGTATTTTGCAGGTATCCTTTTAATTTTATTCTGGGCATTTATTGTAAAGACTATTTCAGGCTACAAGTACAGAAAGTCATTCTTTATTATTGAGCTTCCAGAGTATAAGGGACCAAGCATCATAAAGGCAATACTCTCAATGCTTGATAGAGGTAAGGCATACATCATAAAGGCTGGTACAATCATCCTTTTATGTAATGCAATAGTTACAATCATGGCTTCATTTAACTGGAGCTTCCAGATGGTTGAAGATCCAGCACAGTCAATTCTTCATGACATTGCAACACCATTTGCAGTATTATTAGTTCCACTTGGATTTGGTGTATGGCAGTTTGCAGCAGCCGCTGTTACTGGATTTATCGCAAAGGAAGAGGTTGTTGGTACACTTGCAGCTGTATTTGCTATAAGTGAGACAGTAATCAATGGTGACTTTGAGCTTCTTGAAGGAGCAGGTTTCTTAAACTCTATTTCAGCAGCAGGTGTTGAAATGGGTACAGTTGCAGCTCTTGCATACCTTTGCTTCAATCTGTTCACACCACCTTGCTTTGCGGCTATCGGTGCCATGAACTCAGAGATTAAGTCTAAGAAGTGGTTATTTGCAGGTATTGGACTTCAGTTTGCAACAGGTTACATAGTAGCATTCTTTGTATATCAGATTGGTACACTTATTAAAACTGGTTCTCTTGGAACAGCATTTGTTCCTGGTTTAATTGCTGTAGTAGCTATAATTGCAGTAATAATATTTATCATTGTTAATTCAAAGAAAAAGTTAAATAAGGAATATTCATTGAAGAAAGCTGCTTAGTATTATATAATAAGTAAAGATAACTGCCATATTATGCTTGCATAATATGGCAGTTATCCTACATATTTAATCTTATATGCAAAAGCGACTGCGTTTTGGCATATACATATAGTATAGGAAGATATAGAGAAAAGGAGTATCGGTATGGAAAATGCAATTATCATAGCTATTCTTGTTGTTCTCGTAGGAGGAGCAATATGGTACGTCGTAAAAGAAAAGAAGAAGGGTACGAAGTGTATCGGTTGTCCAAATAGTGGTAGTTGCTCGTCTAAAGGTTGTGGCTGCCAGACTGATACACGGTAAGAGAGTACATATTTTAGGCTAGAGTTCCGAAAGTAATCGTAGTTGCTGTGCAACTACGATTTTTGTTGTATAGGAAAGTTCCCGAAACTTTCCTATACAACAAAAATCGCTCTGCTAAGGATTGCACTGTGGCGGATAGGAAGATGTGGCTGAAGCGACCCGCCACAAGCGGAGAATCTTGCGAGCGGAAGAAATTAACATTACCAACTGGAAGAAGAAAAGTTTACTTCAGTGGGTAATTTTGAATATTGCAAATTATCATTGTCACCAGTTGATTATAATTGAATAACTGCTGCGCATGCACCAATGTTTAGAGTGTGAAAGACAGGTGACGAAAATATATACTCTCTTATTGTATAGTCGCCGCTTTCGGATAGGCATGCGCCATGCCGACACTTGCAAGCATAGCTTGCACGTTGTCGCGGCGTCGCCGTATACATTTTCGCTGGAATATGCCTACCTGTGAGCAAGCTCACAGTAGGCAATTCAGCTCACCTGTGCATGGCTCATTGCTTCGCGCAAAACAAGAATTTAACGTGTTTCGAGGATATTTGCCTTGCGTAAGCCACGTACAATTGGCTTGTAAATAATAAGTGTGATAATAGCATTAACGCTGTTTTTGAACAGGTTAAATGGCAAGAATATCGGTGCAAGTAAATCTGCTACAGCTGCTCTTGGAACACCCATAAAGATTGGAGTCATAACGTAGTTCCATAAAAGCATAAGGCCTGTTGAAATAAGTGTGCCGGCAACTAAACCGATAATGGCACCCTTTAACGTATGTATTTTCTTGTATATGACAGCGGCTGTAAATGCAAAACCACAGCTAGACAATACGTTCATGAAAAAGCCTATGAATCCTGTACTACTGATTGTAATCATTTCTATAAAGGAAACGACAAGAGATATTATGAGAGATGTCGCCGGGCCGAGCATAAAGCCACCGATGGAGATGATAACATCTTTTGCCTCATAATCTAATTTGAATGTTGGGCTAACTGCCACAATTGGTATCTGCACTAAGGCAACAACCACATACGATACGGCACATAACATACCGATCAAAGCTACTTTTTTTGCATTACTGTTCATAATAATGAACCTCCCTTCTTTCATCCAGACTATACTGTCGGTTTTGGAATTACACCAAATCATGCGTACTTTGCGCTCGCGGACTTTACCGCCGATCGGGAATTACACCCTGCCCTGAAGGCAATCAATATTTAATTGACCTTTTTATTATAATATGCAAAATATATATGTCAAGAACTAAATATACTTTGACTTAAGCTAGTTGAAGTGTTAAAATTTAAAAGCGTGTATAAAGCACGCCTAAAAGCGTAATAAGGGGAAAAAAATGGATACAAATGAGAATATTCTCATAGATGAAAAAAAAGAGAATTATACAGAAAATAAAAAAATGAAAAAAACTAAAAAATGGAAATATGCATTGGCAACATTGATACTTGTATTTTCTGTGATGCTTTTATATGTATATTTTTGGACCGTAGCCCAGTTTGGAAAAATCTCATTTGCACAGGTTATTTTTCATTTAGTAGTGCCAATGGAGGGTGCAAATTCGTCGTTGGTGCTTAGTTATTTTAAAACTGTGGTATGGCTTATATTATTTGTATTGCTTGTGGCCTTTCTTCCGTTTATACCAGATACAAATATATGGAAGAAATACAAAGCAAATAAAAATAATGATGTCAAAGAGAAAACGGTTAAACGTCCAAAATACGGAACTAAAAAGATAAACAGATTCAGTAAGATAAGGCCTAAATTGAAGAAAATAATAGGAGCAATTAGAGGTTTTTACACACGTCATTTCCTTTTTGTAACCGTGGTTGTGCTTGTTGGCGTAATTGTTTTTGATGTGATTTCATTTGGTATAGATCAGTGGTTAATAGATAGATTTGCTTCCAATACCATATTTGAAGATTATTATGTAGATTCAAGCAAGGCTTCAATAGAGTTTCCGGAAGAAAAGAAAAATCTTATAATTATATTGGCAGAGTCGTTGGAAACCTCATTTGCTGACAAAGAAAATGGTGGTGCAATGGAGGAAAATTACATTCCTAATCTGACACATTTAGCCAAAGAAAATACACATTTTTCTAGTAGGGAAAATCTTCAGGGAGCTACAGAGGTTTCGGGCACATCATGGACTATGGCATCTATGGTTGCACAAACCTCGGGAGTGCCACTCATGCTTCCAATAGGCGATAACAGCTATGGGAAATATGCAGAATTTCTGCCAGGTATAACAAGTATGGGAGAGATTCTGGCAAAGCAGGGATATAATAATGAGCTTATATTGGGTTCAAAGTCAGAGTTTGCAGGAATAGATACGTATTTTTTAAGTCATGGTAATTATAAGATATTTGATTATTATACTGCTATTGAAAAAGGTTATATTGATGAGGACTATTATGAGTTCTGGGGCTTTGAGGATAAAAAACTGTTTGAGTACGCTAAGGAAGAGGCTACAGAACTTAGCAAAACAGGTGAGCCTTTTAGCCTGATAATCAACTCCATAGACCTTCATACACCAAGTGGATATCTGTGCCCGGAATGTGGAAGTGTATACAGCGATAAATATAAAAATGTTATCAGCTGTCAGGACAGATTGATAAATGATTATGTTCAGTGGGCTAAGAAACAGGATTTTTAAGAGGATACAGTCATCGTTATTGTGGGAGATCATGTCAGTATGGCACCGAGAGTTGAGGAAGAATATGTGAAGGATGAAGACTACGAGCGAACAACCTATAATGTCATCATCAATTCAAAGCTTGAGGCAACAAATAATATAAATAGAGATTTTACAACCATGGATATGTATCCGACTATATTGGCGTCCATTGGCTGTGAAATAGAAGGGGAGCGACTTGGTATAGGTACTAATCTATACTCAGGAATTCCGACTGTGATGGAAGAAATGGGCAAAGAGAAGTTTATGGAAGAGATATCAAAAAATTCTATTTTGTATAACGAAGAAATTTTGTGTGTGGAATAAATTTAAAAGAATAAAGAAAAATTAAGGTGCAGAAGACTATCGCAAATATGTGGTAGTCTTTTTTCTTGTATAGGAAAGTTCTTAAAACTTTCCTATACAAGAAAAATAAGATGAGCACTCGCACGAGAAGAAGATGTCAGCTGAAGCTGACCGTGCTCGGCTCACAAAGTGGAGCAAGTCCCTCATGAATGAGGGATTTAGGGAGTTGAAGTGGACTTGTCCACTTTGTTGTAAATGCTAATAGATTTAACAAAGTAAAGGGAAAATTTACTTATATTTAACATTAACGTGATAGCAGACTTAATATTCACAGATTATACTTCACCATGTCGACATACAAAAGAATATAAAAAAGAACACGACACAGAAGTCGGAAGACCAGTTGCGATAGCCCTGGTAGAATATGGAGGAAAATATGAAATTAAGAAAATTCAAGAAATCAATAATGGTTGCACTCACAGCAACAATGATAGCAGGAACAGTACTTACAGGATGTGGAAATGATGGAAATGATGGAAGTGGAATCTCAGCAGATTCAGACATCACAGTAATTGCAAGAGAAGAAGGTTCAGGAACAAGAAGCGCATTTGTAGAGCTTATGGGTGTTGTAGATGCAGATGATAAGGACATCACAGTTAGCACAGCGGAGATTACATCAAGCACATCAGTTATGTTAACAACAGTAAAGGATAATGTATCAGCTATAGGATATGTTTCGCTTGGCTCATTAAGCGATGATGTAAAGGCAGTTAAGGTGGACGGAGTTGAGGCTACAGCAGAGAATGTAAAGAATGGTTCATACAAGGTTTCAAGACCATTTAACATTGCTTATAAGGAAGATAAGTTAAGCGATCTTGCAAAGGATTTCATAAGCTACATTATGAGCAATGAAGGACAGGCAATCATAGAAGAGGAAGGCTACATCGCTGTAGGCGCAACAGAAAGCTACACAGCATCTAACTTGGAAGGTAAGGTTGTGCTTGCTGGCTCTACATCAGTCGCACCTGTTATGGAAAAGCTTGCAGAGGAATATATGAAGTTGAACTCAGGAGTAACAATTGAGATTCAGCAGTCTGGTTCTTCAGCTGGTATGACATCGACAATTGAAGATGCGTGTGATATCGGAATGGCCTCAAGAGATGTTAAGGATTCTGAAATAGCTGAAGGTTTAACAGCTACAAAGATTGCTGTTGACGGTATCGCAGTTATCGTAAACAAGGAGAACACATTTGCAGATGACCTTACAAGAGAGCAGATTAAAGGAATCTACCTTGGCGAGATTACTACTTGGTCATTAAAGTAAATTCATAAAGTAATTATTGGATTAAGGCTTGGATTCTATTCATCATGGAAACCAGGCCATATTCTAGGTTAGTGGGACAATAAACGAGGAAAAAGAATGAACAATAATAAATATCTAGTAAATAAAATAAAGGAAAATGCCATGAAATCTTTGTTTTTCATATGTGCATTGGCATCAGTAGTAGCAGTTATTATTATATGTGTGTTTATCTTTGTCAATGGTCTGCCAGCCATAGGTGAAATAGGTGTTTTTGACTTTCTGTTTGGTAAGGAGTGGCGCCCATCACATGATAAGTACGGCATATTTTCAATGATTGTCGGTAGTATATATGTGACGGCAGGGGCTATTATTATTGGCGTTCCAATAGGTCTGCTCTGTGCCATATTCATGGCAAAATTTTGTCCGAGATGGTTATACAAAATTGTAAAACCATTGATAGAGCTTATGGCAGGAATTCCGTCTATAGTATACGGTTTCTTTGGCATCGTAGTTATAGTTCCAGAAGTCCGCAGCTTCTTTGGAGGGAGTGGAAAAGGTATTTTAACTGCATCTATACTGTTGGGGATTATGATTCTTCCAACACTAGTCAGTGTAATAGAAGCATCACTTAGAGCAGTTCCAAACAGCTATTATGAGGGAGCACTTGCCCTGGGAGCAACACATGAGAGAAGTGTTTTTTGTACTATTGTGCCTGCTGCCAAGTCAGGTATTATGGCGGGAATTATCCTTGGTATAGGACGAGCTATAGGTGAAACGATGGCGGTTGTAATGGTTGCGGGAAATCAGGCGATTATGCCGGAAAAAATTACAAGTGGTATAAGAACTCTTACAGCAAATATTGTTCTTGAGATGGGATATGCAACAGATCTTCATGAAGATGCACTTATAGCTACAGCTGCTGTACTTTTTGTATTTATACTTATCATAAATGTTTCGTTCTCACTGCTTAAAAAAGATAAGAAGGACAAGAAGAAAAAAGAAAAGAAAACTAAAGGAGCGGTGGAGCAGAGAGGAGTAGTAAATGCATAAGATGTTAAATAACCTGCATAAGGTGTCAAATAAAATCAGAGAAAAGCATCCAATTTCCATTCTTGCAAGAATGTTTGTGTATCTGTCAGCTGCCATAGCAGTTTTTGTGGTTTTGTTTCTCTTAGGCTACATATTTGCAAACGGAATACCAAACCTTAGTCCAAAGCTGTTTGAGTGGAAATACAGTACAGAGAATAATTCTATGCTACCAGCTATTATTAATACATTCTTAATGATGCTGCTGACTCTCATCATTGCAGTACCAATTGGTGTATTTTCAGCAATATATATGGTTGAATATGCCAAGCGTGGCAACAAATTTGTGTCCCTCGTGAGAGTGACGACGGAGACACTTTCAGGAATTCCATCTATTGTGTACGGACTTTTTGGTTATCTTGCATTTGTTATAGCCCTGGGCTGGTCTTACTCCATGATGGCTGGAGCTGTTACACTTGCTATTATGGTGCTTCCACTGATAATGAGAACTACAGAGGAAGCGCTTTTGGCAGTACCAGATTCATTTAGAGAGGGAAGCTTCGGTCTGGGAGCAGGAAAAAAAAGAACAGTATTTAGAATAATACTTCCATCGGCTATGCCTGGCATATTGTCGGGTGTGGTATTGGCGGCTGGCCGTATAGTCGGTGAGACCGCAGCACTTATATTTACAGCAGGAACAGTAGCTAAGGTTCCAGAAGATGTGTTCTCTTCATCAAGAACTCTTGCAGTTCATATGTACTGTCTCTTAAATGAAGGCTTATATATGGAAGATGCTTATGCAACAGCAGTTGTCTTAGTTGTATTCGTTCTCGGAATGAACGGACTGTCGAAGCTTATTGCAGGTAAATTGGGAAAAGCTAACGGATAATCATATATTGGAAGATTGAAAATGAGAAAGGAATAACAAAATATGGGAAAATTTTCAGTGCGTGATTTGGAATTATTTTATGGTGACTTTAAGGCACTTAAAGGCATAGATATGGATATACCAGAGCGTCAGATATCGGCATTTATAGGACCATCAGGCTGTGGCAAATCCACATTTTTAAAAACGCTTAACAGAATGAATGACTTAGTTGAAGGCTGTAAAATCAAAGGACAGATTCTTCTGGATGGTCAGGATATTTATGCTAGGAATATGGATGTAAATCTTCTTAGAAAGAAGGTTGGCATGGTGTTTCAGAAACCCAATCCATTTCCAATGAGCGTCTATGACAATATTGCATTTGGACCTAGAACACATGGTATTCGTTCAAAGGCAAAGCTGGATCAGATAGTTGAGGAATCTCTTAGAAGTGCAGCTATATGGGATGAACTTAAAGACCGTCTTAAGAAGGATGCACTTGGTCTCTCTGGTGGGCAGCAACAGAGACTTTGCATAGCCAGAGCGTTGGCAGTACAGCCAGAGGTGTTATTAATGGATGAACCAACAAGTGCTCTTGACCCTATATCTACATCAAAAATAGAGGACTTGGCTATGGAGCTTAAAGACAAGTATACGATTATAATGGTTACACATAACATGCAGCAGGCGGCGCGAATATCTGATAAGACGGCATTTTTCTTATTAGGTGAAGTAGTTGAATTTGACGAGACAGAAAAAATATTTTCTATGCCATCAGACAAGAGAACAGAGGATTATATTACAGGAAGGTTTGGTTAAAAATATGAGAAATTTTTTTGATAAGCAGTTAGAAGAACTCCATGGAAAGCTTATAGTTATGGGTGAGAAATGTGAGCTTGCCATAAAGAAAGCAATAGATGCATTTCTTGATGAAACAATTGATTTGAATGCAAATGTTGGAGAAGTGTCTGATATTGAGAAGGAAATAAATGAATTGGAAAGAGAAATTGAAGGCATGTGTATGAAGCTGTTATTAAAGCAGCAGCCTGTAGCGGGTGACTTGCGCATGGTTTCATCAGCTCTAAAGATGATATCCGATATGGAGCGCATCGGTGATCAGGCTTTGGATATAGTTGAGATTGCTGGGTATGTCAGAGGAAAAGAAGCATCCGGAAAGATTCATCTCTCGGCTATGGCAGTGGCAGCTACCAAGATGGTCAATGATAGTATATCAGCGTTTGTGGAAAAGGATCTTGAGAAGGCAAGATATGTTATTGGTTATGATGATATAGTAGATGACTTTTTTGTAAAGATAAAAAAAGAGCTTATAGAACTTCTTGCCAAAGAGGATAAGAATGGTGAAGTATTTATAGATCTTTTAATGATAGCCAAGTATCTTGAAAGAATTGGAGATCATGCCACAAATATAGCAGAGTCTGTGGAATTCTATTTGACAGGAAACAGATAATTAGTATATAGTGAAAACGAAAAATAAGTTGGATGCAAGAGCTTTGAAGAAGCATCGCATCCGTTTTCACAATATATACCAATGTGAAAGGAATGTATGTGCATATGATATATTTGCTTGAAGATGATACAAGTATACAAAAATTTGTCAGTTATGCCTTAAAGAATGCAGGCTTTGAGGTTGAGGGGTTTGAGACTCCCAGTGCATTTTGGACTGCGCTGAAGAAAGAAAAACCAGAGCTGCTTCTTTTAGATGTAATGCTTCCTGAGGAGGATGGAATAACTATATTGAATAAGCTTCGTTCTAAGGAGGATACAAAAAAACTGCCAGTCATTATGCTTACTGCTAAAGGAACTGAGTACGATAGAATTATCGGTCTTGATAGTGGAGCGGATGACTATGTGGCAAAGCCTTTTTCCATAATGGAGCTTATATCCAGAATAAAAGCAGTGCTTAGAAGAAGTGGAAATGATGAAGACAGTAAGGTGGAAGAGTACACAGCAGGGAATATAACTGTAGATGTGGTAAAACATGTTGTAAAGGTTGATGGCGAAGAGGTTAAACTTACATACAAGGAATTTGAATTGCTGGTCATGCTTATGAAACACAAAGAGAAGGTGTTTGGCCGTGAAGAGATTCTTGAAAAAGTATGGGGATATGATTTCGATGGCGAGAATAGAACTGTTGATGTACACATAAGGACTCTGCGTACAAAGCTTGGTGATGCTGGCAATATCATTGAGACGGTGAGAGGCATAGGTTACAAGGTTGTGGGCAAATCTGATAAGAAAAGCTGATGAGAAGTGTAGATACCAATGAGGTATAGAGGAGCCGGATATGGTAAAGAAGATATTTAGAAATACATTTTTGACATCCCTGGTGGCAGTTATTCTGTCAGTGGGGTTAATTTTATTTATATTTTACGGATATTTTGAAGAACAATTGGTCGCTAATCTCAAGGCAGAGGGAAAACTTTTGGCTAATGGGGTGAAGCATGCAGGTATTGAATATTTCGAAAATTTTGAACCTACTGAGGGCATGAGAATTACATGGATAGATCAGGATGGAGAGGTATTGTATGATAGTATGGCTGATATCAGTAGTATGGACAATCATAGTCAGCGAGAAGAGATAATAGAAGCTTTTGAGAAGGGTGAGGCTGATACAATCAGACACTCCGATACCTTGGCAGAGAGAACCATATATTATGCTAAACTCTTAGAGGATAACACGGTTATCCGTATTTCTTATGGATATAACACCATGGTGGGTGTATTTTTCTCTATGTTACAGCCGGTTTTATTAGGGATGTTGATTCTGTCACTGGCTGTTTATGTCGTTTCGAGTTATACTGCCAAGGCAGTGGTTAAGCCTATTAATGAAATTGACATAGAGAGTGGCGAGATACAGGAGATAAAAGGTTATGATGAGATAAAACCTTTACTTAAACGTATTCGCAGGCAGAATTTACAAATTGATACAAAGGTTAGACAACTTAAGCGGGAACATGAGCGAAGAGAAGATTTCAGAAGAGAATTTACAGCCAATGTGTCTCATGAGCTTAAGACTCCATTGACATCTATATCAGGCATATCTGAAATGATGCTCAATGGAATAATAAAAGAAGATGACATTCCAGAATTTGCAGGAAATATCAATAAAGAAGCCAGCAGACTAATAAGCCTTGTAAATGATATTATTCTTATATCGGAGCTTGAAGGCAACGAGCAGTATATGCAAAAAGAAGAGGTAAATATAGCAGAACTTGCGGCATCAGTTATAAAAAGGCTGGAAATACCAGCAGCTAAGCGCCATGTGAAAATGTCATTATCAGTTGTTGACAGAGATGGAAAAGAAGTAAATATACAGGAGCATATGCCGGAGATGACTGTATTTGGAGTGTATAACATGATTGAACAGCTGATATTTAATCTAAGTGATAATGCCATAAAATATAATAAGGAATCTGGAAGCGTTAATATAATAGTAACTGAGTGCAAGAAGACTGTGAAAATCACAGTTGAAGACACGGGAATAGGAATAGCTGATGAGGATAAAAAGAGTGTTTTTGAACGATTTTATCGTGTTGATAAGGGTCGTTCAAAGGAGGTTGGCGGTACAGGACTGGGACTTTCTATTGTAAAGCATGTAGCTCTATATCACGGTGGTGGTGTACATGCAGAGGACAGACCGGGTGGTGGCACCCGTATGATTGCTGAATTGCCAAAATGATGAATTACAACCTTATAAAATGTGAAAATTTGTTCATAAATATTGATTTATTGGGAATCCTAGTGTATGCTCATAGTGGCTTTTTATATGTGAAAAGTCTTACGAGATAGGCATGAAAAATGCAGAATGGAGTATGGATGGATAACAATTTTAATCAAGGCGAAGAGAAGCTTAAAGACATAAACAGTTCGCCAGATAATCAGACAAAACAGAACGAGAATGATTCGCAAAATTCTAATAATGGCAATCCTTATGGCGTAGGTGGAAATTATGGTCCGGGAGCCGGCTATGGCCCAAATGGCTATGGAAATGGGTACGGCACAAATAGTGGTTTCGGAAACGGCTATGGAAATGGGTACGGAAACGGATACGGTTCAGATGGCAGCTATGGTAATGGCTATGGACCAAACGGCTATAACCAAAACAATAGCTATAATAATAGCAATGGCTATAATAATGGTTACAATAACAACGGACATAACGGTAACGGATATAATAATAATTCTAATAGTAATGGAAATAGAAATAATCAGAATGACAAGCGTGGCTCGTCGAAGCTTATGATTATAGCCATAGCAGCAGTTTTGACTATTCTTATTGTTTACTTTTTGAGTAATGCATTTACCAAAGCAACATCGACGGAGATATCATATGACGAATATTTGAATATGATAAACAGCGGAAGTGTTAAGGAGGTAGTTGTAACTAGTGATGGAAGAATAGTTATTACACCTAAAGATACTGAGCTTAATAAAACTGGTATAGCTTATACTTATTGGACAGTGGCACTCAGTGGGGATACTCTTCTTGATGAGTTAAAAGAAGCGTCAAAAACTCACAATTTCAGATTTAGTGTAGAACAGAGTGATTCCCAGACAACCATTGTAGATATACTTATCGCATATGTTTTACCATTTGTTGTCATATATTTTTTGATGGGTATGTTATTCAAAAAAATGGGCAAAGGCGGAGCAATGGGTGTTGGAAAATCCACTGCAAAGATGTATATGCAGAAGGAAACAGGTGTTACATTTAAGGATGTGGCAGGAGAGGATGAGGCTAAGGAATCTCTTAAAGAAATCGTTGATTTCCTCCATGATCCTACAAAGTATACAAAGATTGGTGCCAAGCTTCCTAAGGGTGCACTTTTAGTTGGACCTCCGGGAACTGGTAAAACACTTCTTGCAAAAGCAGTAGCAGGTGAAGCAAATGTACCATTCTTCTCATTGTCTGGTTCGGATTTTGTTGAATTATATGTAGGTGTCGGTGCATCAAGAGTAAGAGATTTATTCAAGACAGCACAGCAGCATGCACCTTGTATTATATTTATAGATGAGATTGATGCCATCGGTAAGAGCCGTGATTCCAAATATGGTGGGGGCAATGATGAGAGAGAGCAGACTCTTAACCAGCTTCTCTCGGAGATGGATGGATTTGATTCCTCTAAGGGCTTGCTGATTCTGGCAGCTACAAACAGACCGGATGTATTGGATAAAGCACTTCTTCGTCCGGGCCGTTTCGACAGAAGAATCATAGTAGATAAGCCTGACCTTAAGGGAAGAGTAGAGATATTGGAGGTTCATTCAAAGGGTGTTTCTATGGATGAAACTGTAGATTTAGAGGAGATTGGTCTTGCAACTAGTGGTGCTGTAGGCTCAGATCTTGCGAATATGATAAATGAGGCGGCTATTGGTGCTGTTAAGAATGGTAGAACAGCTATATCGCAGAAGGATCTTTTTGAGGCTGTAGAAGTGGTTATAGCTGGTAAGGAAAAGAAGGACAGAATCCTTAACACCACAGAGAAGAAGACTGTTGCATATCATGAGGTAGGACATGCACTTATCACTGCCCTTGAGAAGAATTCAGAGCCAGTGCAGAAGATTACTATAGTTCCTCGTACAATGGGCTCACTTGGATATGTAATGCAGGTGCCTGAGGAAGAAAAATATCTTATGACAAAGGCAGAGCTGATGACGAGAATAACCACACTTCTCGGTGGACGTGCAGCTGAGGAAATAACATTTGATACAGTTACGACTGGTGCCTCAAATGATATGGAAAAGGCGACAGAGCTTGCCCGTGCCATGATTACGCAGTATGGTATGTCAGAAGAGTTTGGTCTTATGAGTCTTGAAAAGGTAGAGGACAGCTACCTTGCAGGAAGAACAGTTCTCAACTGCTCAGATGAGACAGCCGCACAGATAGATAGAGAGGTTAAAGCACTTCTTAAAGAATGCTTTGAGAGAGCAAAGGCACTTCTTATTGAAAATAGGGATGTTTTAGCTAAGATTGCAGATTATCTCTATGAGAAAGAGACTATAACTGGTAAGCAGTTTATGGAAATTTACAATGAGATAAAAGGAATTAAGCCGGAAAAAAAAACAGAAGATACATCCAAGGATGAAATTAAAACCAACACATCTGATATTTAAATATAAGATGACAAAAAATATAAATATAACAACTTAGTTAGACCCGGATTCACATGGTGAATTCGGGCAAACTATATTATTGTATAGGAAAGTTCTCGAAACTTTCCTATACAATAAAAATAAGGATGAGCACTCGCACGAGAAGAAGATGTCAGCTGAAACTGACCGTGCTCGGCTCGCAAAGTGGAGCAAGTCCCTCATGAATGAGGGATTTAGGGAGTTGAAGTGGACTTGTCCACTTTGTTCTAGTGAATCAAAGTTGCATAGTAACATTGATATAGTATAATCAAAGTTGTAGGAAGATTTGATATAGTCGCAGTTGATTGTAACTGGAATTTAATGAGGAGAAACATCATGTTCAACATCGAGGAAGAACTAAAAAAATTACCGGGCTCTCCAGGTGTCTACCTGATGCATAATGCAAAGGACGAGATAATCTATGTGGGAAAAGCTATAAGCTTAAAGAATCGTGTGCGCCAGTATTTTCGTAAGAGCACTGTGAAAACTGCAAAAATAGAGCAGATGGTGTCAAATATAAGTTACTTTGAATATATAGTAACGGATTCGGAGTTGGAAGCACTTATTTTGGAGTGCAATCTTATAAAGAAGCACAGACCTAGATATAATACGATGCTGAAGGATGACAAGTCTTATCCTTATATCAAGGTTACAAATGAGGATTTTCCAAGAATACTATTTTCAAGGGATATGAAAAAGGATAAAAACCGTTATTTTGGGCCTTATACAAGTGCTGGAGCAGTGAAAGATACTATAGAGCTTCTGAGAAAGATTTACCATGTGAGAACGTGTAATCGCTCATTGCCCAAGGATATTGGTAATGGGCGTCCATGCCTTAACTATCACATACATCAGTGTGATGCTCCCTGCATGGGGTATATAGGAAGTGATGAGTACAAAGCATCAGTTAAGGAAGCAGTAAAGTTTCTTGATGGAAATTATGTGGAAGTTCTCAAAATGCTTGAAAAAAAGATGTATGATGCCTCTGAAAAAATGGAGTTTGAGCAGGCAGCAGAATATAGAGATTTGCTGAATAATGTTAAAGCTATTGCTCAAAAACAGAAGATTACATCTGATGAGTTTATGGACAGAGATATTATAGCGTTCGCTGAGGAAGGCTTTGATGCAGTGGTTCAGGTATTCTTTGTGAGAAATGGAAAACTGTTGGGCAGAGAGCATTTTCATATGACAACAGCACCTATGGAAACGGGAGCACAGATATTGTCGTCATTTATAAAACAGTACTATTCAGGAACGCCATTTGTGCCAAAGGAATTATTTACCAGCTGCGAGATAGATGAGGCTGAGTTACTAGAACAATGGCTTACAACAAAAAGAGGGGCAAAAGTACGTATATTTAATCCTAAGAAAGGTGAAAAGGAAAAGCTGGTGGAGTTGGCAGCAAAGAATGCTGAGATGGTGTTGAGTCAGGATAAGGAGAAAATCAAGAGGGAAGAAGAGCGGACGCTGGGAGCGGTAAAGAGTATATTTGATATGTTGTCTTTGCCTGAACGTAACAATTATAGAATAGAAGCCTACGATATATCCAACACATCAGGCTTGCAATCTGTTGGCTCAATGATAGTCTACGAGAATGGCAGACCTAAGCGCAATGATTTTAGAAAGTTCAAGATAAAGACTGTTGTGGGTCCTGACGATTATGCAAGTATGCGGGAGGTGTTGACAAGGCGTTTTACCCACGGAACCAATGAACAGGATGAACAGTTTAACAGCTTCAACAGATTACCGGATCTAATAATGATGGATGGTGGACGTGGTCAGGTAAATATAGCTCTTGAGGTATTGGATGAATTAAAGATAAACATTCCTGTGTGCGGCATGGTTAAGGATGAACACCATAATACCAGGGGATTGTACTACAATAATGTGGAATTGCCGATAGATACACATTCGGAGAGTTTTCATCTCATAACCAGAATACAGGATGAGGCTCATAGATTTGCCATCGAATTTCATAGAAGCTTGCGTGGCAAAAATCAGGTACATTCTATTCTGGATGATATCGAAGGTGTGGGACCGACAAGGAGAAAGGCACTGATGAAATATTTCAAGGGAATTGAAGAGGTGCGTAATGCAGAGGTTTCGGAACTGGCAGCGATTCCAGGAATGAACATTAAGGTGGCAGAAAGTGTATATGCTTTTTTTCACCACTAAAAAGTACTAGCGTTTGAGCGTTAAATGTTATATACTATTTCATATAAAAAGTCGGGACAGGAGTGAGAAAAAATATGTCATCAAGTATTAAATTATCAAAGATGATAGATATGTACGAGTTGAAGAATTATACGCCGGATATTGATGTTAACAGTATAAGAATTAAGTCGCCTGATATTAATAGACCAGCGTTACAGTTGATAGGCTTTTTTGAACATTTTGATGCTGACAGAGTTGAGATTATCGGATATGTTGAATACACATATCTACAGCATATGTCTAAGGAAGACAGGATTAAGGCTTATGATGAGCTTATGTCTAAGCAGTTTCCATGTATCATATTCTGCAGAGGAATGGAACCGGATGAGGAGATTAAGGCAGCAGGTACCAAATATGGAGTTCCTGTGTTAGTGACTGACAAGGCTACATCAGCATTTACGGCAGAGGTTATCAGATGGCTTAATGTGGAGCTGGCACCATGTATCTCTATTCATGGAGTTCTAGTGGATGTATATGGTGAAGGTGTTCTGATTATGGGCGATAGTGGCATTGGTAAGTCAGAGGCAGCTCTTGAACTTATCAAGAGAGGTCACCGTCTTGTAACAGATGATGTGGTTGAGATAAGGAGAGTATCAGACCAGTCACTTGTAGGCACAGCACCAGATATTACACGTCATTTTATCGAGCTTCGAGGCATAGGAATAATAGATGTAAAGACACTGTTCGGTGTTGAAAGTGTTAAGGAAACGCAGACTATCAACATGGTTATTAAGCTTGAAGAGTGGAGTAAGGATAAGGAATATGACAGACTTGGTCTTGAGGATAATTATATAGAGTTCCTTGGCAACAAGGTAGTGTGTCACTCTATTCCGATCCGTCCGGGTAGAAATGTTGCGGTTATTGTTGAATCAGCAGCTGTAAATCACAGACAGAAGATGATGGGCTACAATGCGGCTCAGGAATTGTACAATAGAGTTCAGAGAAATTTAATGAGGAGAGATGAAGATGAGTAGAAAATGTTTTGGCGTTGATATCGGAGGAACAACAGTAAAGTTAGGATGCTTTGAGGCAGATGGAAAATTAGTTGATAAGTGGGAGATTCCTACAAGAAAAGAAAACGGTGGAGAAAACATTCTCCCAGATGTAGTGAAAGCTATCGAAGCTAAGCTTGAAGAACTGTCGGTTTCAAAGGGAGAGCTTATAGGTATAGGAATTGGAGTTCCTGGGCCAGTATTTGAGGATGGAACAGTAAATGCATGTGTAAACTTAGGTTGGGGCGTTTTTAATGTAGGAGATAAAGTCAGAGAAATTATAGGTTTACCAGAATTGGATGTAAAGATAGGTAATGATGCAAATGTGGCTGCACTTGGAGAAATGTTCAAGGGAAGTGGCGAAGGCTTCAAGAATCTCGTAATGGTCACACTGGGAACAGGAGTAGGCGGAGGAGTTATCCTCGATGGAAAGATTTTGACAGGAACTACTGGTGGAGCTGGAGAAATTGGACATATGCCAGTGGGGATTGATGAAGAAGAAGCATGTTCTTGTGGCAAGAAAGGTTGTCTTGAGCAGTATGCATCAGCTACAGGTATAGTTAAGGTGGCTAAGAGAATACTTGCATCATGCGATACAGAAACACCACTTAGGGCTATGGGAGGATTCTCTGCTAAGGATGTTGTGGATTTAGCAAAGGAGAACGACAAGGTGGCAGTTTCGGTCATGGAGACACTTGGCGAGTACCTTGGCAAAGCTTTGGCATCTATCGCTTGTATTGTTAATCCAAAGGCATTTGTTATTGGCGGTGGAGTGAGCAAGGCAGGCCAATATCTTATAGATGTTATTGAGAAGCATTTTAAGGAGCATGCATTTGGACCTTGTAGTGATGTGAAATTCGTTATTGCCAGCCTGGGAAATGATGCAGGAATATATGGAGCAAGTGCTTTAGTTTTATCATAAAATTTTAATAAATATATCTTATGGAACGGAGCAAGTATGAATCAGGAATTTTTAAAAAAATTAACTGATGCAGCAGGAGAGGGTAATGTGCTTATAGATGAACCTATGTATAAGCACATTACTTTTCGTGTTGGCGGAAAAGCAAGCTATTTTGTAGAGCCTGAAAATGTAGAGGGCGTATGCAAGGTTATAAAGCTATTAAAAAAAGAAAATAAACCATTTTTCGTCATGGGTAATGGAAGCAATCTGCTGGTTACTGATGAAGGTTATGACGGGGTTATAGTTAAGCTTGGAAGTAAACTTTCAAATATAGTTGTTTCTGGAAATAAGCTTACTGTTGAGGCAGGAGCAATGCTGACAAGGGCTTCAAGGCTTGCCTGTGACAGGGGGCTGACAGGTATGGAGAGACTATCAGGCATTCCGGGAACAATAGGTGGAGCTGTTGTTATGAATGCCGGTGCATATGGAGCAGAGATTAAAGATGTAATTGTATCTGCTAAGGTGCTGGATGTGGAAACAGGAGATATTTTAATCTTATCTAGGGAAGAGTTGAATCTGTCATACAGACACAGCATTATTATGGAAAAAAATTATATAGTTCTTGAAGCTCAGTTTTTATTGGCTGAAGGTGACAAGGATGAGATTATAAATATTGTTAATGAATGTACCGCGCAGAGAAAAAGTAAGCAACCCTTAGAGTATGGTAGCGCAGGCAGTACATTTAAGAGACCAGAGGGCCATTTTGCGGGAAAGCTGATACAGGATGCTGGATTGGCCGGATACACAGTTGGAGGAGCTCAGGTTTCGGAAAAACATTGTGGATTCGTTATCAATAGAGATAATGCTACAGCCACAGATGTTCTATCGGTTATTAATCACGTGCAGGAGCGTGTGCTTGAACAGTTTGGTGTTAAACTGGAGCTGGAGGTTTATATCTTAAAAGTGTAAGGAAGACTACGGTTTATTTACGTAGGAGGTATGCGATATGAGAATTGTCATAGTTACAGGTTTGTCAGGTGCAGGAAAAAGTACCGTTATGAAAATACTTGAGGATGCAGGATATTTTTGTGTAGATAACCTGCCTGTTCCGCTTATTCATAAATTTCATGGATTAATTCAGAATTCAATGGGAGATATAGAAAAGGTTGCTCTGGGTATAGATATCAGAAGTGGCATAAATCTGTCGGAAATTGATGATGCTATTTCTGCAATGAGTGTGGGAGAAAGTGCACCAGAAATACTGTATATGGAAGCAAGTGATGAGACACTTATAAAGAGATATAAAGAGACCAGGAGAACCCATCCTCTTATGGCTCAGGGCAGAGTTGAGGATGGCATTGTGAAAGAGCGCCAGCAATTGGCTGTTATAAAGAAGAATGCTGATTATATCATAAACACAGACAATCTATTGGTTAGAGACCTTAAAACAGAGATACAGAAAATATTTGTTGAGAACAAGCAATATAGTAATATGTTTATAAACATAGTATCCTTTGGATTTAAACACGGTATTCCAGTTGATTCGGATTTAGTCTTTGATGTGCGTTTCATGCCAAATCCATATTATGTGGATGAGCTTCGTGGTAAGACTGGAAATGACAAGGTAGTTCAGGATTTTGTCATGAATTCAGAGATTTCCAGAGAGTTTGTAAAGAAGTTGACAGATATGGTAAAATTTCTTATACCAAATTATATAGCAGAAGGAAAAAATCAACTGGTTATAAGTATTGGGTGCACGGGAGGTCATCACCGTTCTGTGACCATAGTTAATAAGCTCTTTGACCAGCTGAAAGAGTGCGAAGAATACGGTATTAAGATAACACATAGAGATATTGATAGATAGTAACATAAATAGGTAGGAATAGAGATGTCATTTTCAAAAGAAGTTAAAGAGGAATTATCTAGGCAAATCGCTGGAGGGCGACATTGCCTTATAGCGGAAACAGCAGCAATTATCAGTCTTTGTGGTCATGTAAAAATATCGGGTGAAAACAGATATTCGGTGAAAATTCATACTGAAAATATAGCTGTTGCAAGAAAATACTTTACATTATTGAAAAAAACATTTAATATAATAGCGGAAATTACCATAAGGCAAAGTACATATTTAAAAAAAGGGCGTACATATACTATAACCGTAAATAATCACGACGATGCCATGAAATTACTTGTAACATGCAAGTTAATTGATGAAAATGGTGAGATTATGGAGAATATGTCCATAGCAGATAATGTGGTCATTATGAACAGCTGTTGTAAAAGAGCGTTTGTAAGGGGCGCATTTATTGCGTCGGGCTCTATAAGCACACCTGAGAAGTTCTATCATTTTGAGATAGTTTGCAATTCCATGGAAAAGGCGGAGCAGCTGTGCAAATTAATAGCAACTTTTGGAATTGAAGCAAAAATAGTTGAACGAAAAAGGCATTTTGTGGTATATATTAAAGACGGCGCTGGTATTGTCGATATTTTGAATGTGATGGAGGCCCATGTTTCTCTTATGAATCTTGAAAATGTCAGGATTTTAAAGGAAATGCGTAATTCTGTTAACAGAAAGGTAAACTGTGAAACAGCAAACCTTAATAAGACAGTAGCTGCGGCAGTCAAACAAATCGAGGATATAGAATATATTCGCGATACGATTGGGCTGGAGGCTATGCCGGAGCCACTAAGGCAACTTGCAGAGGTGCGTTTGGAAAATCCAGATGTGTCACTGAAGGAGTTGGGAACATTATTAGATACACCTGTGGGAAAATCGGGAGTTAATCATCGTTTACGAAAGATAAGTGAGATGGCCGATAATCTTAAACAACAGTAGTGTGGTATGTGTAGGAGGATATTATGGTTACAAAGAGTATGACAGTGGGACTTGAAAACAATGTAGAGGCTAGACCTATAGCATTTTTAGTTCAGGTTGCAAGTCAGTTTGAAAGCTCAATATATATTGAGTATGACAACAAGAAAATTAATGCAAAGAGCATAATGGGCATGATGACAGTAAATTTATCTGGAAACAAGGAAGTAAATGTTTTGGCAGATGGTGTTGATGAGACAGAGGCAATTGATAAGATAGAAGAATATTTATGCTGTGCAAAATAGCTGTTTAGAAAAGCTATTTAAAGACTAGGAAAATAAAAAACCATATGGTATATTTATACCATATGGTTTTTTATTGTATAGGAAAGTTCGCTAAACTTTCCTATACAATTATTTGCTAATTTAAATTATACAGGAGAAAAGAAAATGAGCTTTACACATCTGCATGTGCATACGGAATACAGCCTGCTTGACGGTTCAAGCAAGATAAAAGAGATTGTTAAACAGGCAAAGGAATTGAATATGGACAGTCTGGCTATCACAGATCATGGTGTTATGTATGGTGTGGTGGATTTTTATCGTGCGGCAAAAGAGATAGGCATAAAGCCTATACTTGGGTGCGAGGTGTACGTGGCTCCAGGATCGAGATTTGACAAAGAGCCTGGCGCGGCAGATAATGATGACAGATATTATCATCTTGTATTGTTGGCAGAAAATGATACAGGTTACCATAACCTTATGAAGATAGTCTCAAGGGGATTTGTGGAAGGTTTTTATTATAAACCTAGAGTGGACTATGAAGTGCTTAAGGAGCATGCAGATGGCATTATATGCTTAAGTGCCTGTCTTGCAGGTGAGGTGCAGAGATTTCTTGCAAGGGATAATTATGATGAAGCACTGAAAGCAGCCAGAAGATATGAGGAGATATTTGGTAAAGGGAACTATTTTCTAGAGCTTCAGGATCATGGTATACCTACCCAGAGAAAGGTCAATGCTGACCTGATGCGAATGAGTAAGGAAACTGGTATAGAGTTAGTGGCTACAAACGATGTACATTACACCTATGCAGATGATGCAAAGGCTCATGATATACTTCTTTGTATCCAAACTAACAAACGTGTAGCGGACGAAGATAGAATGCGTTATGAGGGTGGTCAGTATTATCTGAAATCAGAAGACGAGATGCGCCTTCTTTTTCCTTATGCAGTGGAAGCACTTGAGAATACGCACAAGATTGCTGAGCGCTGTAATGTAGAGATCGAATTTGGTGTCAGAAAACTTCCAAAATATGAGGTGCCAAAGGAATATTGGGAGAGTGATGACGTAGAGGGGGAGGCTTCTTGGAAGTTCCTTCATCATCTATGCACAGAAGGTCTGAAACGAAGATACGCGGAAGTTACAGATGAGTTACAGGAAAGATTAGATTATGAGCTTGGAGTTATTGAATCCATGGGATTTATTGACTACTTCCTTATAGTCTGGGATTTTATACATTTTGCAAAGTCAAACAATATTATGGTTGGTCCAGGCAGAGGCTCGGCTGCGGGAAGTATTGTTGCATATACTTTGGAGATAACGGATATTGACCCTATAAAGTATAGCCTTATCTTTGAGCGTTTCTTGAATCCAGAGAGAGTATCAATGCCTGATATAGATGTGGATTTTTGCTACGAGAGACGTCAAGAGGTTATTGATTATGTTGTAAATAAATATGGTAAAGACAGAGTTGCTCAGATTGTAACATTTGGAACCCTGGCGGCAAAGGGTGTTATCAGAGATGTAGGTAGAGCTCTTGATATGCCATATAGTCAGATAGATTCTATAGCTAAAATGATACCAAATGAGCTTAATATCACATTAGACAAAGCATTACAGATGAATTCGATTCTAAGAGAGACTTATGAAAATGACCCACAGGTTAAGTATCTTATCGATATGTCTAAGAGACTTGAAGGTTTACCACGCCACAGCTCTATGCATGCGGCTGGAGTTCTTATTAGCTCTAAGTCGGTGGATGAATTTGTGCCATTATCAAAGTCTTCTGATGGAACTATAACAACCCAGTTTGTTATGACAACTCTTGAAGAATTGGGACTTTTGAAGATGGATTTCCTTGGACTGCGTACCCTTACGGTTATACAGAATTCATTGAAGCTTATAGAGGCTGGAAAAGCTGGCACTACATCGGAATCAGGAGCGCCAAGAGGTATAAAGATTGATTTGGATAATATAGATTACAATGACAAAAAGGTGCTCGATTCCCTTGGAACAGGTAAAACAGAGGGTGTATTCCAGCTTGAAAGTGCTGGCATGAGAAACTTTATGAAAGAGTTAAAGCCAGAGTCACTGGAGGATATTATTGCCGGGATTGCTCTTTATCGTCCGGGCCCAATGGATTTTATACCAAAATATCTCCATGGCAAGAACAGCTCCGATGCAATAGAGTATGATTGTCCACAGTTGGAGCCGATACTGAAGCCTACTCACGGATGTATTGTATATCAGGAGCAGGTTATGCAGATAGTTAGAGATTTGGCGGGATATACCCTTGGTCGTAGTGATTTGGTTCGTCGAGCTATGAGTAAGAAAAAGGCGTCTGTCATGGAAAAGGAGCGACAGAACTTTGTATACGGTAATGCGGAAGAAGGCGTAAAGGGTTGTATATCTAATGGTATCACAGAAAGCCAAGCAAATAAGATATATGATGAGATGATAGATTTTGCTAAGTATGCATTTAATAAATCACATGCGGCTGCTTATGCAGTTGTGTCTTATCAGACAGCTTACCTGAAGTATTATTATCCGGTGGAATTTATGGCGGCTCTTATGACGTCGGTTATTGACAATTCCAGCAAAGTGGCTGAATACATTATGATATGTCGCTCTATGGGCATAGAAATATTACCACCTGATGTCAATGAGGGAGAGAGCTTTTTCTCTGTTCGTGGAAATAGTATAGTATTTGCATTAAACGCTTTAAAAAGTGTGGGAAGACCTGTTATAAATGCAATTGTTGCAGAACGACAGGCGAGAGGTAAATTTACAACAATTAAGGACTTTATAGAGAGAATGAATGGTACAGAAGTTAATAAGCGTACCATAGAAAACTTTATAAAGGCTGGAGCGTTTGATGGTTTTGGTGCCAACAGAAGACAGTTGATGATGGTTTACAATTCAATCGTAGATAGCGTTAACCAGAATAAGAAGAATTCTATGGCAGGACAAATGTCATTATTTGATATAGCAGATGATGATGTGAAGGAAGATTTTGAGATAAAGCTTCCAAATGTTTCCGAATATAGAAAGTCAGAGCTTCTTGCCTTTGAAAAAGAGGTTGTCGGCGTCTATATCAGTGGCCATCCATTGGAAGAATTTATGGCAAAGTGGAAGAAAAATATTACCAACAAGTCATCAGATTTTACTTCATCTGAAGAGGATGGGGATGAAAATGGTATAAAGGTTCATGATGGAGAACGTGTATGTGTGGGTGGTATGATTGGAGCTATCAGCATAAAGAGTACGAAGACGAACAAGATGATGGCATTCTTTACAATAGAGGATATTCATGGAACTGTGGAAGTTATTGTATTTCCTAAAGATTATGAAAGATATAGAAGCATGATTGTGGAGGATGAAAAGGTCTTTGTGCGGGGACGTGTAAGCATCAACGAAAACGAAGGTGGCAAGGTTATATGTGAATCGATAAATTCATTTGACAATATGCCATCAGAATTATGGCTTAGATTTGAAAACAGAGAACAGTATGACGACTTAGCTGCCCAAATAGAACATATATGTTCCCAGTCAGATGGAAATGATAAGGTTATCATATATCTCAAAGAAGAAAAGCAGAAAAAGGTACTTCCAGCTTCAAAAAATGTTAAAGCAGATGGAGAGCTGCAGGAACGTTTAAAAGAAGTGCTGGGGGCGGAAAATGTAGCGGTTGTGTAAGCGATAGAAAAAATGTGCAAAAAAGCATAATATTTTCTTGAAATACGGAAAGAAAACTATTATAATGAGACGGAAAAAGAATTTTTGATAGAGAATTCAGGAGGCAGATCAATGGCAAAAGAAATTAATACAATCGGTGTCTTGACAAGTGGTGGTGACGCACCAGGTATGAACGCTGCAATTCGTGCAGTTGTTAGAACAGCAATAGCTCGTGGAAAAAAGGTTAAGGGTATTATGAGAGGCTACCAGGGTCTCTTGGATGAAGAAATTATAGATATGGACAAACACAGTGTGTCTGATATTATTCAGAGAGGTGGTACAATCTTAGGTACTGCCAGATGTGAAGCGTTCAGAACAGCTGAGGGTCAGCAGAAGGGTGCTGAAATATGCAAGAAATACGGTATTGATGGACTTGTTGTTATCGGTGGTGACGGCTCATTCCAGGGTGCACAGAAGCTTGCACATTTAGGAGTAAATACAATCGGTGTTCCAGGAACAATCGACCTTGATATAGCTTGTACAGATTATACAATCGGATTTGATACAGCTGTCAATACAGCTATGGAAGCAATTGATAAGGTTCGTGATACATCTACATCACATGAAAGATGTAGTATCATTGAGGTTATGGGTCGTCATGCAGGTTACATAGCACTTTGGTGTGGTCTTGCTAATGGTGCAGAGGATATCCTTCTTCCAGAGAGATATGATCATGATGAGCAGAAGATTATCAATCATATTATTGATTCAAGAAAGTTAGGAAAGAAGCATCACCTTATCGTCAATGCAGAAGGTATCGGTCATTCATCATCTATGGCTAAGAGAATTGAGGCTGCTACAGGTATGGAAACAAGAGCAACAATTCTTGGACATATGCAGCGTGGTGGTAGTCCAACATGTAAGGATAGAGTATATGCTACAGTTATGGGTGCATATGCAGTAGATGCGCTTGTAGAGGGTAAGAGCAGTAGAGTGGTAGCATACAAGAATGGTACATATGTTGATTACGATATTGATGAAGCTCTTGCAATGACTAAGGATATATCAGAGTATGAATTTGATATAAGCAAGATTCTTGCAAGATAAGCTTGAAGGAAACTTGCTTTGCAGGTTTATATAGAAAGAATAATAGGATTATACCTAAATTTGTGTTAAACAAGCCTAGGTATAATCCTATTCTTTACCGTATATTTTGTAATAAAGTATAATTCGTTTTCATATATTATAAGGTGGGAGTGCTTGAATTGTTATGGTATAGAAAAGCCTCAAAAATTTTATATACCATATTCAGGAAATACCCATAAGAAAGGAAAGTAGTATGAAAAGTGTAAAAAAGTGCTGTTTTAACACTACAAGAACAGTAGCTATGGGGTTTCTTCTTATTATAATAATAGGAACATGCTTGCTTATGCTACCAGTTTCGTCAGCTAGTAGGGAAGCTACTCCTATGATTGATGCTATGTTCACAACGGTCACTTCAGTGTGTGTCACAGGCTTAGTTACAGTGACGACGGCTTCTCATTGGAGTTTATTTGGACATGCGGTGATATTGGTGCTTATCCAGTTAGGCGGATTGGGAGTTATATGTTGTGGCATGGCGCTGCTTATGCTGTTGAAAAAACGAATAAGTCTGAGAGAAAGAATGCTAGTACAAGAATCATATGGTGTAAATACATATTTAGGGACGGGAGATATCAAAAGGATTGTCCGCGGAACATTTATAATAGAAGGAATAGGTGCATTTTTCTATGGATTGCGATTTATTCCTGATTTTGGCTGGATAAGAGGCACATGGTATTCAGTGTTTCATTCAGTGTCGGCATTTTGCAATGCTGGTCTTGATATTATAGGAGATTCTAGTCTTATACCATACAAAACAGACATTATAGTTAATTTGACGACCATATTTCTTATAGTGACGGGAGGTGTTGGATTTGTAGTATGGTGGGACATTGTAGGTGTTATAAGAACAGCAAGGCAAAGAAAAAAGTATAAGAATATGTTATTTGGAAAGCTGACGCTTCATTCCAAGCTTGCTCTTGCCACAACAGCCATATTGATTGTAGTGGGTGCGGTGCTTATATTTGTTTTTGAGTACAGCAATAAGGCGACCTTGGGCAATGAAAGATTGGGAGGAAAGGTAATAATGTCATTCTTCCAATCGGTAACGACCAGAACAGCAGGGTTTCTGACTATATTACAAGAAAATGTTACAGACGCCACATATCTTATAACCATAGTTCTTATGTTTATAGGTGGTTCACCTATGGGAACGGCTGGTGGTATAAAAACAACTACACTGGCAATGGTGGTAATGTGTGTTGTGAGTGTTGTGAGAGGCAAAAAGGATGTGGAGGCGTTTAATAGAAAAATTGCTACGGAGGATGTGAGAACGGGATTAACTGTCATTAGTGTAAGTGCAATAATCCTTGCAATAGGTATTATTTTATTGACTATAATAGAGCCATTTTCTTTAAAAGAGATAGTATTTGAATCGGTATCTGCCATAGCGACAGTGGGACTAGGCGCAGGTATGACACCGTATTTGTCAACAGCAGGAAAATTCATACTTATAGTGCTTATGTATATAGGAAGAATTGGACCTATTACTATGGCGACTGCATTTAGCGTAAAGCGCAGCGCCACAATGGATGGAGTGGAACTGGCAGAGAAAAAAATTCTTATTGGTTAGACCGTCCCCAATATTAGTTAAATGAATTGGACAATTGGTAAAGGAGTAAAGGATGAGAGATATAGCAGTTATAGGACTTGGAAAATTTGGATTAAGCGTAGCTATAAATTATTCAAAAAGAGGTGGAAATGTTCTTGCAATCGACAAAGATGAAGCAAAAGTACAGGACGTGGCAGATATTGTTACATATGCAGTGAAGGCTGATGTGACAGATGCAGATGTGGTAAAAAAGCTAGGAATAGAAAAAATGGATGCAGTTATAGTTGCTCTTACAGATAGTCTGGAAGCATCGGTAATGGTTACGATTCTTTCCAAGGAGTTGGGAGTTCCATATGTGTTAGTTAAGGCTCAGAGTGAGATGCATGCCAAAGTCTTGGAAAAGGTAGGCGCGGATAAGATTATATTCCCAGAGAAAGAGATGGGCATGAGAATAGCCAGAAATATGGCGGCGAATTCAATGTCGGATATAGTCGAACTTGGAAATGATTACAGTATAGTAGAAGCAGAGGTGCCGACCAAGTGGATAGGCAAAAATCTGTTGGAGCTAAATCCAAGACAAAGGCTTGGATTTAATGTCATAGCTAAAAAGACAGGAAAAGGCAGGGATAATATTGAAGCAAATCTGAATCCTAATATGCCATTTGAAAGGGGTGAGCGTATAATAGTAATAGGAAGAAATGAAGACTTGGACAATGTGTTCTAAATAGTGTATTATATATAGAAGCAAAAGATAAAATTTGTGCCATGAATGTTGGCGGAATGGAGAAAAAATGAGAATTTCATCACCATCAAACGAAAAGATAAAAGCAGTAATTCAACTTCAGACAAAGGCTTCTGTCAGAAAAAAAAAGAAGTTGTTTATAGTTGAGGGAATAAAGATGTATGAAGAAATACCTGAATCTGATATAGAACTTACATATGTTTCCGAAAAATTTTATGAAGAATATATAAAAAGAGAGAAAATAAGCGATAATGTAAAGAAAAGACTGAATACAAAAGAGTATATAATAGTATCGGACCCTATTTTTAAAAATATGTCCGACACAGTAACACCTCAGGGAATATTAGCCATAGTAAAACAGAAAAAATATGAATTGTCTGATATTTTAGATAAGACTAAAAATCAAGTATTTATGGTGCTTGAGGGGGTACAGGATCCTGGAAATATGGGAACGATTATAAGAACAGGGGAAGGTGCTGGAATTGCGGGAATAATTGTGAATAAAGAGACAGTGGATGTTTACAATCCTAAGGTTATCAGATCAACTATGGGTTCAATATATCGCGTACCTATCGTTACTTCGGAAGATTTAGGAGAGACTTTAGATTACATGTCAGAAAATGGAGTGACGCTTTTTGCAGCCCACCTTAAAGGTGATGCGTACTACACAGACGGACAGTTCTCTGGCTCGATAGCATTTTTAATTGGGAATGAGGCTAATGGACTCAGTGAAGAAATATCTAAAAAAGCGCATAAACTCATTAAGATACCGATGGAAGGGGAGGTTGAATCGCTCAATGCATCTGTTGCAGCTGCAATATTGATGTATGAAGCAAAACGTCAGTGTTCGTCGTAGATGAACACAAGGGGTTGACAAAAATGGAATAATCTGTTATCATACACGTCGATGACTTGAAATGTAATAATTTCGTAACTGCTGCACAGAATATTTGTGTAGTTGAAAACTGAAAACATCTAAGGAGGCATTATGAAAGCAATGCAGGACAAGATAATTGCCATAATAACCAATATGGTATTAGCACTGGCACTTATCGTAGTTGCAAGCACTATAAGCAGTGATGTGACAGGAATTAGCGAAGGGGAAACAGGAGAGTTAGACAACAATGAAGGCAGAGTTGCAGATGTCGATGCTTCATTAATTGCATCAGATGACTTGGTCGTAGGAGAGCCTGGTGTATCTAATCAAGGTGCAAGTAAGGAAGCAGAAGGGGTAGTAGATGTAGCAACAATCAACGATTCTGACGAAGTTGTAGAGTACTGTGAGGTTACAAAGTTTGGTAGCGGGGAGAAGGTACCACTTGTACAGGCAGTAAAATTAGAATATGAGGATGCATTCCTCGTAAATGTATCAAATGTTCTCAATGTCAGAGCTGATGCCAGCGAAGACGCAGAAATCGTAGGAAAGATTTATGCAGGTCAAGGTGGAACAGTTATTTGGCAGGGCGACGGATGGTCACATGTGCGTTCAGGTAATGTAATAGGATACATTAAGGACGAATACGCATGGTTCGGTCAGGACGTTAAAGACCAGATTGAGGAGAGTGGACAGCAGTTCGCAGTTGTAACAGCTAGTAAGCTTAGAGTGAGATTGCAGGCTAGTACATCAAGCTCAACTCTTGGTATGGTAGTTAACGGTGAGAAGCTTCAGGTGGTTGAATATGGTAAAGAGTGGACAAAGGTAATATTTGAGAATGCCGCAGCTTATGTGTCATCTGATTATATTACATTAGAGCGTTCTATCGGAACTGGTGTGACCCTTGAGGAAGAGCAGATAGCAGCAGAAGCTGAAGAAGCTCGTAAGCAGGCCATTGCAGAGGAAGAAGAGAGAAAAAGACAAGAGGCAGAAGAGCAGAGAAGAAAAGAACAGGAAGCTATGGAAAGGGCAATCGCCAATAGTGGCGTGGCTGAA
Source organism: Lachnospiraceae bacterium (assembly GCA_017408025.1). Lineage (GTDB taxonomy): Bacteria > Bacillota > Clostridia > Lachnospirales > Lachnospiraceae > SVEL01. The sequence continues at coordinate 32,855 of JAFQVJ010000052.1, forward strand.
ATTGTGAAGACATCAGGAGTGAGCATTTCAGCGGAGGATGCCTACCTTATTGCATGCTGTGTATCAGCAGAGGTAGGAAGCAGCTCATATGATTGTCAGTTAGCTGTAGCAAATGTTATTCTCAACAGATACAAAGCAGGATACGCTAATTCAATTAAAGGCGTTATCTATGCAAAGAACCAGTTCTCTGTAACAAAGAACGGTTCAATGGATAAATACATTAAAAATGGTCCAAGATCAACAAGTGTGCAGGCAGTTAAGGCAGCGCTTGAAGGAAATAATAACATGGTAGGTTATTACCATTTCTGTTATCTTCCATCAGCCAACTTTAACAAATATTCATCTTATATTATTCTTGGCTCAGAAGTATTTTATCGTTCAAAATAGTCATCAATGGGAAGCAGGTGAAAAACCTGCTTCCTTTTTTACTTCACAACTGGGCTAAAGTGTGTTAAACTATGCAAGTGTACGGGCAACGTGCAGAATACTGGAATAGGAAAGAGGGAATACATATGGAATCGTTAGTAGGACGAAATTTTCTGACTTTGAAGGATTTTACACCAGAGGAGATAGGGTATCTGGTTGATCTGGCAGCAGATTTGAAGGATAAAAAGAAAAAAGGTATACAGACTGAATATTGTAAAGGAAAGAACGTAGCACTTATATTTGAAAAGACAAGTACCAGAACAAGGTGTTCATTTGAGGTTGCAGCAAGCGACCTGGGTATGGGTTCGACATATCTTGACCCAAAGGCATCACAGATTGGCAAGAAGGAAAGCATAGCTGACACAGCCAGAGTACTTGGAAGAATGTATGAAGGTATAGAGTACAGAGGATTTGGACAGGAGATAGTTGAGGAGCTTGCCAAGTACGCAGGTGTTCCAGTGTGGAATGGTCTTACAAATGAGTATCATCCAACACAGATGATAGCTGACCTGTTGACCATAAAAGAAAAATTTGGAACATTTAAGGGACTTAAATTCGTATATATGGGTGATGCCAGATATAATATGGGTAATTCACTTATGATAGCTTGTGCGAAGATGGGAATTGATTTTGTGGCATGTACATCAAAGAAATATTTCCCAGAAGCTGAGCTTGTAAAGCAGTGTGAAGAATATGCCAAGGCATCCGGAGCGACAGTAACACTTTCTGATGATGTCATGGAGGCTACAAAGGGTGCTGACATTATTTATACAGATGTATGGGTATCTATGGGCGAGCCAGATGAAATATGGGCAGAGCGTATAAGCGAGCTTTCATCATATCAGGTAAATAAGAAGGTAATGGATAATACATCAGACAGAAGCGTATTTATGCATTGTCTTCCAGCGTTCCATGATCTTAAGACACAGGTGGGAAGAGAGGTCTTTGAGAAATTCGGTTTATCTGAACTGGAAGTGACAGATGAAGTCTTTGAGTCAGAGAAATCAGTAGTATTCGATGAGGCTGAGAACAGAATGCATTCCATAAAGGCTATTATGCTTGCGACTCTTGGAGGATATCATTTGTCGTAAGGCATATGGCATCGTGGAGAAAGACTGTAGATAGCAGGAGGCAGATATGGATTATGTGAGAAGAAAAAAGCCATTCAGACATTTGGGAAGAGTGGTAGATATCATCAATTTAATATTGTCAGCAATAGTGCTTGTGTGTGCTGTGCTCGTTGCCATAAATGCAGAGAAAAATATGCTACTTTTTCCTGTTGCGTTTATGTGTACAGGTCTTATTAATCTGGCACTTGCTATCAAATATTATAAGCGCAGAGAAACGTTTAAGTGCGTAGGATTATTGGTTGGATTTATAGCATTTATGGGATTTGGAATATTTAGCCTTATAGTGGTATTGTGATGGTTATGATGAATAATGATTATAATATGATAAAGCTGGCAGAGGTGGATTCTACAAACGAGTATGCAAAGAAGATAGCTAAAGCTGGCGCAAAACATTTTACAGTGGTTATAGCAGAAAAGCAGAGCGCAGGAAAAGGACGGCTTGGCAGGAGATTTTTAAGTCATGCGGGAACGGGAATCTTCATGAGCATAGTGCTGCGACCAGATATAGAGCCGGAAATGGCAAGCAGATTGACGCTGGTAGCAGCTGTTGCGGTACGAAGAGTGCTAAATAATATATGCCAACTGGAAACGGCTATAAAGTGGCCAAATGATCTGGTATCAGATGGAAAGAAGGTGTGTGGCATATTGACAGAAATGTCCACAGAGATGGGCAGAGTTAAATATGTCATATTGGGCGTAGGCATAAATGTTTCTAACGAGTCATTTGAGGATGAGTTGTCAGATGTGGCAACATCCATTCTTATGCTTACAGGGAAGAGATATGATAAGGAAACCATCATAGAAGCGGTACTAAAGGAATTTCTTTTATATTACGAAAAGTTTTTAATCACAGGAGACTTGTCGTGTATAAAGAGGGAATATGATAGCTGTCTTGTGAATAAGGACAAGATGGTAAAGATAATAAACGGAAATACAGTTCTTCAAGGTATATGCAGAGGTGTAGGCAATGCTGGAGAACTGCTGGTAGAGACTGAAAAAGGCATGGAAAAGATAATATCAGGCGAAGTATCAGTGAGAGGAGTGTACGGTTATGTATAACGAAAATGATGAAAACGTAGTGCTATGTGGTGCTAACTCATATACACAGATGTTTTACTTTAATGAAGATCAATTTGGCAATCTTCCAGATAGCATTAAGGATGAACTGAAGGCCATGTGTGTTATATTCACAGAGGATATAGGCGGTATACTGACACTGGAGTACAACTTGGACGGAGAATTGGAATTCAAGGTTCGCACAGACGAGCAGGATTATCTCTTTGATGAGATAGGTTGTGGGCTTCGAATTAAGGATTTGCAGACAAAGAAGAGAGAGCTGCTGGAGGCACTTGAATTATACTATAAAACATTTAATTTTAATTAGGTAAGAAATGATACAGATAGGAAATACTAAGATAGAAAACAGAATAGCGTTAGGGCCTATGGCAGGGGTTACAGACCTGCCATTTCGTATGCTTTGCAAGGAGCAGGGATGTGGTCTTATATACACAGAGATGGTCAGTGCAAAGGCTATACTTTACAACAATAAAAATACTATAGATTTGTTGAAAAGTGATGAGCTGGAGCGGCCTGTGGCACTGCAATTATTTGGCTCTGATCCAGATATTATGGCAGAGATAGGCGAGAGAGTATCGGAAGGTCCATATGACTTTATAGATGTGAACATGGGATGTCCAGTTCCGAAGATTGTCAACAATGGTGAGGGCTCTGCACTTATGAAGAATCCGGAACTTGCGGGAAAGATTATTGAAGCTATGGCGAAGAAGTGCAAGAAACCAGTGACGGTTAAATTCAGAAAAGGCTTTAATGATGACAATATAAATGCAGTGGAGTTTGCAAAGAGAATGGAGGCATCGGGAGCTGCTCTTGTGGCGGTTCATGGTAGAACCAGAGAACAGTATTACAGTGGATGTGCGGACTGGGATATCATAAGGCAGGTAAAGGAAGCGGTGTCTATACCAGTCATAGGCAATGGTGATATACGTTCGCCGGAAGATGCAAAGCGCATGATAGATGAAACGGGTTGCGACATGATTATGATAGGTCGAGCTGCCAGAGGTAATCCGTGGATATTTGGTCAGGTGAGAGATTTCCTTGAAACAGGACTTTTGAGAGAAAAGCCATCTATAGAAGAGGTCAAGGCCATGATAAAACGTCATTGCAGGATGCTTGTAGATTATAAAGGTGAGTATACAGGTATGCGGGAGATGCGAAAGCATGTGGCATGGTATATATTTGGTTATCCTCATGCGGCAGCCATAAGAAATGCAGTAAATGCAGTTGAAAACATGGAACAGCTGGAAGAATTGCTGCTTAAGATAACTTAGAGGAGCCAAGGGAATAAGCAAAACGAAAGACGAAACAAAAGACGTAATGTGTAAGTCTTGACAATAACTGGATTAACATTGTATAATTGAGTGAAAATTTTATGAAATGGGGTAAAATGAAATGGCAGAAAAGAAAAACATTTTAACATATGCAGGTCTTACAAAGCTTGAGGAAGAGCTTCAGGATCTTAAAGTAAACAAAAGATCAGAGGTTGCTCAGAAGATAAAGGAAGCCAGAGAACAGGGCGATTTATCAGAGAATGCTGAGTATGATGCAGCTAAAGATGAGCAGAGAGATATCGAAGCAAGAATCGAAGAAATCGAAAAAATCCTTAAAAACGCAGAAGTAGTTGATGAGGACGACGTAGATACAAAGACAATCAATGTTGGATGTAAGGTAAGAGTATTGGATAAGGAATATGATGAGGAGCTTGAATTCAAAATCGTAGGTTCTACAGAGGCAAGCAGCCTTAATGGTATGATTTCAAATGAATCACCACTTGGAAGCGCGCTTATAGGTAAGAAGGTAGGAAACGTAGTAAGCGTAGAGACACAGGATGGAGTAGTTAAGTACAAGGTACTTGCTATTGAGAGAGTAAACTAAGTGTAATAATTCAGAACCAGACATAAACATTGAAAAACAGACTTTTGAAAGTAAACTTTCACGGTCTGTTTTTCATAGTGTTAAGTATAAACAGAGAGGAAAAGAAAAATGGCTGAGCAGAACAATAATCAGAATCAGGTACAGGATGTAAATCAGTTGCTTAAGGTAAGAAGAGAAAAGCTTGCTGACTTACAGGAAAGAGGCAAGGATCCATTCCAGATTACAAAGTATGATGTGACACATCATAGCATGGAGATAAAGGAAAATTTTGATGAGTTAGACGGACAGACAGTATCTATCGCAGGTAGAATGATGTTCAAGAGAGTTATGGGTAAAGCTTCATTCTGTAGCGTTCAGGATCTTCAGGGCAGCATCCAGTCATACGTGGCAAGAGATGATATCGGTGAGGAAGATTATGCAGATTTTAAGAAGTATGACATTGGTGATATCTTAGGTATTGAAGGTATTGTATTTAAAACAAAGACAGGTGAAATGTCTGTACATGCCAAGAAGGTTACTCTTTTATCTAAGTCACTTCAGATTCTTCCAGAGAAGTATCATGGTCTTACAGATACAGATACAAGATATCGTCAGAGATATGTTGATTTGATTATGAATGCGGATGTAAAGGAGACATTTATCAAGCGTTCAAAGGTGTTAAGCTCTATTCGTAAGTTCCTTGATGGACAGGGCTTTATGGAGGTTGAGACACCAATGCTTGTTTCTAATGCAGGTGGTGCAGCAGCAAGACCATTTGAGACACATTTCAACGCTCTCGATGAGGATTTGAAGCTTAGAATTTCCCTTGAGCTTTATCTTAAGAGACTTATCGTAGGTGGTATGGAAAGAGTTTACGAAATCGGACGAGTATTCCGTAACGAAGGTCTTGATACAAGACATAATCCAGAGTTCACTCTTATGGAGCTTTATCAGGCATACACAGATTATCACGGCATGATGGATCTTACGGAGAATCTTTTCCGTTATGTAGCCCAGGAAGTAAACGGAAGCTTAGTTCTTCAGTATGGTGAGCACACGATGGATTTATCTAAGCCATTTGAACGTATCACTATGGTAGATGCTGTTAAGAAGTATGCTGGTGTTGATTTTAATGACATTCACACACTTGAAGAAGCAAGAGCAATTGCCAAGGAGAAGAACGTAGAGTTCGAGGCAAGACATACAAAGGGTGATATACTGAACCTCTTCTTCGAAGAGTATGTAGAAGAGCACCTCATCCAGCCTACATTTGTTATGGATCATCCAATTGAGATATCTCCTCTTACAAAGAAGAAGCCAGATAATCCAGAATATGTAGAGCGTTTTGAGATGTTTATGAATGGATGGGAGATGTGTAACGCATACTCAGAGCTTAATGACCCAATCGACCAGAGAGAGCGTTTCAAGGCTCAGGAGGCAGCTTTGGCAGCAGGTGATGACGAGGCTAACACAACAGATGAGGACTTCTTAAATGCGCTTTCAATCGGTATGCCACCAACAGGCGGTATCGGTTACGGTATTGATAGATTGACAATGCTTATGACAAATAGTCCTGCCATAAGAGATGTGTTGTTGTTCCCAACGATGAA
>JAFQVJ010000053.1 GCA_017408025.1 Lachnospiraceae bacterium
CAAGAAAATAGCAATTTTTTCAGGTATGTCTTACTATGGCACACAGCTGTAGCTATTGTCTGCCTTCATAAAAGACGAACTACTTATTCGAAAAAGGGCGTTAAGAAAGTTCTCGAAACCTCTCAATGCGTGTTTAAAATATACACAGACAATTCGGCGTACGAGGGTAGCTATAGCTTTCAGTGGACATATAAAAGGAAGATTAGCAGTCGGTGAAAACAAAAAACTAATCTTCCTATAATTGTGCAACAGCACCTTTTTATTGTTCTAATAATCTAAGATAATGATTTGCTTCTCTAAGGACGTGGTCTGCTAAAAGTGGATAATTTGTTGTGAAAAGACATCCCTCTGACACATTTTTCAGTATATCTTCCTTAAAATCAATCAATCCCTCTACGAGCTGCAATGCTCGTCTGTTGATTTTTCCAATGATATTTCGTTCCTGATTGCTAATTGTATTCCTATTCTGCCACTCTCTGTTTCTTCTGGCTCCATTACATCCTTCTCTACTGCAACCTTCCCTGTTTCTCCATTCTCTATTGCTATTATCATCTCTCCACGTTGTTCTTCTATCGTCTCTTCTGTGATTACCTCTGTCATCTCTTCTGTAATTTATGCCATCTTTATTATGACTTCCCTCACATTCAGAAACCATTTCAAGCTGTCTTTCCGTGATAGAAGTGTCGATCTCAATGCCTGTCAAATTACATGTTTTGTGCTCCTCTAAAAGAGTAAACTCTGTTACTGTCTCGCCTGAGTTAAGCATCTCATCACTAACTCTACCCTGACTTAGCTCCACAACTTCCTTCAAGAGTTCCTCAAACTGATTTCTGTACCAATCTGCTTTCTCTATATAATCTGCATTTTTCCCTGGAAAGCCCGCCATAAGAAAAAGCGAATGTTCCTTCATGATTCTTCCAAAGAAGAGATGAGTTTCCAAAGATAATGTCACATAATTTCCATTTATCTGGAATACCTATATTATTATAGTTTCACTTATATTCTATGTCTTTTTTGTAAATTATGACACAACAACAAGGTGGACAAGTCCACTCAAACTACTTAAATTTACTTTACACAACACCTGTTCTCACAGCTTCTTTGGCAACTGCTTCTGCCACAACTTTTCCTACACGTCTGTCAAATGCTGCTGGCATAATATAGTCTTCTCTCAGTTCATCATCAGAAACTAATCCAGCTATAGCTTTAGCGGCTGCTATTTTCATCTCATCATTGATATCTTTTGCACGTACATCAAACACTCCTCGGAATATTCCTGGAAATGCCAACACGTTATTTATCTGATTTGGGTAATCACTGCGACCAGTTGCGACAACCCTGGCTCCTGCTTTAATAGCCTGCTCTGGATAAATCTCTGGTGTTGGATTTGCACATGCAAAGATAATACTATCATTTGCCATGGAAGCAACCATTTCCTCAGATAAAGCATTTGGTGCGCTGACACCTATAAAAATATCCGCTCCACAGATAACATCTGCCAGGCTTCCCTTTCTGCCTTTCAGATTGGTCAGCTCTGCCATCTCCTCTTTTACCGGATTCATTCCTTCCTGTCTACCTTTGTAGATTGCTCCTGTTCTATCACACAGAGTAATATCACGTATTCCATACTTCAATAAAAGCTTTGTGATTGCTATTGCAGCTGCTCCTGCTCCATTGACAACCACATGCACTTCTTCTGCTTTCTTACCAGTCAGCTTAAGTGCATTCATAAGTCCTGCTAATGTAACAACAGCAGTTCCGTGCTGATCGTCATGGAATACTGGAATATCACATCTTTCCTTTAATTTCTTTTCAATTTCAAAACAACGTGGTGCTGAAATATCTTCAAGGTTAATTCCTCCAAAACTACCAGCTATCAATGAAATAGTATTTACAATCTCATCCACATCTTTACTTCTTATACAAAGAGGAAATGCATCTACATCACCAAATGACTTAAATAGTACACATTTTCCTTCCATAACAGGCATAGCTGCCTCCGGACCAATATCGCCGAGACCCAATACAGCCGTACCATCTGTAACTACCAGACAAAGATTCCAACGTCTTGTAAGCTCAAAGGATTTCGATACATCTTTCTGAATCTCCAAGCAAGGTTGCGCAACTCCTGGTGTATAAGCCAGAGATAAATCATCGCTTGTCTCTACCGGAACATTAGGCTCAACTGTAATCTTACCCTTTCTTTCGTAATGCAGCTTTAGACTCTCAGCCGCATAATCTCTTTTTTCTTCTTTAATCATTGTCTTCATCCTTCCCTTCGCAATATACCATCATATTTCCATCCTAGTTTACTCCATTCGTTAATAAATCTCAAGAGGATTAAATGAAAGACTTATTTTTTAATCTATTAAATCTACTGTCTGTTTCCTGCTGTATCTGCTCTACCACTTGCCTATACTCTTCTTTTTGTAAATGCTTTGTTCTTCCCATCATTGAAAGCCATTCTAACACTGGAATCTTCTTTCCTGTCTTTTCTGGGTCGTAGGAAAGCTTAGTAACTCCCTGTTCCACTTCATACAAAGGAAAATAGCAACAGTTTACTGCAGCTTCAATCACCTTTCGCTCTGTAGCCGGCTTGTCATTCCAATTTAGAGGACATGCTGAAAGAGCCTTTACATATGATGTGCCCATTGTTTTGGCATAATGTGCTGCTTTAGCTGCTTTTTTTATGAAGTCAGTTGGGTTAGATTCCGCTACTGTAGCCACATAAGGAATTCCCGTGGCTGCCATAATCTGTGGCATGTCTTTATTAAAAAAGGTCTTGCCATATTGATTTATTCCCACATGGGATGTCGAACTCCTCGCTCCAAGAGGCGTAGAATATGACAGCTGATAGCCAGTGTTCATATATCCACCATTATCATATTCAAATATTAATAATCTATGTCCACGCAATGCTGTTCCCATAGCCGAGCCCATGCCGATATCCAATCCTCCATCTCCACTGACCATTATAAAGATGATGTCTCCTTGTGGTATTTCGCCCCTTTGCTGCTTGCGATAACAGATTTCAGCCACACCACTCAATGTAGCCGCTCCATTCTGAAATAAATTATGAACATAAGGAACCTTAAAGCTTGTTCTCGGATAAGCCGTAGTAACAATCATGGCACAGCCAGTCTGAAATAAAAATACTACTGGGTCTTCTATTCCTCTAAGAAGCAGGTTTAAGTTTACAGGTATTCCACAGCCTGGGCAAGCACCGTGTCCTGGCGCAATACGCCCTGGCATAGCTGTAACGTCATTTAAGTTACCGCCAGTTACTTTTATGTTTCTTTTTATATTAACTGACTTTTCTATGCTACATCCTTCTCCTGAACTGGCAGACACATCTACTTTTGTAGCACCTATATGGGTCATTTCACTGGTCACAGCCGCAAATAGTGGCTTATCCTCCACATCTAAATTTACTCCTGATGTCACCCCATAATAACCAAAATCTGGCTTAGAAGAATCCTCAAGCATATCAAACATAGCTACTACATCTTCCTTAAAGAAATCCTTGCCACCTAATCCATATACAAGGCTCTTTATCTTCGCCTTACTACTGAATCTTTGCATAGTGGCTCGCACCTCCAGCGACAGATTTCCACCACCTGCTCCATAGCTATCCTGTCTATCTGCAACCATAATGTTAGCGCTATGACCAATCAAATCATACAATTCCTTAGATGGAAATGGTCGAAGCACATGCAGGGTGACTGCTCCCACTTTTTTTCCATCCTTTTGCATTTCCTCTACTGCATCAATGGCTGTGTCAAAAGAAGAGCCTAACAACACCAATATATTTTCTGCATCCTGATGATAAGCGCCTTCTACTTTACCGTATTCTCTTCCCGAAATTTCTTTATATGCTTCAAAAATTTGTGGCAACAAAGCATCCGCCTTTTCCATAGCTAAATGAAGCTGATATCTGTTATTGATAATATCAGGTTCATTCATATATGAGCCAACGGTAATAGGATGCTCTAAATCCAAAAATGGGTATTCCTCATGCTTTTTACCTATGAAGGCTCTTACGTCATTATCGTCCTCAAACTTAAAGCATCTAACCTTCTGGTGACTGGTAAAAAATCCATCATAAGCAACCACCACCGGAAGTCTGACCTGTTCTGCCAGCTTCAATGCTATAATATTAAAATCGTATACCTGCTGAGCTGTACTGGCAAATAATATAGGCCAACCGGCATTTAAAATATACATTATATCACTATGATCACCTTTTATAGATAATGGCCCAGAAACAGTTCTACATACAACATTCATAACCATTGGATATCGTGTGCCTGATTGTACCGGAAGCTGTTCTATAGCATATAGAAGACCATTTGCACTTGTAGCATTTACAACGCGACCTCCCGCCACTGATGCTCCATAACATATACCTGCCGCACTATGCTCTCCTTCCGCTGCCACCATAACCAAATCTGTTTCACCATTTGCGCGCATAATATCCAGATTTTCAGCAATTTGAGTAGAAGGAGTGATAGGATAATATCCCATCAAATCATACCCAATCTGCTTTATAGCAATAGCAGCCATCTCATTTCCCGAAGCATATTCCATAACCTGTTTCTTCATTACACCTCTCCTCCTTCCATTCTCTTTTCTGTCAGATATGATTCCGATGTAATATAACCATCTGGTCCTGATTCCTCATAATAGTGTGGCATTCTTATAAGCTCCTTGTTCACTATAAAATACTCTTTATTGGCATGCTCTGCCTCATTTGCTCTGACCAATGCATTAACAGGACAGACATCCACACAGCGAAGACAGCCTTTACAATGATAATAATCCAATCCCTGATTGACCATCATTTCTCTGCCTTTATATTCTCCCTTCGCAAACTGGAACACCATATCGGGACATGTTGAATGACATAAACCACAATTGATACATCTCTCTTTGATAAATATCGGAATATATCCCTGTCTTGATGGCGACAGGTCTGCTATTACAGTACTTCCAATTCGGGGATTAATACCACCTATAGGGGCATTGTCATACCCCCATTCTGCTATATTCTCATTACTGTTATTTTTTTCAATGATATGTGAATTATCCTTTTTTATATGACCACTTTCATTATCATCATTATTCATAGGCGTCTTCAAGCGTCCTATTTCTTCATACCCTCTTCTGATACCTTCCAGATTACTTTTTAAGGCATCTGGATACTTTTTTCCAAGGGTATCCTTACATATCTCTTCACCTACGGATACATCTTCTATTCCCATAACCCGTAGTGCTGCACCAAGCATGACTACATTTATTCTAGAATGTGTCTCCATGGCTATTTTCTGCGCCTCTATTCCAAAGTATGCTCCTGCTTTTCCCCAAATTATTTCTGCTGGCTCCTGTCCCTGCTCTATTGCCACTATAACAGCTGTCTTGTCACCGACACCCTTCCATATAGATTTGTCCTTTAAAAGTGCCTGATGAAACACCACCAACAAATCCGGCTCTACCACTGGGGAGTGTACCCTTATCTCCTTTTCAGCTTTGCAATATCTTATATATCCCTTAACAGGTGTTCCTGTCTTTTCAGAGCCATAGCTTGAAAAGCTACTGCTATTAAGGTTTAAATACTTTACTCCTAATTCGCCTAACATCTTTCCACACAGATTAGCGCCAAGACCACCAATACTTTCGAGGCGCACCTCATAATATTCTTTTCCTGCATCCAGACTATTTATCAGCCCTGTTACTATTTCCTTTGATACTCCCATCACTGTCCCCCTCAATTCTTCTACCAACAATTCAAGTTACTCAATTCTTTCATTATTTAAGATTCATATTATTCTCATTATATAGAGTAGTTTTTCGAATATTTTTATTATTATTCATTTTCTAAATATAAAAGGACAAAACTTTTGCTATAAGTTTTGTCCTTTTATAATGTTATGTTAAATCAAATGCTTTTTTATATTACTTTTTGTAATGTAATGAATATTTTATTGTCATGCTAGACTCTTTTTCTGATCTTACTACCTACAGTTACAGCTAACAACGCAACTGATACCATAAATATGATAACATACATTATTACATGATTAGAATCACCTGTGTCTGGAGTTCCTGCTGGTACATCTGCTGAATTATCTTTACTAACATCTGTTGTTGTTACTACATATGTAGAACAATGGTCTTGTTTAACTGTTATATACCCCTCACTATCTACTTTAACTGACTGAACGAGTGTATAACCTGCTTCAACCTTTTGTGAATAGTAAAGTGTCTGACCTGCCACAAACTGATGTCGCCAAAATTTTGAATGTTACATCTGCATTAATATCTGCATATGAAAAATGTGAAAGAAAACCAAGCATTGATAAGCTTGTCTTATTAGCAGATATTTATCATACAACTACAGATTATATTTTAGGTAGAACAAGTTCAACAACAGACAAAATATTAATTGATGTTTCCCACCTCAATGATAAGCAAGTCCAAATAATACGCGACCTTGTAGACAATATGAATTAACGAACACACAAAAAAACAGATTAAGTATTCTTAACTGAATATCCTAATCTGCTTTTTTTATTTTATTAAATTTGGGTCGTAAGTTTTGTTATACAAACTCTGAAACCCTTGATTTTATTGCATTTATTTCTCCAAAGACTTCATCGTCGAAAACTAATAATGCACATCCTGGTGAAGTGCAAGCACTTTATGATGCTAGAAATCGTTTAATTATTTTCTCTCTTATTCACACTCTCTGCATATATGCAAAAAATTCAAACAAGCTCATAGTTTCTGCACAATTCTCCTGCCATTAATTCAAGCTGTTCAAGGCTGTCATCATTTAAAGCCGATACCATTCTCACCACTGTATCTGCAAACACAATTCCTTTGCTTTTCTCAAGCTTTTCCTTAATAAGCTTAGCCACTATAGGAGCCCAGCTCCCGTTCTCAATAATGCCCACTACCCTGTTACCAAAAAAACGTTCTGTAAGGCAGTTCAAAAACTCCCTCATAGGTGGAAAAATCTCTGCATTATATGTTGTGGTTGCCAATACCAGCTTACTATATCTAAACGCTTCTGCCACTGCCTCTGTCATATCGCACCTTGCGAGGTCTAGCACGACAACCTTCTTACAGCCCTTCTCCTTTAAACGCATTTCAAGAAGCTTTACAGCTCTTTTGGTATTACCGTAGACAGATGTATAGGCAATCATTATCCCATCCTCCTCTGGCTTATAGGATGACCATATATTGTACATTTTCATGTAATACATAATATCCTCTGATAATACAGGTCCATGAAGTGGACATATCATCCGTATCTCCATATCCTCAAGCTTCTTAAACAATTTCTGAACCCATAGTCCATACTTTCCAACTATGCCAAAATAATACCTTCTCGCCTCATCAAGCCAATCAAGCTCCAAATCAAGAGCTCCGAATCTGCCAAAGCTGTCAGCCGAAAACAATATCTTATGGGTGCTGTCATAAGTTACTAAAACCTCCGGCCAATGCACCATAGGCGCTGTAACAAATACAAGTTCATGTCTGCCGAGCTTTAACGAATCTCCATCGGTCACAACTATACGATTCTCCTCAAACTCCCTCCCAAAATAATTCTTCATCATGGTAAATGCCTTAGCGGTAGCTACAAGCGTCGTCTTAGGATATTCATCTAACAGCTTTAGTATATTAGCTGAATGATCTGGCTCCATATGCTGTACAATCAGATAGTCGGGTTTCTTCTCTTTAAGTGCCATTCTGATATTCTCAAGCCATTGCTTGGAGAATCCCTCATCTACAGTATCCATAATAGCTATCTTTTCATCCATAATGATATAGGAATTGTATGACATTCCATTAGGAACTGGATACAGTCCCTCAAACAAATCAATATTATGGTCATTCACACCGATGTATATTATGTCTCTTGCTATAGTCATATATATTACCTCTTTATGATGATATTCATAGAGTAGTTTTTTCGAATAATTATATTATTATTCGTTTTCTAATACTAAAGCTTTTGTCTTTTTCAACTCTCTATCCTATTTATGCATATACATCCTTGTCATGTCTGGTTCTCCGTCTCCCTGAACCATACATAAGAATTCCCATCCATACCTTTCATAAAATGAAGTATGATCAGTCACAAGATATAATGTTTCAATCCCCTTTGCCTTCATATCACTGCATACATAATTCAACAATGCACCTGCCACTCCATTGCCACGCTTATCTTCTTCGGTATACACTGCACAGACATTTGGTGCAAGGTCCTTTCTGTCATGAAAATCATTTTCTATCACCCCAAGACCTCCTATTATCCTTGAATCTTCCATAGCAACATACCACTGTGGAACAGCATCAATTCCTGTCAGACAATCATTCATACTGTCCATATATGCCTCCAATGGAATCCCCCATTTTTCATGGAACCAATTCGCCATCTGCTCTTTTAATTCTGGTTTATCTATTAAACTTATTATTTCGTAATTCATATTTGCCTCCTTTTACGCAATTAAATATAATTCTTTTTCTTATCTGCCTTTATTCTTCTGCTATTCTTTGCAACCTCTTTATGCCATTTCACTTTGTCACGCATATACGCTGTCTTGTCCTCTGAATATCTCGCTTCATTCTTGAGATTACAATAACTCCTCCAACGCTCGACTGATAACATGCCTTCTGCGATTGCTGTTTTTATGGCACATCCCGGCTCTGTCATATGCTTACAATCAGCGAATTTACATTTTCCTAAATATATTTCCACATCCTGAAATGCTTCACCAAGACCAGTTGAAACATCCCACATTCCAAGACCACGCATACCGGGAGTATCTATAATCATTGCTCCACTCTTTAGCATGATAAGTTGTCTGTGTGTTGTGGTATGACGACCTTTACTGTCATCCTCACGAATACCATTGACACTCATTATCTCTTCACCTGCTAATGCATTGACAAGACTTGATTTGCCGACACCTGACGACCCTAGAAATACAACTGTTTTTCCCGGTTGTAAATACTTATCTATATTTTCCAAGCCATAGCCACTTTGCGAGCTCACAGCATGTACTTCAACACCCGGTGCTACAGTCTCGATTTTTCTAATGTACTCGTCATAATCATCTACCAAATCAGCCTTAGTAAGCACTATCACAGGTGTAGCACCTGACTGCCATGCCAGTGTCATATACCTTTCTAAACGCTTTTCATTAAAATCATGATTAAGCGACTGCATAACAAACACATAATCAAAATTGGCTGCCACTGCCTGTTCACCACGCCCCGGAGTCGGGTCTAGTCGTGAGAAGAACGTTTTTCTTGGTAATGTTTTAATAATCTGACTATCTCCATTCGGAATGTAGTTGATTGTTACAAAATCTCCTGTTGTAGGAAATTCCTCAAACTCCACATAATATTCCTTAGTCTTTAATCTTGCATATGTCTCACCATATTCGCATACCAATTGATATCGTTCCCTGTGAACAGCCGTTATTCTTGCCGGTATAACGGTTGCTTTACCTGATATATTCCCTGCTTCTTTTATCATTTCAGGCATAAATCCGTATTCTATTAAATTCATTTATGTATTCCTCCACTGTTTTTAACATCTTAAATTCTATAGTTATCATTTCTTTGTTCATTACTTTCATACTGACAACACTCCTTTCTGTTTAATTCGTCTGAAAAAGGGTACAAAAATACCGCAGAAAGCAACCCTACAAGTGCTACTTTCTACGGTTAATTTTAGATATTTGAAGACTTTCCTATTAAATAAAAATAACACACCTTCAAAGTGTGCTACAACCATAAGCTATAGTATTCACGAAAGGTTACAAAAAACGGTACAACAACAAAGAGGTCTGCACCTCGCTATTAACTGTACCCTTATTCAGTTATGCCACAATTACCTCACTAAATAATATCATCACACATATCTCCTTTCGCATCTGCTCATGCAGATTTATTTTCTTTAATATAGCACTTGTACATCTGAAGGTCAACAATATATTGTGAACTACCCATTGTCTAAAGCCAATGGGCTTCCTGCTTCGCAGACCTCGTAACCTACTATCTCCACAGGCGTTAATTCGGGCAGTCCCTGCCCTATTTATTCTTCTTATGCTATCTGTCTTAATCCTTCTGCCAGTATA
>JAFQVJ010000054.1 GCA_017408025.1 Lachnospiraceae bacterium
ACTATCTATTCAATTGCTGAGACAGTGATTGATACGGAAAAAATATTAGCTATAGGCGATTCTTATATTATGGTTGCTAGACAAGAGATTAATGGAGCTATTAATGCGGATTACGCAATAGAATTACTAAATACTGAAAGTAGAGAGCGATATTCATTGATAAGATTTGGAAAAAATGTAGATACGGATGCGCTGTTAGGATTAGATAAAGTAATTGATTTAAGTATGCTGGTTAGTGGTGATGAAACAATTACAAATATGGGAATAAACGAAACGGTAGTGTATGAGAATAATAACTTGTTTTTTTCATATAATAATCTCGTTATAAAAGCAGATTGTACAAGTAAAGAATACAGTGTAATATATTATGCATCTGAAATGAAAAATACAACGATTTCTAACGGTCAAATATATTATATTGATGGAAATGGGGAATTGTTGCAATATAGTATTAGTGATAAGAAAACAAAAGTTATCTTTGAAGCTGTAGAAAATTTTTGGCTTGGAGAAAATAAAGTATATACTACTATGAAGGATGTAAACGGCCTATTTCTTTTAGAAATAGGCGGAGGTGGTGATGTAGAGTCAACAAAAATATCTGATATAACACCAGAAGTTGTTGATGAATATCAAGATATAGTTGTTTTTCAACAAGAAAATAATATTGTATATATAGATTTAAGCGAAGATAATTATTTAGAAAATAAAATAGATGTATCTGGAATAATAGCAGGGGTTTTTGATAGGGTTATTTATTTATATAATTATGATGAAGGTGAAATGAAAATTCTGGAGTATGAAATTAAGTAGATATGTTTTTGAATTTGTGATACATCTGCAAAAGTGTATGACTCATTACATTGCGAATAATACAAGAATTTGTAGGCAAATATTTGGTAAAATAGATAAATTTTAGTTTACAAATTGGTAAAAATTTCTTAGTATAGTATAAATGGCGAAAAACGCCAAAGGAGGGATTATGCTAGCATATATTGTGGAAGATTCAATTGATGTTGCTGAAGTAGAGCGTTTTGCATTGGAAGGCAATGATTTTGAGGTAAAAAGCTTTGACAATAGCAGGGGATTTTTTTATGCTATGACAGAGAAAAAACCGGATTTAATACTATTGGATATTTTGATAGGAAATGAGAGCGGATTTGATATTCTTGATAAGATTAAATCGTATGCAGAGTATCGATACATACCAGTCATATTGGCGTCAAGCTGTGATGCTGAAGCTGATAAGACCAGAGGGCTTGATGCAGGGGCGGATGATTACCTGGTAAAGCCATTTGGAATTATGGAATTTACCTCAAGAGTAAAGGCACTTATGAGACGTTCACAAAGCTCGACAGATACTGGTGAGATGATTATTGGATCCATTCGCATTGACGCTCTCAAGAGAGAGGTTATGGCAGATGGCGTTGTATGTAATCTTACATACAAAGAATATGAGCTGCTTAAATATCTTGCTATCAACAAGGGTATAGTATTGTCTAGGGACAAGATAATGGAAAATGTATGGGGCTTTGATTTTCAGGGAGAATCAAGGACTGTAGACATGCATATCAAGACACTTAGACAGAAGCTGGGAACACAGGGCGACCAAATAAAGACAGTAAGAAACGTTGGATATAAGTTGGCATAAAATTGTTGAATATGCGAAAAATACATTTTTGAATATGTATGTTCAGAATATGTAACAGCTTATGGCGAAAGGAAAGATATATATGGAAAAGATGTATGATAAAATGTACGATATGCAGGAGAAACCAGAGAGGGTTATACTGGTAGCCGTAAGTGACGGTGACGATGAAAAGGTTAGTGAATCTCTGGACGAGCTGGCAGAGCTTGTTGAAACAGCAGGCGCGGAAGCTGTGGGAAGAATGACACAGAACAGAGAAAGAATACATCCTGGAACATATATCGGTAAAGGCAAGATAGAAGAACTTAAAATGTATATAGAGAGTCTTGAGGCCACAGGTATTGTGTGTGATGACGAGCTTTCGCCTGCACAGCTTAAAAATCTTGAGGATGAGCTTGATACAAAGGTGATGGATAGAACCCTTGTTATTCTTGATATATTTGCAGGAAGAGCATTGACCAGAGAGGGAAAGATACAGGTAGAGCTGGCACAGCTAAAATACCGTTCGGCTAGGCTTGTAGGTCTTAGAAGCTCACTGTCTAGACTGGGTGGTGGCATAGGAACAAGAGGACCAGGAGAGAAAAAGCTTGAGATAGACAGACGACTCATATCTGACAGGATAGCAGCTCTAAAAAAGGACGTGGAGGAGATGGAGCGTCACAGAGAGCTTGCAAGAGATAAGCGCAGTAAGAATTCTGTACCTGTTGTGGCTATAGTTGGTTATACAAACGCAGGAAAATCAACTCTTTTAAATGAGCTTACAGATGCAGGCATTCTGGCGGAGGATAAGTTGTTTGCAACACTTGACCCAACTACGAGAAATTATAGTCTTCCATCAGGTCAGGAAGTTTTATTAACAGATACAGTAGGATTTATAAGAAAGCTGCCACATCATCTCATAGATGCATTCCGCTCAACACTTGAAGAAGCCAAATATGCGGATATTATATTACATGTGGTAGATAGTTCAAATCCGCAGATAGATGCACAAATGGAAATAGTTTATGATACCCTCAATCACCTTGGAGTTAAGGAAAAACCTGTTATAACATTTTTTAACAAGCAGGACAGATTGGAAGGAGAAAAGCCTGTATTTAAGGATTTGAAAGCTGATTATGTTGTGGAAGGCTCTGTGAAGACTAAACAGGGACTTGACAAATTGGTTAAAACCATTGAAAATATACTGAAGGAACGTAGCATGTATATAGAGCATGTATTTGCATATAGTGAAGCAGGAAGACTACAGCTCATAAGAAAATATGGTCAGCTTATATCTGAAGAATATGTTGCTGAGGGAATATTGGTTAAAGCAAATGTGCCACCAGAGGTATATGGTCAGCTTGGTTTCAAAGTTGATAAAGAAGATGAATTTTAATCACATATTAAGAATTGGGAATTAAAGTGTTTTTCGGATAGCTGTATGAGCTGACATATGAGAATAATTGCAGATGATATGTAAGAGGTATCCATATGAGATTTAGAAGCAAAATGCCATTGTTGGGTGTGCTTGTTATATTTATAGTAATGTTGACAGGCAGTGGTGTGACCGCAGACAATAACAGCCAAATATCAGATTTGGAAGATGAAATATCAGATAATGAAGCTAAATATGAGGAAATACAGGAACAGTTAGATGAATTAGAAGCAGCCAAGGATGATTTGGTAGATTATGTGGGAAAGCTGGGAAAAACCTATGATTCTATAGAAAATATTATAGATGACTTGGATGGACAGATAAATGCTAAAAATGCAGAAATTGAGGATGCCAAAACCACCATAGCTGAGCTTGAAGTAACTATGGATGAACAGTACGAGTACATGAAGCTGCGTATTCAGTATATTTATGAGTCAAATGACATGAATTACGGTGATGTATTTCTGTCATCGGGAAGTATCGCGGAAATGCTTGAACGTATGGAATATGTGGCCAATATGATGGAATATGACAGAAATCAGTTAAAGGCATATCAAAATAATCTTCGTACAACAGAACAGTTAAAGTCAAATCTTGAGACAGAGCAGCAAGAGCTGGTAGCGTTAAAGGAAGAGCAGAATGAGCAGATAGAGAATCTGGATATACTGATGGATGAGGCTGAAAAAAATATAGCTACACATACGACCCAGATAGCAGAAGCTATAGAGGCAGCAGAGCGTATAGAAGAAGAAATCGAGGCTCAAAGGAATACTGTTGAGAAATTAAAAGAAGAGGAAGAACGCCGCAAGCGAGAGGAAGAGGAGAGAAAACAGCAATTAGCAAATGGTACTGCTCCAGACAAGATTCCTTATCAGCAGCTTGATGGCGATATAAAGCGAATGGCAGCTATCATATGGTGCGAGGCACGAGGCGAGAGCTACGAAGGTCAGCTGGCAGTTGGAACGGTAGTTATGAATCGAGTAGAGAGCCCACGCTTTCCTAATACCATTCAGGATGTAATCTCCCAGAGTGGACAGTTTTCACCATATAAAAGTGGAAAATATGCTATAGCGTTGGCGATGGAGAATATGCAGCAGTCATGTATAGATGCGGCTACAGAGGTTATTGTAAATGGGGTCAGAACAGGAGAATGGTTGTTCTTTAGAATGAAAAATGGAATTATAAATGGTGATTTTATAGGAAACCATGTTTTTTATTAGATGTGAACAGATGTTGCAAAACTCTTGACAAAACTTAATATTCTGTATAAAATTAAAAACGTTATTGAACTTTTATATTATAGGAAAGCCTTTGACGAGGAGTATTAAGAGAAAGCTAGTTTAAGAGAACTGCCGTATGGTGCGAGGCAGTACAAAGCGCTCCCAACTCGCCTCTGAGGTCTTTAGGTGAAGTTGATTTAAGTTGTGAAGCAGCTTGAATTGGAATGGCAACCACAGTAAAAATGTGTTATAGTGTGTCAAAGTAGTCTAAAGCGGGAATTCCCGTTACAGAATATAATCGCAGTCGAAAACGACTACGATTTGTTTAAGAGCGTGTGTTTACACACGAAATAGAGTGGTACCGCGAAAAATATTCGTCTCTATGCACAAAAGTGCATAGAGATTTTTTGTTGTATAGGAAAGTTCTCTAAACTTTCCTATACAACAAAAAAACTAAAACAAATCAAAGAAAGGTCAGGTTAAGAAAATGTCAGAAATGTACAACCACAAAGTAGTTGAAAAAGAGTGGCAGAAGGTTTGGGACGATGAGAAAGCATTCGTAGTTGAGAATGACTTTACAAAACCAAAGTTCTATGCACTTGTTGAGTTCCCATATCCATCAGGACAGGGACTTCATGTGGGACATCCACGTCCATACACAGCACTTGATATTGTTGCAAGAAAGAGAAGAATGCAGGGATACAACGTACTTTATCCGATGGGCTGGGACGCGTTTGGTCTTCCAACAGAAAACTATGCTATTAAAAATAAAATTCATCCAAAGATTGTAACAAAGAATAATGTCACACGCTTCAAGGAGCAGCTTCACTCACTTGGTTACTCATTTGACTGGGAGAGAGAGATAAATACAACTGATCCAGAGTATTACAAGTGGACACAGTGGATTTTCCTTAAGCTCTTTAAGGCTGGTCTCGCTTACAAGAAGGAAATGCCTATTAACTGGTGTACAGAGTGTAAGGTTGGTCTTGCAAATGAAGAAGTTGTAAATGGTGTTTGTGAGCGTTGTGGTGCACCTGTTGTTCGTAAGGTTAAGAGCGAGTGGATGCTTAAGATTACAGAGTACGCTGACAAGTTAATCAATGACCTTGATGGCGTTGACTATATAGAAAAAGTAAAAGTTTCACAGAAGAACTGGATTGGACGTTCAGAAGGTGGAGAGGTTGATTTCTCTATCAAGGATAAGGAAGATAAGCTTCGTATCTACACAACAAGACCAGATACATTATTTGGTGCAACATATATGGTTGTATCGCCAGAGCATCCAATCATTGATAAATACAAGGATGAAATAAAGAATTATGATGCTCTTATGGAGTATAGAGAGATGGCTTCAAGAAAGTCTGATTTCGAGCGTACAGAGCTTGCGAAGGATAAGACAGGCGTATGTATTGATGGACTTACAGCTATTAACCCTGTAAATGGTAAGGAGATTCCTATCTGGATTTCTGACTATGTACTTATGAGCTATGGTACAGGTGCAATTATGGCTGTTCCAGCACATGATGACAGAGACTGGGAATTTGCTAAGAAGTTTAATCTTCCTATGATTCAGGTAGTTGCTGGTAAGGACGGAGAGGTAGACATCAATGAGGCAGCATTTACAGATGTTGCTACAGGTGTGCTTATCAATTCTGATTTTTTAAATGGACTTGAAGTAAAGGATGCAAAGGTTAAGATGGTAGAATATCTTGAGGAAAAGGGAATCGGTACTAAGAAGGTTAACTTCAAACTCCGTGACTGGGTATTCTCAAGACAGAGATACTGGGGAGAGCCTATTCCTATTATCGAGTGCGAGAAGTGCGGTTATGTGCCTGTTGATGAGAGCGAATTACCACTTGAGCTCCCAGAGGTTGAAAGCTACATGCCAACAGACAGCGGTGAATCTCCACTTGCTGCTATGACAGACTGGGTTAATGTTAAGTGCCCATGCTGTGGTGGTCCTGCAAAGAGAGAGACAGATACAATGCCACAGTGGGCAGGTTCTTCATGGTATTTCCTTAGATATACAGACCCTAAGAATACAGAGGCACTTGCAAGTAAGGAAGCTCTCAACTACTGGTTGCCTGTTGACTGGTATAACGGTGGTATGGAGCATACAACACTTCACTTACTTTACTCAAGATTCTGGCATAAGTTCCTCTATGATAATGGCGTAGTTCCTACAAAGGAGCCATATCAGAAGAGAACATCTCACGGTATGATTTTAGGTGAGAATGGTGAGAAGATGTCAAAGAGCCGTGGAAATGTTGTAAATCCTGATGATATCGTTCGTGAGTATGGTGCAGATACACTTCGTACTTACGAGATGTTTATTGGAGCATTTGATCTTAGTGCTTCATGGTCAGAGGATGGTGTAAAGGGTTGTCGCCGTTTCCTTGAGAGAGTGTGGAAGCTTCAGGATATGTTAACTGATGATATGGGTTACTCTAAGGATATGGAGACTAAGATGCATCAGACAATCAAGAAGGTATCAAATGACTTTGAAAACCTCAAGTATAACACAGCTATAGCGGCTATGATGGCTCTTATCAATGATTTCTACAAGAAGAATTCAGTGACAAAGGGTGAATTTAAGACACTTATCACATTATTGAATCCAGTTGCACCTCACATTACAGAGGAACTTTGGAAAATAATGGACTTCGGTGGAAGGGTTTATCAGACAACATGGCCAGAATATGACGAAGCTAAGACCGTTGAGAGTACAGTGGAAATCGCTGTACAGATAAACGGTAAGACAAAGGCTACTATGATGATAGAGAAGGATGCTGATAAAGATTCCGTTATTGCTAAGGCTAAGGAAGAGATAGCTGATAAGCTTACAGGCAATATTATAAAAGAAATCTATGTTCCAGGAAGAATTGTAAACATCGTAATGAAGTAAAATAAAGCTAAAAAAGGGATACTGCACAATTATATAATTCACATTATAGGAAGATTGGTTTTTGTCGGCACCGACTGCTAATCTTCCTTTTTTATGCCTATGAAAACTATAGCTACCCTCGTACACCTAATTGTCTGTGTTTATTTTAAACACGCATTGAGAGGTTTCGAGAACTTTCTTAACGCCCTTTTTCGAATAAGTAGTTCGTCTTTTATGAAGGCAGACAATAGCTACAGCTGTGTGCCATAGTAAGACATACCTGAAAAAATTGCTATTTTCTTG
>JAFQVJ010000055.1 GCA_017408025.1 Lachnospiraceae bacterium
CAAGAAAATAGCAATTTTTTCAGGTATGTCTTACTATGGCACACAGCTGTAGCTATTGTCTGCCTTCATAAAAGACGAACTACTTATTCGAAAAAGGGCGTTAAGAAAGTTCACGAAACCTCTCAATGCGTGTTTAAAATATACACAGACAATTCGGTGTACGAGGGTAGCTATAGCTTTCAGCAGGCATAGAAAAGTAAGAATGCAAGCTGCCTATACTATGTCGAGGATCTCTACAACGTACATTGTGTGGTAGTCTTTGTCTGCATACCATTTTGCGTCGATTTCTTTGTCAACGAAATATTCAGGTGATATAGGTCCTGCAAATAGCTTCCTGCACAAAAGTGTCTCTTCTGCCTCTTCAAATACAGGAATATCATTTACAAGTTTTACAGTTAGACCTGCCTTAGCAATCTTATCCTCATTTCTTCCCGACACCTTGCCCATATATCCAAGCATTGGCTTTTTGTCTTCTGAAAAGAATCCAAGTGATAAAGTGTCATTCTTGTCAATATACTCCTTGGTGTATCTGCTTTCGCGAACAAAGATATATGCAACATTTTTGCCCCACAGTACACCGACGCCTCCCCATGAAGCTGTCATGGCGTTAACTCTATCACCATCCTTCGCTGTGATAAGCATCCACTGCTTTCCTATCTTTTCAAATGCATTTGAGAACTTTTCTAACATTATCTTATACCTCCGATTTCATTTTCTTTTTCAACTATTATAAAATATATTCTAAAATTTGTATAATATTATTTTATTTATCGCTTGCATTTATTCTTATAAGAATATAAAATAGACCTTGACTATCGTTTTTAGGATAACAAAAGGGAGTATAACGAGAGAAGGAGAATTATATGAATGCACTGAAAAATTTTGTTACAAAGAATAAACTCTTAGTTTCTATAACAGGTGCAGTTACCATGTGCACATTTATGGTATTTTCCATTATAGCATTTGCTATTGGTGGCACAGGTTCAACACCTGCTAATACTGAAGGCAACACTACATCAAGCCTTGTTGCTGATGGCGAATCGGGTAATGACACCTTACCACCATACACAGGTGAAACTGATTCTGTTGGAAAAGAGACTACCGTTCCTGAAGGTAAAGAGCCTACTACAGAAAAATCTACTGTTGACCCATACTCACTTCCATACATGATTAAGGTAAACAGAGCAGCAAACTGTCTTACAGTATATTCTAAGGACAGCAGCGGTGAATTTACTGTACCATACAAAGCTATAACAGTTTCATGTGGTAAGAACCTGGGCGATACACCATTAGGTACATATCAGACCATCGAGCATTACAAATGGCGTTTGATGAACGACAATTCATATGCACAGTACGCATACCGAATTGTTGGACCTATACTCTTCCACTCAGTTCCATATTACTCACAGGCAAAGAACGACTTAGAGTGGGAGGAATTCAACAAGCTTGGTACACCTGCATCTTTGGGCTGTGTGCGTATGACTGTTGCAGATGCTAAATGGCTTATGGACAATTGCCCTATCGGAACAAAGGTTGTTATCTATGATGACGCAAGCAATCCTGGACCTTTAGGAAAGCCTGATACAATCAAGATTGCTGCCGACATTGCAACAAAGCTTGGTGTTACAGAACAACAGGCTAATGAAATGAAAAAGTGGGACCCAACAGATCCTGATCCATCAAACCCATGGCATAATTTTAGTGCAACTTTAAGATATCCAGCAACTAAGCAGATAGCTGTGGAGACAGGAGCGACTATAAATGACATCTTGAAGCTTTTCTCAGCTACTGATACTTGTGGAAATGACATTACTGATAAGATAAAGCTTTCAAATAACTTTGACTTAAACACATCTGGTGTATATCATGATGTAACTGTTTCTGTAACAGATGCAATCGGCAGCCACGCTGAAGTAAATGTTGTTATCGTTGTTTTAGATAGTGAAGAAGATCCATCCTCTGAACCTACAACATCAGAAAAGCCTTCTGAATCAGTAACTACTCCACCTGCAACGGAGCCTTCTGAGGATACTTCAGAGAGTACAGACAAACCATCTGAGAGTGAGTCTGATAGCTCAGAAACACCTTCTGAGACTGAAACAACAACCCCTACAGAGACCGAAACTACTAGCAAGAATAATGATGAGACTGATAGTTCGGCAACAAGTTCTACCCCTGTGGAAACTTCCACACAAGACTCAACAACAGCTACTACTACAGCTGGTAATTAAATTGAATAGTTATATAAACAATAGACCCACGGAAATAATGCTTTCCGTGGGTTATCTTTATTCATTAACAAACTATTTACTTATCTGCTTACCAGTATGGTCTATAGTGTAATTCTCCTTCATTATCAAATCTGCTATGCTGACAAAGGTATACCCCTTTGCCTTAAGGCCATCAATAACACTCTGCAAAGCAGATGCTGTGTATTTTGCGCCGTTGTGCATAAGAATTATGGCGCCATTGTCCAAAGCCTTATGTTCAACAACTGTATCGACTATGTTCTGCACTCCGTAGTTTTTCCAGTCTAAGCTATCAATTGACCATTGAATAGGATAATACCCACACTCATACGCAGTATTCACCACCATATCATCATAGTCACCATATGGTGGTCTGAACAGTATCATATCTACGCCTGTCAGTTCTTTCACTTTATTATGTACACTCATCAATTCCTCTTTGCATTCCTCTACTGACAATTGACTCATATTCTTGTGATTTTCACTGTGATTGCCCAGTGTATGGCCAGCTGCTGCTATGGCTTTCACATCCTCCGGAAAGCTTTCAACCCAGCGTCCAGTCATGAAGAATGTGGCTTTAACATCATTTTTCTCAAGTATTTCCAATATCTTGGCTGTATCCTCATTGCCCCATGCGGCATCAAATGACAATGCCACAACTTTCTCATCACTGTCCACGCAATAGATAGGAAGCTCTTTGCTATATGTTTCAGCTGCAACTGGAGATGTGTCTCCCCTACCTTGCTGGAACATGGCATACAAAAAGGCGAAAGTCAATGCTCCCGCCCAAAAGAACTTCGCATGGAGCAGCTTATTTGCTACTTTTTTCATATCACCTAACATTGCTATCTCCATCGTGCCAAGTATGTTACTATATTATATTTTATAGCTGTCAAAATATGCATAATTTTTTTGTATAGGAAAGTTCTCGAAACTTTCCTATACAGCAAAAAAACGCTACGCTAAGGATCTAGCTTCTGATAACGTCCGTCTTCTTCCTTTTTGCTTAGAGATGCAAGTTTTCCAAAGATTCCCTGAGGGATAAGAAATCCAAAAATTATACCAAGGACAATTCCCCCAGCTATTTCAAATGTCTCCATAGCCTTCGAACCTGCCGCAGAAAAATCTTCCATTATGAGGTAATATACTGTGTAGTATATACCCGCTCCTGGCACCAGAGGAAATATTGCAGTAACAAGAAACACCGTGGAAGGATTTTTCCGAACGGCCGAAAACACACGAGAAATCAACGTTATAACAAAGGTTGACACCATACAAGCCATGGTCACACCCGCTCCCATTTCCTTCATCAAAAGGTATGAAAGCCAGGCTATAGCCCCATTAACTGCACATAATATATATTCCTTTTTGGGAGCATTTAACACCACCGCAAAGGCAAGGGTACCTATGCCTGCCGCCATAAATTGCAATATATAATCTAATGGTTCCATGTCATCCCGTCCTTTCTTCTGAAAAATATATAACTATTTCAAAAAACCATTCTAAAACCAGCCTAAAACCAGCCTAAACCAGCCTAAACCCAGCCTATAAATATAAATGCCTTTATAGCCACACCTACTCCTGTTGCAATGCATATCGCCGTCAACAGCGCGTCTATAAGGTGTATGCTTCCCGAAAGATAATCTCCACCAAAGAAATCTCTGATAGATGTAGTCAACGCCACTCCAGGCACCAGTATCATAATGCTACCGATGATGACCTTGTCAACCAACAGCACTCCTATAAGCTGATGGCAAGAAACTGCCAGTATAGTCACAAGAATACTGCCTATTATGTGAGTTATAAACTTGGATACCTGCCTCTTTGACGCTTGATCTAAAAACCACTTAAGAATAAAGCCAATAACAATAGCCAAAAGTGCATCCATAATATTGCCACCAAATATATAACAAAACGCTCCTGAACCTATACCAGTTCCTAACATTTGAGGCAATACTGATTTAGGATTCATATTTTTTATAGCCTCAAGCCGCTTGTCCCCTTTGTCTACAGGGCATTTGCCTGAGCATATATCCCTTGAGAGCTTGTTTAACTCAGCTATTCTTCCAAGGTTTACTGACCATCTAGGTACATTTCTTACACAACTGATGGGATTCTCCCCATTTTCATCTACCGTAACAAAAATCCCATTGGAAACAATATACACGTTGTGTTCTTTAAACCCATAAAAGTTAAGAATACGCTTTATCGTATCCTCCACACGATATACCTCTCCACCATTTTTCAACATTTCCTCTCCGATGGCAACCGCCAGAGAAACCTTTTCCTGTCTCAGTAAGATAACTTCCATAATCGGACCACCTCACTCCTTCTCTATATCCATATAGTTTTATCTAAGCCACATCCTATTTTGTCCACGTACTTTCTTACAACTCTTATTACAAGCCCAACGCTTCCTTTGCAAGCCTGTCAGCTTCATCATTGTATTTGTCACCAGAGTGACCTTTTACCTTAACAAACTTAATATTTACATTTTTCGAAATCTTATCATAAAAAGCTTGATATGCTATAGTGCCCTCTTTGTTGGCTTTCCACTCCCTAAGTGGCCATCTGGAAATCCCCTCATAATCATGATATATAACCAACTCCTTCATACCATGATCAAATGCATACTGCATGGCAGCCTCTGCACCCTTTATCTCTCCTGCAACATTACGCATAGTTGCCAGCTCCGTATCATCAAACTTTTTATTAAAATGAAGTTCGTCCCCCTTATGAAACATCACAACCCCGTATGAAAATTCACCTGTAGCCACATTAAAGCTTCCATCCACATAAGCAACTCCATCTGCCATCTCTGTCCCACATACCGGCTCATTTTCCTTTGACGCCTTAATACCTTCATTCCCCCTTTTCGTCAAACCGTCTATTTTACTAGTGTCAGAAACATTCTCCACTTTTCCCCAACCCATATATTCAGCAGCTTCCCCTGCTGTCTTAAAGCTTTTATATATTGCTCCTGCAAATCCATCTACCTGTGCTTTACAATCATCCCACGAATTATATATTCCAGTTGTTCTGCCTGTCTTTACGGCATAAAATTTTCCAGCCATTATGTCACTCTCCATACTTAAGTTGTTTGAAGCTCCCTCTATACGCGCTTTTCTCCATAATCCAATGACATATTAAGGAAGTCAGTCATTATTATATCTCAGTGTACACTACATTATATTAAAAATCAACTAGTTCCCTCGTAACACCTCAAATGCATTATATGCGTCCAATTTGCCGTATCCCCATTGCGTACTTGGATACATCTGCCCAGCTTCTCTGATAGCCCCTCGTATTAGATAACTCTTTATGTCAGCGTTTTCCACTGATTCCACATTTTCCGATTTGATTCCCCAGTTAAGAAGCTGGGTCGCCGCTCCTACTAAAACTGCAACAGACAATGGTGCAGCAATATCAGGTTTCACATATCCATTTCTAGCAAAGCCTCTGCCCTCTCCCACATATAATGCACCAGAAGATGGATTAACGGTAACTGCAGTTATAGGTCTTCTGGCATATGCTGGGTCGATAATTGTGGTATCAGGCTCAGGTGTGAGAAAATAAGTTTGGTCATATATAAATTGATTCAAAGGAAGATATGCATCAAAGCGACCTTCTCCGTATACCTGTATCTTCCATATACCAGCTGTAGGCTTGTGAAATCTTATTAGTATCAGTTCATCACCAGAATCTCTCTCCGCCAAATCATACTCTATGGTTATGGTAGTGCCCTCAAACAACAATGAATATGTTTCACTTCTACCTAATCGGGCTGGTATTCTGGGTATAACCTCTCCCGTAGGAGATATTATGCCAACTGAAAATGTCTGTGGATTTGCCCCCCAAAGGTGAACAACAACCCCCTTTTGTCTCTCATCTACGCGCATTTCCACGCTTTCCAAACGTTGTCCTTCATCTGTTTCATTCTGTCTGTCCCTATTGTTTCTGCTCCCCCCTCGCACGTGCAATTGCTTGTTTCCTTCTTCTCCTCCTGCTACCGAAGCAACTGCTGAAGATACACTGGTAAAGCTATCAAGGATATAGCTTAAAGCTGAACGACCATCATGACTTCTGCTATTAGTTCCCAGTGCTATACATAGAGACACTGGCATATTTAACTGCAATGCCACATCCTTGACATAATTAACTGCAAGCATTATGTCATTCTCCTGATATGCGGGTATATCATCTCTTATCATATGAAAGTCACATAGATACTTTTTTGCCGGTTTAAGTTTAACCACAATGATGCTGCACTCCGGAACAGCCCCATCATTTCCAGCAGCAATTTTAGCCAGTATATTACCATGTTCTATATCATCATGACACGGAAATTGCATAGTGCCGGCAGCAGATGAATTTTCTATAGATGTTGTTCCATTATGTTCCTCAGATGCAGCCTGCTTCAGTAACCGATTTATATCATCCTCATCATATTCACTGCCATAGGCTATACCCAGTGGTGGCATTCCACTGTCATCTGTCATGTCCCACATACGAATAATACGCGTATCACCATTGGAGAACCTAAAAGCATTGTCCTCTATGTTAATACCTGTATCTACAAATGCCACCAGACATCCCTGACCACGCAGACGTAGTGCTGGCTGATTCTGCAATCTATATATTCCTGCTTGCTCCAATGCACTCTCCATGTCACGCTGCCTTACCCTTATATCACTCTCAGACAATCCATATAAAGCAGGAATAGTATTATACTCATAATTCTTTAAGGACAACTCCTCTATATCCTCCAAGGGACGATACACCGTTCCATAATAGCTGGATATCCGCTGATAACACACTGCACCGAACTGTTCCAGTACCTCTGGTTCAGAACCTACAAAATTCACTATAAAATCAGCATAATCCTCTGATACTGCAATACTTTTACAATCAGGCATACAACTCCATTCACAGCTACCGGCAGTCGATAGCAGTCCACAACTTAAGCTTTCATTAAATATTATATACACAAACAAATTTCCAGTTACTTGAATTCCTAATGACATCTGACATTAAATGTTCAAAAAAACTTCACAAATACAGCAATAATGCACATTTGTTTCACATTGACAAACCTTCTAAACATTGCTACTATGTAATATGGAACGTTCAGTTCCACATTATAAAGGAGATTAGACAGAAAATATGGGTAATACAAATAATAATGACGAATACGAAAAAATATGCTATATATGCCGCAGACCTGAATCAAGAGCAGGCAGGATGGTAAACATGCCTGGAAACATTTGTGTATGTCCAGATTGTCTCCAGAAGGCATTTGATACAGTAAACAACCAAAGTTTCCCTGGATTCGATATGGGCATGGATCCATCTATGTTCTTCGGTCCATTCCCTTCAGGTGGCTTGAACACTACACCTTCAGAAGACTCTGATATGGCATATGAGGATACTGCTACAAGCTCAGATAATTCAGCAGATAATGATTCTATGAACAATGGGACAGCACATTCTAGCAGCAGTGATGCAACAGATAACAGCAACACTTCTGTCAAGACAGACAAAGATGATTCTGTGGACACGGACAATAATAAGGATAATAGGAACAAAAAAGACAACAATCCTTTCCGCAACGTCAGCTTTATAAATCTGGCTGATATGGCTTCATTTGGAAGACCACAGCCTAAGCTTAAGAAAAAAAAGAAAGGCGAGAGCAAGCCTCCTATTGACCTAAAAAACATACCTGCTCCACACAAAATCAAAGAGCAGCTTGACCAGTATGTAGTAGGTCAGGAGCAGGCAAAGAAAATCGTATCTGTAGCAGTATACAATCATTACAAGAGAGTATGCTCAACTCTGGCAGATGATGTGGAAATTGAGAAATCAAACGTTCTTATGATAGGTCCAACCGGATGTGGTAAAACATATCTGGTAAAGACTCTTGCAAAGCTTCTCGATGTGCCATTGGCTATAGCAGATGCTACTTCATTGACAGAAGCCGGATACATAGGTGATGATATCGAAAGTGTACTGTCAAAGCTCTTAGCGGCTGCAGATGATGATGTAGAGAGAGCTGAGATGGGTATCGTATTCATCGACGAGATTGATAAAATAGCGAAGAAGAAAGAGACAAATCATCGTGATGTCAGCGGTGAATCAGTACAGCAGGGTCTCTTGAAGCTCCTTGAGGGAAGTGAGGTTGAAGTACCCGTAGGTGCTAATAGCAAAAATGCCATGGTTCCACTGACTACTATCAATACAAAGAATATACTCTTCATCTGTGGAGGCGCTTTCCCTGACTTAGACAAGATTATAAAGGAACGTCTCAACCAGAAATCTTCCATGGGATTTGCGGCGGACCTTAAAGATAAGTATGACAATGATGAGAAGCTCCTAAGCAAGGTAACTATTGAGGATATTAGAAACTTCGGTATGATACCAGAGTTCCTCGGTCGTATGCCTATCGTATGCACTATGGATAAGTTGGATATAGAAATGCTTAAAACTATCCTTATACAGCCAAAAAATGCAATATTGAAACAGTACAAGAAGCTCTTAGAGCTGGACGAGGTGGAATTAATATTTGACGATTCTGCCATAGAAGCCATAGCTAAGAAAGCCTTGGAGAGAAAGACAGGCGCAAGAGCACTGCGCGCCATACTAGAGGACTTCATGCTGGATATTATGTACGAGATTCCAAAGGATGACAATATAGGTCGTGTAACTATCACAGGGGACTATATAGAAGGAAAGGGCGCTCCTGTCATCGAAATGAGAAGCACCCCTGTTATCACATCTAGTACGGCTTGTCCTGAGACCACTGAACAATAGCATCAGCAATGGCTTTTGCATAAGCCGACATATTATCTCTATAAAGTTTATTATCTGTTGGAGATGACATAAATCCCATCTCCAGCAGAACACTTGGCATAGCACTTGAGGCATTGACTCTGTAATTTTCATCAGAGTCGCCTTGGGTGCCTTTTTTTACACCTCTATTTTTAGATATGCCTACGTTCTCAAGATTAGTCATAATCATCCCGGCAAGCTCCTCAGCATTGTCAGAATCCGTGTTGTTAATCCATGCCTCAAATCCTTTTGTTACAGTATCATCTTCCAGACTATTTCTGTGGAATGACACAAACACATCAGCATTCTGCTGGTTTGCAAATTTTGGACGTTCCACCAGGTCTACCCACACATCTGTGGTTCTTGTTGTAACAACCTTGATTCCACGACTCTCAAGCTCCTTAACCACAACCATGGCAAACTTAAGCGTGTCATCCTTCTCCTCAGAATCATCAATGCCTATACAGCCTGTGTCATTACCACCATGTCCCGGGTCTATACATACCACAAGCTCACCATCATTGTATAACTCATCTCCATAACGCAGTGGATTCTCTGTAGCTTGCTCCCCTGTGGTCACTTCTTCTCCTGTAGCATCTTCTGTTATATCCTCTTTTCCGCTATTATGAGAACTGTTTACAGTAGCATTTGCCGGAATATCAGCTGTTGAAGTATCTGTGGAGCTATCATCAGAGCATCCACCACCTATAACCTTAATCAATAATATAATACACACAAGTGCGAGAACTACTGCTATACCTAATATAGCCAGTCTCCTATACATCTGTAGCTTTCTTCTTCTTGCTCTTTTACGCTTTGCCTCAGCCACCGAACGGCGATTTCTATTTTCATCCATATCTTCTGTATTCCCCTTTATTAAATTACTCTGTTGTATAAAGGTAGTATACACTAATGCTCAATAAATTGACAGCACTTTTTGACACAAATCAAAATATGCAAAAAGGGGCTGTTGCACAATTATAAAATTGTGCAACAGCCCCATCATATAATAATTCGTCTATATTTTAATTTATACCCTGTATATCGTCATATCCCACAAGTGTAATCTGTACGTCCTTTTCTTCGTAGCTTCTGCCATCACGCATCATAACTGTCACTGTAATGGTCTCACCTGCAGCATAAGTATCAAGAATATCTATTAACTCCTCACTAGTTGACACATCATCACCTTCTACAGCTACAATAACATCGCCACCTGCAAGACCTGCCTTATCGGCAGGACCACCAGCAGTTACCTCTCTGATATATGCACCTTCCGGAATATTATAATAGCTGGCTGAAGAGCTGTCAGATGTGACTACCTTTACACCCATATATCCTTTATCTTCCTCAGCAACCGGATATCTTGTCTCTTTGTTGGAAAGCTCCTCGATAACCTCCTTTGCCTCAGTGATAGGAATAGCATATCCCATACCCTCTACACTTGCCGATGTTGAGTCTGAAGATGAAGATTTGGCTACGTTGATACCTATAACCTCACCATTCATATTGAGAAGGGCACCACCTGAATTACCACCGTTAATAGCCGCATCTGTCTGGATAACAGTAAGTGTATTATTGTCTATAGTGATGTCTCTATCCTTTGCACTTACATAACCCACAGTAAGAGACTGACCATAACCAAGGGCATTACCAATAGCTATAACACCATCACCTACATGAAGTGCGTCAGAATCACCAAGAGTTGCTATCTTAATATAGTTAAGAGTATCTGTATCAATAGCCTCAATAGGAATAGCCACCACAGCTATATCATTGTCGGCACTTGTACCCTTTACATATGCTCTGTCCACAGACACATCATTTGTAAACTGAACTGAAAGTGATGTTGTATCCTCTACCACATGGTTGTTTGTCACTATGAGAAGCTCTGTATCATTCTTGCCTACAATGATTCCTGAACCCGCACCCTCTATCTGATATGAACCACCATAACCGTAGAAAGGATTGGCACTCTGCTCCACGATAGAAGTACTAGTGATAGCCACAACTGATGGCATAACAGCATCCGCTACCTGAGCTACAGTAAGGCCAGAGCTTGTCTCCGTCAAAATATTATTGATAGTATCTGATGTTGAGCCAATATTCTCCGATGCATACTGTGTCTTTGATACAAAATTGTCACTCATTGAATCAAAGGCAACGTATATAATAGCTGTATTTACTATAATAGTCGTCATCATAAATGCAACACAGGTTCCTAACACCTTACCATATGACAACGGCTTCTTAACCTTTTCTTTCTTTTCCTTCTTCTTTTTCTGTGACACATCACCATAGTTTTGAACATTAAGCTGTGGTGCACTGTATGGCTGCCATTGATGCTCCATCTGATTATTATTTTGATAATACTGGTCATTATTGTACATAGCATCTGTCATATTGATTTCCATGTTTCCTGACTGTCCGGTATAATCAGTAGTACCAGCGTAAATGTTAGTCTGATTGGAAACGTTCTGATTATCAGCATTATTATTCCAATCTGAGTTATGATTAAATATGTTGTTATCCATATTACTTGCCTCCTCTATTTAAGTATGACTATAATTTACCAACGATTTGTGTAAAAACTGTGTACTAGACGTGAAATCCTATTGAAATATCTGTGTCATTTTTTTGTAATGTATATATTATGGCAATTCTATATCATCAATGCCTGTCTTCTCTTTAATCTCTGCATCAATCTCTATGACTTTATGGGATGGAACATAATCATTATCTCCATACAGGAATTCATGAAGCATTCTTACATTGTAAACAAGACCGCCAGGTGCTAGTGCCGACTGACCGTTTGTAAGTGAACTCCTTGGGAAATCGTATGTGAATGGAAATCCCTTTGTCTCTCCCAACTCAAAATCTATAAATGCTGGTATCATATCCATCATATCATCATAAGGAATGCTGGTCTTTATAATATTCTCATCTCCGCTAAATACCTTTTCAGCTATGTCCATAACCTTCGATACACCTGCAGATTTTGCCTTTTCAATCATAAGAGAAAGCACATAGCGCTGCCTTGCTGTTCTACCCATATCATCAGTGTACTTTGTACCATCAGGTGCATAATATGCACAATATCTTATACGACAGTATGCCACCGCCTGTATACCATTTAAGTGGACATTACCCGACTGAGATACATCAGGCGAATCTATACCCGTCACGGCTATATTTTCATCCAGATACTGGTTGATATAGTACTTCTCATCCTCAGTTATAGTCATATCCAAACCGCCAAGCATATCTATAATAGTAGCAAGACCTTGAAAATTAACTGTCACATAATCAGATATATGAAGATCAAAATTGGCATTCATGGCATTGATGGCCGCCTTGGCGCCCCCAGAACTAAATGCACTGTTAATCTTTCTATAAGTATAATCGCCATCATCTGTAGGTATGCGCAGCCAAGTATCTCTGTATATAGAGCTCATAAGCACCTTGCCTGTATCCTGATTAATGCTTACTAGAATGATAGAATCAGAATTCACACCAGAATCAATCTTGCCATCCCTTGCATCTATACCAAAGAGAGCAATGGTATAATAGCCACTGAATTTGCTCTTATCAACACCCTCATTGACCAATATATCATTTTTATTAAAGTTATTATCAAAAATATTGTTATAAGCATCCTCTGACAAGAAGCACTTAAGCAGTGAACCACCACAGTTACTTAGCAAAAAATTCTTGGCACCTGGCACATACTTTACTGCCAAGAACAGAAGCAGCGCATTTACGAGAATGAAACCAAGTACAGTTCGAAGAACCCTGTGCTTTTTCTTTTTGTGCCGTTTGTTTTTGCTGTTTTTATGATTATTGTCCCTATGACTACTGCTATTATAATTGTTTTTTCGATTGCGATTGTCACTTTTCCCTGGTCTTTGGTTATAATCATAATCGTCATCATAGTAATCATCATCGGACCTATATGTGACAGTTACTTTTGATGCACCTTTTCGTCCTCCACTGTCTCTATTGCCGCTACGGCTTACACAATTTACAAGAGACAAGTCTAATTCTGGTCTGCCATCTCCTCTGCTCATAAACACTCTCCTCTTTCCCTTTTATATACGTTTCTCAGCGAAATCGCTTCGCAATTTCGGTCTGGATTTTCCGAAAAATCTCAACGATTTTTCGGTCTGACACCGTTACGCTTTCTTTATATATACATTATTCAACGAAATTGCTTCGCAATTTCGGTCTAGAAAATCCATTTCTTTTGTATATCATACCCAACAAAGAAAAGTATTAAATCCACTACCAATTTTATCACAACTGTCAGGTTTGCTCCGTAGCTTCCCAGTAAATACGCCAATCCATACACTGCGCCATAAGAAAGTACAGCACGAAACATTGTAAATATGTAAAATTTAACAATAACACCTTTTAATGGCATGTCCGACTTAAATACTGTTCTCTTGTTAACCACACAATTAAATGTGGCTGAAATAATACGTGAAACGATAGTTGCCACCAATAAGCTTACAGACTCATTCATACCGATGGATTCACTACCACACAAAAGCATGAGCAAATAAAAAGCTATAAGGTCAATAACCGTTGCCGACAATGAGCTGACCGCATATTTAATCATAACCCCAAAAAATTTCACGATATCGCGGAGCGGATTGTAGTCCGCATACTGTTTTGCTATTGGCTCAATCAGTATCTGTCTCTCTATATACGGAATCTTTTTATACTTCAACTCTACAAGCATATTTATCTCATAGTCAAAGCCATTGCCTTCTACCTCTATAAATTTTGCCAAATACTCATATGGTATAAATCGAAGTCCAGTCTGAACGTCTTTTACCTTTACTGCACAAAGATACTTCATAACAAAGCCAGCCACGTGATTAAGCAGCCTCTTTCTGGCAGCATAATTTGTGTCTCTAAAGTCACGCGGTGCAAGTAAAACTGGTCTAAGCTTCTCTATGCAGCCTTCTGCCCTATGGTCACTGCTGTCCTTTGTCTCATCCTCCAAGCTATCCAAAAATGTATTCGATTCCTGGTTATACCCTCCATAGTACTCAAGACATTCTACTATCTGCTCTCCTGTATATTGACCATCATCATCAGCTGTCACTACAAGTGTATCCTTATGTCTCTCTGCCATACAGTACTTAAACCCAGTTTTTAAAGCAATACCCTTACCCATATTCTTGTCATGGTGCAAAAGGGTACACTCATTCTTGCCCTCTACATATTCAAATGCTGTTATTACCTTCCTGTCGCTGAAATCACTGCCGTCATCAATTACGACAATATCAGAAAACCCAGACATAATCAGCTCATCCACAAACATGGTAAGCTTTACGTCTGGATTGTAGGACGGTATAATCACAGTAATATTCTGCATATCACACCTCTTATTCTGCTACTGTATAAAATCTCCACTCTTGCGAATCATCTCATTAAGCTCCTCTATAGTGATAGGCACCCCTTTGCGTCTGTCAACCTTGCCATCCTCATACTTGAAGATAATCTCCTGATAATGATTTGCCTTTTTCCAAGGGTCATAGGTAACCCATCTGAGAGTAGTCACATCCAAGTCAAATCTTTTTATAACATACTCCATAAGCGACTCGGCGCTTCCCTTAACACCAGTCGCCGCACATTCTTTGTCGTGAGTACATATGATAATATTATTGTACTTTTTGATGTCACATACACCCTCGTGACCATATACTTCCGTATATTTCAATCTCATCCCTTTATCTCCCTATATATCTAGTTATCGTCATCATTGTCGTTGTCTGATGATGTTTTATCTGAAGTATTGTTTTTACCAGAATTGCTGTCCTCAGTCTCTGTAGACTTTTCAACTAATTCATCTATAATCTCATCTGATAATGTCTCGCCATCATAAACCATCTGGATGAGCTTCTTAGCAATATCAACTGTAGTGTAATCTGGTATTGTGACATATGCCTTAGATGACATGGAATACACATGCATTGAAGCGCCTGTACCCTCTACAGCATAGTTTACAACATTCCATGAACCGCCCTCTTCAAGCTGCATTCTCACAAGTGATGAAATCTGTGTTGAAGACATACTAGTCTGGAAGCTGCCCTCAAGACTCTCCATAAGACCTTCAAAATCGTTCAAGATAGCTGATGATGCTGCTTTATCGATAATTGCTTCTATAAGAGCCATTTGGTTCTTACCTCTTTGATTATCTCCAGTAGGCAAACTCTGTCTTTCTCGTACAAATGCTAACGCTTGTTTACCATTCAACGTATTCATGCCTTTATTAATCTTGTAATTAGATTCTGAGGTTCTAAAGCTATATTCTGAATAGACCTCCACACCTCCTAGAGCATCTATCACCTTTTCGAAACCTGTAAAATTTACTCTAAAATAGTAATCAAGCTCCATGTCATAAAGCATCTCTAAAGTTTCCATAGATACATCTACACCATATATACCCGCATGCGTCAATTTATCGCCTACACCTTCTGATATTGATAATGGTACATAATAATCTCTTGGTGTATTAATCAAGAGTATCTGTTTAGTATCTGGATTAACAATCGCTATAATATTAACATCACTACGACTTGTGTTTGTAATCTTCCCCCTTATATCTATACCACTAAGATATAATGCAAAAGTATTGTCATTGACGTTCTTATCTGTATCAACATCTAATTCTGTCTCATGACTTTCATTGTGAAGAATCTTTGTGACAATCTCAAACGAAGCATATTCTTCGTTATCTGTAATCTGTGCTATATATGCTTCGTTAAGAATAATCGCCTCTACCTCGCCATCATAAAGCGCCTGTACAAGCTGAAGATAGCCTTCATACTCTTTTGTAGATACCTCCTTACCTACAAGTTCCTTTATCTTAACTAAAGTCTTATCTGTATTAGTTCTGTCGTATACACCCATGATACCAAATGTATAATCTTTTGCATCATTGATGTCCTTTGCTGCATCCGCTTTCATTACATATATATTGATTACATCTGTCTTTGTATTACCACCAGTAATACCATCTAATGCTTTGCTAGCATAGGATATATAATACGCACCTATAACGCTTATGATAACCATAATGATCGATACGATCTTGCCTATGGCTCGTACCTTCTTTCCTGCAAAGGACATAAGAAATGCCATTGCACAAAGTATGAGTAACACAAAACATATAAGTATAAACAGCCAAACTGGTATAATATTTAGATACAGCAATTCTCCTAAGAAAATACATGTAACTACAATATGTATGACTGCTAATATTAAACCAAACAATGTTGAATTGACAAATTTATTTATCTTTCTAAAAAAAGAATTTTCTTTCTTCTGGCTAATTTTTTTTTCTTTAGTCTTTATATTCTCGCCCATAATATTTATAACTCCTTATATGACTTAACTACATAAACCAGCTTACATCATAGTACAATGTCGCAGAGATTTCAAGTTTTTTTATTTTATAACGCATCAACATTTGTTAAAACCAAACCAATTATATCCTTATTCCATGAGTTCATCATACATATCGAACTATTTAATTTTGCATATGTCGTTTTATCTTGACATTCAACTAGCAAAACATAGTCTGCTTCCATTATTGTTTTCACACTATCCGCGGAAGTTAATACATCACTTGCCATTTTAAAAGATACATTTTCTATCTTTAATGTATCAAGCAATTGTTTAAATTCTTCAACCACTTCTTTATCGCATACACTTACTAGAGCAATTGAAGATTTTTCAAGATTAGCTCTTACTGATAGCTCTGCCATAATAACATTCGCAATACGTTCAATATGTCCATTTCTATCTTTATGACATAAATTTACGCCACTGCATTTCTTAATAAATTTGTCTATTACATTATTGTGCTTACATATTTTTTTAGAAACAGCTCCAAGTAATTTCAAATTAGAGTTCAATTCGTAATCTAGTACAGACTTAATCTTATCTGATGTAATGTACATAAATATATAAAGTATGACAATTCCCACAAACACCGCCACACCTATAAATAGCATCTGTTTTATCAATATTTTGGCAATCTGTGCCATCCCTAATCTACTTATATAATTGATTGCTGATGGTATATTTATAATAGCAGTTGCTATCATTGCTAACAATACAATTATTATAATCGTTCTCCATTTAGCGAAAACACTGCACATTAATTCCTTTATA
Organism: Lachnospiraceae bacterium; assembly: GCA_017408025.1. Lineage (GTDB taxonomy): Bacteria > Bacillota > Clostridia > Lachnospirales > Lachnospiraceae > SVEL01. The sequence goes on from JAFQVJ010000055.1 coordinate 17,265, forward strand.
TTTATCTGTCTTTCTATTCTCTCGTCACTCATAAAAAATGCCTCCCATTATTTCCTATGGCATTAAAACAGAATGTTCAAATAATCCATAGTCAAGTATCTGATATTCACCATTTGCATCGAATGCAATATCAAACACCAACGCTCCAATATACTTTTTGTCTGCTCCATAAATCATCTCGTATATTCTAAGAACCTTTTTCCCTTGATTATTTGTCACAACTTCAGTTCTTGTTATTCCCACAATTTGTCCTTCTAGTTTTTCTTCTAGTATTTCTTCCCACGACTCAGTTAACTGATAATAGTCTTGTTCACTAAGGGTACTTACACCATAAGATCTTGCAACATCAATCTTGAAAGAAAATCCATCGCCATTTATCTCATACACAAGAAAATCCACTGGTAAAACTTTAGCATCAATACCAGAATTTGTTGCTAAAGTAGAAAGTTCATTAGGAAACTCCCTGATAAAATATTCCTCATTTTGCATTTTATCTAATATATATATACAATAAATAGGCGCATTTCCACCGATACTAGCCATTACTATAATCTCATACTGATTATCTCCATCAATGTCATTTACAATTGCATTTACTTTCTTATACTCGAATGAAGTATCTAGTTCAAACTCTTGTAAAACTTTTTCACCTGATATAAGAAATATTACTGAGTTGTCTATTACAATTGCATCAACTTTATCATCATTATTTACATCACCAATAGTGATTTTATTCACACCTTCAACATAATCGCCTATCTCTTGATTTTCTGCAGACTCCTCTGTCAAGGCTCCTTCAAAATCAGCACACGCCGACATACTCGCCATCATACATACCAATACTATAAATATGAGTAATCGCTTTCTCATAACCGTACCTTACCTTTCAAATATATATTTATTATAAAAATATGCTCATAGTACATGACCTAACTTAGCATTAAATACATAATAATACAAAAAAAACCACAGTGCAATATAAAATCTCTATTTGCTTACAAAAGACACATATCTCTCTGCATCATATAACATATCCATATTTTTCTTTAAAAAATCTTTCTCCCAATTCCAAAAGCATTTACTTTCATTAATCATTAGTATCTTTCTCTGTTCTTCTGTGAATCTATACCCTATAACTTTTGCTGGTATACCTGCCACTATGGCATAATCTGGAACATCCTTTGTCACAACTGCGTAAGCTGCTACAACTACGCCATTACCTATACTTATCCCTCTTTTAATATTCGCTCTTGCTCCAAGCCATACGTCTGAACCTATTTTTGTAATTTCACTTTTATCCTTTAAGCCATCAAGCTTAATTTTGTTTTCATCCATCCCCATTACGTTAGAATAATATTTATCAAACAATATTGGATGTGTTGTTACTACGTTATCTATATGGTGATTTCCCATACCAATAACAACACCTGGTGCTATCGAACAAAAATCTCCTATAACCGTATTTGACTCCAATATAGTTTCTAATTGGGTCGCATTCACATATGAACAATTTCCAATTTTAACATTTCTATCTATATATGCTTTCTTCCCTATGGTACAACAATATCCTAGTTGTACATCCTTTGCTACATTATATGACAACAGTCTACATTTTCCTTTTCTGTACTTAAGCTTTAATAGTACATGTAAAATAACTTTTCTAATCATATTATCTTTATCCCTTCTTACGCTTTACATAATTCAAAATTCCCTTAAAGTCATCTGAATACATAAGGCCATTCACTCCAAAATAAAGTATTGCTACTACAATAGATACCATAAAAGCCACGCCTATCCACATTATATATGATGATATATTGGGCATTTTAATAACTCCAGCTAATATAAATACCACAGCAAAGAGAAAAATATTTAACAATATCTTAATTGTACTCTTTTTTGCTGATTCTTCCAATATAACATGATTACTATAAATAATTACATCAATAGTTCTATATGCGTACGCAATTATTGTAGCCACTACAACTCCAGCTGCTCCCATAAAATTAATGAGCACTAATTCAAGCACAAAACAAATTGTCATCTCTATCAAAGCTCTATTCTGCGTCTCTTTATAATGTCCAATTGCATTTATAAGTGTTGCACCTGGCGTTCGTAAACAATTTACGATTCCCATGACACAAAAAAGAATAGCAAATTCTTCTCTTACATAAACTGTATCATTTGTTCCTGCTGTATATAATTCAATAAATGATAAAAACATAACGTAGGTAATTGAATACATCATAAATACGAGAGCATAATAAATGCTCTCATAATATCTATAAAGTC
>JAFQVJ010000056.1 GCA_017408025.1 Lachnospiraceae bacterium
CAAGAAAATAGCAATTTTTTCAGGTATGTCTTACTATGGCACACAGCTGTAGCTATTGTCTGCCTTCATAAAAGACGAACTACTTATTCGAAAAAGGGCGTTAAGAAAGTTCACGAAACCTCTCAATGCGTGTTTAAAATACACACAGACAATTCGGTGTACGAGGGTAGCTATAGCTTTCAGAGGGCATAAAAAAGGAAGATTAGCAGTCAGTGCTGACTAAAAACTAATCTTCCCATAATGTGAATTATATAATTGTGCAACGGCCCCTTGCTACTTTTTATATGCCGGTTTTCTCTGCTGGTAATTCACTATTTAATATATTTGCCTTGTCAGTTTCATTATCTTTTTCTTCTGAATTTACAGGTTCTATATGCCTTTTCATTATACCCGTATCAGCATTTACATCAAAGGTTATATTTTTTTTCTCAAGTCTCCTGGTCAAAAATCTATCTATAAGATATGCGATAACCGCAACGACTGGAACTCCAAGGAACATTCCTGCAACACCTGCCATCCAACCACCGACTGTTATGGCAAATATAATCCAAATTGGACGAAGTCCTGTACTTTCACCAAGAATCTTAGGACCAAGGTAGAGACCATCAAACTGCTGAAGAGCTATAATAAGAATCGTAAATATAAGGGCATATCTGAAGTCAACTATAAGCAACAGTAGCACCCCTGGTATTGCTCCAATAAATGGTCCAAAATATGGTATCATATTTGTCACACCAACTATGACACTTATCATAAGCGCATACGGTATATCGATTACAGTCATTATAATCCAACACAAAATTCCTATGATAAGGGAATCTATCATCTTGCCTATAATAAAATTTCCGAAAATCTTATTACATTCCTTCAATGTGTCAAGAAGCTTGTCCGCCCTCTCCGCCTTAAGTAGTGAGTATATAATTCTCTTAGAGTTGTTAATTAACTTTGGCTTGTCAAGAAGCATATACACTGAAACCATTATGGAAATAAGCATATTTACAATACCTGATATGAGCGACATACCTGTATTGTATATTGTAGGTATAAGCTTTGGCACCGTGGTTTTGATAAAGTCAGTTAACATTGAAGGAATATTATTAATCATATCTATAATGCCATCAAGCTTCCACTGTGGATATGTTTCATTTAAGTCCTTAAGTTTTGTCATAATACTTGTGTATCCACTCTGCGCGGACTCAATAAAGCCTGAAAGCTGTGCTAAAGACTCACCAATCTGTGGCACAATATAGAACATCGCTGTCACTATGGCACTTATAACTAAAATGTAAGACAGCAATACAGAAAATAATTTACGTTTACCATGAGATTTTATCCTGAATATTTTTTTGAAAAGCTTACTACTTATAAGTTTTGCCAATGGATTAATAAGGTATGCTATCAGTAATCCCACTAGAAACGGATAAATTACATCCAGCAATCTTCCCAGCAATGATGATGTAGCATCCCAATTCCATACCAGTTTTACTACAACAGTTGCTATCAGAATGAAAAAGATAGCATACATGCCTATGGTATAATATGTGCTATTTTTCGAAAATTTGTGATTCATAGAGCCTCCTGTGTACTTTTTCTCTAAATATTAGTATACCAAGAAATCCCGTATTTGCAACGTTTTTTAGACTTTTCTAAAATGAATTTACAAAATTTTTAATTTTTTTTTAAAAAATGCTTGCATTTTTATTTTTTATCATATATAATACTCCTTGCGTTGAGGGAACACCCAAAACGCTTAACATATAAGAGCGCGATTAGCTCAGTTGGTAGAGCACCTGACTCTTAATCAGGGTGTCCAGGGTTCGAGCCCCTGATCGCGCACTCCAAAGTATCTTTTTGAAGACGGAAGAGCTTCGGGAAGGTGCTTTTTTTCTGTGATAAATTATTGAATGAAAAAGCGGGCTTGAATACTTGTATTCGAAATCTACACAGCATGACAAGTATACTATAAACTTTATATTATCTCGTTACAAAGATAACCATGAACAATTATAAACTTCCATGATTGGATAAAAACACACAAGAAAGGATAAATACAATGGATTTTGTTACTTTTTCTTTTATAATAGCAGGTGAACCAAAGTATTTATTTGGGTTGCCTTTATCCGTTTGACACCTATCTGAATTAACAATACTCTCAAACCATACCCTGCACACACTTGCTCCAAAGCTAGTTTGACACCTATCTGAATTAACAATACTCTCAAACTCTCGTAACGCTCAAGAGCTGTGAGCCATGTTTGACACCTATCTGAATTAACAATACTCTCAAACTGCGATTCTTTAAATACATTTCTTTAGCCGTTTGACACCTATCTGAATTAACAATACTCTCAAACAAAGTTAAGTACAACAAATCAGAAGAATAAGTTTGACACCTATCTGAATTAACAATACTCTCAAACTATGTGTGCCACTATATATAGACGACAATTGTTTGACACCTATCTGAATTAACAATACTCTCAAACATGATAGTAAGCTGCTTTATGCTCTCCTTTGTTTGACACCTATCTGAATTAACAATACTCTCAAACTCGAATTTCTTTTGTGCTAACTTATGTAGCGTTTGACACCTATCTGAATTAACAATACTCTCAAACTAGTATAATGCGGCACCATTCGCTAACATTGTTTGACACCTATCTGAATTAACAATACTCTCAAACGGCGGAATTGGTACCGGACTGGCGGTATAGTTTGACACCTATCTGAATTAACAATACTCTCAAACTAATAGCCTCTTGGGCGAAATTTTCTTTTTGTTTGACACCTATCTGAATTAACAATACTCTCAAACAATCCATCCAGCAATTCTTCTCCATTGATTGTTTGACACCTATCTGAATTAACAATACTCTCAAACAAAGGTTTTGTTCTTTTAAGTGAGGTGATTGTTTGACACCTATCTGAATTAACAATACTCTCAAACCCTTTACCAAACATACCAATGTAAATATTGTTTGACACCTATCTGAATTAACAATACTCTCAAACAAGAATGTACAACAAGTTCTCAATCGTAATGTTTGACACCTATCTGAATTAACAATACTCTCAAACTGCTCTGTTTACTCTAGTTACTTCTTTCTCGTTTGACACCTATCTGAATTAACAATACTCTCAAACGAAGGTGAGTTAATTCCGCTTTCACACTACGTTTGACACCTATCTGAATTAACAATACTCTCAAACGTAAGTGCATCCGTTCCTTCATAGTCGATTAGTTTGACACCTATCTGAATTAACAATACTCTCAAACCACGCTCATTTGCTATATATTTGGCAAGAGTTTGACACCTATCTGAATTAACAATACTCTCAAACTCTGCTTGACCCCAAATGACATCACTAACGGTTTGACACCTATCTGAATTAACAATACTCTCAAACGGGAAGCTTTACCACTTTTGCATTGACTTTGTTTGACACCTATCTGAATTAACAATACTCTCAAACGGCTTATCGAATGAAAACCTTGTAGCGTCTGTTTGACACCTATCTGAATTAACAATACTCTCAAACGATGATTTTAGGGAATTTGTTGATATGTTTGTTTGACACCTATCTGAATTAACAATACTCTCAAACACTCCACTTGCTGATGCAGAAGCTAGATAAGTTTGACACCTATCTGAATTAACAATACTCTCAAACAATGATGGTATACCGCAAGATAAAGCACAGTTTGACACCTATCTGAATTAACAATACTCTCAAACATAGTGGTTATATTCATTGTAGCATTATTAGTTTGACACCTATCTGAATTAACAATACTCTCAAACCCTGTTGATGATGTAATTGAGGGCGTAGCTGTTTGACACCTATCTGAATTAACAATACTCTCAAACATTATTTGGAGAAAACCACAAATTTCAGAAGGTTTGACACCTATCTGAATTAACAATACTCTCAAACTAAGAACCTTCGTCAGAGACATGATGAACTGTTTGACACCTATCTGAATTAACAATACTCTCAAACATAGCACTTGACTCTATCATCTGTATATCTGTTTGACACCTATCTGAATTAACAATACTCTCAAACAAAGACACATCAGTGAGTTCCTGCATATAGTTTGACACCTATCTGAATTAACAATACTCTCAAACTCCTAACCCTGTAGTTATATACATGAAGTGTTTGACACCTATCTGAATTAACAATACTCTCAAACGAAGAAGTCGAAGATTAGCAGATGGGAGAGGTTTGACACCTATCTGAATTAACAATACTCTCAAACGTAATCCCATGCGTCATAATGTACTGTAGTTTGACACCTATCTGAATTAACAATACTCTCAAACCAATCAACACACCCTCTATTCTTCTTAATTGTTTGACACCTATCTGAATTAACAATACTCTCAAACCTCAAATCTCAAAAATAATTTAAGATTCTCACCGAGTAATCCGCCTCACAAGCGGTGTTAATTTCTATAAATCGATTATACATAAATCCTTATCAATAATCCAGCACTTTTCATTACTTATTTTATTTGTATGTATAGGTTCAATTATAACAAGATTTATTTTTTCGTAAAACACAGCTTCATATAGTTTCAATAGCTCTTCATCAGTTAAATAGTGTTTTATATCAATGGCAACGAATGTCTTTATACCACATATTTGTGATACAACTTTTATATATTCAACTACGTTTTCTAATATACCATCTGTCTGATTGTCAATCTCTACACCATACATTTTCATCATTGATGTAATATCCATATCACAATTAAACTTTAGATTATATGGCACAGTCATAATCAACCTTTCCAAATACTCTATAATATTACAATTAAGTCTTGCCGTTTCTTCTTGTAAGAGATTGTCCGATTGCATTCTTAATTCCTGATATAACCGTGTTATTATCTTTTTATTGTTGCAATCCAGCGAAAATGGGTTAAAAATACACTCTATATCTTTGGATATATTTTTTATCTTTTCACCATCAGATAATATAAAACTACCCTCCTCTCCATTTACCTGATGCCACATATCTCCTACAATTTTCGTGTAAGCAGCTGGATTTTCAACAGACAATACTGCTATCTGATTCTCAACTATATTCAATTCAAGATTATAATATGTATTTACTAATTTCATAAAACAACAAGCCTTTCATCTGAATCCAGCACCTTTGAGTTACTTTCTCCAACAATAAAATCCATCTTTGCATACTGTTTTTCTGTAACACGCAACAATTGCACCAAACCGGAACTAGGTTTGTTCTTCCTTACATTTTCCTGTATAGTATCTGCAACAGTACTGTTTTGAGCCAACTTACAGTATACCGATTCCTGTAACATAAGAAAACCAGATTTAATCAGAAATTTCCTAAATTCCCGATATTCTTTTCGATTCTTCTCCGTCAGAACTGGTAGATCAAAAAATACAATTACTCTCATATATCTATAACTCATTCTTATAAAACTTTATCAATGATGTATCATTATCATTCAGCGCATCAAATATACTGCGACAGTATATTTTTATAGCGTTATTGACATACTCCTTTCTTCCTGCAATATTAACCTCGTCCTGCAGGATTTTTAGAACCTTCATTTTTTCTTCGTGTTCAAACTTCTCTGGCATCATAATCCTAACCATATTATCAACTATAGGTCTGAATGGCTCCATAATATCTGAGCCGAGATTAAACTGATTAAACATATTGTCATGGAATAGCCCCAGCTGCGTTATATAACCATTGGCTGTTATCTCTCTGTTAAATGCAGATAACAGTATTCCGTAGCCATAGTTTAATGCTGCATTTATACTATTTTCCGCCGTTCTCGTAAATTCCATTCCAAACAAAGCATTGAAGTACACCTTTGCAGCATGACCCTCACGATTAGTTGCATCACCAAACTCTATCTCCTTTATGTATTGATACAACATGTTTGCTTCACTCAACTGCCTTTGTTCCAATAGCTCCGCCTGTTTTCTTATCTTTTCCGAGACAATTTCAGTCCATACAGCAGTCTTAATATCATCTGTCCAACCAATTTGTTTCTTTACTTTTATACTTGTATCATGACTTCCATAATAAGGTATAAGTTCTGATGAAGGTTGCCTTTTTTCATCGCAGAAGATAACCTTAACTTTCTTTTTTGTCAATTCACTCAAAAGTGCAGCTGTCAGAGAGACAGCTGTTGTCTCTATGATAAGTATTGATATCTCACTTAAATGTATTTTGACAACATCATCTCTCCTAATCACCATAAAGCCCAACTGGTAATCTAGCTTTGCACTATTTGATATGACAACGGTACGCCAACTCATACGGTCAGCAAGTCAATGCGGTTTTCGTATAGGCCAGTAACCGATTGATTGATAAGATACAATTCGCCCATTTCAGTTATGTTCTTACTTATAAGTGTTATACCTGTTGATTTGCTTGCTCCAATTAAAGTTAAATCTGCTCCATTTCCTCCTATAGCCGATATACTCAGCATATTAACTAATACTTTACACTGCTCACCTATTGAAAGATTAGTGAATTTATCAAATCCATCTACCAGTTTCTCTCCCACAGAATTTGGTCTATTTTTATATATTCCATTCTGAAATTTATCCCTTAATTCTTCATATAGAATGATGTTTTGCTCTATCGATAATAACTCATCCAATACATCCGTTTCAGTATATTTCTCAATTTTCTTCACATAGCTAATCCACTGTGGTTTTAAACAAAGATTTACTGCATTTCTTAGTATAATTCGATTACCAGTTTTTCCAGTAATATACGCAAAATATCCATTTCTCTTTACAAGCGACTGTATCTTAATCTTTGCCAATCTCACGGATGGTTCCTTTAATCCTAACTTTTCAATACAATATTTTCTTAATTCATCAGCGTTCTTTTCAACCTTTTCCTTCATGTATACTGGCAAAGTCTCAATTGTTCTCACCCTTTTCCCTTTTATCTCATGTTCTACCAAGAAAAAGTATGCTGTTGATACACTTGTAAATCCTCCGTACTTAGCTACATTCTGCATTTTTTCATCAGTTTCCTTAAACGGAACATATCCATTTACATTAGCTTTAGCTTTTTTTGCACTGTATAAAGTTTCATTCGCCAAGCCACCGTGTTCTTCAAAATTATACCTAGTCATCAGTGGTGTGTTTCTGCCGAGCACCGACTTTACCGTAGCTATTGTTCCAGCCTCACCGTCTTCTTTCTGTGCTCTCCAAGCAACTTCTTCACCTCTGACAACATCCCAATCAAACATCTTACTAAGATTATATCTATTCTTCTCTTTATTAAGATTGTATTCCTTCAATATAAAATTCAATGGATTCTGTGTAAATTTTACAAAATAAACATTTCCTACAACAATGTTTAAATATGCGTCATGAGCATGATGGAAGTCATTTATTAAACGGCTCTTTGGCAAATCTCTCTTGTGCCTAAACTCCGATACATTTGAAGCCTTTGAGTACACTATCTTAGTAGCTGGCAATATCTGTTTTAGTATCTCCGTTACACCTTTAGTTCCCTGACTTGTTTCCACTAATTGTCTTGCAATAAATCCAGCTTTCTGCTCATCTGTAAATGAATTTCTACCTGTAAGTCTGCTATATTTCTCCTCAGTAATTAACTCTGCCAAAAGAAGCTCTCTCCACAAGCTCTTCTGAGAAGTATATATGGATTCTTCCAAAGGATAGCTGTCACTTTTACGCGCGTTTGCACGCTTGTCAACCAAGACAAGATTGTTGTCAATATTGTCATCCTTTACAAAATGACGTGGATATATGTGGTCAATATCGTACAGATTATCGTTAAATAAATCTGCCAACTCAATTGGTTTTCCCGTATACATACAACGCCCCTTTTGAGTAAGGTACAGGTACATCTTCTTACTTCTTAAAGTCCCGTTTTGATCTGCTGCCTCGATTATACCTTTCCAATCTTTTTCTTCTTCCTTTACTTTTCTATAAAGTTCAGTAAATTTCTGTTTTCTTGAAACAGTTCTCTGTTTCTTATCCTCTGGCTTTCTTGTCATCTCCACAAAAAGTCGCTTTGGTGGTGCACCCAAAATCTGTGTAAGCTCCCTGATGATAAGTATAGTCTGCCATATCATTCTCTTAACCGGTGCTGAAAAATAATACTCATCTAAATCCTCTGCCTCTATATCAGAAAGCGTTCTCATGGTTGCGTTCTGCATACCTTCTAAAGATTTTTTGTATGTATATCGCTCGTCATTGATAAGCTCCATCAAATTTAAGTTTTTCTCCCACATCATCCTAATCAGAGATTTTGCTTCTCCATCCGATCTATCACATCCTGATAATTCTAAGAAATCCTTTGACAGATTTCCCCAATCCTTAAACTTAAAACCCATTATTCTCTTTATCTGTTCCGCAGTCAGACAATCTCCATACTTCTCTTCCAACCGTTCTCTTAGAAATTTCTTTGAATCCCCGTAAATAGTACACCAGAATATTATCTCCTCAACCATATGCTTAGTTTTATCCTGCTCTATGGCACCGCCGAAAATAGCCTTAAACTTGCCATATGATGATAAGGAATTATTTATAGCTATATCAATACCTGTCAGCTGAGATTCTTCTGATATTACTCCCTTTCCTATAAGATGGTTTATGAGCTGCTTTCTTGTAACCTTCTTCCCTTTCTTAAACAGTACCTCATATATATCCTGCTTTAATTCAACAGGTATTCTCTCACCATCTATCTTAAGATTATTAATCTCGTTAAGTACACAGAAGCTTTCATACTCAAGAGATGCTTTTGGTAATACATCCTTTCCACTCATATAAGTACATCTACGCACCATCTTTTTAATAAATTCCTCAGATGTAGCCTTTACATCTATCTTTTCCTCTATATTCCAAGGCAGAATCTGTCCCTCTTCTTTTCTAACTATCCAACCCGTCTTACTTTCCTTTGATGTTGGCCCAATATAATATGGTATTTGAAATGAGAATAGCTGAATTATCCGCTCACTCACCGTCAAACTGGTTTCATCTGTTTCTGATAAAAAGGGCAGATATTTTTCTGCATTGCTAAGGATTTTTTCCATCTCCTTTGCATGCACCTGATTAGGTATTATTCCATTTGAAGATGTAAGCTGCTTAGGTAGGAATGTATCTTTATCAATCTCACCGAGTATATATTGTACATTTTCATCATCCTGTGGAACATCCTTAAGCAGCTTGCGTATAGCCTTGTATAAATCCTCGCTCTTACGTCCCTTCATATCTCTTCTCTGCTTTTGCCCAGAATTATAAGAACCTACATAAGCCGAGTATGTACCATCCTTTTCAGACCTGAAAAATTCGTTATAAACCTCTTTAGACTTATACTTTTTCAATACACATTTTAATACCTGTAAATCCTTCCCATGCTTTTCGTATTCTGCCACTCTTGCCTCTGATAGATACGAATATCCCTTCATAATACCAGCCAACGAACCTATATCATACATTTCCTTCATCAGTTCAATTATCTGATACTGTTCCTCACTAAGCACATCTATAATCTCCTGCTTATTATCATCATAAGCATAATCCGAAAAGCATACTTCTACTTTCTTATCGTCTTCTATCGCCAACCCATCAAATAGCTGGTTTATATTAACTTTCAATCCGCAGATTGCTTTAATATACGGTGATTTTTTCTTATCCTTTATTTCAATCCCCAGTATCTTGCATAGTTCTTCGGACTTTCTTGTTCTATTATAGTCTCTAGACGACATAATCTCTTCCATAAGAGAATCATCCACACCTATAGGAAATGAAATCTCATTGACTTCAGATAACTGTTCAGCAAAAAACTCATAAACTTCCCTTAGCTTACGCTCGCTATCCTTATTGCCTAAGCCAGCATTTAGAAAATGGCCTCTATGCTTGAACATATTTAATAGCGTAAGGTACAACAGCCTTACATCATGTGTGTCTGATTTTTCGTTTCTCAGCAATTCTTTTCTAAGATGATAGATTGTTGGATACTCCTCATAATACTCTTTGTCTGTATAATTTTCATCATTGAATACCCCATTTTTATTTTGTACATCACTATCTTTATCTTCCAGATGATATTTACTATTCTCAAGTCTCTGATAGAACAATGGATCAACCGCCATAATTGCATCATGAAAATAATTCTTCAGCAAGCCTATTCTTGCAATTTCCCTCTGTCTTCTTCTTCTGCTAATGCGGTGTGTTCTTCTATCCGCTGCCGTCTTAGCCTCTTCGAATTCGCGTATTCCCCATAAATCCTTTCCCTTTGCCCTGAGCAGATTATAATTCTCATCTGTTACTGCCCAGCCTACAGAACTAGTTCCCATGTCCAATCCCAAATAGTAATTTTTCTTTTCCATCTTTTCTTCTCCTTTCAGCTTTCCGAATAGATACAAATAAGCACTAGCCTGTACTTTTTTATTAATCCTCTTGACAATGCTATAAAAATAGTGTTATCTTATAAGTGAATTAACAATACGAGTGCAAATAAGGTTTATCCGGCATCGTCATATGACTCCGCGTGGTGCGGAATATTAAAGACTTGGTAACAGGTCTTTTTATTTTGTTTTCTCTCACAAATAATCTGTATACATTATACTCTCAAAAACAACATTCCACAACCATTTTACTTCGTGATTTCTAGTCTATCGCACTTCTAGGATAGCACATATATTGTCCAATAATCCGTACTTAACATCTATTTTTTATATTTAATTATGGCTTTTGACTCCAAAAAATCCCTGACATCCTATTTTTTAATAAGACATCAGAGATTCTAATTTACCCTATCCCTTGCAGTTCTTTCTTTCCATTTTTATTGTACAAGAACGCTGTTACCGTCACAAGCACCGATACAATAACAAGTCTTGCTATATCACTCATACTCTCTCCCAACAGAACCATCACCACCACTGGCACTATACTTGATACAATTCCTACAATAATATTCACAAGTGTGGAAGCGCTCTGCTTCACTGCCTGTACTTCATTATCCCAATTAAATGATGGAAATGCGATGTTGATTGTTATGCCCATTACAGCCATGTACACAATGTAGCATGCTGGTATCACTGCCAGCCACAAATATTCCATCATATCAGGTTTTACAGTAAGCCACCCCATGATAACCGAAACAATATAGAATGGTGCCGCAACTGTGATGTTTGCCAATATCTTACTAAGGTACACATCCTTACTTCTTATAGGTAATGTCTGTACCATCCAGAAATTTTTACCTTCCATGGATATGGAGCATGATGTCGTTGTTGCAATAGACATCAATAAAGAATATATGAATGGCAACGCCATCTCCACTATAGGTTCTATTCCTGATATTCCTAAAAGCTCTCCAATTTTATCTATTCCTAATATGAACACCCCAACTGCTGCCACAACAGCCAAAACATAGCCAACAATCGTATTAGTCACATAAATGCTGGAAGCAAAATAGCGTTTCAGCTCCTTTTTCCAGAGTGCCTTCACCACTCCCTGAGATTTCAAGGTTGTGAGCCTGTAGTCATTCCTTGCAGAAACTCCATTGAGCAGTGTGCATATGCTCTGAAAATACTTTTGCAATACAGCTACGAATAAAACAAATATAACCAATGGAATACCTATATAACCAATAATGTAGCTAAATCCACCAAATACCGCATTATTAAACCACAGTGCCGGTGGGTAAAACATACCTAACTTTTCTTCTATTATCCCTGCCATATTCTTTAACATTTCCAAGGATATGGATTTTTCGTCATCTGGCAGAGACATAAAAATACCGAAGATTGCCACGAGCAACAATATTGTGAGCAGTGCCTCAACCATACTCTTACGACGTGTTCTGGAGCTTATGGCTTTAATTATAGCACCAATAATGGACGCTATGGTTAAAGGCAATAATGGCAAAAATACCGTGCCGATGGCATATATTATGTAAAATATCGCCGATGGATTCTCCATTATTCCATATACCAGTCCGCCAGGTATCATCACGACACACGCTAAAAGGAGATTTGTCATATACATTTTCATGAATCTGCTCACAACTATGGCGCTCTTTGGCATAGGCAGCGTTACAAGCATTTCGTAACCTTTCATGGAAAATAATACACTTCCTGACTTGAAAAAAGTAAATACTAACATGATAATGCTAACAACTGCATATAAGTACATTGGCAGTACATTTCCCATGCCAAGCTTAATCAGTCCATATGACAGTCCAACAACATATGACACAACCATCAATATCACAACAGACCACAATGCCGCCATAAGTTCAAAACGTTTTCTCTTTGACTTATCCTTCGTGTGGCGAAATTCATTTATACCAAATATGTTATACATCTGTAGCCTGCACAGACGAAAAATCTGTTTAAACATTTTCCGTCACCTCCATAAATACATCCTCAAGGGATGATCCTGCTGTTACATCCTCAGTATTTCCTGACGCAATTATTTGCCCGTTTCTAATAATCGCCACCTTGTTACAGAGCTTTTCAGCCACATCCAGAACATGGGTTGAGAAGAATATGGCACTGCCTTCCTCACAGAGCTCATGCATTTTATTCTTCAGAGTCAACGCCGCCTTTGGATCTAGTCCAACAAAGGGCTCATCCAATATAAGCAGCTTTGGCTTATGAATGAGAGCTCCGATGATGGCAACCTTCTGCTTCATTCCATGTGAATATGATGAAATCAAATCCCCAAGTGCTGATGTTATCTCAAAAGCATCTGACTCTTTCCTAATCCGCTCCTCACGCTCCTTTGCCGACACACCATATACATCTGCTATAAAATTAAGATACTGTATACCTGTAAGATATTCGTACAAATCAGGATTATCAGGAATATATGCCATAATCTCTTTACATTTTAAAGGCTCGTCTTTAACTGATATTTCATTGACAAAAATCTCACCCTGGTCAAAATCATGTATGCCCACAACACATTTAATGGTTGTAGTCTTACCTGCGCCATTATGACCTATGAAGCCATATATATCACCTGCCTGAACATGAATATTCACATCTGACGCAGCCTTCTTTCCTCCTTTATATATCTTTGTAAGATTACTAATTTTTAACATATATTACTCCTCCTGTTATATTGCTATATTCTATGCTTTGCACTGTCCATCATGATTTGTATATTTTTGTACTCTACCATTTCTTTTAATCCTGCAAATATAGGGTTATCAAGCTCTGCAATAGCGCTCTCCATAACCAGTTTTTTATCTCTAACCAGCTGAGACCCCAATTCAAAATCCTCGAAGCAGCTATCTAACTTATCAAAATAGCTATCACCGTGAAGCCTCGGTGTATGCTCAAGCATATCTACAACCAGCCTTGCATATTTATCTAATCTGCTAACCGCCTCATTCTGTTCTCCATATGTACACAACACTGCTGCCATCTGATACTGATATCCCGCTACTACATGTTGACTTAGCTTATCAAGTGAATATGCCTCTATTAGCTTATCCGTTCTCTTCATCGTCTCCATGCACAGCCTCTTATCTGAACCATGAATTCCAACAAATTGAACTGCATCACTAACAATTGTAAGCAAATGTACATACATGCTTATCTGCACAAATCTGTCAGCCTTCTCCTTATCTCCTTTCATGGTATAAGCCTGAATAAGCAGACTATCATTTTGATTCAACAACCTATTTGGATTGATAAGCTCTTCCAAATCGTCAATGACCACCTCTGGCTTTCCCATTTGTAAATTTATTCCAGCTCTCATGATTAATGCGTCACTACATATTATTGAATTATCACAATTATCAATGATGTGACTACAGAGAGCCTCGATTTTTTTCAGAATCTCCTGTTGCCTTTCAGCACTCTCTGCCATCATAAAGTGATTCATCCATAGTACACATACTTGAGATAAAAATCTGTAGCATGAATAATACTTCTTCACATATGCTTCACTTCTCAGGAAGACCTCCTCGAAAGGCTCCTTTGAAAATGCCTTTGAAAAATCTTTATATACTGCCTGTATCTGCTCCTTTGACAGCTGCGGCTCATATCCGAGCAGCTTGTCCACTGTTACATCAAAATAGGATGCCAATAATGGCAGTAATAATATATCTGGCATGCTCTGGCCATTTTCCCATTTAGAAACGGATGCTTTTGTAACTCCTATAAAGGTTGCAAGCTCCTCTTGTGTCACACCATTCTTCTTTCGTAGCTCCCCAATGTTTCTCCCTATATTTATTGAATCCATCCTTCCTCCTATTACTCTCTGCATTTATCACTTTTATAACTATGTTTACATGATATAACATTTTTTTACATAAATATATAGATTATCTCGACACTTTTCGAGACATAATCAACCCTTGCGATACTTATTGGTAAAAATATGGTTAACTTATTTTGGAAATATAGAACTATTGACAAAAATTATATGGATAAGTATTATCTCATTGAGTCAAAATATATTAATAAATTTTTTAAATAAATGTCTTTTATAACCGAGAATAGAAGGTGCAAACATGATAGAATTCAAACCACTTACCATAGAAACCAAAGAAATATACACACATTATTTTTCAGATAGCAATGAGAGAGGATGCGAATTATCCTTTGCCAACTTAAATATGTGGGGTACCCATCAATATGCCATACTCCATAACAATTTAGTTTTTTTTCTAAGATATGATAAACGCTGTCTCTACTCATACCCTATAGGTGCTGGTGACAAGAAGGCCACTATAGATGATATAATAGCTGACGCTAAGGAACGTCATATTTCATGTCGCATTATAGGTTTATATGGTAGTGCAGATATTTCATTAGAAAAGCTTTACCCGGGTAAATTTTCAATTAGCAAAGACAGGGATTCTTACGACTATGTTTATGATATTAACGATTTAGCCAGTTTACAAGGTCGTAAATATCATAAGAAACGTACTCACTATAATAAATTTTGCAAATCATTTCCTGACTATAGCGTGGTGCCACTAACCGAAAATAATATTAATGAGATTAGGGAAATGCTTGATAAATGGTATCATGACAGACTTACCAATAATCCAGATAATGACTATTACTTAGAACAGGAGGCTCTTAAAAAGGCTCTACTTCATTACAATGACCTTAATATGGAGGGTCTTATACTCCTTGCACATGATAATATTCGTAAAACCCACGATAATATTGATAATAATAATAACAATAATGATACTGATAACATATTCAATAAAAATCATATCCTGGCTGTAACATTGGGAAGCCACTTATCAAATGATACATTCGATGTACATTTTGAAAAAGCAAGATGGGATGTAGACGGAGCTTACACAGTTATAAATAATGAATTTGCAAAATATATTCGTGATAAATATCCTCATATAAAATTCCTCAACAGAGAGGATGATATGGGCATAGAGGGACTTCGCAAATCGAAACAAAGCTATTACCCGCATCACATGATAGAGAAATCAATGGCAATTTTACAGGAGGTATAATGTGAAAATCCATAAGCCAGACGCATCTCATATTCCTGCCCTTCGCCTTTTATGGAAGGAAGGTTTTGGAGATACAGATGCATTCTTAGACACTTTTTTTAAAACAGCATTCAGTCCAGAGCGTTGTCGCATAGCAACCATAGACAATAGTGTAGTTGCCATGCTTTATTGGTTTGACTGTTCATACAATAACAAGCGTATTGCATATGTATATGCTGTGGCTACTGCTCTCTCTTTTCGTGGACAAGGTATGTGCCGCCAATTGATGAAAGACACTCATGTACATCTTAAAAAGCTTGGCTATGAGGGTGCAATTCTTGTCCCTGGAAGCACTGCTCTCTTTGATTTCTATGGAAGCATGGGCTATTGTTCATGTTGCAATATTGACCAGCTTCAATGCAGCTGCTCCACACAAGACTACAACTCATGCCATAGCCTTGAGGATAAATGCCATATCAGCTCTACAACAAATACTATCGACCTCATAAAAATTGATAAACTCCAATATGCCAGACTAAGACGGGATTTTCTTCCCAAGGGCGGTGTCATACAGGAAAAGGAAAATCTCGATTTCCTCGAAACACAGGCAGATTTTTACATGGGTGAAAACCTTTTGCTGGTAGCCAGAGTGGAAAACGATACCTTACAGGGCATAGAGCTGTTGGGCAATGCTTCTACGGCACCTGCCATAGCTTACACTCTTGGTTGTTCTACCGGGATATTTAGAATACCTGGTAACAGTAAGCCATTTGCCATGTACCTTTCTCTTACAGATAATGACTCAGATAACCGCATTCCACCAAGCTATTTTGCTTTTGCTTTTGACTAGTCTCTATATAGATAATTTAATAGCTTTGCTTCACCAGATTTATATTGCTCAGATGATGTATACTCACCTAAAAGCTGCTTTGCCTGTGATATTACATCACTTGTTTTTATGTATTCTTTCAATTCATGTATATAACCTTCATACATCTTATAATACTTTTCTTTACCAAGCAAAACTGTCACCAGTGGTCTCTCCTCCCCGGCAGTATCATATAGTGGATTCTCCTTTGCCACTTTGATGCTATAACCCTCATCCTTACGATAATTACCACCAGCTCCTGCAAAATCTTCCTCTATATATGAAATAATTCCATTATCGTACAACAGATAATAATTATCTGGGTCAGGTCCCTGATAACCAGCATAGTTGCCTACCACATAATTTACTGCCATAGCCTTAAGTGCACTCTCTACATTTAGCACTTTCTCTATGTCAGCTTCTGTAACATCAGGGTTGTTCAACACCTCTATAAGCTTGTCAACATAGCTTTTTGTACCATCATCTCCATATTTCACATCATAATTAGCCACACTATCTTCTGCTGATAATATAGCATACTCGTTTGCTGCTTCAAAGAGACACACTGTACCATCATCTCCTGTAACTCTCTTTGCAAAGCTGTTATTATATTCCTCAGTTACCAAATACCACTCTTCTGGTCCATCATTTATCTGCACCTTCGCCAACGCATAATACGGCACCATAGCTCCTAGCTCCTCCATAAGCTTATACGAAATATAATGTCCTATATAGGATGAATCCTCTAACATATTATGAAGATACATACCATCAAGCTCATAAAATTCGTTTTTATTGTCAAACTCATTAAAATCCAGTTTGTAGCTATATTTATTACTTCCACTCTCATATACCGCTTCCGTATTTTTTTTACCCCTAACCCTTATGGCTACGTTTGTCCACGATACTCCATTTATAATCACATCAGCATAGTAATTGTTGTCTTCTGACGGAGTCTCCCACATAAGAAATGTATCATCCTCCGACATTGTAATTTTTATATCCATAACCTCTTTATCAAAAAGCTCGTCGTAATAGTGTTCTTGTCCATTTCCAGTACTACTATTGTTTCCTTCTGATATATTACTCTCCTTATTTGAACTGTTTCCAGAACCTCCGTTTTCACCATCATATACAAGCATAAACGCCACAACCGCTACTAATAAGACAATGGAAATTATACTTGTAATCACTATCTCTCGTATTTTTTTCTTATCCTTCATATTTTGATAATTTCTCCTTCTATACAATTTAAACAATCTACTCAAACATATAGTAGTTTGAATGCACAAGATTATAGTTTCCTGTGTCACTATATTTACTATTAATCAGATAATTACCGTTGCTGTCCATTGCTTTTACTTCCACTAAATTATTGCTGCCAGTTACAAGCTCCTCTACTGGCACATCTAATGATGCCTTTCCATTTTCAACACTTACAGCCACAAGGTAGGTTCCATTTATCTGAAATGCAATATTGACTACAGATGTATTGCTCACTGATGCCTCTATGTGTGCACTTCCGTCCTGATTCCTTGTGACGGATTCCACCTTTAGATAATCAGAAGCATGATAATATCCCAAAGACTCCACCAGCTTATCAAGTGATTCAAACTGTTTATCAAGCCATTCAACTCTCTTGCCAAGGAAGTTCCTCAAATCCTTCATGGAAGGTTCGAAGCCCGTAAAAATCTCTAAATGAGCCCATTTAACATCATTGGCACTAGCAGCTTTTTTGAGCTTATCATACTGAGTGTCAACAAATCCTTCCTCTTTGACTATTTCCTCTATGTCGTCTCTCACGTCAGCATATTTTTCCCACACCTTCATAAGAAAATATGGATCTCTTATAAGCATTCTATTCCATGAAACATGCTGATAAAACAACTCTGCAGCACCATCCAGTGTTGTCTGCCACTTTGTAGGCATATTTGTGTATCTGGTAGTTATCCAATTGCCCATAGACCAGTCATAGTCCCAAAATGGTGCCACTACTGCCAGTTCGTCCACATCCTTTTGATAATAAAAGCTATTTTTCATAGAATCATAATTTTGGGAGAACTCACATACAAGAAAGTTTTGTACCAAGCTGTCCATGTCAAACATTTCACTATAATGTAAACCGTCGTGTTCATCATCTGTATATGAGTTTTCTACATATGTCATTCCGCTCCATCTGCCACTTTCATTAGTGCCCTGCCCAGCTACCTTATAATGTGTATCTTCATTTCTAAAGAAAAAGTCATCACTGTGAAGAGCGTATTCAAATGACTGGTTAAATCTTATCGCATAATCGTACAGATAAGATTCTTTTAAGCTGGTCAACTGACTCTTAGCATCTGTATCTGGCTTATCCATATATAATGGTAATGTATATGCCGTATAAAGTGTTGCCTGTTTAGATCTATTTTGCTGTGAATATCTGTCCATAACCACAAGATATCCGCCTGTAGGATTCACTCTTTTTATGTCATAAGAACTGAATTCATGACGTCTGCCATCAGAATCATCCACATATCCATTGTCTATATATGCATAATTACTTTCCATGACTGTCTTTAATTCTTCTGCATACGATTTTTCAAAGTGAGCTGACAATTCTCTATTATCAACCATGGTCTTTGCTATGGTTTCTGCCACCTCCTTCGCATATTCATCATAATCAAACACCTCAACTCTTCCCTCATCTATGCGTACATGCTCCACCAACTGATATACACCCTTATAATCACCATTGTATATAAGTATTACATCAGTGTATTCCATTATACTGTCTGCTCCCATGGCAGTATAAAATTTATCCATAATAGAATTTCTCATCAGTGAACTATCAAGTACATTTGACACAAGAACCCAATGCTTATTCTCATAGCCTGACATACCATACATATCCGATTTTTCACTGAGTTTAAGTTTCAATCCAACCTTTTCATAATATGATGACGAATGGCCTCTGCCTTTAAACTCCATACTGCCATCATACAAATCCCAAGGTGCATACTCTTCACTATCACCACTGATTCTTATGCTTCCATCATAATATGATGTTTTTCCTATATTGCCAAAGGAGGTTTTTGCATCTATATATACAATAGGAAGGCTACTAACATATATAGATAGCTTCTCGCCACCATTTATTGTCACATATATAAATGCTTCTAAATCATCCTCTGTAACCTGATACTCACCTGTTGTATTTTCAAATGTCTTTACTTTACCTGTTTCTTTATGAAGAATTTCCCACTTGTAGGTTGCATTATCCATGGCATACAGAACCTTTAATGTCTCACCTGGCTTTACATACTGCTTATCAAAGCAAATATCCTTAGCTTCACCTATGGTTATACTGATGTCTCCAGTGTATTCACCACATGTATATGTAAGTTTTGCTCTTTCAGACTTTCCATCCGTAAATGTTACACTTGCAAGCCCTGTGGTTCCATCTATAACTACGTTTGGAGATGAACTTGTCCACAAAACAGGTTTTTCATTATAGAATGTTGATACATAAAAATCTTCAGTTATGGATTCGATCGATTGATTGCGTTTGAGTTTTGGATATATTCGTTCAGATATATCTTCATTGTCTTTAGTCATATTGGGTACAGGTAGCACGCCCTGAGCCTGCTGCCACTGTCCATTTAATGCAACCTTTCCCGATGCCAACACACCTTTTGCTATGCCGTTGCCAACACCGTTATCTGTTCTGTTATCTTCTTTAGCATAGTACACTTTTATAACTTCATCTGCTATACCATTAGCATCATATTTCTTTGATGTAGTTATACCATAACCAGACTGGTCATCATACAACAATTCTCCCAAGGAAATTACACAGGATATACTACTTATGCTTGCATTGTAAACACATCCTACAACTCCTGATACAGTGTTCTCCTCTGAAAATCCAGAGACGTGAATATATCCATTTGTATAGACATCCGTTATATTAGTCTTCAAACTATGCCCACTACCTTGTTCTGTCCAAATCACACCCACTAAATTGCCTGCTCCGTATAGTATTTTACCTTTAGCTCCATTAAGCTCTATAGACGAATTAATTATACTGACATTTTTCACAGTCACTCCATTATAAAGTACTGCTGCCAACACGCCTGCCGCACTGTCATTACAAGAAGAAGCCTCCATGGTTACATTACTTATATTCAAATTATAAATGGCTGCACTCTGGGATTCCGAGCTGTTCTTCACCACTCCAAATATTCCATATCCCGTTATATTTTCATTCTCTAGCATTGTAATATTGCCAAGACCATTACCCTCAATATTTACATTCTTTATGGTATATCCGGCACCATCAAATGTACCTGTAAATGGTTCCACCGCCGTACCTATTGGTGTATGTTTTATACCTGTCATATCTATGTCACAGGTTAATACATAATCTGCATCCATTGGATATTCCGGGCTTTTACCTATAGCCTCAAACTGTTCTGGTGTGCTTATATCTATAGCTTCATCTGCATACACATTCCTATGTGGCATGCTAACCATCATTATAAAAAAACATACTGCACCTAGCAGTTTAACTATCTTTTTCATCTGTATTTCCTCAACTTTTATCTGTACATTTTCGTGTTTCAAAATTATGTACAGTATACCATTATTAAACCCATGAGACAATAACCATGATTTTTAGCTTGCTTTTTTATTATTATATTTTTTCCAGCTTTAATAGGTCATCAAATTCTATCTTCGTCTCCACTACCTGAAGTATCCTTGCCTCCCTGTCAATCCTTGACACAATCCCTGTCTTTTTCAAATATTCCTCCTTACAGAAATACACAACTGTGACCATCATGCCTACTTCAAGCCCCTGCATATTCCAATCCAGTTCTTCTGCCATATCCTCCGTCAGCTGTATTTTATCTACAATGATTTTTTCCTTCTGTGCCAACGCCTGAGGCAATCCACTTACAGCTGCAAAAGGCATAAACTGCTTTGCTCTATTTTCTACCGACATCTTAGGTCTGACCGTTTTAGTTGCCACTTTTATGCCCTCCTATCTGTCTGTTTCTCTCTCTTGTTGTAGCTGATTCTTCAAGATTCATACCTTTTAAAATAGCGTTCTTTCCAAACTTTTTCTTTATATCCAGCATAGCTGTCTGCACTTTTCTATTGCGCTCCAGCTCATCCATATCTGCGAATAAGTTATACTGTCTGTACGTCTCTTCAACAACACGGTTACATGTAATATTAAGACGCCTTATAGGCACATGCCTGTCCACAATCTGTTCATAAAGCTTTACCACTTCTGGTATGATAATCATGTCTGCATTAGTTTCCATAGGCAAAGCCACCGTGCCGTGTGCAGACGCCATATTCATAGTACTTGTGTAGCCGATATGAAGAGTGATAGAATCTGTTATAAGATTTTTATCTAGGAGATCAAGGCACAGTAAATCAACCATCTCCTTTACTATAAGCTTGCCTTCCTCAAATTCATAATCCCTCATAAGAACCTGTCCACTGGATATAGAATTATTCTTAGGTCTATATTTCTTGATGTCAGCTATGGTTACCGTCTCTCTTCCCCATGCATGGTCTATAAGTAGCTCTGCATCCACACCGAATATCTTATACAAAAAGTCCTCATCAGCTTCCGCTATGTCTCTCATGGTTCTTATGCCATACCTTTCAAGAGTTCTTGCCGTTCCTGCCCCCACACGCCAGAAGTCCGTCAAGGGTTTATGTGACCACAACATTTCCCTATAGCTTTCCTCATCCAATTCACCAATGAAATCTTTAGCATGCTTTGCTGTTACATCAAGGGCTATTTTTGCAAGATAAAGGTTTGTGCCGATTCCACATGTAGCGCGCACTCCTACCTTTTTATAAATGTCATTCATAATCTGAACACCTAACTCTCTTGCAGTTTTACCATATAAGTACAGGTACTCTGTCACATCCATAAATGCCTCGTCTATGGAATACACATGTATATCTTCCCTGGCAATATACTCAAGATATATAGCATAAATCTCTGCTGCATAGTCTATATACTTCTGCATTCTCGGTTCCGCCATAATATACTCCACATCCTTAGGTATCTGAAATACCCTACATCTATTTTGAATACCCAGCGCTTTCATAGCTGGCGTTATGGCAAGACAAATGGTTTTATCAGAACGCTCCGGATCTGCAACTACAAGCTTAGTGGTCATAGGGTCAAGACCACGCTCTACACACTCAACAGACGCATAAAAAGATTTTAGATCTATACATATAAATGTTCTTTCTCTCGTATGACCACCTCCTTTTTGATTCTTCTTTATTATACCACATAAAGAACAAATGTTCTACTATTTTAAATCCTCCCAAAGCGGTTTTGTTGTATAGGAAAGTTTTGAGAACTTTCATATCAAGAACAAAGTGGACAAGTCCACTTCAACTCCCTAAATCCCTCATTCATGGGGGACTTGCTCCACTTTGCGAGCCGAGCACGGTCAGCTTTAGCTGAGATTTTCTTCTCGTGCGAGTGCTCATCATATTTTTATTGTATAGGAAAGTTTCAAGAACTTTCCTATACAATAAAAACCCTCCAGAATATTATTAAATATATTCTGGAGGATTCTATAATATTACAATTTTAGTTCAACACCATTGACTACAGATTATTTTCCATAAAATACCTGAACTAAAGGTGAATCAGGTGAAAGTATAAGTGTGTTATTACTTCCTGTAAGTGATAACTTGGCTGCATCCAGTGAACGCACAAACGTATAGAAATCACTTCTCGTAGGATCATTATATGCCTGAGAGAGAATCTGCATGTACTGTGCCTCTCCTTCAGCCTTTATCTGCTCTGCCTCTGCCTCTGCATTTGCTATCATAATCGATACCTCTTTGTCAGTATCATTCTTTATAATCTGTGATTCAGCACTACCCTCTGCAGTATACTGGGCAGCCATCTGCTCTCTCTCTGAAATCATACGCTCGTAAACAGCTGTCTTGTTATCATTTGGAAGATCAAGATGCTTTGTCTCCACATTCACAAGCGTAATACCATACTGTTCCATTGCATTGCCCACGCCATCCATTATCTGCTGACTCAGTTCACCGTCTCTTGCACTGATAACTTCTGCCTGTTCCATTGCACCTATAACCTCTTTCAGTGAGTTATAAACTGCCGCATTGATACGTCCCTCTGCACTTGTAACTGACCCACTTAATGTTTTGGCAAATTTCTGTGGGTCAGAAATCTCCCAGAGTACATATGTATCTGCAACCATTGTCTTCTTATCCATAGTGATTACATCACTTGTTGCCATGTCGTAGAGAAGAATCTGCCTAGGAAGAGTGTCTGCCTGCTCTACAAATGGAATCTTAAAGCTGATTCCCTCTTCTGTGATAACTCTGTCTATCTTTCCAAACACTCTTATGAGAGTATATTCATTCTCATATGTTATAACTATTGAGTTCAGTCCTAAAATTACCAATAATACTGCTACTATTCCCACAAACCAGTGAAGTACTTTTTTCTTATTCATTTGTTGTACCTCCTTCATTTATAACTGTATCACTAAATGATCCAAGTGGCATAAGCTTCTGCACCGAGCCATTGCCGTTGTCTATGATGACCTCCAGATTTGGAAGAATCTCCTCCATTGCCTCATAGAACATACGCTGCTTAGTTACTACAGGATACTTTACATATTCCTCGTACATGGCATTAAATCTTGCAACCTGTCCCTCAGCTTCCTTTATTCTCTGCTCCTTTTCAGCTTCTGCCCCCTTCTTTATCTGGTCTACCTTAGCCTCAGCCTCAGGTATTTTCTCATTCTGATATTTGCTGGCATTATTAAGTGCTGTCTCCTTGCCCTGTTTTGCTGTTTCTACTGCTTTAAAAGCTTCCATAACAGCATCCGTAGGTGGTTCCGCATCCTGCATTGATATATTTACAAGATATATTCCAAGGTCTCTCTCTTCAAGACGAGTCGTAAGCATCTCTTTTATCTGTGCCTGTATCTCACTCTTACCGGTTGTCAGAACACTATCTACCTCTGACTGACCTATAACAGTTCTGATACAGCTCTGTGCCATATTCTTAAGAATTGCCTGTGGATCTTCTGATGCATAAAGAGCTTTTACAGGGTCGCTGACCTGATATTCAACATAGAAATCTACATTGATGAAGTTGTAGTCAGATGTAATCATCAAGGATTCTTCCTCTATAGACGCATTTGTATCAATATCATATCCGATTGCAAAGCTCTGGATAGTTGTATCAACCTTTTCCACCTGCTGTACAAATGGAATCTTGAAATGAAGTCCCGGATCTGATACTGTCTCTGCATTACCGAATGTTAAAAGTACAGCGGCCTCCTGCTCCTTTACAGAGTAAAATGACTGACTTCCGAGTATTGCTATCAATATGATAGCAACTACTATAATCACTATCTTTTTTACTGTTTTTGGGTTGACATCTTTGATTTCAAAATCAAAGTTACCCTGATTGTTAGTTACTTTCATTTGTTATCTCCTCTCCGTTTAATAATAGCATTTTCTTACCTTTCCTCATCTATACTTATTCAGATAATTACGCTTACTATCAATTCCATTTTTTTCAAGGCTGTCGCATTTTTAAAAACTAAAAATACGGCAGCCCCGCTAAATTAATCTTCTATTTATCTTACTTTCTGTTGTAGTTGATAAGACAGCCCTTTAAGATAATGTCTCTCTCATCATCTGTAAGCTCACCCATCTTTAATGTAAACTGATTAAGTCCACCATTCTTTACAACATAGGCTGGTATCTCTGTTGCCTTTTCCTTAATAGCCTTAGCTACCTCTGGAATGAAAATGTAATCACCATTTGCAAATGGAAGGTTGTCATCTTCAAATATAAATGGAAGCATACCCCAGTTAATAAGGTTTGAACGATATCTTTTTGTAGCATATTCCTTAGCAATATTTGCAAGACCACCAAGAACTCTCTGACATGAAGCCGCCTGCTCTCTGGCTGAACCGTCACCTGGCTTAACTGCGTATATTGTAGAACCAAATCCTGTGTTCTCATGGCTTGCGTCAGCAAATTTTGTCTTAACTGCCGCCATAACATCCTTAATCTCAGGATACTTCTCGCATGGACAGACGCCCTCTTCTCTCATCTTCTCCATAGCCTGAACTTCCTTTGCCCTACCAACATATTCAGGATCCTTTCTAGAGAGTGTGAACTCTGCAAGTCCAAGTGGATTTGAACGATATGATGATGTCTCTCCTGAAGGAATGAGCTCATCTGTTGTAGTTACTGGATCATGAATCTCAGAAACAACCTTAAGTAATGCATTTTCTTCAAGTGCTATCATCTTTGGCCAATCCTTGATGTTTGGACCAAACTTAATTTCAACTGATGGATCAGCAACACCCTTAGAATCAAATACTCTGTTAGCATAGATTGATGCATCAAAATGATACTTAGGTGATGTGTATTCCATATCAAGGTCTGTAGCAGATGTAAGGTAACCCTTGTTTGCTGCTGTAGCCGCGATAGAACGAGCATCCATAAGTGCAACTGATGATATCTGACCATTCTGAAGCTTAGAACCTTCTCTGTTAGGGAAGTTTCTTGTAGAATGACGGATACTAAGTGCATTGTTTGAAGGTGTGTCACCTGCGCCGAAGCAAGGACCACAGAATGCTGTCTTAACAATAGCACCTGCCTGCATAAGATCTGCAAGTCTTCCATTTCTGGCAAGCTCAACATAGATTGGTGTACTTGCTGGATAAACACTTAATGTAAACTCATCGCTACCTATAAACTTGCCCTTTAATATGTCAGCTGCATCACAGATATTTTCAAATCCACCACCAGCACATCCAGCGATGATTCCCTGCTCTACATACAACTTACCATTTCTAACCTTGTCAGTAAGCTTATAATCAACCTTACCATCCAGGCTTACAAGAGCTCTCTTCTCAACGTCATGTAAAATATCCATAAGGTTAGCATTTACATCCTCAATAGTGTATGTATTGCTTGGATGGAATGGCATAGCTATCATTGGCTTAATCTTGCTTAAGTCTACATATACAACGCCATCATAGTAAGCTACCTCTCCTGGATTTAACTCTTTATATTCATCTACTCTGCCATGAACATCATAGAATTCCTTAATCTTCTCATCTGTCTGCCAGATAGATGAAAGACATGTTGTCTCTGTTGTCATTACATCAACACCGATTCTGAAGTCCGCACTAAGTGATGCAACACCTGGTCCTACAAACTCCATAACCTTATTCTTAACATAGCCATTACTAAATACGGCACCGATGATTGCAAGAGCAACGTCCTGTGGACCAACGCCCTTCGCTGGCTCACCTGTAAGATATATAGCAACTACACCTGGCATATTGATATCGTATGTCTGTGAAAGTAACTGCTTAACAAGCTCTGGACCACCCTCGCCCATAGCCATTGTTCCAAGCGCACCATAACGTGTGTGGCTGTCAGAACCAAGTATCATCTTACCACCGCCTGCAAGCATTTCTCTTGCAAACTGATGAATAACTGCCTGATGAGGTGGAACATAAACACCACCGTATTTCTTAGCACATGTGAGACCATACATATGGTCATCCTCGTTGATTGTACCACCTACTGCACAGAGTGAGTTGTGGCAGTTTGTAAGTACATATGGGATAGGGAACTTCTCAAGTCCTGAAGCTCTCGCTGTCTGTATGATACCTACAAATGTAATATCATGTGAAGTAAGCTTATCAAATTTAATCTGAAGCTTATCCATATTTCCTGATGTATTGTGTTGCTCAAGGATTCCATAAGCTATAGTATTCTTAGCTGCTTCTTCCTTAGAGATATATTTACTGCCGAGCTTATTTTTTAAGAGTGCTTCTGACTCTGCTGAAACTTCAACTACTTCTGTTCCATTTAAAAGATAAGCGCCATTGTTACTTAATTTAACCAACGTTTCGTCCTCCTTGAATTATTTAAGGCGCGGAGCCAAACTCCACGCCTTATAGATTACCATAATAAAGTGATAAAATCAATGTTTCCTTTTGAACACCTGTTATTACACAATAATTTGTATCAGTCCTTGTTGTCAACCTGGAAACCTTATAATCATCGCTTCAAATGGTCTCAAATGGATATTAAGTCTGTATGGAAGACCGTCACACTCGCCCTTCACTGCCTTATACCTTACATTTTTTTCTGTATCTGCCATCTCAATGTGCTTAAGTTCAGCTGTCTCCATTGTATCTTCTTCCGTAACCGTACTAAAGTTTGTCAAGATTCTCTTGTAAATACCCTTATTAGGAACACCTACGCAGTAATCAGCTCTGTCAACAGGCGTAAAGTTACATATGAACAGCACCGCACCCTTGTAATCATCTGGGTTCTTTCTGATAAAGCTGAATATACTTCTATCAGCATCATCACAGTTTACCCACTGAAAGCTTTCATGATGGTCATCATATTTATGAAGAACTTCATATTTTTTATAAATATGAAGCAGCTGCTTCGTGTACTCCTGAAGCTCGTCATGAAGTGGCTCATTTAAGAGATACCACTCAAGATTTTTATCCTCCATCCATTCACTTAACATACCAAAATCCTGACCCATGAATAGAAGCTTCTTGCCCGGATGACCAAACATATAAGTGTACGCCATCTTTAAATTGGCAAACTTGTCAACCTTATATCCCGGCATCTTAGTAAGCATAGAACATTTCAGGTGAACCACCTCATCATGAGATAGGGTTAATATATACTTCTCGCTAAATGCATATGTCAACGAAAATGTCATCTTGTGATGATTGCCCTTCTTAAACAATGGATCCAGCTTCACGTATTCGAGAAAATCATTCATCCATCCCATATTCCACTTATATGCAAATCCTAATCCATCGAACTCCGGCTCTACTGTCACCTTTGGCCACGCGGTAGACTCCTCTGCTATAAAGTAGGCTCTACCACATCTCTTGTTCATAATACTGTTCAAGTGTTTAAAGAATTCTATAGCTTCAAGATTCTTATTTCCGCCATACTGGTTAGGCACCCAGTTTCCGCCACTTCTACCGTAATCAAGATACAACATAGACGCAACAGCATCTACTCTCAATGCATCTATGTGATACTTTTCAACCCAGAACAATGCATTGGATATAAGGAAATTTTTAACTTCATTTTTCTCATAATTAAATACTTTAGTTCCCCAGTCAGGATGCTCTCCTTTTCTAGGGTCTGGATACTCATAGAGACAGGTTCCGTCAAACTCCGCTAAACCATGTGCATCCTTTGGAAAATGGGCTGGTACCCAGTCTAATATAACACCAATATTTTTCTTATGCATATAATTTACAAAATACATAAAGTCCTCTGGCGCACCATATCTGGAGGTCGGAGCAAAATATCCCGTTACCTGATATCCCCACGAACCATCGAAAGGATGCTCAAGTATACCCATCAATTCT
The DNA here is from genome assembly GCA_017408025.1 of Lachnospiraceae bacterium. GTDB lineage: Bacteria > Bacillota > Clostridia > Lachnospirales > Lachnospiraceae > SVEL01. Next base: position 28,787 of record JAFQVJ010000056.1, read on the forward strand.
ATATGTGTATATCCCATATTGCACACATAATCAGCCAAATCGTGTGCCAAAGTTCTGTAATCATAAAACCCATCTTCGTTTCTTGAGAAATCCTTCTTCCAAGAACCTATATGAACCTCATATATAGACATAGGCTTATGATACTTCTCTTTCTTTTCCTCATCCATTTTAGTTATCCAGTTTTTATCAGTCCATTTAAAGCTATTTATGTCAGCCACCTTTGAAGCATTGCCTGGTCTGGTCTCTGCATGAAAAGCATATGGGTCTGATTTCATAAGAACCCGTCCGTCTCTGGTTTTTATGGCATATTTATACATATCCCATTTTCTTGCGTTTGGAATGAACGTCTCCCATATACCTGAAGTGCCAAGCAAGGTCATCTGCCCCCACTCACCATTCCATTCGTTAAAATCTCCTACTACTCTGACATCCTGTGCATTTGGCGCCCAAACCGCAAAATGCACACCTTCACTACCGTCAACGGTAGTAAGGTGTGCTCCAAGTTTATTATATATCTCGTAATGGCTACCCTGCCCAAATACATATCTATCAGCCTCTGTCAAAAAACAACTATTCATCGAACTACCACCTCATTTAAAGTACTTGTTCTTCCGTAAGTATATCCCACATATACCTGCTCGCTGTTTTTCATAACCTTTCCTGAATGATCAAGAGGACTAATTTCATTATAGCTATTTCTCAATTTCGATATAATTCTCTTAACGTTTTCTCCATTTGCAGGATTACGCTTAACTATATCCTTCACTAAACAATTATTCACATATATATATATGCGCAAAAGCTCATGGGAAATTCCCACATTTAAATCAAGACATGAAGATAAGTTATTCACAAACTGCTTTGCTTTCTGCAAATTAAAAACAACATTTTCAAGTTCCTCTTCTTCATATGCCTTTATTGCTCCGTCAATATAATTGATAATAATATCATAAGTTATGACTACAAGCTCCGTTTTAGAGCTATCAGCGATTCGCAAAGAAAATTCCTTTATTTCTTCTTTTGTCATATATTATACCCTCCTACTGCAATAACTGCAATACCTTTTCTGGCAATTGATTAGCCTGTGCCAGCATAGAGTTTGCTGCCTGAGTAATAACCTGCTGTGATGTAAAGTTTGTCATCTCCTCTGCCATGTCAGCATCTTCAATTCTTGACAATGCAGCTGTCATACTCTCATGTGTTACATCAAGACTCTTTGTTGCATGTTCCATTCTATTTGCATATGCACCAAGCTTTGAACGAACCTGTAAAACATATCTTAACGCTTTGTCGCACATTGATATAGCTCTGTCACAACCAGCCTCAGTGTGTAGATTAAGCTTGTCAAGACCCATAGCTGCACATGAAACCTCTGGTACATTGATATCCATTATCTGACCAGAGTTTGCACCCATCTGAATAGCCATTGTTCCAATATCAAGAGCGGTAATATTTACATACACACCGCCGTCAACTGCCGAGCCTTCGTCGATTGTCATTCTCATTTCAAAGTTCTCTGATGCTGATAATGTAACATTGTTTCCATCAACAGCTACTGCTGTACTAGGTGGGAATGGATTATTTGCAGTTGGTCTATTAAATATTGTAACCGGCTCGATTACCGCATCTGTTCCCTCGGCATTTTCCTGAAAATTCACACCAAGCTTCTCTGACAATGCCTCTGTACAGTTAAGCTGTATAGGGTAATTTGAGCCTAATATATTGCTCTTAAAATGAAGAGTTGTTCCTGTATAGTTAACTGAAATGTCACTGAGATTTGCAACACTCTGTATCTTCTCAAGTACCTGATCACGAGTATCGCCTTCCTCGATTTTTACGGTCTCACCATTTACTGTAAATGAACCACTACATTCTATACCTGTGTCTGGTAAATCAATTGCTCCAGTCTCAAACTCTGCGTATGTTGCCTGTTGCCAGACAATAAGTGTATAATTACCAGCCTCCACTGCATCAGACATATATGTAATATGAGTACCTACAACATCTGTATATGAGCGTCTTGAAAGCTCTCCGTTAATGAGACCTCTTGTGTTAAACTCTGTATCACTGGAAATTCTATCTATTTCCTGCTGGAGCTGCTCGATTTCATCCATAATACTCTGTCTGTCCGAAGCAGACATAGTGCCGTTTGCACCCTGTATAGCCAGCTCGCTCATTCTCTGTACCATCTCAGTAACCTCGGTGAGAGCGCCTTCTGCTGTCTCAACTACAGATATACCATCTGAGGCATTCTGTATAGCTCTGTCAAGACCCTTAATCTGTGTCTTTAACTTCTGCGATATAGCTGCACCTACCGGGTCGTCCTCTGCACTGTTGATTTTATATCCACTTGAAAGTCTCTCCAATGACTTTGAAAGCTTATCGTTAGCATTATTTAACTGATAGCACGCACGAAGTGCTGACATATTTGTATTTATTCTCATAAGTATCCTCCTCTTGGGTCACATCATATGTTTCCACTATTTTCATGTAATTTATATCGGCATTTATTAAATATTCATTAGTTACAACATTTTGCTCTATAGCTTTTTTAACACATTATGAATAAAGAATTTTGCCTGTCTTACCAGCTCTCCGTAGCTAACTTCTTCTCGTCCTGAGTTTGTGACTGCTGTGTCACGCCACATACCGTCCACTATCTTTTCTGAAAATACAACATTTCCATCACAGAGTTCTTTAAGCTTGTGTTGAAGAACTGCACTGTCTGTTGCGGCCAGTATTTCGTAATCTTCTTCTTTTCTGTACATAAGTACGGATATCTTGCCCTCTTCCGTTTCAGTATATACAGAAATTTTTCCTTTTTCACCTTCATTTCCCTGCTTTATGGTCAGATGAACCATAGTTGTCTCTCCACTCATCTCCATAGGAATATAGTATGAACGGTTCTTTGCCTGAGATGTCATAAAGCCTATGGCCTGTCGCATATCTGTTCTATGCACAGCTTTTTCGTATGTTGTTTCTTCATTTTGTGTTGAGATTGCCTCATTCATCTCATCATATTCTGCAGTTATCTGATCTTCAGATGGAATATCATCTACCTCGCTCTGCCATGTATCAGATATCTTATGGATTGCCCTCTTTACATTTTCATCTTCCAGACCCATAAGCTTTTTATAAAAATTTCTGTCCCCAACAGTCATAGCATTGTAAATATTGTTAACTGACACATTGCCAGCTCCCTGGATAAATCTCATAAACTCATCTTCAGACATGGTCTCCATCAAAGAAATGTTTTGGAATTTTTCCTGCATTCTCTCGTATACATATTCCTTGTGAAGCTCCTTATCGTCCATAATACTTACTGCATTTTCCATATATTTTGTCAAAGCATCTTCCGAATATGCACCTTCAAATAAACCTGTGTTGTCATCAACAAGCTTGTTCACATTTCCCGCCTGCTTTGTTCTAACGGCAGTGTATAAGTTGGCAAGGGTTAACTCCTGACCAGCCTTAGATACAGCACCAAGAGCACTTCCATCCTGACGGTTAATGTGATTAATAACTCTATAAAGCTGAACGTATGCATCTCTTTCCTCTTTACTAATATTTTTATTCTTCTCCAGCTTCCAGAGATATTCACTATACTTTTCATCCTCGCTCTTAATGCCAAGCTCCTCGTTTAGCTGCACCAGCATGTTATTTAACTCTCTGATATCTGTATTCAGAGGGTTGATACCGTTTCTTATAAGATACATGGCAGCCCTAGGTGTAAGATTTTCTGTCAATGTATCAAGGTCTGATGTTATCTCGCACATATCTGCTAGGTTTTGTGCTGTTATCTCAATTGAATTATAACCGAGAACTCTCGCTGCCCTGCGATTTTTATCATTGACATCTGCCCCGCAGGCTGTCAGTAAATCATCAATGTTTCTAAATGCCTTCGCAATGCTGTCACCAAGGTCACCTCTGACCTCTGTTCCCACAGCCTCGTATGTCACAGATGCCATCCTGAATTTAGATGCAAGCAGCTGTCCTTCCTCGTACACAGCCTCTGCCGTATAATCAATAGTACCATTATAAAGGCTTGCTGCCACTCCAATCGGAAGAGAAGGAAATCCCGACATGATTTCCACTGTCTTAGCTAACAATTCTCTCTCGCTGTCAGCCGGAACATAATCCTCCAAGGCAAATAACTGCTCTGCATACGAAGCATTATTAGCATGTGACATGTCTATCATAACTGTTATCTCTGTGTATGATATGTTTATACCGGTCTTTTGCATCATAAACAGTGAACCTGCTGTAAGTATTGCCCTTGCCTCTATCAAGACTCTGCTCTTCTGTGTGTAAGTATCATCCTGATTTTCTGTTCTCTGTTTTGGCTGATCTTTTTTTCTCTCCTCAATTCTTATCTTAAGATTTTCGATATTGAGCTTTTTGTTATTCTTAAGTATATAATCAACATCCTGATCCATGGCACTTTGTACTGTCTGTACAGCTTCCTGTACCTTTTCCATATCAAATGCCTGACCGGTCACATCTGTAGCCATTCCGCTGCCGCCAAAATATATATTGTAAGCAATATTCTGCTGCAGGTTTTCCATAAACGTATCATCACTGAAATCTATTTCATTTAAAGCTGCTATCTTTTCAAAATTATCCACAGTCAGTGGTATATTTTCTGATATTATCCACTTGGCACTAGCCAGATTTTCACTGTTCACTTCTATTCCGTTTGTCTTAAAGAAATTTTCCACCTGACTCTGTAGCTGCTGCCATTGCTCATCGCTTATAGCGGTTGTTCCCATGCTGCCTGCTACTCCACTATGTATAGCTTTATAGACATTTTCAAGAGTAGGGGCAAGCTCATTATCCATAATGTATTTTTTCACATCTTCGCTTAATGTAGACACTTCAGCTGCTATATCATTTGCCTTGGATACTGCATTTGCCATAGACTCTGAACCAAGAACAGCCTTCATCTTCTCTGAATTGATATTTAGTCCACTAATATCATAATCATCGCAGTAGGCTGCAAGCTCAATCTGAATTCTCTCGTATACAGATACAAATGCCTCCGGATTGTCCTCATCTGGTATCAATCCCCACTCCTCTAGCTGTGAATAATCCTCTGGTGTCACGTTGTTTTTGAGAATATCTATGCACTCCATCATAGATGCTTCCTTACTATATCCATCTATATTTTCTGCAGCCTCACCCGCATTCCAATGAGATGTACCTCCGTACACCTCACTTTTGTCATAACATATATTTGCAGCCCGCTCAAAAGCACTTGCACTGCGCTCCAATACGGCTCTTCTTCCATTCTTTTCAGTTCTTCCTGCCCCTTTATCAGATGATAAGTTTTCCGTTGCTCTCTGCAGATATTCATTCTGAATCTGCATATTAAGATTTCCATTTACCTTGATGTCCATTGTCTCAACCTCTTTTTTCTTATGTCAATATGTGTTAATATGTCACCCTGTGATTCACATATACAATTCAAAAACTTTCTGGTACTTATTTCGACAGTTTTTCACTATAACTTAACGCTTCATGATTTTTTACCTGCGATAATATAAATTTATAACGAAGCTGAACTGCGTTTAACTCGTATATACAGCAGTCTATCAGCTCTGGTTCAATCACATATGAGAGATTAGCATAAGCTGTATCCAGAGCATTTTTCGTTGCCTCCAATTCTCTTAGCAATTCCTCATGATGAGGGTCCGGTTTCTTTTTATCTTTTCTATTATTTTTGTTACTGTCCTTCTTAACTAACATAGTTCTACCTCCTTATACATGCAATCTTTGTCTATGTTTTCAATTTTTCCCACTCTCCTACAATAATGATTATGGTTGCATTTGGTGTTTTTATACTTTTTTCTGCCAAATATTTGTGAAAAAGTACTTATTTTTTTCCACACTTTTTTACATATGCGTAGAATTTCTTTTTTTTGACATTTTTGTATGGACATTATCCTTTTTTTGGTTTTATAATTAAGACACTACCAAATGGTAGCGGCCGAACATCTTAAGATAATCTAGAGAGGAGCTTCTCCTCAAATTTCCAGCGTAAAACAAGTGAGATAACTGCCATGTATATTTCACAACAACATAATTATGACTAGGAGGTGACTTGTTGAATTATGGATTAATTGCCATATTTGATAACGACGCAGATTATGCGAACAGTTTAGCAGATTTTTTTCGCTTAAAGGGTGGCATATCATCTGAGATAGTTGTCTTTACTCGTATTGACTCTTTTGAAGAATATGCAAAAAAACACACCTTTGACATCCTACTTATCAATGAGGAATTTATACCTACGGTAACAGTAGAATCGGAATCTTTGCAGCACAACATATTCACTCTATGTGAGCGCAAAACAATATACGAGGATAATGCAGGCATCTGCCTTTTCAAATACACTTCTGCGGAAGAGGTTTTAAGGCAGGTTATGGCAAATTATAAGCCTGTAGTACCTGGTGTAACTATTCCCTTTGTGGATAAGCAGAAATCCAAAATTGTAGGTATATATTCTCCCTTAAACAGATGTGGAAAAACTTCATTTGCTCTGGCACTAGCCATGCAAATAAGTCTGACAAGCTCTTGTATTTTTCTAAGCTTCGACGATTTTTCTACATTGGGAAGCATTGCTTGCGACAATTATACCCAGGTTAAGACTCTGGACGATCTGCTGTATTACTTTGCACAGCAGTCATCTGAGATTTTTGACAGCAAGCTGTTGTCTGTGGTTAAGAAGGTTCAGCATCTGGACTTTATCCCTCCTTCGGAACAGTCCTGTGCTATAGGCGAGATGAATTCTTCTGAAAGGATATTATTTATACAAGGGCTTATTAACACTGGCAGATATGATTATATATTTGTCGATATGGGAGCCACGTCTCCTGTTTATCCTTTATTACAGTTGTGTCATAAAATATATGTTCCCACACTGGATGGTGACGCATATTCTGACTTGAAAGTTAAACATTTTATGGCTTCATTAGGAAACACAACCTCTGACAGTAAGATATCCATTGAAAGGGTATCTCCTCCTGTCATCAATTATAATAGCCACAATTCCGAGTACATTTACGCTCTAACATCAGGTGAGATGGCTCAATATGTCACTTCACTTTTGCACAACATAGACATATAGGAGGGATTAATATTAACGATACTAATTTTGAAAGGATTCGTCATGATGTAGTTAGTAGTATTGATCTAAATAATGAACTCAGCGATGATTTGTTATATGACATCATTGATGAAAAAATACTTCACGGAATGACCGATAGATATATTTCACTCAATGAAAAGACCGCTCTTCGAAAGAAAGTCTTCAACTCATTACGCGGTTTAGATATTCTTGAAGATCTCATTGAAGACGATTCAATCACAGAGATTATGGTAAACGGTTATGACAATATCTTCTATGAGCGCAGTGGTTATATCCACAAATCACCTCTAAAGTTTGCTACAAAAGAGGATTTGACAAATATAATACAGCAGATTGTCGCCTATTCAAACCGACGTGTCAACGAAACTACCCCAATAACTGATACAAGGTTAAAAGATGGCTCTCGTGTGAATATTGTGCTGGATCCTGTGGCTATAAATGGACCTATTATTACTATCAGAAAATTTGGCGACTCTCCACTGACTATAGATAGACTCATAGACTTAAGATCTATAACAAAGGAGGTTGCAGATTTTTTGGAAAAACTGGTTGTCAGCGGGTATAACATTTTTATCAGCGGTGGAACCGGTTCTGGAAAAACAACATTCTTAAATGTTCTGTCAAATTTCATTCCCAAAGACGAGAGAGTTATAACTATCGAAGATTCAGCTGAGCTAAATATTCATGGTGTTGATAATCTTGTCCGTTTGGAGATGAGACAGGCAAATGTGGAAGGCACAGGCGCCATAACCATAAGAGACCTCATTCGTTCATCCCTTCGAATGCGTCCTGATAGGATTATTGTCGGAGAGGTTCGTGGAGCTGAGGCTATAGACATGCTGCAAGCAATGGATACAGGGCATGACGGTTGTATGTCAACTGGTCACTCTAACAGTGCTGTAGATATGTTGAATCGTCTATCTACCATGTCTCTTATGGCTATGGACATTCCCCTTGCCGCCATCAAAAGTCAAATCGCTTCTGCTCTAGACATTATCATCCACTTAGGACGAATGAGCGATAAGTCTCGTAAAGTTCTGGAAATTAGTGAAATAGATCATTTTGATGGGAAAGATATTGTGATGAATACATTGTTCAAATATGACCTGAATTCTGGACTCACACCAACAGGAAACAGGCTCAAGCATACCGACAAGCTTCTTAGACATGGCTTTGTCTTGTGATAGAAATTGCATTCTAAAAGGAGGAGTTATTACGGATTATCGTTTCTATAAATTAAATCTAAGAGAATATATAGCATATGGATGTATGTATATAACAGCTACTTCTGTCATATCATTTCTATTCTATAACTCTATCATCCCCGTTGTACTCCTACTGCCTGGATGCATCATTTATTACAGATTTGTCCGCAATTCTTTGAAGAAACGTAGGGACAATGTATTAACTTTACAATTCAAAGATTTTTTAGTTTCTGTCAGCTCTCTTCTTTCTACAGGATATTCCCTTGAAAACGCCATTGTAGAATCTCGTAAGGAAATTCTTTCCATACACGGCGACTGTCTCATGATAAGAGAGCTTGACAGAATGATTAGTCAATTACTTATTCATATTCCAACTGAGGAAATTTTCAAGAACTTTTCGCTTCGTACTGATATTGATGAAATAAAAACTTTTTCGCAGATTCTCAGTATAGCAAAGCAGAGTGGTGGAGATTTAATTCATATAATTTTTTCCACATCTTCATCTATTTCATCTCGCGTTAATATTCGCACAGAGATTAACACAACTCTATCTGGAAAAAAATTCGAGCTATATATTATGGCAATTATGCCAGTTATCATTATGATTTATGTAAGCTTTACGCAGCCAGGTTTCTTTACTCCTATGTACCACAATCTTGTGGGGATAATTATCATGACCATTTGCTTGGTAATGTACATATTGGCTGTGGTTATAGCATACAAAATTCTATCTATTGAAGATAGATAAACATAAAGGAAAGGAGCCATTACATGCAGATTACCTTTATTATTATATTTTCTTTCATCTTTCTGGCTACATTTATATGTATAGTTATATTCAGGCATTACAAAGATGATTATGTTAAAAATCTCGATAAAAAGATATTTTCCTTAAGAATAGTTCTAGGCTTTTCAACTGCATGCACAGATCTGCTACATAGTCTTCCTTTTTTTAGAAATACAAGAGCCTATTCCAAAGAAAAGAAACTTTTATCATCTATAAATTTAAGCTCTTCTCCAGAAAAGAATCTTTATGAACACCATATACGGCTGTTATCATACATCATATGCGTTGTAGTTATATGCTCTTTTTTGGGACTTGCTTACACCATCACTCTAACCAGTACAAATAGAGAAGATATATCAGACATAACAAGACCGGCAGCTGGTGAAGGCAATCAGAATATGACACTTATCGCTGATAGTGAGATGTATTCTGGTACTATAGATATTTCCATAGATGAAGAAAAATACTCCTTTGAAGAAGCCATGGAAATCTTCAGTTCTTGCAGAGCAGATTTCGACAGCACTGTTCTCGGTGATAATGTATCTTTTTTACACGTAACATCACCTCTTACATTTCCCTCAAGTTGGGGAGAGGAAGGAATCTCAGTTTCATGGTATATAAGTGATACTGATATTATTGATTATTCCGGCTCTCTTATAAAAGAAAACATTTCTGATACTGGTTCATCCATGGAGATTATTGCCACATTGTCTCTAGGTGATTTTTCTGCTGATATATGCTATCAGCTAAAAGTATATCCTCCAGAAGCTTCAGCCAAAGCGTCCATCATTTCATATATCAATGACTACATCAATTCGGACCATAACCTAACTGAAACTATGGTCGAATTACCAGATAGTATAAATGGACAGGCTATTTCCTTCTTCCAAGAAAAAACGGTGTATCCCTCCCTGGATTTTTATAGCCATAATATTAATAATTTCTATTCTTATTATTTTACTGGAGAAAAGAGAACTTGAAAAAAAAGTAAACATAAGAAACGAGCAGCTTCTTCGTGACTACCCTGAATTGGTGTCAAAATTTTCACTTTTGACCTTAGCAGGACTGAGTATAAGCAATGCACTTTTTCGTATTGTGGATGACTACCGTGATTCTTTATCTAACGGTGGACAAAAGAAATATGTATATGAGGAAATATCTCTAACGTGCAAACGAATAAAGAATGGTATCTATGAGCCAATAGCCTACGAAGAGATGGGGCAACGCTTCAGCCTTCCCTGTTATATAAAATTTTCATCATTTCTCATATCAGGATTAAAAAGAGGTACTTCAGATTTTAACCGTCTTCTATCAGAAGAGGCGACTACATCTCTCCTTGAGAGAAAAGCCGCTGTTCTTCAAAAAGGAGAACGGGCATCTTCAAAGCTTATGGGGCCAATGATGCTTATGTTCATTGTAATCCTCATGTTAGTTATGATTCCTGCACTTTCATCAATAAGCATTTAAATAGGAGGTTCAATATGATTAGAAAATATAAAAACAACATAAGACTTAATCTACTAAAACTTCATAACAAACTTTATGGAGATAACAGAGGAATGGGAACAATTGAATTAGTTCTGATTATAATTGTTATCTTAGGTATTTTAGTTATCTTCCGCAGCAACATTGAGAGCCTGATAAACACTGTTTTTGGCAAGATTCACAGCCAAGTGAACTCATTTTAAGATATGACTTGCTCATCACATTTAAAAAACGGAGCCGTCACTCTTTATCTTGCTATATCCTTTTCCTTATTACTAACACTTATATGTTATACTATAGAATCATGTCATTTAGGTGTTTTAGCAAGCAGAGCTGATAGCGTTTCTTATATTTCAGCAGATTCACTTTTAGGCAATTACTGTCTTCCCTTGTTTGAAAAATATGGTTTATTTTGCCTTAATGAACAGGGCTTGGATTTAAAATCATTACTGACAGATTATGCAAAAAACAATTGCCAGTCTTCTCCAAGCCTTCTATACGGATATGAAAGCTTTTTAAACTTGTCATTGGACGACATAGACATTACAGATGTCCACTATATAACAGACAATGATGCAAAAGATTTTGTTGAACAGATATGCGAACATGTAAAATATCTTGAATTGACAAACCTGGCTAATGAACTTTTAGATTCTTCCAACGAAGATATTCCCGAAGTATTTGAGCAATCTGAAGATGGATTACCCAATATAGATTTTGATAGCATTGATCCCACAATATATACTGAATACATTTCTGGCGACATGGTTACAAACGGAAAAACAGATGAAGATTTATCTAATATAGATTCTGACTCCTTTTCTTCCTCCATAAGCGAGTCCATTGGACATCTTATAAAGAATAGTCTTCTCTCCTGTATCCTAAAAGACCCATCAACTGTCTCTTCTTTGTCCATTGACAAAACCGTTGTTCCCTCCGTCACCTGTGAACTGACTATGGACGGTATAAATGCTTCTTACGGTTACTATAAGGACGTCTCTCTTGCCACATATGAAAAGGCATGCTTTTGCGAATATATTACACATACCTTTGGCAATTACTTAGATACTTCTGAAACTTCAGCGTTAAAGTACCAGACCGAATATATCATTTCAGGTTCTCCAGATGATGATACAAACCTTATTAATACTTCTCTACAGCTTATCTCTTTGAGAACGGGTTTGAATTTAGTTCATCTTATTTCCGATAAAAGTAAATTTAACGCTGCATGGAAAATTGCTAAATCTGCATCTTCTATCCCGTTAGCTCCATATATTATTCAGGCTACTATTTTAACCGTATGGGCCACCGCAGAATCAATCATAGATGTTCGGGATCTGTTAGGGGGCAAATCTGTTCCTCTGATTAAAACAAAAGACCAATGGACTTTATCCATACAGGGGTTGAAAAATTTTTCCAAAGATACAGCCTCCTCAAATGATGGTTTATCTGGCTTATCATACGAACGTTATCTCGAAATGCTGCTTATATTTCAGAATAATATTTCTGTTTATTACAGGACCTTGGACTTAATACAGGTAGACATATGTAAGGAGTACAGTGACAATTTTCGCATTTCTCGTTGTATAACGGGTATTGATATTGAATTTACTTATTCTCTTCCTTACCTGATAATAACCAACTCCCAAACCTATAAAAGGCGTCACACTTATAAATACCAATAACCGCAACATATATGAAAGGAGGTATATAACCATGACCTTTTTGAATAGAACAACCACACCATCAAACGAAAAGACTTTCTTTAAAATCAAAAAAAATATCGTTACTCTCCGATCAGATCGTCTTTTGTCTAAACAAGTTGAATCATATCCAACCCACAATATCAATTCAATTTACTATTCCAAAAGGCCATGCTTATATACCTCCGCTTTTTCCAGAGGAAGCATAACCTTAGAAGCAGCTATAGCTCTTCCCTTATTTCTATTCTCATTACTAACCATTATATATATCATCAATATAATGTACCTTCAGATATCATTGCAAATGTCTCTAGAGGAAACTGCCAGAAATATAAGCAAAACAGCTTATATTTCTTCAGAATTTTATGCACTGACAACCGAGCAACAAGCTAATGTCTCCGATAGCGACTCTTCCATTCTTGAAAATATGGGAGCTTCCATAATTTCCATACCTTATATAAAAAGCTGCTTTCTAAGCGATAATACCAGAGAAATGCTTGACAATTCATGTATTGAAAATGGTTCAAGTGGATTATCATTTCTTTCCACATCAGTTGATATGGCAAATAACATTATGGATATTATAGTAACTTATAAGGTCGGTATTCCTTTTATGCCCGGAGATATATTTTCATTCAGGCTGGCTAACAGGTGCTATATGAAGATTTATATGGGAAAGGACATGGAAAAAGAGCAAACAGAGTCCTCCTTTTATGTGTACTTTACTTCCTACGGCAAGGTGTATCACACAAACAAGTACTGTCAATATCTATTAAATTATAGTAAGGCAATTCGATATAGAGATTCTTTATTACAATATCAGCTTAATCCTTGTAAACTGTGTTCATCAACTACAACTACAGAAAAATTGTATGAGGATAACCCAATTATCTATCTTACTTTGTCAGAGTCTATTTATCATGTAACACTGGACTGTCAATCATTTACAAAAGATATATTTCGAATTAAGAAAACAAACATTGATGAAGATGAACTATGTGAAAAATGTCTGAAAGGAAAATAGCAATTATGGAAGAAAATATGGTTTATTCAACAATTAACATTATCATATTACTTTGTCTGGCATATGCCACATACACAGATATAAAATCTCATTCAATATCAATTAAAGTGTCACTATCTGCCACAATATTAATTATTATAACTCTGTTTTTTTCAGACAGACCATATTTATCCTCCATCATATACGGTCTTATACCTGGTATTGTTTTATGTATTCTCTCTTATTTAACCCGTGAGAGCATCGGATATGGTGACGGAGTAATAGTTAGTATCATAGGCATCGGCTTAGGATTTAGTAAAGTTATTTTTATATGTATTATTGCTTTTATTGTTACTGCCATAGTGGCTATATTTCTTATTATTAAAAGAAAATCTGGCAAGTCAACTCTTCCTTTTGTACCGTTTATTTTATGTGGCTTTATTTTAGAACTATGCCTATTTTAAATAATTTGAAAGGGGGTTTGTATTATGAAGGGTTCCATCACCTTAGAAAGCTCTTTGGTTTATCCTTTGATATTTTTTATTAGTGTATTACTTATCCTGTATAGCTTTTTTGTCCACGACAAGCTAATACTTAAATCTGATATTTATCGTATCCTTATGGAGGATTATAGTAGTGATTCCCCCAAAGCTGCATCAGATATTGAACAGCGATTAAATGAAAAATGTTTACTTTCATATACCTATGACATAGATTACCAAACTGAAAATAATTCTATAAGTCTTCAAGCTAATTCTTCCTCCATCTCAAACATATGGCTAAAATTGTCATTTACAGGATATGAACGCTGTGACTACATACGAAAATATTTCGCCATCTTGAACTTATTAAATAAATGAAAGGATTTAACCTATGACAGAACAAATTTTGAACACATCTTATAAAAAAAGTCTCGGAAAGAATTATATGATTATCGATTTGGCGCAACCAGAGGTCTACTTATCAAGCGGAGGATCTTTTAAGGATTTCCGCATTCGCATGATACATGAGAATAACATACCTGGATTATTAAACAGCCATATTCAATATATTGATGACATTCCCTCTTTTCAATACGATATAACTGGTATGCAAAGCCTAGAGGTTATATTAGATACAGTTCCTTTGACACATCCTCTTCTGTGCAAAATTTTTTCGGCAATTTACAATTGCTTGTTGTCTATTGAAAACTATTTACTAGTACACGATCATATTATGCTATCACCAGAGTACATATACTTAACAGCTGACTACACAGACATACGCCTATGTTATTGCCCTATATGTGGTAATTGTTTTAATGACTCTATTGGTTCATTGTTCGATTATCTTCTAAAAAGAGTAGATCATTCAGATGAAAAATGTGTGTACCTAGCATATTCAATGCATAAATCTGCCATCGACCCCGACTTTAATATCAATAAACTTTATAGTCAGCTTTCTTCAATACCGAAAGACCTGCCACCTGTAATCACACCTCACATTAGTGGTGAACAAAAAAATCAAAAAGAAATCTTAACTACTACATTACCTGCAAAATCTAATGAGATACTAGAAGATAAACCTCATTACCTTAATAATGAACATTATCTTGGCAAAAATCATGAGACCAGACATATTTCAGAAGGAAAAATGAAGTTATTCCTTTTAGTTATTGCCTCTGTTTTTGCTGTCAGTGTATCTTCTATTTTGTACTTTTTAGATTTTTACCCGCTTAGCTTCTATGGGATATTGTTGCTAACCATCCTTATCATCATTTTCTATAATGGATATCATCTACATAGACAATATGCACCTACAAAATTAGACGCTATTGTCTCCTCTAACCAGCAAAAATCTGTTTCCAACACAGTTATTTTAGCTGCCGGTAATGATGACAATACACATAAGCTTATATATACCGGCGTAGGTGATGGAGAAGACATTTCTCTTACTCACTACCCATTTGTTATTGGAAAAACTGAATCCTGTAGTGCTAAGCTTACCAATTCTGCCATCAGCCGACTTCACGCCAAGTTAAGCCTGTTACCAGTTGATGACGATTCCCATGACATTTTTGTAGAAGACTTAAATTCCACAAATGGTACATTACTCAACAACAATCCACTTACCCCTTATGAGAAATATCCAATAACTTCCGGAGATTATATTACCTTTGGTCATTTGACTTATATATTCCGTTAGAGTATATTATATTGTATGGGTTTACCCATCATTATAATATACGAGGAATAATATGATTGCTAAAAATATTGCTACGGTTTTAGTTAACCACCAATTTAATATAATGAAGAATACAAATCCACAATATCACTTCTTTTGTAAACAATCTGAGGAGAGCTTTTCTACCATTGTTCTTATCGATGATATAAAGTATCCTAAAAAAACAGATGCTTTGTTATTGAGCTCTATTAAAGAATCTTTGGAAAAAACCTTTTTCCTCAGAGGCTATAAAAAAGTGGATATTCTCTTTGTCATCTTCACAAATAATCCATTCGAGTACAAATCCATGGCAGATGGCGATTTTACGTTCTGGCTATCTGATATGAATGATTTTAGAATTATCAGCTATTCTGCAGATGATGGACAGTTTGCTCATATACGCGATGAACTGGAAGAGGCACTTGTCAAAGCTCCTGAAAAAACTTCCTTTATATCTCGTATAAAACATATTAATGGTATGTCTTATCCTATATTTGCCATATTGTTTGCCTTGATAAATATAGTTTTATATGTTGGTGTGGAATTATTTGGCGACATAAATGATGTTATATACATATATAGTCAGGGTGCCTCTGAGTGGCATAGTGTATTAGAGAATCAGGAATACTATAGACTTTTTACATGTATGTTTATCCATTTTAGTTTTTCACATCTTGCAAGCAACATGATGTCTCTATTAGCTATTGGTCACCAACTGGAACCTGCTATAGGTCACATAAAGTTTATTGCTATATATATGATATCAGGCTTATGTTCATCTCTTGCATCTGTATTCTACCATGCTCACATGGATGAATCAGCCATATCTGCTGGTGCATCTGGTGCTATATTTGGCATATTTGGAGCTTATGCTATCTTTGCACTATTTGATAAGCTCAAGGGAAGACCGGTTCCAGCCATGCGCATAGCTTTGATGTCCATTTTAGTTCTGGCAAGTGGTTTTAATTCCACCTCTATTGATAATGCAGCCCATCTCGGCGGAATTATTTCGGGATGTATTATTGCTTTTATTTGTTGCATATGTAGCAAAAATAAAATATAATTATCATGCACGTCAGAAAACGTTAACGCATAAGGAGAATAGTTGTGAATATAAATATTTATTACGGTGGAAGAGGTATAATAGAAGACCCTACACTTTACGTACTTGAAAAAATTGAGAATGTTTTTGAAGATCTTCACATTCATTATACCAGATACAATCTATATGATATGAAGAATTCAATCACTACACTTCCACAGACATTAAAGGATGCAGATGGTATTATCTTAGCTGTCAGCCTTGAGTGGATGGGTATTGGTGGATACATGCAACAATTTTTAGATGCATGTTGGCTTTACGGTGACAAAGAAAAAATCAGCCGCATATATATGACTCCTGTGGTTATATCCACAACATATGGTGAACAGGAAGCTTTACTCTCATTGAAGACTGCATGGGAGCTCCTCGGTGGTCTTTGCAGCAGAGGATTATCAGCATATGTTGAAGATGCTATAGACTTTGAAAGTAATAAGGAATATCTTGGATATATTGAGAAAGCTGCAGAAAATATCTACAGAACCATTTCTCAAAATATAAAGGGCTTACCTTCCAGCAGTAAAGGTATCAAACAGAAACATATTCAGACAGCTTTACCACTGACTCCTCAGGAGAGTGAACAGTTATCAAAATATGTATCTGATGATATCTACGTAAAACAACAAAAGGAAGATATTGAGCAGCTTGCAAGTTTCTTTAAAAACAAGCTCAATAATCAGGGTGCGGAGGTTGAAATGGAATTTGTAAAACCTTTTACAACTCATTTCACACCTCAGGACAATTTCTCTGCAAGTTATGTCTTTGAGATAACAGACCGAAAACAATCACTTTACATTGATGTAAAGAATGATGACTTGATCTGCAAGTATGAGAAGCATAATTCCCCTGATGTTTATGCTAAGCTTACACACAATGTCCTTGATGAAATAATTCATGGTCGTATGTCTTTCCAGAAGGCCTTTATGACTGGCGATATGACAGCAAAAGGTAATTTCAAGACATTGCGCATGCTTGATTTATTATTTGATTTTTCTTAAATCTATATATACTTTTATTCATAAACACATGTACTAGATACAGGAAGATAAATATGCATGGCAGTGCCCGTTCCTTCAGCGGACACTGCTTTTATTTCTCCGCTGTGATCCTCTATTATCTTTTTAACAACTGCTAATCCCAACCCAGAGCCTTGCTTTTTTCCGAAAGTATATAGAGGCTGAAATATGTCATTTAAATTTTTCTCTGGTATCCCTTTTCCATTATCCCGCAATTCTATATGTACGACATCTCTTCCATTGACATTGTCTGCTTCATTACTACATACATACTCTGGAACAGTTTCAATGGTCAGTCTTACAATAATGTTTTTACCTTTATCTTTTTCGTTTTCCTCCATTGCCTCGCTACTATTTTTTAATATATTGACAATAACCTGTCTAATTTTTGTTATATCCCCATATATTTTTGCAGTATCATCATTTATAGCTTGTTCTATATGGAGCTCTATGGCATTTTCTGTATTTAATTTATCAAACACATCTACTATATGTTCCACAAGCTGCGATATTTTTATATTTTCTTTTTGAACCGCCTCTGTGTGATTATATTCCCTGAGATTATTAAATAACTTACATATGTATGTATAATCATTCTTAATGTTTGCTAAGTCATCAACTGATTCTTTCATGCGAAGATCATGTTCCAGATAAAATATGCTTCCACCTAACAACGTCAAAGCATTTCCCATCTCATGACATAGCTTTCTCATCATAGTCTTAAGTTCCTTGTTCTCCTCCTCAATCATTTCATAACTTCTAAGCTTTACTGGTACCATTTGTCATTCCTCCTTTAATCCATAGTACGTTAAATTTTATATTTATACTGTTAAATACATTCTGTTCGTGATATACTATTCGTAACATATAATCATTCTATTTTAAAGGAAATTCACACGACAAAGTTCGACATTTCCCTATAAACTAATGGTATATTTACGATAATTATTTGCATAAGTGAGGTAGAAAAATGAAAGATTGTAATTGTATTTTTTGTAAAATAGCAAATGGCGAGATACCTTCATATACTGTATATGAAGATGATGATTTTAAGGTTATATTTGACATTAGTCCTGCTTCAAAGGGTCATGCTCTTGTTATACCAAAAGAACACTATAAGAATCTTTTTGAACTGGATGAAAGTATAGCCTCAAAGGCTCTTGTTATAGCAAAAAAGGTAGCTACTGAATTATCAACTGAGCTTGACTGTGACGGTTTCAATCTTCTTCAAAACAACGAGGAAATCGCTGGGCAGACGGTCTTCCATTTCCACATTCATCTTATACCTAGATATAAAAACGATAATGTAAAGTTTACTACTACTCCAGGTGAGATAGATAAAGAATTTGCTGAAAAGCTTGCTGAAAAAATAAAGAATAAACTTGCATAGGATTCATATACTATATTTTATATCTTGTTACATCACATAGTGACAGAATGGAGAATTTTATGAAAAAGATATTGCTCACAGGTGGAGGAACAGCTGGTCATGTAACACCAAATATTGCTCTTATTCCATCTTTAAAAAAATTGAATTACGAAATCAGATACATAGGCTCTTATGACGGCATAGAGAAGAAGCTTATAGAAGAAATGAATATTCCATATACCGGTATTTCATCTGGAAAGTTTAGAAGATATATGTCTTTAAAGAATTTTTCTGATCCTTTCAGAGTAATTAAAGGATATAGTGAGGCCAAAAAAATGGTCAAAGCTTATAAGCCTGATGTGCTCTTTTCCAAGGGTGGTTTTGTCAGTGTACCTGTAGTCCTTGCATGTAAAAAGTACAAGGTTCCTATCATTATACATGAATCTGATATGACTCCCGGACTTGCAAATAAACTCTCAATACCTTATGCAAAAACCGTATGCCACAATTTTCCTGAAACCGCCAATCATTTGCCGGAAGGTAAATCATTATTGACTGGTTCTCCTATTCGCCAGGAACTGATGAACGGTGACCGATTAAAAGGACTCTCCCTATGTGGCTTTACTGGCGATAAGCCCGTTATAATGGTTACAGGTGGAAGTCTTGGTGCTGTTGCATTAAACAATGCTGTGCGTGATGCTTTGCCTGAATTATTGAAGGATTTTCATGTCGTTCATCTATGCGGAAAGGGCAAGCTTGATGAATCCTTAAAATCCACAAAAGGATATGTGCAATTTGAGTATATTAAAGATGAGATGAAGGATATCTTTGCCATGGCAGACATTATAATTTCCAGAGCTGGTGCAAATGCCATCTGTGAGATTCAGGCTCTAGCCATACCAAATATACTAATTCCTCTTCCTGCGTCAGCAAGTAGAGGTGACCAAATTCTCAATGCTGATTCTTTTAGAAAACAGGGTTTCAGCGAAGTATTAGACGAAGAAACTCTAACAAAACAGATTCTTATAAATACTGTAAAAAATGTATATGAAAATAAACAGAAATACATTGATGCTATGAAGAAATCCAAAGTAAATGACGCGGTAAAAACTATCGTTAATCTTATCGAAAAAACTGCAAATTAGTAATAGAATAAAGATGAGCACTCGCATAACAAGAAAATGTCAGCTAAAGCTGACATTTTCTTGTTATGCGAGTGCTCATCTTATATTTTTACCTATAATATATTTATTAAACACCTAAAACATTTCCACGGTTGTTATCATAATATTAGTCCAATGTATCAACTATAAACATAGTTAAATGTTCTGTCATATCCTTTACAACTCCTTCTAGCTTTACACCGTCTGCTCTGGCAATAATACGTAGCACAGGTCTATCTATACACTCCTTATTTTGCTTTATTACTATGCCGACTTCATCCTCACTTGTGACAACCTTCGTTCCTATAGGGTACATTGCTACCATTGCAAGAAGCTGGTCAGCATATTTCTTTTCAAATGCCGTCAATGACTTACTCTTTATGTATTCAACCGCCTGGTGAACCTTCATTTGCTCATGGCCTATACCATTTATCATAGCATCAAATGCATCACATACTTCTACAATTTTTACAATATCATTAATGTCTTTTGCATGATTTTTGAAAGGATATCCTGTTCCATCATTTCTCTCATGATGAAGTAACACAATATCCTTGACTATCTGAGATGCCCATATCTCATCCTTTATGGCATCAAAGCCTAATATAACATGTTTTCTAAACTCGCTTCTCTCCTTCTGGTTCATATCATCAACATTTACATTTTCATAATTAACTGTTGTATATCGAAGACCAATATCATGAAGAATACAGCCTTTTGCCACTTCCATAACAGTTTCTCTATCATAACTATTCTTCAAAGCCATAACTGTTGCCAAGGAGCAAACATTTATACTATGGCTATATATATCTGTCCCTTCTTTTCGTATATTTGCTATTTTCTCCATTATCTCATCTTCCGAAAGAATGTCTTCGACTATGATATTGGCTGCCTGACACAATTTCTCCAAATCAGACGAATTTCTGTATATGTGACGCTCTAATACATTCTTAACAAGCTCTTTGCTTTCTTCTCGAACCTTTTCTTTTATTATTCCCTGGCTCTCATTTGAAAATTCTATTTCTAAAAAAGATGTATCGTCTATAAATACATATTCAATGGCTAGTTCTTTCAACTTCTGTATATACTCAAGCTTTAACACACTGCCTTTTGCCATGAGTTCCATTCCGGACTCTGTAAGAATATGTTTTCCTAGCTTTTCATTCCCTTTTAACTCCTCTAATTTTACTAGTTTCACCTATATCCCACCTTTAGTGATTTTCCAATGCCTTCTCTAATGCCTGCTTTTCTTCTTCGCCCAATGGAATATATGACTCACCCTCTATGATTTCCTTGATATAAATATAGCAGCCTTCCCTACTATGCATTGCATTAATAACATGACCTGTATTTTTTTTATCAAGCATAACCAGTGCAAAGCTCAATTTTCCACCCATCTCTCTGAAGGCATCATACTTAACAATTCCACATTTCTGTACTGTATACTTTAGATTTTCAAATATTTCCCCTATCTGTTTTGTTTTAATATCATTCTCTTTGATAAGTGTGTCAATCTGATCAAATCTCTTATATATAACTTCTTCAAGTGATTCTGCATCTTTTCCACGCATAAACTTATCATATTTATGTTCGAGAGATTTGAGTCTTCTTAAAATTCCAATTGAGAATATCAATAAAGCGATGCAACATAGCAACAGCCCTATAAAAATAAATGCAGGATCAATATTAATTAAACCTATGGTTTCAAAAATTTTACTGTTCATCCTAGTACTCCCTTTCTCTATTTACTTAAGAGATCTACAATTCTTTCCAAGTCCTCTGTAGAATAGTATTCTATCTCAATTTTTCCTTTATTTTTATTTTTTCTGTTTATTGAAACATTAGAACCAACTCTGTCTTTTATCTTATTTTCAAGTGCCTTGTAAACAAACTGGTCATTATATGGCTCCTTCTCTTTAACAGGCTTTGGATTGAGGATATTTTTAACAAGACGCTCAGTTTCTCTAACACTAAGCTTCTCCTCAAATATTTTATTAGCAAGTTCAATTTGCTTATTGCTGTCTTCAATAGCAATCAAAGCCCTAGCATGACCACTGGTAATCATCTCTTCAATAATCATCTGCTGAACTTCATCTGCAAGTTTTAAAAGTCTCATAGAATTTGTAATTGCAACACGGCTCTTACTTACTTTTTCTGCAACCTCGTCCTGTTTCAGATTAAATTCCTGAAGAAGTCTCTTATATGCTAGTGCTTCTTCAATAGGATTTAAATCCTCTCGCTGAATGTTTTCAATAAGCGCTATCTCTACAATTTCCTGTTCTGAATAATCTTTGATTATTACAGGAACTTCCTTTATACCAGCCAGTTTAGATGCTCTCCATCTTCTTTCACCAGCTATTATCTCATAATAACCATCTCTCTTTTGTACAAGTAAAGGTTGAAGGACTCCATGCTGCTTTATAGACTCAGCAAGCTCCATAAGAGCATCTTCATTGAAGTCTTTTCTAGGCTGTTTACGATTTGGTTCAATTTCTGTTATTTTGACAAGTGTTTCAGCTTTCTTTTCTACTACTTTCTCAACCACTTTTTCTACTACCTTTTCAACCACTTTAGGTTCTGGTTCAGATTTTGTATTACTCTCTATTTCACGTATTAAAGTATCAAGACCTTTGCCAAGTCCACTTCTTTTAGGTTTTGCTGCCATTTAATGCTCATCCTCCTATATTTTATAAAATCATTTAATCTATTCTTCTTCAAGACCTCTATTAGCCACTTCTTCTGCTAATAATCTGTAGCTCTCAGCCCCTGCTGATTTTGAATCATACAGATTAATTGGTAATCCATGGCTTGGTGCTTCTGCTAATCTTATATTTCTTGGGATAATTGTCTTGTAAACTGTCTGTTTGAGATTTGCCTTAACATTCTCCACCACTTCAAGTGACAGATTTGTTCTGGCATCATACATTGTAAATACCACACCCTCTATCTCAAGTTCAGGGTTTAATCTTTCTTTTACAAGATTTATTGTATGTATAAGCTGAGACAAACCTTCCAATGCATAATACTCACACTGAATAGGCACGAGAATTGTATCTGCTGTTGTCATAGCATTTACTGTAAGCATATTTAATGAAGGAGGACAGTCAATAATAATAAAATCATAATTATCCTTTACAACATCTATCTGCTTTTTTAATATAAACTCTCTTGACTCAACACCTATTAAATCTATCTCTGCTCCAGATAAATTCACATTTGATGGCAACAAGTCAAGATTATCTATAACATTGCTCAGTAAACAGTCGTTTAATTCACACTCTCCTATGATCATCTCATATACTGTGTTTTCAAGATTATTTTTATCTACGCCTACGCCACTTGTTGCGTTGCCCTGTGGGTCAATATCTATAAGCAATACCTTTTTTCCTAATTCAGCAAGACACGAAGATAAATTTGTTGATGTAGTGGTTTTTCCTACGCCACCCTTTTGATTTGCTATTGCTATTATTCTTCCCATTATCATTTGCCTTTCTTTATTTTTTTCATTATGAATATATTTCCATGATACCATAGTTTGCGTTATATTTCTATAATATTATTTTCCTATATTCAATTATACTTATTGATATTTTTTCTTCTATATATATTCATTAATGTTTCACGTGAAACATTGTTGAAGAAATTAAAAAATAGGAGTATAATTGCTTCAATCATAAATCATTAGATATGAATGAAAGGAATATATGATTATGCATTTTGTTTTTTGTCCACATTGTGGTTCAAAGTTAATTGATAAAGAAATAGGTGATGAGGGTAAACTTCCTTATTGTTCACAATGCGAACAGCCTTTTTGGGATATGTTTTCTCCAAGCGTTATATGTGCTGTAATCAATGAGTATAATGAAATAGCACTTTTACGCCAAAATTATGTTTCAAAAGATAACTATGTATGTGTTGCTGGAATGATTAAGATTGGCGAGACTGCTGAAGAAACTGCCTGCCGTGAAATCAAAGAGGAACTTGGACTTGATGTCATAGATCTTTCTTATATCAATAGTTATTATCTTGATAATAAGCAGCTTCTCATGTCTGGATATAAAGCAAACGTTATTAAGAAAAACTTTTCACTATCAAGAGAAGTTGATTCTGCTGAATGGTTTCCACTTTCAGAAGCCTTGTCCCATTTTAGAGAAGGAGGTATTGCTTGGCAACTAGTCTCATCAATTATAAAGTGCCAAAAGAATATGGTTAATACTGATATTGGTGTTAGAAGTACAGCCAAAGCAATTATTAGTTATAACAATAAGATTCTTCTCAATAAATGCTATGATTCAAACAATGGTCACTATTATTCACTTCCAGGTGGTGGACAAAATAAATATGAAAATATTTATGATGCTGTAAAAAGAGAATGTAAAGAAGAAACTGGATATGATGTTACAGACATTAAATTCAAAGGTATTTGTGAGGAAATTTGTGACAATGAAGACACTAAAATAAACTATAAACAGTATGCTCACAAACTTTATCATATTTTTACTTGTACACTTGCCTCAGAAAATGTAAATCAACCAACAGAAACAGATGATATGCAAATATCTTGCGAATGGGTAGATAGGAATAAGATTGAAAATATACGAATACTACCTACTATGATTCAAGAAAACATAAAGAAACTTATTGAAGATGACAAACCTATTGATATGGGTTCTATACACATTCCATATAATCATGGTTAAGCAAATACAAATATTTTTATCTACTTTCTTTATAAGACAACTCAAAAATTCTTTTCAGAATTTTTCTGTGTTTAATAATCTTCAAGAGGAAATGTTTCACGTGAAACATTTCCTCTTTTATGCTATTTACAGATTTACAAGATTATTCTTTATAGCAAATACCGCCGCTTGTGTACGATCTGAAACATCTATCTTTTTAAATATGTTTGATACATGATTTTTTACCGTTCTTTCACTTATATCAAGTGTTGCTGCTATTTCCTTATTAAATAATCCTTCTGCAATAAGCTTTAAAACCTCTATTTCTCTTCTAGTGAGTTCATTAACCTTATCGTCCAGCATACTCTTACCAGCCAGTCCAGCATTTAATGCTGGTGTAAGTGATGGTTGAATAAAGTTTTCCCCATTATATACTGAATAAATTGCTTTCTTTAAAAGATTTGAATCAGAGTCTTTCAAAACATATCCATTACATCCAATTTCTACTGCCTTCATCAGATAATCAATCTCGTTATGTATAGTAAGTATCAATACTTTAACATCAATATTTCTCTCATGAATTTCCTTAAGCATTTCCAAACCATTCATATTAGGAAGATTGATATCTAAAAGGAGTACATCTGGTCTATCTTCATCAAGTTTTTTTATTCCTTCACAACCATCTGACGCCTGAGAGATAACCTTCAAATCTTCATCTAACTCCAACAGTTGTTTTAGTCCTTCTCTAACCATTGAATGATCATCAACAATCATTAACTTAATCATATATCCACCTGCCTATTAAACTGGTATACTAACTGTAGTTACAGTACCCTTACCAATTTCTGTTTTAATGTCTATAGTTCCTGACAATAATGCAACTCGCTCTTTCATTATGTTAAGACCTAATCCTGTATGTTCATTATCATTACTAGAAGCTTTCTCTCCATAATCAAATCCAACACCGTCATCAGTTATTTCAAGTACAACGGACTGTTCATCATATACAACCCTAATATTTAGCTTCTCACCTTTAGAATATTTAATGCTGTTACATGCACACTCTTGAATTATACGAAAAATTGTCAACTGTACAATTCCAGGTATATCTCTCATTTCACCTTCTATAGTCAAAGAAACATCCATATCAGTCTCTGCATCTATAGATTTCACTGCTCTCTCAAGCGTTATATCTAATCCCAAATCATCAAATGACATAGGTCGAAGATCGTAGATAATATTTCTCATCTCGCCTATTGCATCTCTTAATGTTTTTGCCATAATTTCAAGTTCAAGCTTTGTTCGAATAGTATCAACATCTACAATTTTCATACATATCTCACACTTGTGAACGAGATTCGTTAATACCTGTACTATAGAATCATGTAAATCTCTTGCAATTCTCTTTCTTTCTGCTTCCTGACTTTCAAGAATTTGTATACCATATAACTCTTTACTTAGTTTTTCTGTCTTTTCACTTACATTATTCTCTTCAACTACTATTTCCTCGCCCAGTGCTTCATTTATCTGATTAATATCCTCTTCGACATCTTCCAGTTTCACAGATAAGTCTTCATATAAAAGTTCCAACTCACCCTTGTGTTTCTTCAACTTTTCTATTTCTACCTTTGCAAAGTCATTTTTCTTAGTCCTTGGGGAAAATATCTCAAATGCTTTGTCAACATTTTCCTTCATAGAGCCTATCTTATTATCCGTCTCTTCGATTTCTATCTTAATTTTATTTAATTTTGTAACAAGATGTATCTTCTCATCAGATAACATCTTCAGGCGACCATAAAGATAGCTTTCTGCCTTTGTAATATCCATTGTATCCCCCTATGTAATTTCACGCTTCATCATTGTTACTATCTTACGATAAAACAATATCACACTAATAATATCACATTTTTCATTATAATTACAGTATTTTATTCCTAAAATAAATAAAATTTCTAAAGAAATCTTAATAAAAAAACTGATAAATAATGAAAATATATCTTTATAATTTTAATATTTTATTATATACTAAAATAAATAAATCATTTGTGGATTGGAGCGATTCTATGAAAAAAAATAAACTTGTTACTGCAGCAATGCTATCTACAATAACTGCAGGAACAATATATGCTATTAACAAGACTATTTCTCTTGTTGCAAATACACAGGCTGCCCTGTCTAATCCTCATGGATTGAGATATGAGTGGAGATTTGGAAATATCTTTTATACAAAACAAGGCGACGGAAAACCTATACTACTTGTACATGACTTGACATGTGGAAGTAGTGATCTCGAATGGAAATCTATCGTTAGTTCTTATGCAAAAAAGCATACTGTATATACTATTGATTTATTAGGATGTGGGCGTTCTGATAAACCTGCCTTCACTTACACAAATTATATGTATGTTCAGCTTATTTCAGATTTTATAAAAAATATTATTGGTCACCGTACTGATGTAGTAGCAACAGGCTCTTCTGCGGCTATCGTTTTAATGGCTTGCTACAACGATGATACTCTTTTTGATAAGATTATGCTTATTAATCCCGTTCATTTTGAAGCTGGTTCTTCTGATAAAGTTAATACTAAACTTTCTAAGCTTCTTCTTGAAATGCCTCTTATTGGAACACTTATTTTCAATATGAGCAATACTAGACAAACTTATCGAACACTTTTTAAGGAAAGATATTTCTATAATCCTTATGCCGTAAGAACAAGCTACGTTAAGAATTATTATGATGCATCACACTTTGGAGCTATGACATCAAAGTACCTCTTTGCTAGCATAGCTGCAGGCTATACAGGCATCAATACATCAAGAGCTATCAAGGATATTAATAACAGTATCTATATTCTTGCTGGCGAGTATGAAGAAAATATGAAAGAGATAGTTGCAGATTATCATGAGCTTAATCCTTCTATAGAATATTCAACAATTAATAAAACAAAGCATTTACCACAACTTGAAAATCCAAACGATGTGTTAAATGCTATGTCTATCTTCTTTAATTAAGGATTAGTTATCTATTTCAAAAAATCAAGTTACTTATTAGTAGGCTACTTGATTTCTTGTTGTATAGGAAAGTTTCGAGAACTTTCCTATACAACAAGAAATTATGTAACAGAGTTACTAAACTCCTTATAGTTGGTTGTCATATTTTTGACTTAAATAAATTTATTTAAGTGGCTCCTTCGAAGGTGTACCTGCTTTGCGGGGATACGCTTTCGGAGTAGCCCTTTCTTTTTTTATCATTAGAAGTACTCTGTTTAAATCAGATGTTGGAACAGTATACTCTATGTTCTTTTCTATTATTCCACCTAACTTATCCACAGCTCTTGCAGATTCTTTGACCTCTTCTCCACAATCTCCTGCTTTATATGATATAAAACTACCTTCCACTTCAACAAAAGGTAAACAAAACTCTGAGAGAGTTGCCAGATTTGCAACTGCTCTAGATACACATACAGCATATTTTTCCCTGTATTGTGGATTTCTTCCAAAATCTTCACTTCTTCCGTGGATAAGTTCTACATTTTCAAGTTTTAAATCTTCACACACTTCTTTTAAGAAATTAATTCTCTTATTCAATGAATCTAAAAGAGTAATCTTTATATTTGGGAATGCTATCTTAAGTGGAATACCTGGAAATCCAGCACCTGTTCCTATATCTATTATTCTAATGTCTGACTTAAACATATCCTTCGGCAAAACCTTGACTATAGCAAGACTATCTAGAAAATGTTTAACTATAACTTCTTCAAATTCTGTTATTGCGGTAAGATTCATGACCTTATTTTTTTCCACAAGCATTTCATAAAAATCTACAAATTGCTTTTTTTGTGTGTCACTTAAATCTATATGAAGCTCTTTTAGACCATTTTCAAAATTCAATAGCCCATTATTGTACATTTCATTCATGATTTTCTCCTTTCCCAAAATCTATCTTATTCTAATGTTTATATCTTATATACATTAGATTAATCATATTACATATCATATTCTACTTACTACTTATTTTGCTTCATATGCACAAGTAAAACAGATATATCTGCTGGAGATACTCCTGATATACGTGATGCCTGTCCAATTGACAATGGCTTGTACTGATTAAGCTTCTGTGTTGCCTCTATTCTAAGACCAGAAACTGTAGTGTAATCAAAATCAGGACTTAATTTTTTTCCCTCCAGTTTCTTAAATTGCTCCACCTGATGAAGCTGTCTTTTAATATATCCGTCGTACTTTATATTAATGTTAATCTGCTCAATAACATCTGCTGCAAGCTCTGGTCTCTCTGGATCAATTTCTGCCAAATCGTCATAAGAAAGCTCTGGTCTTCTTATAAGCTCTGCCAGATTACTTCCTGTTTTTAGTGGTTCACTGCCATGCTCTGTAAGAAATGATTGTATTTTAGCATTCGCTCCCACTGGAATATTCTCAAGACGTTCTATCTCTTCGTCAATCTGTTTTCTCTTATTCTCAAGCTTTTCATAAGTTTCATCACTTACAAGTCCTATCTTATGTCCTATAGGTGTAAGACGAAGATCTGCATTATCCTGACGAAGAATAAGACGGTATTCTGCTCTTGATGTCATCATTCTGTATGGCTCATGACTTTCCTTTGTCACAAGATCATCTATAAGCACACCTATATAACCTTCTGAACGATCAATTATAATCTGTTCCCTTCCAAGTACCTCAAGTGCTGCATTTATGCCGGCCACAAGTCCTTGTGCTGCCGCTTCCTCATAACCTGAACTTCCATTAAACTGTCCACCACTAAATAATCCCTTTATATTTTTAAATTCAAGTGTAGCGTGAAGCTGTCTTGGATCAATACAGTCATACTCTATGGCATAAGCATTTCTAACTATCTTTACATTCTCAAGTCCTGGAACTGTTCTGTACATAGCATGCTGTACATCCTCTGGAAGTGAGCTTGACATACCTCCAAGATACATTTCATTTGTATATAAACCTTCTGGCTCAATAAATACCTGATGTCTCTCTTTGTCAGCAAACTTCATTACTTTGTCCTCTATAGACGGACAATATCTTGGTCCAACACCTTCTATCATACCTGAATATAATGGACTTCTATCTATATTTGATCTGATTATCTTGTGTGTCTCTTCATTTGTATAAGTAAGCCAGCATGAAACCTGCTCCTTCTGAACTGACTCTGGATCTGTTGAAAATGAAAATGGTACTACTCTCTCATCACCAAATTGTTCCTCCATCTTAGAGAAATCTATACTTCTTTTATCAACTCTGGCAGGTGTTCCTGTCTTAAATCTTCTTATTTCTATACCTAATTTTTTAAGAGATTCTGTGAGATGGTTTGCTGCCTGTAAACCATTTGGTCCAGTAGGATTGCTTACATCTCCATATATACATCTTGCTTTAAGATATGTACCTGTACAAAGAACTACTGCCTTTGCCTTATATGTGGCACCTGAAAATGTTTTAACACCCGTTACCTTTCCATCTTCAACTAAAATCTCCGTTACTTCACCTTGTCTGATAGTAAGATTTTCAGTATTTTCAAGAGTTCTACGCATCTCTCTGGTATAATCACTCTTATCTGCCTGTGCACGAAGTGAATGTACAGCTGGACCTTTTGATTTATTAAGCATCTTTGACTGAATAAATGTTTTATCAATATTTTTGCCCATCTCACCACCAAGAGCATCTATTTCACGGACAAGATGTCCCTTTGAACTTCCTCCTATATTAGGATTGCAGGGCATAAGTGCAATACTGTCTACACTTACTGTAAACATAATAGTAGAAAGTCCAAGTCGTGCACATGCGAGAGCTGCCTCACAGCCTGCATGACCAGCACCAACTATAACAGTGTCATATTGTTCTTCAATGTATTTATTATTCATATATATCTCCTTCCAACACGCGTAAGCTGGATTGCTTCATACTTCGTATTTTCGCCAAATATATGTAGTTTTTCATGCAAGCATGAAAACTACATATACCTGGACTCGTTGCTTACACTACTTACCCATGCAAAACTCTCTGAAAATCTTATCGGCTAAATCATCCTCTACGCTTTCACCAACTACTCGTCCTAACAATTCATAAGCATTCATAAGGTCTATAGTAAAGAAATCCTCTGGCATCTCTGCCTCTATAGAATTCTTTACCTGCTTCATGCTTTCATACGCCTGTCTGATATCGTTCTTCTGTCTGGCATTTGTTATATACACTTCATCATTAAATTTAAGCTGTCCATTAAAGAATAGCTCTTTAATTGCATTTTCAAACTCATCTATACCTAGCTGATGTTTTGCTGATATGTTAATAATTGGTGTATTTTCAGATACATCTATATCTTCCTTACTAACAGCTGCTTCAAGATCAGACTTATTAAATAATATAATGGCCTTACGACCCTTCATAAGCTCCATAATCTCTCTATCGTTTTCGTCAATTGGTTTTGATGAATCTATAATATATATAATTAAGTCAGCATCCGAAGCCAACTCCTTCGCTTTGCTTACACCTATTTTCTCTACTATATCCTCCGTATCTCTTATACCTGCTGTATCAATAATATTTAAGCTTATTCCATGAATACTAATATGTTCTTCAAGTGCATCTCTTGTAGTTCCCTCAATATCAGTAACTATAGCGCGCTCTGTTCCGAGTACTGCATTTAAAAATGAGGACTTACCTGCATTTGGTTTTCCTAATATTACAGTATTTATACCCTCACTGATAACTCTTCCATTATCTGCCGACTCAATAAGCTTCCCAAGCTGTGACATAATACTCTTTGTTATGTCCATAAGCTTTTCATCATACCCATCTAAGCTCATATGCTCCGGATCATCTAATGCAGCCTCTATATAAGCTATCTGATTTAAAATATTATTCCTTATATCCTTTATCTTAGAAGAAATCTGACCTCTTAACTGACTGACAGAGTTGGACAACGCATATTCATTCTTTGCATTTATAACATCTATAACAGCTTCCGCCTGTGACAAATCTATTCTGCCATTTAAAAAAGCCCTCTTTGTAAATTCACCTGCTTGGGCTGGTCTGGCACCATTCTTAAGTACAAGCTCCATAACCTTTTTAAGTACTACAACACCACCGTGACAGTTTATCTCCACAATATCCTCTCTTGTATAAGTATTTGGAGCTTTCATGACAGTCACAAGAACCTCATCTACAACATTATTACCTTCAATAATATGACCAAAATGAACAGTATGAGTTTTCACATCAGTAAGTCTTTTGCCCTCTTTTATAGATTTAAACATCTTATCCGCTATACTTATAGCTTCATCGCCACTAATTCTGATAATACCAATACCAGAATTACTCATGGCAGTAGCTATAGCAGCAATTGTCTCAGTCTCAAATCTCATACTCATTCATCCTTTCTTTCTAGAACTTTCCTATACAATAAAGAAATGTCGGCAGGTTATCTGTTTTTTTATTATAACCTGCCGCATTTCCTTTAACTACACTATAGATATAATTATCTCTTTAAGCATACAACAACATGTCTAAATGGCTCTTCACCTTCACTCCTTGTTGTCACATATCTATCATTCTGTAATGCAGAATGAATAACTCTTCTCTCATATGGATTCATTGGCTCAAGAGAAACTGGTCTCTTTGTTCTCTTAACCTTAAATGCAATATTCTTAGCAAGATTTTCAAGAGTTTCTCTTCTTCTCTCACGATAGTTCTCTGTATCAAGCTTAACTCTTAAATACTTATCACTCTTCTTGTTTATAACAAGGCTAACAAGATACTGTAATGAATCTAAGGTCTGTCCTCTCTTACCTATAAGAACACCCATATCATCACCAACTAAATCAATATCAACGTTATCTTCTTTAACTGTAACATTAATCTTTACAGTTAACTTCATAGCGTCAAATACCTTTGTAAGGAACTCAACTGCAACCTTCTCTACGTCCTCAGGAGTTTCGGCTACCTCATTAACATCCTCCTTAACTCTTGCATTGATTTTTGCTGGCTTGCTTCCTATACCAAGGATACCATTACTCCCCTTCTCAACTACCTCATACTCTAGCTTATCACTTGTAACTCCTAATGAAACTAAAGCCTTTGTTATAGCATCATCTACATTTTTTCCTGTAAATAACTGAAATTCCATTTTCATAAACCTCCCGAATATTATTTCTTCTTATCGTTGTATTCTTTTACCATGTTAGCTTTTGCTGCTATTCCACCCTTTTTATAGGTAACACCTGATGAAGTATTAGGCTTTTTAACATCATTATTTGTATTAACCTTTATATTCTTAACATTTGTATTAGCAGCTGCTGTAATCTTCTGTGGTGGAAGACCCTTCTTTGCTCT
Organism: Lachnospiraceae bacterium; assembly: GCA_017408025.1. GTDB lineage: Bacteria > Bacillota > Clostridia > Lachnospirales > Lachnospiraceae > SVEL01. The sequence continues at coordinate 61,999 of JAFQVJ010000056.1, forward strand.
CTTCTTATTCATCTTATCAATGTTTGACTTGATAATATCATCAACAGACATCTTGCCAAAGTGGTTATTGATAACAATTGTCTGTACAATCTGTATTACAGAACCTATTACCCAATATAAACCTAAACCTGAAGCAAATGAGTAACAGAAAAATGCTGACATAAGTGGCATCATTATATTCATTACCTTAAGTGAAGATGCCATTGGGTTATCCTGCGCCTGATTTGTCTTAGATGATAAATGACCTGTAAACCACTGGAATAATGCTGATAAAACAGGAATTAAAATTGCCCACCATATTCCTGAATCCATTTCCTGTGAAGGAGAACGGCTTAAATCAATACCCAAAAATGTATAAACAGATATTGCTTCATCATGAACATCATCCATCTTATCGTAGTTAGCATTTATATTAGCAATTATTGTATCATAATCATCAGATTTTACATCTGTATACTCTTTAACAATGTTTGTTTTTATCTCATTATCTTTAACTGTTTCAGATTCTGCAACCTTTGCCCAATCATCTGCACTTAAATTTTTAAGAGCTTCTGCAATATCTGCGGATGTCTCTTTAAGTACTTCCATGTCATACCAAGAATCCTTGCCTTTATCAAGACCTTCCTCACTCTGTCTTGCATACACATTTATAAGTAATTCACTTATATCATCCTTATTATCTTCAAGATTCTCATATTTTGTACTATAGTAAGCATCTACAATTTTTGTATATTCATCTTGCTTTTTAAATCCTTCAATACCATTGTCTACCATTAACTGATTGAGAATTTTCAAGTCATTATATTCATCCATTGACTCATAAATATAATCAGTTGCCTTAAGATACATATCCTCTACTGCACCTACATGAGATGGAATAGCACTGATAACACCGTAAAGTGCTAATAAAATAGGCATCTGAATAAGCATTGGAAGACAACCACCTGATGGAGATGTACCATACTTTTCATAGACAGCTCTTGTTTCGGCATTCATAGCCATCATAGAATCATTATCTCTTTTATTTTTATACTTCTTCTGTATAGCCTGAATTTCAGGATTTATAAGAGATGTAAGTTTCATAGTTTTCTGTTGCTTTATGCTCATAGGAATCATAAGTAAACGTACTACAATAGTAAAAACTATAATACATAAACCAATGTTTGCAATTCCTATCTTATCAAACAAGAAATATATTCCGTTCATTATGAATCCAAGTAAATCTGCAATCTGTTTGATAACAGGCATATTAGCACATGATAATAACATTCCTGACATTTTGCTCCTCCTTATGGAACAGGGTCATACCCACTATGTTTAGAATAGGGGTGACACCTCAATATTCTTTTTACTGATAAATACGTACCCTTGAATGGACCATATTTTTCCAGTGCCTCAATGGCATACTGGGAACACGTAGGGGTAAATCTGCAATGAGTATTACCCTTATATGGAGATATAAACTTCCTATAAAATTTAACTGCTCCTATCAATATCTTCTTTAGTATTAAAGATATTTTAGAAGAGATATATTTCACAATTTTCATCAAGGCTACCTCTTTTAATATGACAAAATTCTTCGAATTTTGGTCCATGCGACTACTACGCATTTGTGGCTATTTTATGCATCCTTGTCAGATGTAAAAAAGCACTTTCAATTTCTGCGAAGCCTTTATCCTTCGCTGTTGCTCTCGCAATAACTATAATGTTTAAACCACTATTAAACATATGTCTATTTAGTCTATAGCTCTCCCTTATAAGCCTGGTCACACGATGTCTTATAACACTATTACCTACTTTTTTACTAACTGATATGCCAAGCTTTGACTTCCCGTCAGGGTTGTCCATAACATACATGACTAAATACTTATTGGCATAGGATTTACCATTCTTATATATATATTGAAATTCACTATTCTTTAAAGAATCTATATTTCTCATCCTACACCTCCTTGATAATTAAAGAAAAAGAAAAAGCCACATAAATTTATGCGGCTTAAGCTGATACTATGCTGATAACTTCTTTCTTCCCTTTGCTCTTCTAGCAGCTAAAACCTTTCTTCCGTTAGCTGTTGACATTCTCTTTCTGAAGCCATGAACCTTAGCTCTTGATCTCTTCTTAGGATTGAATGTAAGTCCCATTGTTGTTCTCATTTCGGACACCTCCTTCTTAACCAAATTTATAATAAGGTAATATTATCTATTTTATAACGACATCGCGACTATTATATTAAATAAGTTCGCTGTAGTCAAGCTATTTCTTCACTTTTTTTATTGTATAGGAAAGTTCTCGTTTATTGAATTAAATTATCCACAATGTAAATTTGTATAAAAACTTTACATAATCTTTTCCACATAATGTGGATAACTTGGTGGATAACAGTATAATTTAATGTCTATAATTATTAAAAATACCTATTTTGTAATTAAAAATGATGTTGAAATAAATTTTTATAGTATTGAGAAAATTTACTAAGTTGATAATAAAAAATTGTTTTATTGAAGTTATCCACTTATCCACATTTTTTTACACATTTATTTTAAATTGCGTATTTATCATAATCCCGCAAAATTTGCACATTTATTTCACTTTTTTTCCACTGGTGGATAAATCTCTGCCCAACTAGAATTTTTGTTGAAAAAATAAGCTAAATGAGGTAAAATATAGGTATAATTTTGCATAGTAGGGATATTATGCCCTAGAGGCTATTTTAAGCCATATTAAAAGCGTTGTACGACGTAGAATTGGAGTTTAAGATGTTTGATTTAATTAATGAAAAATGGGAAGAAATTCTTGAAATTCTAAAAAAGGAACATGACATTATGGATGTTTCTTTCAATACATGGATAAAACCTCTCAAGATTCATTCCGTAGAAGACAATATAATAACACTTCTCGTTCCAGATGAGAATATTGGTATATCATATCTTAATAAGAAATATTATATACCTTTAAAGGTTGTTGTCCAGGAAGTCACAGGACATGCCCTTGATATTGTTTTTTCACATGAAAGTGATTTGAAGAAAATCAATAAGGCCTCTGCTACAAATAAGATATTTTCTGATTCTTTAATAGATAAAAAGACTGAAGCAAATATCAATCCAAATTATACATTTGACAACTTTGTCGTAGGTGAAAATAACAACTTTGCCCATGCATATGCTCTAGCAGTTGCTGAATCACCAGCTGAGATGTACAATCCTCTTTTCATTTATGGAGGTGTTGGTCTTGGTAAGACTCATCTTATGCATTCTATAGGAAACTTCATATTAGATAAGAATCCAGATGCTAAGATACGTTGTGTTACGTCAGAAGTATTTACAAATGAAGTTATCAATGCTATTAGAAGTGAAAATCAGTCTTCTATAGTTGAATTTAGAAATAAATATAGAAATCTTGATGTGCTGCTTATTGATGATATTCAGTTTATCATAGGAAAGGAAAGAAGCCAGGAAGAATTTTTCCATACCTTTAATACACTTAAGGAGTCTAATAAACAGATTGTCATATCTTCAGATAAACCACCTAAGGATATAACAACACTAGAAGAACGTTTAAGATCAAGATTTGAAATGGGTCTTACAGTTGATATTTCTGCTCCTGATTATGAGACTCGTATGGCTATTCTTTCTAAAAAAGCTGAAGCAGAAGGATATAATATTAATGAAGAAATTATAAAATATATAGCTTCAAATATTACGTCAAATATTAGAGAACTTGAAGGTGCTCTTACTAAGATAGTTGCATTCTCAAGGGTTTCAAAAAAACCTATAGATGTTGATTTTGCCAAAGAAGTTTTGAAGGATATTATCTCACCTGATATTACTAAAGAGATAACGCCTAAGCTTATTATTAATATAGTAGCAGAACACTTTAACATATCACCTGCTGATATTGTTTCTAAGAAAAAGAGCCATAATATTGCATATCCAAGACAGATAGCAATGTATCTTATAAGAAACCTCACTGACAGCTCTCTACAGACAATCAGTGAAGCGCTCCATAAAAAAGATCACACTACTGTTATGTATGCAATAGATAAAATTTCTGGCGAAATAGAATCAAATGATTCTACAAGAAACACAATTGAAGTGTTGAAGAAAAAAATTATTCCAAATTAATTACATTATTAATAAGAAGAAACTCATTACAATTGTTGTGAATGTTATACTCACTCTATCCACTTTAGTGGATTTTTAATCCACATTAAATATACATTATCTATATTTCTAATGTGTATTAAATGTGTAACACAATTTATACAATTTTTAGTGATGTTGATAACTTATGAGTTATACTTATGATTTTTTTACTTTTCAACATAAGTTTTCTTTAAAAAAAATGTCTCAACTGATAGGGTTAGAAGGGTTATAAACATTTTCACACCCTATAATATTATTACTACTAGAAAAATTAATTATATATTTATATATGGTGCCAGCACACCATCGAAAGGAGTTAACAATGAAACTTATATGTTCTAAAGCTAATCTTGTACAGGGAGTTAATATTGTTTTAAAAGCTGTTCCTTCTAAAACAACAATGTCCATACTTGAATGTATTCTCATAGATGCTACAACAAATGAAATAAAGTTTACAGCTAATGATATGGAACTGGGTATTGAAACAAAGGTTGAAGGAGAAATAATATCAAAGGGTACAGTTGCTATTGATGCTAAAATATTCTCTGAGATAGTTAGAAAGCTTCCGGACAATGAAGTTTCTATTGAGACAGACGAGAATTATAGAACAACTATTACATGTGAGAAGGCTGTATTTACTATAGCAGGTAAGTCAGGTGAGGATTTCTCTTATCTTCCAGTTATAGAAAAGAATAAATTTATATATTTATCGCAGTTTACTTTGAAGGAAGTTATAAGACAGACAATATTCTCTATATCAGATTCAGATACAAATAAGCTTATGACAGGTGAGCTTTTTGAGGTTACAGGAAATGAGCTTAAGGTTGTTTCTCTTGATGGACATAGAATATCTATCAGAAAAATTGAGCTTAAGGATTCATTTGATGATATTAAGGTTGTTGTTCCTGGAAAAACTCTCAACGAGATAAGCAAGATTTTATCTGGTGGAACAGAGGATGAGGTAAGAATATTCTTTACAAGCAATCATATAGTATTTGAGTTTGATTCAACTGTAGTAGTATCAAGACTCATCGAGGGAGAGTATTTCAAGATTAATCAGATGCTTTCAAGTGATTATGAAACCAAGGTTTCTATCAATAAAAAAGAGTTCCTTAACTGTATAGACAGAGCAACTCTTCTCGTAAAAGAAGGTGACAAGAAGCCTATTATCATAAATATTACTGATGGTGACTTAGAGCTTAAGATTACATCAGTTGTTGGTACTATGAATGAAAATATTGATATCCAGAAGGATGGTAAGGATATTATGATTGGATTTAATCCAAGATTCCTTATAGATGCTCTCAAGGTTATCGATGACGAAGAGGTAAGTATTTATCTTGTAAATCCTAAAGCACCATGCTTTATAAAGGATGAGGAGGAGAAATACGTTTATCTTATATTACCTGTTAATTTTAATGCAATATAATTTTTTTATGGAGGAATCACTGGCATGGAAGAGATAATTTTAAGGGATGAATTCATAAAACTTGGACAGGCATTAAAAGCTGCAGGATTTGTAGATTCAGGTGTTGAAGCAAAGATAGTCATTACAAACGGTGAAGTTAAGGTAAATGGTGCTGTTGAAATACAGAGAGGTAAGAAACTTTATGATGGAGATGTAGTTTCTTTTGATGGTCAGGAAATTAAGATAAAAAAATAAAAGCAAGAATGGTGCATCATGTATATTCAATCTTTAGAACTTAACAATTATAGAAATTATAAAGAACTGAATATGAGTTTTGAAAAGGGAACAAATATCCTTTATGGTAACAATGCTCAGGGTAAGACAAATATTCTTGAAGCCATATATGTGGGAAGTACAACTAAATCTCATAGAGGTACAAGAGATAGAGATATTGTTAATTTTGAAAGTGACGAGTCACATATCAAGATAATAGTCATGAAAGATAACATTCCCATAAGGATTGATATGCACCTTAAGAAAAATAAATCTAAAGGAATAGCTATTAACGGTATTCCAATAAAAAAAGCAAGTGAGCTTTTTGGAATATTGAACGTTGTATTTTTCTCACCAGAGGACTTAAATATCATAAAAAATGGTCCTTCGGAGAGAAGAAGATTTATAGATTTGGAGCTTTGTCAGCTTGACAAAATATATGTACATAACCTTGTAAATTACAATAAAATAGTTAATCAGAGAAATAAGCTTTTGAAAGATTTAGGGTTTTATTATGACAAAGATCTTTTGGCTACTCTTGATGTGTGGGATACACAGCTTGCCAATTATGGTGCAAAGATTATAACTAGAAGAAGTAAATTTATTGATGAGATAAATGAGCTTATATATGGTATTCATAGGAATCTCACTAATGGCAAAGAGGAATTAATTATCAAGTATGAACCAAATATTACCGGCAATAATCTATACGAAGAGCTTGTGAGAAATAGGGAAAAAGATATGAAGCTTAAGACTACATCAGTGGGACCTCACAGAGATGATATAAGCTTTTATAATAAAAAAATTGACATAAGAAAATTTGGAAGTCAGGGACAGCAGAGAACAGCAGCATTGTCACTGAAGTTATCTGAGATAGAGCTGGTAAAAAATATGATAAAGGACACTCCAGTTTTATTGTTGGATGATGTCTTATCTGAATTAGATAGCAATAGGCAGAAACATCTGCTTAGCAGTCTGTGTAATGTGCAGACTATTATAACTTGTACAGGTCTGGATGAATTTGTAGAAAACAGATTCAATATAGACAATGTGTACAAGGTTGTCGAAGGAACGGTAGAAAGGAGCAAACATGAAGGACAATAACAACGGAAATTACGGTGGAGATCAGATTCAGATTCTGGAAGGACTTGAAGCTGTAAGAAAAAGACCGGGTATGTACATAGGAAGTACGTCTTCTAGAGGTCTGCATCATTTGGTATACGAAATAGTTGATAATTCAGTTGATGAGGCGTTGGCCGGATTTTGTAATACTATTGATGTACAGATAAACGAGGATAATTCCATAACTGTGAAAGATAATGGGCGTGGTATACCTGTAAGTATCAATTCTAAAACAGGTCGTCCTGCAGTAGAAGTAGTATTTACAGTACTTCATGCTGGCGGTAAATTTGGCGGTGGAGCCTATAAAGTATCTGGTGGCTTACATGGTGTAGGTGCTTCAGTAGTTAATGCTCTTTCGATTTGGCTTGAAGTAAGGGTTTACAACGAAGGAAAGATTTATTTCCAGAGATACGAGCGCGGAAAGATAATGAATGACCTTAAGGTAATAGGTGAATGTGATCCAGATATTACAGGAACAGAGGTTACTTTCTTACCTGATGATCAGATATTTGAAGAGACAGTATTCGATTATAATATATTAAAAACAAGACTTAGAGAGACAGCGTTCCTCACAAAGGGTCTTAAGATTATTCTTAGAGATGACAGAGAGGAAAAGATTGAAAAAACCTTCCATTACGAAGGTGGTATAAAAGAATTTGTAACCTACCTTAACAAGGGAAAAACACCTCTCTATGATAGTGTAATATATTGTGAAGGACAGTATAATGACGTATATGTAGAGGTTTCTTTACAGCATAATGACGGATATACAGAGAATGTTTACAGCTTCGTAAATAATATCGTTACTCCTGAAGGTGGTACACATCTTGAAGGCTTTAAGAGAGCTCTCACAAAGACATTTAACGATTATGCAAGAAGCAAAAAGCTTTTGAAAGATAACGAACAGAATCTTTCAGGTGAAGATATACGAGAAGGTCTTACAGCTATTATTAGTGTAAAGATAGGTGAGCCACAGTTTGAGGGTCAGACTAAGCAGAAGCTTGGTAATTCAGAGGCTAGAGCGGCGGTTGAAAATACTGTAAGCGAGCAGCTTACATATTTCCTTGAGCAAAATCCAGCTGTTGCAAGAACAATATGTGAGAAGTCTATTCTTGCACAGAGAGCTAGAGAGGCAGCAAGAAAGGCTAGAGACCTTACAAGAAAAACAAAATCTGCTCTTGAAGATAATGGACTTCCTGGAAAGCTTGCTGATTGTTCTGACAAGAATCCAGCAAACTGTGAAATATATATCGTAGAGGGAGATTCAGCCGGAGGTTCTGCTAAAACAGCCAGAGATAGAGCTACACAGGCTATTCTTCCACTTAGAGGAAAGATTCTTAATGTTGAGAAGGCAAGACTTGACAGGGTTCTTGGAAATGAAGAAATCAAAGCTATGATAACAGCATTTGGAACAGGTATATATGATGATTTTGATATAGAAAAGCTTAGATATCATAAAATTATTATTATGACAGATGCCGATGTGGATGGTGCTCATATTGCTACACTTCTTCTGACATTTATATACAGATTTATGCCGGAGCTTATAAGACAGGGTTATGTGTATCTTGCAACACCACCATTATACCAGGTAGTAAAGAATAAGACTGTAAGGTATGCATACAGCGATGAAGAGCTTAATGACATTCTTACAGAGATAGGACGTGATGGTAACAATAAGATTCAGCGTTACAAAGGTCTCGGAGAAATGGATGCAGAGCAGCTTTGGGACACAACTATGGACCCTAAGACAAGAATTCTCAAAAAGGTAAATATAGATGATGCATTGCAGGCAGAGATTGACTTGACATTCACAACTCTTATGGGTGATCAGGTAGAGCCACGAAGAGAGTTTATCGAAGCAAATGCAAAATTTGTACGAAACCTGGATATATAAACAAGGACAGCATCGACATAAAGATAGAGGCGTTATAAGCAAGCTTATATAAGCCGATATCTTTATGGAGAAATTGGGTTGTAAAACCCAACGAAAAAATACGAAGTATTTTTGGAATACTGTATTGAATGACTAAAATGAAAGGAAAAGAGGAATATGGATGAACATATTTTTGATAAAATTCAGGATGTAGACTTGAAGGACACCATGGAAAAATCATACATAGATTATGCGATGAGTGTTATTGCTGCACGTGCATTACCTGATGTAAGGGATGGTCTTAAGCCTGTTCAAAGAAGAATTTTATTTTCTATGATAGAGCTTAACAATGGTCCTGACAAGCCACATCGTAAGTGTGCCCGTATCGTTGGTGATACAATGGGTAAGTACCATCCACATGGAGATAGCTCTATCTATGGTGCATTAGTAAATCTTGCTCAGGAATGGTCAACGAGATACACACTTGTAGATGGTCATGGAAACTTTGGTTCTGTGGACGGTGACGGTGCAGCTGCCATGCGATATACAGAAGCAAGACTTTCAAAGCTGTCTATGGAGATGCTTGCTGATATCAACAAGAACACAGTAGATTTTGTGCCAAACTTTGATGAGACAGAGAAAGAGCCAACAGTACTTCCATCAAGATTTCCAAATCTTTTGGTAAATGGTACAAATGGTATTGCTGTAGGTATGGCTACAAATATGCCACCTCATAACTTAAGAGAGGTAATAGCAGCTGTTGTTAAGATTATAGACAATACAGTAAACGAGGACCGAACAACAGAAATAGAAGAGATATTACAGATTATAAAAGGTCCAGATTTTCCTACAGGAGGTGAAATATTAGGTACTCGTGGTATTGAGGAAATGTACAGAACAGGTCGTGGTAAGATTAAGGTTCGTGCCATTACAAACATCGAACCTATGGACAACGGCAAGAATAGAATAATCGTTACAGAGCTTCCATACATGGTAAATAAGGCAAGACTTATAGAGAAGATTGCTGATCTTGTAAAGGAAAAGAGAGTTGATGGTATAACAGCACTTAGAGATGAATCAAATAAGGATGGTATGCGTGTAGTTATAGAGCTTCGTCGTGATGTAAATCCAAATGTTATATTAAACCATCTTTATAAGCATACACAGCTTCAGGATACATTTGGTGCAATTATGCTTGCTCTTGTAAACGGAGAGCCAAAGGTACTTAATATCTGTGACCTGCTTGATAATTATCTTCTTCATCAAAAAGATGTAGTTACAAGAAGAACAAAATATGATTTGAATAAGGCAGAGGAGAGAGCTCATATATTAAAGGGTCTCCTTATAGCACTTGATAATATAGATGAGGTTATTAAGATTATCCGTGGTTCAAGAACTACAAATGATGCTAAAGCGTCATTATGCGAGAGATTTGGATTAACAGATGTTCAGGCACAGGCTATTGTAGATATGAGACTTAAAACTCTTACAGGTTTAGCAAGAGAAGACCTTGAAAATGAGTATGCAGAGCTTATGGAGTTCATTGAATATTTAACAGGTATTCTTAATGATGAAAAGAAGCTTCTTGGAGTAATCAGAGAGGAAATTCAGGAAATATCTGATAAATATGGTGATGATAGAAGAACATCTATAGGTTTTGATCAATATGATATCTCAATGGAGGATTTAATTCCAAATGAGAATACTGTTATAGCTATGACAAATCTTGGATATATCAAGAGAATGACAGTTGATAACTTTAACACACAGCATCGTGGTGGCAAGGGTATCAAGGGTATGCAGACTATTGCTGATGATTATATTGAAGATTTACTTATGACATCAACACATAATTATCTGATGTTCATAACAAATATGGGTAGAGCCTACAGATTAAAAGCATATGAGATACCAGAGGCAGGAAGAACAGCTAGAGGTACAGCTATCATAAATCTTATCCAGCTTCAGCCGGGAGAGAAGATAGCAGCTATGCTTCCTATTAAGGAATACAAGGCTGACAAGTATCTTATTATGGCTACTAAAAACGGTACAATTAAGAGAACACCTCTTGAAGAGTACCAGTATATCAGAAAGTCAGGACTTCAGGCTATAACTCTTCGTGAGGATGATGAAATTATAGAGGTTAAGACAGCATACGCAGATGCTGAGATCATGTTTGTTACAAAGTATGGTCAGTGTATAAAGTTCGCTGTGAGTGATGTAAGATGTACAAGCAGAAGCTCAATTGGTGTAAGAGGTATGAACCTTGCACCGGGAGATGAAATAGTAGGCATGCAGCTTAATACTCAGGGTGATTCACTTCTCGTAGTATCTGAAAAGGGTATGGGTAAGAGAACATCCATAGATGAATTTGTGCTTCAGAGAAGAGGCGGAAGGGGTGTTAAGTGCTATAAGATAAGTGAGAAGACAGGAAATGTTATAGGTGTTAAGGCAGTTACAGATGAGAGTGAGATAATGATGATAACAACAGAAGGAATTATCATTCAGTTTGCTGTTAAGGACATCTCAGTAATCGGACGTAACACATCAGGTGTTAAGCTCATGAACATTGACAAGGATAGTGATGTTACTATAGCAAGTATTGCGAAGGTAAGATCAAATCCTGAAGGTTCGGTGTCAGAAGAAGATAAAAAGTTTCCAGAAGGCCTTACTACAGAAAATGAAGCTATAGAATCCAGTGATGATGTCACAGATGAGACGACATCTGAAAATCAGTAAAAATATATCTGATATGTAAAAAATCCCGTGGCAGCAATGCTGTGGGATTTTTTCATTATTGTATAGGAAAGTTCTCGAAACTTTCCTATACAATAATAAATAGATGAGCACTCGCAGGAAAAGAAAATGTCAGCTTTGTTTCTAATAAGTAGAGACATAATAGGTGTAAATATTGTTTAAAATTGTAGATTTTTTCGCATAAATAGTAATTGACAAAAGTTTTATGCTCTAGTATAATAACATGTGTTCGCGAGTTTAGCGATATAAAACTTCATATGTCATATCGTGAGTAAATAAAATCGATATGTAGGAGTTCGGAGAAATACTCAAGAGGCCGAAGAGGCGCCCCTGCTAAGGGTGTAGGTCGGGCAACCGGCGCGAGGGTTCAAATCCCTCTTTCTCCGCTATATAAAAAGTGCTGATTGTTTAAGCACTTTTTTTGTTGTATAGGAAAGTTCATTTAGATTAGGAACAAATCAGATTGTCAGAAAAGTATAATCCTAACAGTACAAATATAGCAGAAAACAATGAAGCAATAATAATTGAAGCTGAGAAGAATTTATTGCCCTCTTTTGTACATCCCTGACTGTGGAATATAGTAAATTTAATTGCAGAACCTATTCCAAGCATAAGACCAGCTCCATGTATAAAATTATAGACGGGTATAGCAAGATTAAGAGCGGTGAGCCCATCAGAGCCAATACCATTTGCAACAAAGAATGTATCAGCTAATATGTAACATGACAATCCAAGCATACCTAATACATTGAGAGAACAGTATTTAGTAAAATCCTTGAGACATTTATTATCTTTCAAAAGTTAATCCATTCATTATTGTTTAGTATCTATATTATCAACAATTATATTCATTAAAAAGACCCAAAGATATAGTTTTGAAAAAAAGTTAAAAAAAATTGAAAAAGTTGTTGACTTATCTTTTTAAATGGTGTATTATAAGCAAGCTGTCGCTGATACAGACAAACAACAAGCAATCATAACTACGGAAGTACAGCTTATGAGCTTGGTGAAATTCAGCTGACAACAAAAAATAAATTTAAAAAGTTGTTGACAAACAGGAAACAACATGATATACTATCTAAGCTGTCGCTGAGAAAGATAAAAACGAAGCGACAACGAATAGATATCAAATCTAAAGAACATTGATAATTGAATGATAAACCATCCCTGAAAATTTCTTACAAATTTTCAGACCAATCAAAAGATTGGTATTCTTTATTACGAACAGTAATGAAATCAAACGGATAGGATAGCTAACGTTATCTTGTTCAGAATTAAACTTTTAACGAGAGTTTGATCCTGGCTCAGGA
>JAFQVJ010000009.1 GCA_017408025.1 Lachnospiraceae bacterium
ACAAGCCGTTGCTAATTGTAATGCATCCATAGCTTTAAAATTTTTATATTCAGCTCTTATCTGTGATGCCTTATTAGCAATCTCTTGACTTATTTCTATCATTTCCATGTTCATTGTAGTCACAAGCCTATTAAACATTTCTATCAATGAATGGTTGTTATTTCTATATGGGAATACAAAGTATTCTTCCATTGTAATTACAGAAGTTACAAATCCCTTGTTATTCTCATAACCATTCATAAAGAATTTTTTAACCTTATCATAATACTGCGGATTATTAGCATCCTTCTCAATAAAATATATAAAAGGTGCTGTGTCCACGAATGCCTTTTTATAATCTGTCATTCTCACGCATCTCCCTCATATATTCATCTACATTCTGCCCTCTTTCCGTTGGAATAACAAAACTATCCCAATCTACAGGTACTTTAGTTTCTTTCTTCTGTGGATAATTTAATAATGTAACTATTACCTCTGTTCCGTCATATGCTCTAACATCTTCATCTAACAATACTGTATTTCCTTGTATAATTCCTTTTACTGCTGCTAACATAGGCAATCCCTCCTTACTCATCACTACAATTATTATCCATTTCTGTTGTTCCAAACAATCCATTGATTCCTTGCATTATTTGTATTATATAAATCAACTTCTCTTCTGGCATTTGCTCTATTAGTTCCCTTGCCTGTTGTCTTAACTCTGACATTAGTAACCTCTATTCTTCTGCTTTCTTACCTCGCTTCGGTTTTCCTTTTTGCTCCTCTGGATAATCTATAATATACTCTTTCCCATCAGATGTATTCTTTAGAATTAATTGCATTTCTAAAGCATCTGCAATTTCAACTAATTCCAATGTCGAAAAATTATCTCGGTTCATTTTATTATTAAAGTTCTGCTTTGTAACATTCGTTTTCTCTGCTAACTCAACTTGTGTCACATGTTTATCTTCTAAAATCGCTTTAATAACTTCTTTTGCTGACATATAAACATCTCCCATATCTATTTTCACCTCCATTATATCCTATAACCTCTATTTTTACAAGTAAACTTATTGATGTAATCAGCACCAACATATTTTTATGCCGATGCTGATATATTTTACAACATTCCCTTTAATAATCTATGTACTATCTTCCATAGTATTCTTGCAGAAAGTAATTCAATGTTTGGTATACTCTATCAGCTAATTTGTCAACCATCTTCGTCATCTCTGGCATAAGTGCTTTTTTCAAATCATCCATATTACCTATATGTATTGCCACTCTATTTCACCTCTTTTCTTTTGCCAATAAAATGCCTCTTTCAAAGCATGGTATATATACGCTATTAAATCATCGTATATAGCTCAAATTTGCTTCGAAATGTTATTAACGTTAATTTCCTTACCTAGATATATTTAGGCACTAAAATAAGCCTACAATCAATCATATTCCTACAATTGATTATAGACTTATGTTAATGTCTAAATATTAAATTGATACTTCGTCCTTCTAAACAAATATGAATAAAGTCGCAAACTTTTCGTGAATGACTTTGGTAAGATATTTTACCAAAATCCATACCAAATCTTTACCAAAATTGGTGTGATAAGATATGATATTTTACGATACTTTATGATACTCTCTTTATATCACTCAATCATCACTAAAATAGCTGATTTTACTATGTTTCTAAGGACTTTTCAACTAATAGTCTAAACGCTTAGTTTCCAGCCATCTGCTTTGCAACTTCTTCTGCAAAGTTCTCTTCCTTCTTCTCGATACCTTCACCTGTCTCGAAACGAACGAAGTTCTTTAATGTAAGCTCTGAACCTGTAGCCTTTGCAACCTCAGCGATGTACTGAGCTACTGTCTGCTTACCATCCTCAGCCTTAACGTATGTCTGCTCTAATAAACAGATATCCTTAAGCTGCTTCTTTATACGTCCATCAACAAGACCTAAGAAAATCTTGTTCTCAATAATTTCAGCCTTGTCAGCCATAGCAAGCTCTGCTAATGCTGCCTTTGCTTCCTTTGAAAGGAAGTTTGGTAAATACTTCAAATCGTTCTTCTTTTCTTCGTATGCAGCAACATCTTCAGCACTCCATACATTTCCGCTAATAGCCTTCTCAAGTAAGCCCTTTAAGATTGGAACTGGAAGTGTAAATGTATCATTTAAAGCACTATCAATTGTTATCTCTCTCATCTTATCAAGCTCTTCTGCTGAGATTTCATCCTTTGTAGCATACTTTGGACTAAGAGCTGCAATCTGCATTGCGATATTCTTAAGAGCATCCTTAACTTCATCGCCTGTATTAGCTGTATCAGCCTCTACTAAAACACCAATCTTACCACCAGCGTGGATATATGGAACAACTACGCCGTTTGTATTAATCTTCTCAAATCTTCTGATTGTAAGGTTCTCACCGATAACAGCGATCTTGCTTACTAATTCTTCCTTAACTGTCTTAGACTCATCCTTGATAAACTTTTCTTCTGATAAAGCTTCAACAGTTGTTGCATCAGATGCAATAATCTGCTCTGCGATATCAGCTACGAATGTTCTAAATGTATCATTTTTAGCAACGAAGTCTGTTTCTGAGTTTACTTCTACGATTGCTGCCTTGTTTCCATCAACATAAGCAAGAACTGTACCTTCAGCTGCGATTCTACCAGCCTTCTTAACAGCTGTAGCCTCACCCTTCTTTCTTAATACTTCAACTGCCTTATCGAAATCACCCTCTGTCTCAACAAGAGCATTCTTACAAGCCATAACGCCTGCGCCTGTCATTTCTCTAAGTTGTTTAACCATAGATGCTGTAATTTCCATCTCTTAGATACCTCCATAATATAATTATATAAAATGAACATTATCAGTGTCCTTACTCCAAACCTAACTGTTGTTTCAGGAACACTGACATTATTCTGAATCTTCTCAAACAATACGACTATTATTAAGCCTCTGTTGTCTCTTCTACTGTTTCCTCAACGTCTACAGCTTCACCCTGATTAGCCTCGATAACAGCATCAGCCATCTTAGAAACGATAAGCTTAACTGCTCTGATAGCATCATCATTACCTGGGATGATGTGATCTAACTCTTCTGGATCACAGTTTGTATCACCGATACCGATTAACTTAATACCAAGTGAGTGAGCTTCCTGTACACAAATCTTTTCCTTCTTAGGATCTACTACGAAGATAGCATCTGGGAGCTTCTTCATTTCCTTGATACCACCAAGGTTCTTCTCAAGCTTATCCCACTCCTTCTTTAACTCGATAACTTCCTTCTTAGGAAGAACATCAAATGTACCATCCTGAGACATAGCCTCGATTTCCTTTAACTTCTGAATTCTAGACTGGATTGTCTTGAAGTTTGTGAGCATACCACCTAACCATCTCTCGTTAACATAGTACATACCACATCTCTCAGCCTCTGTCTTAACAGCATCCTGAGCCTGCTTCTTTGTACCAACGAAAAGAATTGTACCACCTTCTGCTACTACGTCAGCGATAGCCTTGTATGCCTCGTCAACCTTACCTACAGACTTCTGTAAGTCGATGATATGGATTCCGTTTCTCTCTGTGTAGATGTACTCAGCCATCTTAGGATTCCATCTTCTTGTCTGATGTCCGAAATGAACACCTGCCTCAAGTAACTGCTTCATTGAAATAACGCTCATTTTTAATACCTCCGGTTTTAATATTTTCTTTCACATATTTCCTGCCATTCCTTATACATCTTCATATAAAGAATGACTCCAAAGACCTCGAGCACGGCACCTTTTGGATATCCATATGTGTGTTTATTGCCAACATATGCTACTTTCACACAGTCAGCCTTGTTAGTTTAACATAAAAAAAGCCTATATGCAAGGCTTTTTTCATATCATTCATTATTAATTTTTTCTTGTAGTAATAATCTTGGCTATATCCTCAAATGACATATCACTGGTAATAGTATATGTACCATTTTGAATTTTTGTAGCATAGCCATTGTTACAGAGAAAATTATCTAACGCCTCTGCATCATCAACTATTCCCGCAGCATGTAACGCATATGCAACATCATGTGATGTAGTTCTACTGTTTACTGTCAGCTCGCATTTTGCTACGTTTGCCAGTGTTGTTGTAGGCGGTTCTGTTGTTGTAGGCTCCGTTGTGGTTTCGTTTGCTGGCTTTTCTGTGGAGGAATCCTGTTCACTGCCTGTCTCCGTTGATGGCTGTGTTGCAGACGATTCTTCACTAGAACTTGTTGCTTGTGATGATTCACTGCCAGGTTCAGCCTGTCCGCCAGTTGTTTCATCACCAAAAATCCCTGTAGATTCCTCTGTTGAACCAGCATATACCATACCTAGCTTTTCCGCTTCCTTTTTTATCTGGCTATCAGACATCTTATACGAATACGATATGAATAAGACGATTGTTGCAAACAGTATACCTGTACCTAATCCTCTTAAATAATACTTCAACTTCATGCTTTTACTCTCTCCTATCTAGACCTTCTTGAATTAAATAAATCAATTACAAGTCTTACTTCACCAATACCAAGGCCAAGCTCCTTAGCTATCTCGATATTAGACTTTCCTTCTGAGTAAAGCTTTAAAATCATCTGATTGTTATTACTTATTTCATGTTTTCTAACTGTCTTTGGCTGCTCTGGTGATTTTTTTGCTACCTCTGCAAGGTTCTTTGCCTGCTGGGCTGGTTGCTCGATAGTTGCTTTAGCAGTCTCAATATGCTCGGTTTTATCTGCCACTTCCACAGTATTGATTGTGTCAACCATATCCATTGCTTCAGTATTACTTGTCTCTTCTACAGGTTTTGCTTTTTTGACAACCTTTGCCTTCTTCTCTGTCACATCCTTAGCAACATCATTTACAATGGCCATCTTCTTTACACTTGTTTTAACAGCCTCGATATCACGTATAGTGTTTTTGAGAACTTCTTCTTTGTCGTTAAGCATATTGTAGAGGAACATTACCTCATCATGATTCTGGCCTATTCTCTTCTGAATATCTTCAGAAAACTCACCCAACGCCATTATTTTTTCCGACGTCAGCTTTTCAGCTTTGATTTCCATCTCATCCAGCTTATCGTCTATTATATTTGTAACCTCCGCTTCTACCTCTCGCTTTACTATCTCTTCTGTGACACTTGCAACATTTACACCGGCAATAGCATCTTCTTTTGTGTCTCCCGCTGTCAAATGCTCAGAAAATAGAAAGCTACACGCCACAAATATAAGTCCTATTATCACTAAACATATTTCTAAACCATTCATTTTCTTTTTTGCTTCCTTTACTCTCTATATTTTTACATCAAACGAGCCTGTACTCTTTATGGCAACGGTACCCTCTTCGCTGTCATTGGCTTTTCTTTTCTTTTTTACCTTCACTGAATAATACTCGTTTTTCCCTTTTTCCTTTGCATCAAATTTCTCTTTGCCCATATCCACATCATCCTTGCGAATTACATTTACGGACTTAAGCTGAACCTCTTTCTGATTACTCACGGCAATATTTGCCTGATCAACCATAGGCTTTGCGTCTTCACCGTGCTTGACAGCCGTCATATTCTGGCTATTCTGCACAGTTCCTTGTATAACTACAGGTCTTACTATCATAGCTACCTCCATTTCTAGAATGGTGTCGGTTTAATCTCACCTTTTTCTTTCTTGAAACGTACATGTGCTAAATCATCATGCACAAGTATAAAGTCCCCTGCAATAACTATTTTTGTTCCTGCATAGATATCGCTTCTAGCTTGAATCTTGGCATTTTTATTTCCGGCTACCAGTTCTGACAGCTTATCATATTCTTCCGTAAGTTTCTTCATTTCAGAATCCAACAATATCATATTTTTTGTAGTACTTTGTATAAGTGGAGCCTTGTCAGGTTCAAGCATTCCTGCATCCTGTTTTTTTCTGAGAAGTGCAACTAACTGTTCCAATTTCTTTCTCTCATCTGTCTTCTCTGTAAGCAGGCTCTTTATCTCATGCATTCTGGCCGAAACAGATGGATCGGTTCCAACTTCTACTTCTGTAGTTGTTCCCATAGTTGAGCCGATGCGTGTTGCCTCAATAAGACTTGTCGAACGTACTTTGCCACCAATAATATTTCCATTCTTTCCTCTGACAAATACATCTCCCTTTGCTGATACATTGCTATGGAGAATTGTATCTGTCTCTATGTAGCCTTCCACACACACTTCAGCACTCTCAATAAATTTGGAGATAAGATTTCCTTTGCATTCCAATCTGCCTTTTCCCATAGCCTGTATACCTCTGTGAAGAATAATATCTCCATCAGCATATATGTTTGCACCTTCTACAACACCGAATATCTCCACATTACCTTTAGCACTTATAGAAAAACCAGTTCTAACGTTTCCTCTTACTGTAACAGAACCATTATAATCTATATCTCCTGTAGAGTTATCAACATCGGCTGGCACATCAAAGTTGTTCGATACGAATACTCTATCTCCCTCAAGAGTGACATGTCCATCAACCAAAGATATAAGTCTAAGACCATCCTCTGTCATCTCAATGTTGTTTCCATGTTTAAGTGTAAGCCTTTCTACCTTTGCAGGTTTAATCTCTGCACCATAAATATCAATGCCTGATTTTCCTGGATCCTCCTTTGTGAGAATAGCCAGCACATCCCCCTTTGCCACATGGCTAATATTATCAAGATGATGGAAGTCTACTGTTCCATCTTCGTTAAGTCGTGGTTTTGCTTTTCTATCTGTCTGGAATTTGTATTCGATAGATGCCCTTGTTCCCTGAACTGGCTTTGTTCCCATAGCTACAATTATATTTTTGCAATATTCAGGTTTCTCTATATGTTTCTTTATGGCATCCTCACATATTCCATGAGTAATCTTCATAACAGATAAGTCTCTTAAAAACTCATCTGCGTCTGCTCTATTTTTCCCTTCACTAGGTGGATAAAATCTGGCAATGGCATACATCTTATCTGGTGTAACTCTGACTTTCATAATTTCATCAACTGGAAAAGCCGTCTCATTACTGATTGTTATCTTGATTGGTTTTGTTGCCGTAAGAATTGTTTCATTTATCTTCTTAATGTCATAGTCTTTTATACCATGACTGTCTAAATAATCTACTATCTCGTCCAGGTTCAACGATTCCCCCCCGTCAACAGGTGGGTAATAATTCATTGCAACATTTCTTTCTCCAATAACTAATTGAAAATAACTATTTTTGTATTCCATATATTCTACTCCTATATAAATATTTCACTTATCAAAAATACACCCATATTACAAGTATATACGAGCAACAAAAAAGGTGCAAGGCATTTTTTTAGCTTGCACCCAATTTCTCATCTAAATCTTAAAAACAAATCCAGCTGCAGCACCTAACTTAACTCTCATTTTTTGAAGAGCCTTAGTATGTAACTGGGAAATTCTGGATTCTGAAACCTCCAGAATATAACTTATCTCCTTTAATGTCATCTCCTCATAATAATATAGAAGTATGACTTTCTTTTCTTTGTCCGTCAATGTTTCTAGCGATTCCACTAGCAATTTTTTTATTTCTTCCTTCTCTATGACTTCTTCCGGTGTCTCAAATGTATTCACTCCCACTGAACCCATCTCTTTTTCACCGCTTGACTCTACAAATTCATCTAATGATATTACATTTGACACGTTTGCCTGTCCTTGCCAGCTGAGAAGTTCTTCCTCACTTATGCCTATCTCTTTCGATAACTCTTCATCTGTAGCTGGTCTGCCAAATTCAGTTTCAAGCTTACTCATAGCAGCATCTATTTTCTTCTGCTTCTGTCTTAATGAACGAGGTATCCAATCCATTTTTCTAATCTGATCAAGAATCGCACCTCTTATACGGAGACTCGCATAGGTTTCAAACTTTATCCCCTTACCATAGTCAAATTTATCAATAGCATCTATTAGACCAAATATACCATATCCAACTAAATCATCATACTCTACATTATAACCTAGATACATACTCAATCTTCCTGCTACAATTTTAACCAATGGGGCATACTCAATTATAATCTTTTCTCTGACTTCAGCTTCGTGATTTTTCGAATAATCCGCCCAAAGTTTATTTCTTTCTCCCTCTGTCATCTATTTACACCTGTTCCTCTGTTGGAGTTTCGTCTGTATCCTCAGTTTCCTCCGATTCTCCAACTTCCCCTTCGTTCTCCTCTGAGTTTACATCTTCCTCTGATTCCGTTTCCTCTTCTGGCTCCGGTATTATCAGCATTTTATTTACAACATATCGGATAATGGATCCGGCGATATAGAAAACAATCAGTGCTATCAGCACAACTACCATCGTCTCTAAACTACTATATTTGTTTACAATTGATGCCAAGCTGGCAATCAAGCCACCCGCCAAAGATATAATTGACGGAATATATTTTGTTCTCTCTATCACCGTTACCATCTCCACTTTAAATTTGTTTTTCTGTTTTTCCGACCGATTTAATCGTAAGCAGACCTGTGTTTGAATCTATTATGACTGTTCTACCATAGTTTTCTCCAGTATCTTCAGCCAAAATAGGAATTTTTAACTCTCCTAAAATTCTCTTTACTGCCTCAACATTTCTTGCACCAACATTCAAAGAATCGTTATCCTTCATTGCAAATGCAAACATACATGCACCACCTGCTATTTTTGCTGTGATTTTTGAGCGCTTAGCGCCCTCAATCTCCATGAGCCTGAGTGTTTCCACTATTCCTGTGTCTGCAAATTTTGCTATGTTAGAATTATTTTTAATATCCTTGCTACTTGGTAACATTATATGCGCCAAACCTGTAATTTTTGTTGACGAATCGTATAAGGCAATGCCAACACATGATCCTAGTCCAAGAGTTGTCAAACAATCTGGTAGCTTACATACTTTAAGATCGGCCATACCAACTTTGATTGTTTCACTCATGCTTTTCTCTTCCTCTATAATCCCAACGAACCAAATATCTTATCGTAAGACTCCAATTCCGGCACAAGTACAAAATAACCATTAATCTGTGATTCATTGTCAAATTGTGTCTGAATTAATAGAACCTTATCTCCTATTTTAGAAAATTCGATTGCTGGTATGCTTAATATTGCTTCCGCCAAATCTATCTGTAAGCTTGGCACACTTGAAACAATTGTCAACTTTGTTAAATCAGAAAGAGCAGAAAGATATGAACCTGTTATAATATTTCCAATCTCTCTCAAAACGGAGAATTCCATCTCGTTAAAATTGATATCATCCTTTTCATGTTCATCACTGTTCTTGCCTAACAAACCATTGACAAGTGTCCTCGCTGAATCAATATCCAAAAGGAACATCATCATTCCATCTATGTCGCCTTCGAGCATAAGCAGTATGCCTGCCATAACAGCTCCTTCAGTTCCGATAACCTCTGCCAGTTCTGAAAAACCTAATAATTTAACCTTTGGCACACTCATGTCAATTTTTGCATTAATCATTTTGGAAAGGGCTGTTGTTGCATTTCCAGCCCCTATATTTCCTATTTCTTTTAACACATCAAACTGAATAGTGTCCAGGTTATCCAAATCTATTCTTGCCATGATTTCCTCATTTCTGTGATTTAGATTTCTATCACTCCATTGATGTTAAGAATTGAAATCAAATTTCCATTATGTTTTCCAACTGCGTTGATATATTTTGATTTCTCGTCTTTTGGATCACTGTGAACTTTTTCAATATTATCACTATCAAGTGATAATACCTCTCTAACCTGATCAACTATAATACCAACTGGCTCCTGTTGCTCTGGTTTAAGGATAATAATTCTTGTCTTATCAGTAATTTCATCTTCCTCCAGCTCAAACTTACGTCTGATACTCATGATTGGTACAATCTCACCACGAAGATTTATAACTCCACGATAAAATTTCTGTGCCTTTGGAACTCTTGTAATTTTCTGCATACGAACAATATTATCCACATATTTTATATCTATCCCGTACTGCTCAATTCCAATGTTTACAACAATGAACTGAGTAGACGTAACCTCTATCCTGTTGTCTTCCATAACTGCACCTCCACTATACTAAAGCATTTGCGTCAAGAATCAAGGCAACCTCACCATCACCTAAGATAGTTGCACCGCTGATAATCTTTGAGTTATTGTTTATGTACTTTCCTAAAGACTTGATAACAATTTCCTGCTGACCTATAAGTCTGTCTACTATAAGACCTGCCTGTTTGTCACCCTTCTTAACAATAACAGCTGTAAGACTCTCTACTTCTTCTTCTGAAGGCTCAATATCAAGAATACTGTCAAGTCTGACAAGTGGAATAACTGTACCACGTAAGTTAATAACTTCTTTTGACTGTACAAACTTGATATCAGTAACCGGAACATCCTCTATAGTCTGAATATTTCCTAAAGAAATAGCATATTTCTCTGTACCGACCTCGACCATAAGAGACTGAATAATAGCAAGCGTAAGCGGAAGTCTAATAATAAATGTACTTCCTTCTCCAAGCTTTGTCTTAACTTCTATATCACCGCCAAGTGATTCAATCTTTGTCCTAACAACATCAAGACCTACACCTCTACCCGATACATCCGTAACCTGTTTTGCAGTAGAGAAGCTTGGTTTAAACAGAAGATCAATAATCTCCTTATCATTCATCACCTCTGCCTGTTCTGGAGTAATTGTACCCTTTTCAATTGCTTTATTTTTAACAGCCTCAACGTCGATACCATTACCATCATCCTGAACTTCGATAACAACGTTGTTACCATCCTGATATGCATTTAAGAATATGCTTCCTACAGGGTCTTTACCTCTCTCAGCTCTCACTTCTGCACTTTCTAGACCATGATCTGCCGAATTTCTGAGAAGATGCATAAGTGGATCACCTATCTCATCAATAACAGTTCTATCAAGTTCTGTATCTTCACCTGAAATAGTAAGCTTCATCTGCTTATTGAGTTTCTTAGAAAGATCTCTTACCATCTTAGGGAACTTCTGCGTAACTGTTTCAATTGGCATCATTCGAACCTTCATAACTGATTCATGAAGATTTGTTGTAACTCTTTCAAGGTACTCAATCTGCTCATTGAATGACTGTGTTGCAGTTCCTTCTTCTGAATTACTTACAGAAACAAGACCATTCTTTGCAATGATAAGCTCACTTACAAGATTCATAAGTATATCAAGCTTTTCAATGTCTACTCTAACAGATCTGTTAACAACTGGTTTACCCACTGTCTTTGCTGGAGTTGTAGTTGTAGCTGCGGCCTTAGGTGCCACTTCTGTTTTAGCTGTAGATGCTACCACTGATGTACTCGGTGCATCCTTTTTCTCTGCCTTTGTCTCTTCCTCTGTCTCTGCCACATCAGGAATATTTTTTACCTCTTCTATGATAACCTTTTTGATTTCAGAGACATGCTCAACTGCAGCTTTCACAGTATCCTTATCTTTTTCTGTAACTATAACCAATGAAAAATCAAGCTCAAATTTCTCATCCTCAATGTCCTGCACTGAAGGTTCCGACTTTATAATCTCACCGATTTCCTCCAATGCTTTAAATACAAGAAATGCTCTTGCTGCTTTAAGAATACAATTCTCATCAACATACACTTCTAATTTGAATACATTCATGTTCTTATGTATAGCCTCTTTGATAGCTCTTGCTTCATACTCAGTAAGCTTTACATCCTTTGTTTTCTCCGCAGGCTCACCGTTACTTTTTTCTTCATTCTTCGCTGTAGCCTTTGGCTCCGCTGCTGCTTCACCATTAAGAAAAGCATTCAGTCTTGCAATTATAGCCTCATTTTCTTCATCGCCTTCATCCTGTGTCTGAGTGATAGTATCGAGATATGCCTCTAACGCATCAAGACACTGGAATAATACGTCAACTAAATCTGCATTTACTGTCATCTTTCCATTACGAATCTCAGAGAGTACATTTTCCATAATATGTGTAAGATTCTGCATTCTCTTATATCCCATGGTTCCTGCCATTCCCTTTAATGAATGGGCAGCTCGGAAAATTTCATTTATTGTATCTGCATTCTCTGGCTCTTCTTCAAGCACCATAAGCTGCTGGCTCAGATTCTGCAAATGTTCTTTTGTCTCATCGATAAATATCTCCAAGTACTGGCTAACGTCCATTGTTTAGCACCCCCACGTTCTTTGCTATTGCATCGGCGATTTTATCTAATGGTAACACTTCATCTGTCTGGTTAGCATCTGCTATTGCCTTTGGCATTCCATATACAACACTTGACTCTTCATCTTGAGCTATTACATGTATAGCATTTGTTTCACCCAGTGCTCCAATTCCTTGTGTTCCATCAGCGCCCATGCCTGTCAATACCACGCAAGTTATCTCGTCAAATGTTGAGTACATCAATGATTCATACATAATATTTGCACATGGTCTTAACGCATCCCTTGCTGGTTCATCTGTAGTTGCAATTTTATATATTTTTCCGACCTTCATTATCCTCATCTGCTTTCCACCTGGTGCTATATACACCCAGCCTTTCTGAAGAATATCACCATCAGCAGCTTCTTTTACTTTGACCTTGCTCATTTCGTCAAGTCTCATAGCAAGAGAATTGGTAAATCCTTTAGGCATATGCTGTACAAGTACAACAGGTGCATCAAGATTTTCAGGAAGTCTCGGTATAACTGACTGTAAAGACTTTGGTCCACCTGTTGAACACGCAAGTGCAACAAGCTTGTTCTTTCCATCCTTTGTTCCTGAGAATTTCTTATGAGGTTTGAAGATTTTATTTCTTGAAGATGAAGTTGCCACAACTTTACTAACAGGCTGGGAAGCTCCTGTTTGTGATGTTTCTGCCTTTGTCCTTAAGTCCGTTGAAAACTTCTCGGTCAATAAACCTTTCCTTTGCGTATCAACAGAGCTAACAGCAGTCAGACCTGAGGTAGTCACACTTGTTGCAACACCCAACACTTCTAATAAACGATTTTTAAAATGCTCGTCTTTTGCATCGAGGTAGTTCTCTGGTTTTGTAACAAAATCAAACGCTCCACGCTCTAATGCTATAATTGTCTCTTTAGCTCCTTCCTTGGCAAGTGTGCTGACCATAATAACCTTCATCTTTATCTTGTTCTTCTGCAATTGTTCAAGAAGCTCTAAGCCATTCATTTTTGGCATATTAATATCAAGAACAACTGCATCGTACAAAAGACGATTCTTGATAATAAGGTCTAACGCTTCAAGCCCGTTAGTAGCTAAATCCTTCACACAAAATCGATTATCTGAATTGATTATATCAGATATAAGCCTTCTCATAAGTGCAGAGTCGTCAACAATCAAAATTTTTTTCTGTTCCATACTCTCTACCTCACAAATAATTTAATTTCTATTCTTTTATTTATTTCGTATTAAAATCTGTTTTTCTCTGTTTTCTCTCTTCAAAGAATATGTATTTTATTATTTCCTCTCTAACCTTTCTAGAGACATCTAAAAACTCTACACGACTTTCATATTTCTTTCTTCCGTTTTTTGCTTCAGATGTTGCAATAACTTTTCCTACCAACACGTATACTTTATGAGTTGATTCATAGCTAATTACCAGTCTTACAAGCAATAAATCATCTTTATTGTATTTTTCATCAGCAACAAATCTAACTCCGCCACCGCTAAAATCTAAAGCCACACCATCATGTAGTAGTTTCAATTCTCTTTCATCTGGTAATTTTTTATTCTTATAGAAATTTTCTATTTCCTCATCTTCCATAATTCTAAACTGAAGATCCATTGTGCAGCTTAATCTATAGTATTGTCTTCTCTGAAACTTCTCCAGCTCGTACTGCAGCTCCACAACCATCATGTAGATATTATCTTCCTTCATTCGTTCAACTACAAGGACGCGTCCATGATACAGCCCTTTGGCTGTATAAAAGCACGCGTCTAACTTTGTGTTTAGAGAAACTGCCACAATATGACCGCCCTCAATAGGCATGGCAACCTTTATCCTTGTATCATCGATAATGTCGCATACCTTACTTACATATACTTTCTTTTTTAAAATATTTTTTTCATCAGCCTTGCCACCTCGTGTTCCTTCAACCTTGGTGAACTCAACCCTGTTTCCAATACCAATAATCTTAGATACCATACTGATACCTCCACCATAAAAGTCTAATTATACCTACTTTTTAAATCTGTTTTCAAATATATTCATGACAGCCTTTGCCAATCCATTTCTCTTCGACTCTTCCACTTCTGTATTATTGAGAAGAGCTACTGCCAGTTTCTCAATAGCTTCTGCCGCTGCTGAATTTGGATATGCGCTGGAAATCGGTTTCTGTTGCATAACTGCCTTTGACATATTCGCATCCATAGGAATTATTCCAAGATACTTAAGATTTATATTCAAAAATTTGCATACAACAACTTCAAGCTTATTATAAAGATTTCTACCTTCCTCATAACTTGACACTCTGTTGGTTATAACCTTAATCTCAGTATAATCCTTGTCGAAAGTTGATCTTGCACTTAATGTTTTAAGCAATGCATAAGCATCGGTTATAGATGTCGGCTCTGGTGTGGTTACAAGTAGAACCTCACTACTTGATACAACAAATTCCAGTACACTGTCTGAAATACCTGCCCCTGTATCAATTATTATTATATCTGCAAGCTTTTCTAGCTCTTTTAACTTGAACACAAGATACTGAACCTGGTCTTTATTCATATTACCAAGACCATTTATTCCAGACCCTCCGGATATAAATCCTATTCCTTCTGGACCTTCAACTATTATATCCTTAAACTCTTTTCCCCTAAATATCATATCAGCAAGATTGTATTTAGGAATAGCACCAAACATGACCTCTATGTTCGCAAGTCCAAAATCTGCATCAAATATAATAACTGACTTTCCCTGCTTTCTAAACTGTAATGCAAGATTGATTGATACGCTTGACTTACCTACACCACCCTTACCACTTGTAACAGTTATAACTCTTGCCTGTCTCTCCTGAGTATCATTTTGAGCCTTGATAATATTTCGTAACTTTTCCGCCTGATCCATAATACCCTCCTATTCTGCACTTCCAAGAAGGTTTCTAGATATTTTCTGTGCATCTAATATGCTGATATCATCTGGAACAGCCTGACCACTTGTTACATATGAAAGTGGTACACCTGTATGCAATTTCATGTTTAAAATATTGCCAAGACATCCTGTCTCATCAAGTTTTGTAAATATGATACTATAATTATCTATCTGCCCAAAAACTTCAGTTATGTTTATTAAATCCTTATATTTTGTAGCTGCACTTAATACAAGGAATACTTCCTTCTCCATATTTTCAGTAGTTCTGCAATCATTAATAAAATGCATAACCTCATCACACTGTTCAGTATTCTTGTGTGAACGCCCTGCCGTATCTACAAATACAAGATCATATCCATCATAGCCTTTAATGGCTGTGTTAAATTCTTCAATTGTGTATACTACCTGCATATGAACATCAAGAATATTAGCATACGTGCGAAGCTGTTCTACTGCCGCAATTCTGTATGTATCACATGTGATAAAAGCAACTTTTAATTTCTTCTCAATCTTAAAATACGATGCAAGCTTTGCAATTGTAGTTGTCTTACCTACACCTGTAGGTCCTACAAAGAATACAAGCTTTGTCTTTTTATCTTCTGCCTCCAGCACCTTAGGCTGTCCCAACTTAAGAATAACCTTCTGATATATGCCAGCCAAAATGCTATCTATATTTGTCTCTTTCTTAAGACTACCCTCTATCTCGCCAATAATTTGGTTAGCATATTTTTCATCAACTTCATTGTCAAGCAGCTGACGATATACAAGCTGCATAAATTTAATACAGATATTATCTTCCTTCTCCTCCTCAGTCACCTCTTCAGTTTTATCTTGCTCCTGAGTCATATTCTGAGATATCTTTTTCTCCAACATATCCTGCAAATTGTTAAGTTTTTCTTCAATGGCTGTAGTATGATTTTCAAGCTCCATCACTGGCTTTGTGTTATCATCTACGATCGCATTGATTGTCTTAACAGGTATCTTATCTGTTGTATGCACTCGCTCTTCTAGAGCTGCTGTAACTTCCACATAATCCTTTTTCCATAATTTTGCAAGACCTCTATGCTTTATTGTTTTTATATTCATGATTACGGCTGCATTACCCATCTCTTCTTTTGCCATAAGTATGCCTTCTGTTTCTGTAGCCGCCTGAAACTTCTTGATTATCATTATGCGCTCACCATCCCAACTGATTGTAATTCAATATTTGATTCTATCTCATTGTATGAGATAACAATTAAATCCCTGATATAATCCTGTGTCATCTTCTTAAAATACATTCTGACAATAGGAGAAGTAACGACAATTGGTACTTTACCCATACCCTCCATCTTTTTAACTTCCTGTTCCAATGCATTTATAATTTTTCGCTGTCTATCAGGGTCTAATGAGATATATGAGCCCTGCTCTGTCTGCTTAACACTTCCCATTATCTCCTGCTCATTCTTTGGATCCAAAGTCACAACACTTGTTGTCTCATTTGGTGTAAAGAATTTCGCACTAATAGCTCTCTTGAGACTCTGTCTGACATATTCTGTCAATACATCCGTATCTCTAGTTACTGCCGCATGGTCTGCAAGTGTTTCAAATATGGTCAGCAAGTCTCTTATGGAGATACCTTCTCTTAAAAGATTCTGCAACACCTTTTGTATCTCACCAATACCGAGAAGCTTAGGTATAAGTTCCTCAACAAGTACTGGGTTATTTTCCTTAACGTTGTTAACAAGATTCTGTACATCCTGTCTTGTAAGAAGCTCATCAATATGACTTCTGACTACTTCTGTAAGGTGTGTAGCTATAATTGAAGGTGGATCAACTACAGTATAACCAAGTGATTCCGCCCTCTCTCTCTGACTTTCAGTAATCCACAGTGCTGGGAGATGGAACGATGGTTCAAATGTAGGAATACCCGTAATTTCTTCCTCAACCATACCTGGATTCATAGCCATATAGTGGTCAAACAGAATTTCTCCCTCACTTACCTGTACACCCTTAATATTTATAATATACTGATTTGGATTCAACTGTATATTATCTCTTAGACGAATAATTGGCACAACAACACCAAGTTCCAGTGCAATCTGTCTTCTGATCATTACAACTCTGTCAAGAAGATCACCACCCTGATTTACATCAGCAAGTGGTATAATTCCATAACCAAAGTCTAATTCAATAGGATCAACCTGTAGAAGAGATGTAACATTCTCTGGTCTTCTGATTTCCTCTGCCTCAGCCTGACCATCATTGACTTCCGTTTCGATATCTCCAACAGCCTGACGATCTCGCATTTTGTTTCCTAAAATAATACATGCAATACCCATTGGTACAAATATCAGTATTGGTAATTCTGTTGCAACACCAAGCAAACATAATGCCGCACCAACAGCCCACATAACCTTTGGCATCTCAAAGAGCTGTGATACAACCATATCTCCCATATCCATATCCTTTGAAGCCTTTGTTACAAGGATACCTGTGGCGAGAGATATAAGAAGGGATGGAATAGAACTTACAAGACCATCACCTATTGTAAGTATTGTATATTCACCTAATGCATCTGATATCTCCATTCCGCCCATTACACCCATTACAAGGCCACCGACGAAGTTGATAACAGTAATCATCAGACCTGCTGTTGCATCTCCCTTTACGTACTTTACAGCACCGTCCATAGAACCAAAGAATGAAGACTCAGCCTGAAGCTTTTCTCTCCTCTCTCTAGCCTGTTGGTCTGTTATTGCACCTGTGTTCAAATCTGCATCAATAGCCATCTGTTTACCTGGCATAGCATCCAGTGTAAATCTTGCTGTAACCTCAGCAACTCGCTCAGAACCTTTATTGATAACCATAAACTGAACAATCAGCAGGATTACGAAAACTATTACACCGATAATAAGATTACCGCCACCTACAAATTCACCAAATGTTCGTACAACCTCACCTGGGTCACCACCATTTAAGATGAGCTTTGTAGATGATACGTTAAGAGATATTCTGAATAACGTTGTTAAAAGCAGCAATGTTGGGAACGATGACATATTCATCGCTTCCTTTGAGAATACTGAATTAAACAGTATTACAAGTGCTACTGCCATATTAAAAGCAAGCAAAATGTCAAGAAGAGTATTTGGCAAAGGAATAATTAAGAATACAATTGCACAAAGTATATATAATCCCAAGCCTATATCTGTCTTTTTCATCTTCTGCTCACTTCCTTTCCTCTCAAATATATATTAATTTCCACGAGGTATTGGCTTTTTCTTTGTATTATAAACAACTGCGAGAACTTCTGCAACTGCTTGATACAATTCCTGTGGAATTTCTTCGTCAATATCAACACTATGATACAATGCCCTTGCCAATGGCTTATTTTCTACAATTTCAATGTTGTGCTCTCTGGCTGCCTCCTTAATTTTTTGTGCCAGAAAATCTTCACCCTTTGCTATAACAACTGGTGCCTTAGCTATAGATAAATCATACTTGATAGCTACTGCAAAATGGGTTGGGTTTGTGATAACAACATCTGCCTCTGGCAGTTTCTGCATCATTCTTCTTTGAGAAACTTCTCTCATCTTTCTTTTAATCTGCTGACGAACTGTAGGATCTCCTTCGGACTGCTTGTATTCGTCCTTTACCTCCTGCTTCGTCATCATCATGTCCTGTTTAAATTTCCTTTTTTGGAATATCAAATCAGCGACACCAACAAACATATAAACTATACTTATATCTAAAGCAATTGAAAGTGCCATATCGCCACAATAAGCAATAGCCTGTGTCAATGACACATCATACAAATTGTATAACGCAAATACATTTTCCACTATCTCTGTATAAACTATATATATACAGATTGCCACAATTGCTGTTGATTTTAACAAATTAATAAGAGACTGCTTTGAAAACATTCTCTTAAATCCGTTTAGTGGACTAAGATTACTGAATTTTGGTTTTAGAGCCTCTCCAGATATTTTCCACTTAACTTGTACCAAATCACCTATAAAATATATGATAAATGCCAGTGCTAAAAACGGAGCTATCAATATAAGAATATCTGACAAAACCTCTCCTAACACCGATAATGCTACCTGCATATTCATATCCGAGACTTCTCTGGCATACTTTGGTATAATATTATAGAATTTATTAAACGATTCTATAAAGCCTTCACCCATAGTTCCAATATAAAAGTCCAAAAATGCAAATACTATAACGAGGAAGGCACTGTTTACTATCTCTTTACTCTTTGCAACCTGACCTTTTTTTCTTGCATCATCAAGCTTTTTCTGAGATGCAGGCTCTGTTTTTTCACCACCAGGACCCTCTTTTGCAAACAGCTGAAGATTAAGTTTTATTAATCCATATCTCTCTTTCACATCAGAGCATTCCTTTCATCACGGAGATAACCATCTCCTGCATTACCGTAAAAATATAATTTGCTATGGTCGGTAACAATGAAATTGTCAAAAACAATATAAGCAAACCACCTAGCACCTTTAGCTGTATACCTACCGCAAACATATGAATCTGCGGTGCTATCTTCGTCATAATTCCAAGCGCGCAGTTCAAAATTAGAATTGCCACAAACACTGGCAATACAATTCTAAAGCCGATGACAAAATAATTTGTCAAGAAACCGATAAACGTTTCGTACATAGTACTATTTACAGACAAATCTCCTATAGGTATAAGAGTAAATGAATCCTTCATGGCACTAATTAGAAATGTATGCATGTCCGATAATAGCATCAATAACAGAATAAAGTAGTTGTACAATGAACCTGTAACTGTAGATTGCTGTTTTGTAGTTGCATCAAACATATTTGCCATTGATAAACCTATATCCATGTCTATCATTCTTCCGGAAAACAGAATGATTGTACTACATATATAAGCAGAAAAACCTATCAATAATCCCGCTACAGCTTCCTTCACTACTATAGTTGTATACTCCATCAATGTACTATATTCTACAGTTTTATCTGGCAATATATTAAAAAATATAAGTGATAAAAATATAGAAAGCCCCAATTTGGTTCTCTGAGGTGTGTTGCTCATTCCAAAAAAAGGGGCGATGAATACAAATGATGTAATTCTTACCAATATTAAAACAAAATACTCTATATCCTGCTGTGAAATAACAACGTCAATATTCATTACATATATTCTCCAAAGCTGTTCCAAAGTTCATTCATGAAATCTATTATTTTATTAAGTATAAATGAACCAAATACAAGCATACCAATAAATATTGCCAATATCTTTGGAACAAAAGTAAGTGTCTGCTCCTGAATAGAAGTGACAGCCTGAAAAATACTTATTACCAAACCCACTACAAGCGATATTATAAGGAGTGGGGCTGAAGTAATTATAATAGTATATATGGTATTTGCAGCCACATCTAATACTCTTTCTACAGTCATTTTTCTACCTCCACATCCTTACGTTACGTAAACGTCTTCATAAGATTAACTATTATCAGATTCCAACCATCAGCCAGAACAAACAATAATATCTTAAACGGCATTGAAATTGTAGTTGGTGGAAGCATCATCATACCCATGGACATAAGTGTTGATGATACAACCATATCAATGACAAGGAATGGCACATATATAAGGAAACCTATCCAAAATGCAATCTTGAGTTCGCTGATAATAAACGCTGGAATAAGAGTTGTTGTAGGTATGTCATCTCTTGTATCTACATCAGTGATTCCTGATATCTCACACATTGAATTGAGATCCTTCTCGTTAACCTGATCAAACATAAATTCCCTAAGTGGATCAATGGCTCTATCAAAAAACTCATCCTGATCTATCTCTTCATTACTAAACGGTACATATGCTTCCTCATAAATAGTTGTCAATGTTGGCGACATAATAAATATCGTCAAAAATAACGCTATACCTATAAGCACCTGATTAGGTGGTGCTGACTGTGTATTCAATGCACTTCTGGTAAAATGAAGTACAACTAATATTCTTGTAAATGATGTCAGCATAATCAATATCGACGGACATAACGCTATAACCGTCAATACAATTACTATCTGCAATGCACTGCTTACACTCTCTGAATCTGTTCCTATAGTTATACCGAGAACATTCGAATCCGACGGATCGTTCTCTATTATTGTTTGGGTATCTTCACCTGCATCCTCGTCACCTTCAATAACGCCTGTTGCGTATACTGTGGTGCTAGGAACAACCGTGAAACAACACACAAAAAGCATAAGACACAGTATTCTTAAAAAAATCTTTTTCATAAGTCTGCCATACCTTACTTTTTATCTTGCTTTTTAATTCTAAGCTTTTCCAAAATGCGTTCAAAGCTTTCAGAACCATTTGAATGATTCCCATTGGTCTCCGGATTCTCCTCGGGCAAAACCAGCCCGGAAGAATCCAATTTACCAATAACATTTACTGTATCTTTTCCTGTAGCCAGAGCGTAATATTCCTGGCCAAATTTTACAATGTATAAGTCTTTATACGCTGATAATTTTTGTGATTCGATTACTGTTATATTTCCATTCGCCATCTTTGTCTTTTGCAGTTTAGATACATATCTAGTAGTAAAATATGTTAAAAATAAAACGAATACAAATATTAAAATCGACACTATCAACTTTCCAAAGCTATCCATTTTCGATTATCCTAAAACCTTTTTAACAGCTTCTAAAACTCTGTCTGCCTGGAAAGGCTTTACGATAAAGTCCTTTGCTCCAGACTGGATTGACTCAATAACCATTGCCTGCTGACCCATAGCTGAACACATGATAACTGTTGCGCCTGGATCTGTTTCCTTAATCTTCTTGAGCGCCTGGATACCATCCATCTCAGGCATTGTAATATCCATCATAACTAAGTCAGGCTTTGTCTCGGCATACTTATCAACAGCAATTTTGCCGTTCTCTGCTTCACCTGCAATGTTGTAACCATTCTTTGTCAAAATGTCTTTTATCATCATTCGCATGAATGCCGCATCATCACAAATTAAAATGTTCTTTGCCATAACTTTTATCTCTCCTATCAAAATTATTTAATAATTTCCGTAACTCTTACACCGAAACTTTCCTCGATAACTACAACCTCACCTCTCGCAACATACTTGCCATTGACAAGCACA
This sequence comes from Lachnospiraceae bacterium, assembly GCA_017408025.1. Lineage (GTDB taxonomy): Bacteria > Bacillota > Clostridia > Lachnospirales > Lachnospiraceae > SVEL01. Next base: position 22,168 of record JAFQVJ010000009.1, read on the forward strand.
TCGATTGGCTCACCTGCAATCTTATCCAGTTCGATAATTGTTCCTGGTGAAAATTCAAGAATATCTTGAATTGATTTTGTGGTTCTGCCAAGTTCTACGGTAACTTCCAATGGAACATCCATAATTAAATTGATGTTTTCCCTCTGGTTAGCTGCCACAATATCCGGTGAAAACGCCTGGAATTGTGCATTCTGTACGTTGACTTCCTGCATAGGTGGCATATATCCCATCTGTTGCATTGGCATTCCCATCATTCCTGGCTGCATCGGCATTCCCATCTGCTGCATTGGCATTCCCATCATTCCTGGTTGCATTGGCATTCCCATCTGCTGCATTGGCTGCTGTTCCATTGCTGCTGGTGCTGGTGCAACTGGCGCTGGCGTTGGTGCCGGTGCTGGTGCTGGTGCTTCCTGTTTTGTGCTTTCCTGTGATGTATCTCCTGCTGCTGTTTCAGAAGATGACATAAATTTAGCACAAAGATTCTTACAAAAATCTACAGGATACAACTGCATGATTTCACTATCAACTAAATCGCCAATAGTCATTTTAAATGATATTTTAACAAATCCTCCTTTAAGGAAGTCTGTAATATCCCCTTCGTCTACAGTGTCATTTAAATCAATAAGACTCGCTGTAGGTGGACTAATATCAATCTTCATGTTTAACATTGAAGATAAGGATGTTGACGCTGAACCCATCATCTGGTTCATAGCCTCTGATATAGCACTTAAGTGCAATTCCCCAAGTGGATCCGATATATTTGTTCCATCTCCACCCATCATAAGGTCTGCAATAATTTTAACATCATTCTCTTTAAGAATTAATACATTGTTACCACTTAAACCTTCTCTATATGATATCTGCAAAAAAACACATGGTCTATCGTATTGTCCGACAAGATCATCCCAATATGCAATACTTACATTTGGAGTTGTAATATCAACCTTCTGATTTACCAGGGAAGACATTGTCGTAGCAGCTGTTCCCATGCTGATGTTTGAGATTTCTCCCATCATATCCTTTTCCATCTCATCCAAGTTTTCTATCGCATCAGCTGCGGCACTATCTGCTGTTGTATCGTCTACTCCGCTCAATAGAGCGTTAATTTCTTCCTGTGACAGCATTCCGTCCATTTTCTCTACTCCTCCCTAATAATTGATGTTACTCTAACCGCAAACTTGTCGTTTGACGAGCCCGGTAAAGCTTTAAATTTATTAATATTACCTACATATACATTTAGCTCATCACCAATTTTGGAATCCAGCTTGATTATATCCCCTCTTTGTAAATTAACAAAGTCGGTAACTGATATACTGCTTTTTCCAAGGATTGCTCTAATCGGAATCTCAGCTCTGCTGATGAGAGCTTCAATTGCTTCCTCGTATGTATTCTCATCTTTTTCTTTCATAGTTGAGAACCAATACTTTGTATTCAACTTATCCATAACCTCTTCCAATGTGGAGAATGGAAGACATATGTTTATAAGTCCTTCTATTTCCCCGATTTTAACCGACAATGTAACAATCGATATCATTTCAGTCGGAGGTATGAGCTGCGCAAATTGTGGATTCGTTTCGATTCTTTCCAGCCTTGGATCTATGCTCACAACATTTTGCCAAGGTTCACGTAACAAATCAACGCACACAGACATCAATCTTTCTATAATAATAATCTCTATCTCTGTAAACTCTCGTTTCTTATCAATAGAAACTCCCGCACCACCAAGCATTCTATCAATTATGGCATATCCAAGATTTGTTCCAAGTTCCATAATTATTTTTCCATTTAGTGGTGATACATCTACTATTCCCAAAAGTACTGGATTTGACAGCGCATTTGAAAACTCCGAATATATAACAGCTTCTGAGCTAAGAACTTCGACCGAAACCGTTTTTCGTAAGTATGCTGGAAGGTTTGTATATAACAATCTTCCATAATGCTCGAAAATAATTTCCAAAGTACGAAGATGTTCTTTCGAGAATTTTGATGGTCTTTTAAAATCATATACCTTTACTTGTTTCTCAGGAGCATTTTTGTACTCCTCCGCATCAACCTCACCTGTACTTAACGCTTTCAACAGATCGTCTATCTCATTTTGAGACAATACCTCGCCCACATCTTCACCTCCTTATTTCCTGTCATATCCTAGACATTTTACTGTGGTACAATAACAAAATCACTAAATCCTACACTGTGTATAAACTCTGTCTCATTAAAAAGTTTTCTAAGTGCATCTCTAATTTCTATAAGTGCTTGTGTTTTACTAACAGATAACTCCTCCGCTGTATAACCGGCTAAAACGTTATTAACCTCTGTTCTCATGTAGCTTTCATATGTTGTAAGCTGAGATTCATACTTGCTAAAATTCTCATCTTCCTTGTCCAATACAAGTACAACCTGGAACTGAGCATAATTCTGACTTCCATCTGCTGATGGTTTCAAAAGAATACTCATCTTATCTGTAAATGTAAATAACTTCGTCTGATCAATGCTAAGTGTATCACTTTGCTGTTCCTTAAGTTCTTTCTCCAAATCAATCGCCTCTGCCACCTTACCGACAAGATCAGATGTGGCGTTCATAGCTGGAACAACTGCAAATACAAGAATTGCTGTCAAAGCTACATTTGTTATGACAAGCACAAGTATTATTAGATTTAGTAGCCCTTTCTTCATTTTTCTGCCTCCTTGAAAACTTTATCATTCGCCACCAACAATACTGTAAATACGTATTTCAACTCTTCTGTTCATGGCTCTACCTTCGTCCGTGTTATTAGAAGCTACAGGATCCTGTTCGCCTCGACCTGCACACTCTAGCTTTTCTTCACTCATCTTCTTTTCTTTTACAAGAAATTTATATACTGAATACGCTCTCGCCTGCGAAAGTTCCATATTATCAGCATACTTTGACCTAGCGCTAACTGGCACCGTGTCTGTGTATCCCATTACTTCAATATGGTTATCACCATATCTCGTAAGTACGTTACCCAGCTTATCCAAAAAAGCAATTGCATCATTCTTTATTTCAGCTTTACCCGAATCAAAAAGAATCGCACCACTTAAGGAAAGTGTAACATACTGTGAGGTAATCTCCATATCTATGTATCCTTCGTATTCATTTGTAAGTAATCCTTCATTCTTCAGATCTTCCTCAACCTTATCTCCTAATTCTTCAGTTGCGTCTGATTGAATCTGATCGTACTTATCCTTTACCTCTTCCTCTGTCAGAGTATCTTTATCATTCTCATCACGGTTAGTTCCCATAGATTGATGATAACTGCTGAGCTGATTAAGCTGGCTTATACCACTTGAAACAAGGCTTCCTTCTGTAATCGCCGGTGCTCCAGAATCAAATATACTAAAACTGGCGCTGAGAGATTGTGCAACCTCTTCAAACTTAGCAGCATCTATCGATGACATCGAGAATAACAAAATGAAGAAACAAAGCAAAAGATTCATAAGGTCACTGAACGTGGTTTGCCACGCTGGTGCACCACCTCCACCTGATTGCTCAGGTTTTTTCCTCTTTGCCATACTTATTCACCGCCTTCGCCTGCTTCATTAAATTCTTCTCTTTGGCTTGGTGATAAGAATGACTTGAGTTTTTCCTCAATAACTCTTGGATTCTCACCTGCCTGTATCGACAAAAGACCTTCTATCATAACTTCTTTCATCATAACCTCGTTGGCATCATTTTGAGCCATCTTCTTCTGAACTGGTATTGCAATCCAGTTGGCAATGAGCGAACCGTACAAGGTGGTAAGAAGAGCTACCGCCATGTTAGCACCAATAGAACTCGGATCATCCAATGTAACAAGCATGTTGACAAGTCCAATAAGTGTACCAATCATACCCCACGCAGGAGCCATAGCACCAACATCACCCCAGAAGTCCATAATTTTCTTATGTCTTCCTTCTATACATGTAAGTTCCGTCTCCAAAATAGCCCTTACAAGATCAGGTTCTGTACCATCGACAATAAGAAGAATACCTTTCTTCATAAATTCATCTTCCAATTCATTGGCTGCTTCCTCCAACTGGAGAAGACCTTCCTTTCTTGCTATATTGGACAAGTCAATTATCTTTTTGATAATCTCACCTTCATTAATCTGGTGTACCTTCATAACAAGAGTAATGCTCTTAAATCCACCTATGTAATCCGACAACGTGTTTGACGTCAACATACAAGTCAATGTACCACCGATTGTGATAATGATTGAAGGTAAGTCATAGAAGTTTCCAAGTGCTGGAAATCCCTGATCACCACTGACAATACCGAAAACAACAACGACTGCACCCGCAACCAATCCTATAATACTTGCTAAATCCATTTATTTTCTCACCTACCCCACTTCTTTCTACGTATACTTTTTTAATCTATATTATAATACCACATTTCGTTCATTTTACCAACAAAATTTGATAAATTTTTCAATAATTTTTTGATTTCTTTGTCAATTTTAAATTTAATTTACTTCTATATCCCTACAAAAGCTTAAGGATGACCCGAACCATCAGTGTTTCGGATCATCCCATGCTATAATTACTTATGTTTTTATCTCTTAAGGCTCAAAAGTTCCTCAATCATAGTATCTGATGTTGTTATTACTCTGGAATTTGCCTGATAACCTCTCTGAGTTACAATCATGTTCGTAAACTCTGTTGCCAGGTCTACATTAGACATTTCAAGTACACCACTTGACATGTCATCGCCAAACGCTGTTACTTCATTAACATTTGCCGAACCAGAGTTAAGTGTGGAAGCAAAAAGATTATCTCCTACTTTTTCAAGACCTGCAGCATTTGCAAACTGTGCAACTGCAATCTGACCAATAATAAGTGTATCACCGTTATCATATGAAGACACTACCTTACCATCTGTCTGGATAGCAACACTTATCATCTTACCTACGCCTTTACCAGCACCAGCATTCTCTATTGTACCGTCACCTCTGTTTGCAACTACTGAATAATCACTTCCGTAATTTGTCATATCACCAAGATTTGTTGCAATTTCTGTAGGAAATGTTGGAACCGGGGTAGTTGTACCAGCCTCTACAATTGACAATGTGAAATCCGCCTCACTTATTACTGTACCCTTTGTTGGGTCAAACTGTATTGGAATCGAAGCATCTCCTCCATTGAATACAGCGCCCATAGTTGTAACTTCTTCTGTTCCGCTAAAAATCTTATTAATTGACAATACGTAATCTGTCGTACTATCTGGAACCTGCTCAATCTTAAACTGAACATTGTATGTATTACCAAGCGAATCATACACGTACATATCACATGTCTTATATCCAAGACCCTCTGATGTGAAATCTTCATCAGAAGAATTGATATTACCTGTAAGCTTTGCTGTTGTTGTCTGAGCTGGTGCTGTGAGCATATACTCTTCACCATAGAGAGAGATTGGTCTAAGTTCATCTGTCTGAAGAATAAAATCACCTGTTACCTCATCTCTTGCAGCAGCATAACCCATTACATATCCACCTGATCCTGTAACAAGGTTACCAAATCCGTCAGTTGTAAAGTTACCAGCCTTTGTATAGTACTGTGTTCCACTCTGCTGAATAACAAAGAACTCCTGACCATTGATCTTTAAGTCAGTATCATTACCAGTAGACTGCGAACCACCCTCATTTGTAATGTTAATAGAAATCTGTGCAACACTAGAACCAAGACCGATCTGCTTAGCATTCTGACCACCTGTCTGTGTGGCAGCATTTGGTCCTGAAGCTGACTGTGTTGTCTGATAGAATAACTCAGAGAAAGTTGTTCTCTGTGATTTAAAACCTACTGTATTAACGTTAGCAATATTATTACCTATAACGTCCATACCTGTCTGATGTACTTTAAGTCCAGATACACCAGAATACAATGATCTCATCATAATTAATTGACCTCCTTAAATATGCCGTTTATTCATCTCTTCCGTCATTCTGAGATGTAGCTTTCCTGCTATAGGTCCAAGCATTATACAATAACGGCTCCATCAATGTTTGTAAATACATTATCTTCGCTCGCTGTACTGTCGATAGCTGTAACGACCGTATTATTTTTCACATTAACAATAAATGCTAAATCATCCATAATCATAAGTGATTCGTCAATACCTTTTGCTCCTGCTTTTTTAGCCCCATTGTTAAGTCTTTGCAGCTGTTCATCAGATAAGCTAATGTTTCTTTCACTTAATCTAGCATCCGCATGCTTAGAAAACTTTAGTTCTGTCTTTTTGGAATGCAACACTTCCTCAAACGACAAACCATCGCTTGTCTTATCCACTGATCTGCTATTCTGCGTCTTCAGATATTGACCAGTAACCTGCTCTATGGAAGTGTAATTCGAAGTGAAATTGTTTGAAGAGAAATTATTAATATCCATATCTTATCCCTTCTGATGTTCCCTCAGAACACCTCTCTGTTTAATTATTTTCAGTAGTTGCATCCTCTTGTGATGTTTCACTATCTGGTGTTGTTGTCGAACCGCCCATAATCTGCGCAATATAGTAATCATCCGCAACAGAATCAAGGTCATCATACTTGTAAAGATTATCATTTATTGATAGCATTGCTTTTCCATCAACCATCTGTACATAATCAACATATCCAGTAACAGTTGTTGTTTCCGAAAGTCCTTGTGATTTGCCTACTTCAACGATAACATACTTTCCAACAAGACCAAGTGCCTGTGAGTTGTTCATAGAAGATGTAATGTTTTGAAGTTCTTCCAAAGAAGAGAACTGTGCCAACTGAGCAACAAACTCTGAATTATCCTGTGGAGCTAACGGATCCTGATTCTGAAGCTGTGCTACAAGTAGCTGTAAAAAAGCATCCTTACCCAGTGCACTTGTACCTTTGGTATCTTCCTTCTGATAAGTTTCAGTATAGTTTGTTTCTACTTTTCCATTTTCTACTGTAAGTGCCATACTACTGTTTCCTTCCTTTTAGATTCAATAATTAGTTATGCCGAATAACTTACTGTGCTTCCCTTCATTTCCATGATTTCCTGATCGATTACTTCAATCTGTTCATCACTTATGTCATCGAAAAACATATCCGTGTTTCTTCTGTTTTTCTTACTATGAGAAGAATTTTGTTCACCATTACCGTTGCTCTCGCCCTGCATGTTCTGTTCAAAAGCATGACTAGCAATAGTTACTTCAACATTTTCCACCTTGACTCCTTGGTTATTCAAATTGTCCTTAAGTAATGTCAACTGACTTTCCAAAGCATTTTTTGCAGCTTCACTTTCAGCCGTAATCTGTGCTGTAATACTTCCATCCCGTGACACTACCTGAACAAGAACTTTACCAAGATGTTCTGGATAGAGTTGCATTTCTAAAGATGTTGTACCCTGTTTTACATGTAACTGTGTCTGTTCTACTACCTGTCTTACTATATCGTTAGCTTTTGTCTCTCCAACCTTTGCTGACAGATCCTCTGTCAATTTTTTTGCAAAATCCTGTGGCTGCACTGCTACATTTTCATTGGTACTATTTTCATCTGTAGTCATTTTCTTGTCATCTTCATTCTTATGCAGGTCATTTAAACTGTCATCATCATTTGTCGTGTAGCTTTCTTCCACTGTCTGTTCTGCTACATTTACCTCATCAGTAGCATTATCCAAATCAGTTTTCACCGCTTCATCTTCCGATGATTTTCCGACCATCTCAGCATCAACTGCATCATCTACAATCGATACTGTCTCACTATTTACGTCGACTTCTGTTTCCTCATCGACCGTCGCCTGGATATTAAAATCCTCAGGTTTGACACTTTCTTTGATAGCTTCAGTTTTTGAAATAATATCCTTTAAATTCTTTGCAAAATCTGGATTAGTAAGTAAATCAGCCTGGTTTTCTACATTTTCAAGTTTCATTACTATCTTTGTAAGATCAGCCACGTTAAGCAGATTATCATCAGTCATTTCAAGGCTATCCATTGTCACATTAAGTTCTTCTTCGCTTATATCATATTGCTCCATAAGGATTTCTTTAATCTGACATACAACCTCATCAGACATAGCTGCAATCTGTTCTTCTGTAACCTCTTCCTCAGATTTTATCTGATTCTTGCGTCCAACATTTCCAAATCTGGAAGTTCTGTCATCATCAGCCTTTTTTGTCTGGGATACATTAAAATCTTTATCCTCATCCGACTTTTCACTTCTCATACCGTTGAGTGTTTCATCAAAGCTTTCTGTACGATTGGATGACTGTTGCACATTAGATTTTGCTGATACCGAAGCATCAAAAAGTGTATTTACGCCTTTCACGTTAACACTTGCCATTTCTTCACCTCCTTCTCTTTATTTTTCCAACTTATTTATCGACATTTTTAGACATTTTACTTAGTTACTTTTGTACTTCAAAATAACAATAATTTTATTCTGGTGATAACATAACTGTAATCTTTGCACAGAATACTGCATCAATGTCACTTAAAGCACCAAGAATTTCTGCTCTAGGCTCAACTTCCATGTTCTGTAATATAGAAACAACAACCTCCAGATTTCCTGTCATCTCATACAAAGCTGCTGCTGCTTTCTTTGGTTTCATAGCCGTATACGCATCAGCAAGATCTTTATATCTTTCGTCGTACATATACTTTTCAAGTACCTGCTTATACAAAACCTCTGCATAATCTGGATTTATCTCTTCATAGTACTGTTTGTAATATTCATAGTCTAACGCTGCATCTCCAAATACTACTTCATCATAGAACTTTTCTTTCAGCTTTTCAAATTCAAGCTGACTTTCTTCAAAAGCTTTAAGTCTCTGTATTTCTGCCTGAAGATCAGCTATTGTCTCTGCATCTGCATCAGCCTCGTCCTTTAACACTTTTATCTCTTTCTCTAATTCTTTTATGTAGTTAATCGCCTCTGCTAAGCTCTTGTATGGATATTCCTCATCCTCCTCAGCCTCTTCATCCGGGAGAATCTCTTTTATAATCGGAACATCCTTAAATATAGGACGCATAACGCTACTTCCAAACCCACCTACATCAAGTTTTATAAATAACGCGAAAAGACCAAGCCACAATACAATAATCAATACAGCGATAAGAATTGTAACAACCTTATTACCTTTCTTTTCTTCTATATCTATTAAATTATCCTTATTTTTCTTAGCCATGTCTGTCACCTGCCTTCTGAATCATTGTAGGTAAAGCTTACAAGCTCATCTACTTCTTTCTTTTCACTTTCGTTTATTTCATGAACAAACTCTTGAAACGCTTTTTCTTTTAGTACTTCCTGAGTTTTCCGTTCAACCATAACCTTATTCAGTCTTCCTCTGGCTATATCAACATTTTTTTGAGCCAGTTTTATCTGCTGAATCTGATTTTTTCTTTCCTCTTTCTTGTACTCAAGAGCCTCGTTACATCTTTTCCATTCCCGTATATTTATGGAACCATCGCTTTGCTGCCTTATAAGCTCCTCATATCCCAGAATTTCATTATCAATTCTCTCAAGTCTCTCCTCTTCCGTTCTGAGCTTTTGCAATGCTATGGCAAACGCTGTCTTTTCCTGTGTTTCCAGCTTATTCTTTATATCCAAAATATTTTGCATTTTATAAATAAACTTTGCCATAATCCGGTCTCCCGTCCGCCACTATGCTATTCTTCAAATATTGCATTTAACATAGAAAGCTCCTCTTCAAAAGAAAACTTTTCGTCAACTCCCTGTAACAGAAATTGATTAACTTGGTCTATCTTTTCAATTGCATAATCAATGTTCTTATTCGAACCACTCTTGTACGCACCTATATTAATCAAATCTTCTGCCTCATTGTAAGTTGCCATAACATTTTTTAACTTTCCAGCAACAGCCTTATGCTCTCTGGTAGCTATCTGTCCCATTACTCTGGAGATACTCTGCAATACATCTATAGCCGGATAATGATTCTTATGTCCAAGCTTTCTGGATAACATGATATGTCCATCCAAAATACTTCTTGCAGTATCTGTAATCGGTTCATTGAAATCATCACCATCTACGAGAACTGTATATAAGCCCGTTATAGAACCAGCCGATGACATTCCAGCTCTCTCAAGCAGCTTAGGCATCTCACTGTATACACTTGGTGGATATCCTCTTGTTACAGGTGGCTCTCCAGAAGCCAATCCTATCTCTCTTTGGGCCATAGAAAATCGAGTCAGCGAGTCCATCATCAATAAAACATCCTTACCTCGGTCTCTAAAGTACTCCGCTATAGCAGTTGCCGTCTTTGCCGCCTTATTTCTAATAAGTGCCGGCTTATCAGATGTGGCTACAACTACCACGCTTCGCTTCATACCTTCTTCACCCAGATCTCTCTCTATGAACTCTCTAACTTCTCTGCCTCGCTCTCCTATAAGAGCTATAACGTTTATATCTGCCTTGGTATTTCTCGCAAACATACCAAGAAGTGTACTCTTTCCAACACCGCTACCAGCAAAAATTCCGATACGTTGACCCTTTCCAACTGTAATTAAACCATCTACAGCCTTAACTCCAAGTGGAAGAACTTCGCTGATAATCTCTCTCTCCATGGGATCTGGAGGTGCAGCCTCAACTGAATAATGTTTCGCCCCTACAAGTTCATCTCCATTGATAGGTCGTCCCAAACCATCTACCGTTTTTCCAAGTATATCATCACTGACAGCCACTCTTAATACACCGCCAGTATTTTCAACAATACTTCCCGGACCAATACCATCAACGTTTTCAAATGGCATCAAGAGAATTCTGTTATCCTTAAATCCTACAACCTCTGCCATAACCTCTACATCAGGATTGTCTTTTGCTATAATTCTACACACATCGTTCAGGTTAGCATCAGGACCAATAGACTCTATTGTAAGTCCTACAATCTTTGATACCTTACCCAGCTTTTTTGCATAGCACTTTTCATATATTACATTGTACTTATCAAGATTTAAAACCGTCATGTATATTTATTCTCCTGCGCAAGACAATATCTTAATGTCATTAATTAGATTTTCTAATTGGATATCAAGACTGCAATCATATACACCAGTATCTGTATCTATGAGACACTCATTCCTTTTCATCGAAGGGTCCGTTACAATCTCTATATGTATATCTTTTCTAACTGCGCCAATAATCTTTTCCTTATTTTCTTTAAGGAATATTGCATCTTCGTTGCACACTCTGATTACAAAATTTCTGCTTGCTTCACCGCCAACCATAACATTATTAACAAGAGTAAGTATCATATCTCTCTTATCCATCGCTATGGCATGTGTTATTTCTGAAAAAATCTTTAAAATTGTTTCCACAAGGGCAGGTTCAAGCTCCTGCTCTTTTTTCATATATTCCGAAATAAGCGATTGCTTTAACTCTTCCAGTTCCTGTTGTTTAACAGAAAGTGTCGCTTCTGCCTCTTTCGCTGCTTTTTCTTCACCTTCAGCCAAACCTTGTTCTCTCGCCTGATTTCTTATATTTTCAGCATCTGCCTGTGCCTGACTAATAATAGTTCTGGCATCTTCATTAGCCTTTTCTACTATGTTATTTGCCTCAGCATGAGCTTCAGCTATAATAATTTCTATTTTTTTCTCTGCACCTGATTCCGTATCTTCCACATCTGTTGATTGTTCAGAACCGATTATATGCTCATCATTACCAAGAACCTGACTGACACCAAGTGGATCAAGCCCAGGATTAAAACCATTCCCGTTAAAACCACCGTCTTCAGCTGTAGTTTTCAACTTAGCAAGCGCTTCTGAAACCATCTCATTACAATCAATAACTCGCTTATTATCACCGTTTCTAGATACAGCAAAGCCCTTTAATAAATTAGACAACTATCTCGTCACCTCCACCACGGGAAATGATAATCTCGCCAGTATCTTCAAGCTTTCGAATGATATTAACAATCTTCTGCTGTGCCTCTTCAACGTCTTTCATACGAATTGGACCCATGAAATCCATATCCTCTTTAATCATAGCCGCAAGACGCTTTGAAAGGTTGCTAAAGATTGCATTCTGAACTTCCTCGCCAGAACCCTTGAGTGCGATAGCAAGATCGTTATTATCAACATCACGCAGCACTCTCTGTATTGTCTTTGAATCCAGAGCAAGAATATCCTCGAATACGAACATTTTCTTTCTGATTTCGTCTGCCAATTCTGGTTCTTCGATTTCCAGATTTTCCATAATATGTTTTTCTGTTCCTCTGTCTACTGTATTCAGGATATCTACGATGGCATCCACACCACCGACAATTGTGTAATCCTGATTTACCAGTGATGAAAGTTTCTTCTCAAGTACTCTCTCCACCTCTTTAATAACATCCGGAGATGTTCTATCCATCTTAGCTATACGTTTAGCAACATCAGCCTGCTTCTCCAACGGTAACGAAGAAACAATCATAGATGCCTGATACGCTGGCAAGTACGATAGTATAAGAGCAATAGTCTGTGGGTGCTCGTCCTGAATGAAGTTTAACAACTGACCAGGATCGGCCTTTCTGATAAACTCGAACGGGCGCACCTGAAGAGACGCTGTAAGCTTGCTAATAACATCTTGTGCCTTCTCTGCACCAAGAGCCTGTTCAAGAAGTTCTTTAGCATATCCAATACCGCCTTCAGCAATATACTGCTGTGCAAGACATACCTGATAAAACTCCGCCATTACATCCTCTTTTGTCTTCGGCGAAACACTTCTTGTATTGGCAATTTCCAACGTAAGCTGTTCTATTTCATCTTCTTTAAGATGCTTAAATAATTTAGATGACTTTTCAGGACCAAGAGCGATAAGCAATACCGCCGCCTTGGTTACCCCTGACACATCTGACATCTGTGAACTTTTAGACATCACTATACCTCCAATAACTTATCCTACTCCCAATCATCATTGAGCCAGTTTCTAAGGAGCAATGCTGCCGCCTCAGGATTTTCATCAACAAACTTCTCGATAGCTTTTCTAGTTTCAGATTTCTCTTCAAGGTCAATATCTTCAACTGGAGCTTGCTTATCTCTTGTAGCTGAAAGTAATTCTTCAACCGAAAGCTCTGGTTCAACCTCATTAACCTCAATAGGTCTAAGACTTCTCCATACCATAAATCCTAATAATAAGAGAATCACAACCGCTATAATTATAGGAAGAATATTAGTAACAAACGAGCCATCATCTGCCGATTCTTCAAACACAGGTATAATAGTTCCATAAATTGTAATATTCTCTTCCGGTATACCTGTTGCCTTTGACACGATTGTGTACATTATAGGATCAATCTCCATGGAAACAATAGTAGAATTAGCCTCTTTGTATTCCTCCCATGTCATATCATCAAGAGCACCTTTTTCCTCAAGTTGATCATAATTATGGTAAATATAATCGTTAACCGTAACTGCGATTGTAGATTTTTCTCTGTCACATGTACCCTGTTCACCCTGTGTAGATGTAATTTTCTGACTTACAGCGTAGTCAGTCTTACGAATTTCTACGGATGTATTAGTACCATCGCCTGTCTGAATATAATAGGTTGTATCATCATCATTAGAATCTGTACCTGGTACACCGCCTGATGTAGAAGCCCCCTCAGATGTATATGTATATTCATTGTCTATAACTTCATCCGGGTTATAATATTCGGTGTCAACCACATCTGTTTTATCAAATGTTATATTCAGATTTGGCGATACTGAAATATTTGAAAAAAGACCTGTATCAGAAAGCGCCTTATATACATTACTTACAGTTTCATTATAAAATCTATTTCTTATAGCATCCTGAGCAGATACTGACAATGTACTTCCGTCTGTATAGTTCGAAGAACCCTGAAACAAAGTATTTCCTGTACTATCTATAATAGTTACATTGTTTGTTGTTGGATTACCGACAGCAGTTGCTATAAATTGAGCCATAGACGATGCTGCTCCATTGGGCATGCTATTCTTAAGTTGAAGTTTAACACTTACATACGTTTCCTCATCATCCTCAAGAACAGAAAGCGTATCCTTTGGAATAGTAAACATTACATCTGCAGATTTAACATAATCAAAAGATTCAATCGTAAGTCGCATATTATCTTCAAGATACTTTTGCCACATTCTATCCTTGTCTTCTTTTGTAGTAGAAAAACCTACATTTTCCATATAAGCTTCCAAAGTAAAAGCTCTGGCAACTATGCCATCCTGAGCTATAAGATATGTAGCATTGGTATAATTTTCCTCTTCTACATAAATATTCAATCCTTCATTTTCAGTTGTATATTCAATACCTTCCTCTGTCAATGCGTCTGTTACATCAGCAGCCTCAACCGCATCCGCACATTCTATCAGCAGCTTATATGTAGGTCTTGTCAGCACAATTGCCATTATTATCAGTGTTATCAATACAGCAGCTGTTATACTTATCATCAACGTCTTCTGTTTTTTATCATATTTTTTCCAGAATTCAACAGCTTTCTTCTGTATATCCTTTAATTTTTCATCCATGATGTTTCTCCATATCTAAGTTATTATTCCATATCCATCTATACCATTACTATATCTGAATATTCATTATCTCCTGATATGCATCCATAAGTGCATTCTTAATAGCTACTGTGTACTGTAAAGACACCAGCGCCTTCTGCTGTGCCACCGTTACCTCTGTTGTACTCTCAGCATTACCTAACGAAAAATCAATCTCTGCAGCCTCCGCTTCCGCAGCAAGACTGTCAGTTTCTCCTACAAGATTCACCATCTGATCAAATATTGCTGAAAATGTATTGTTCGTTTCATTGACCTGCGTTGTGCCCGTGCTGATCATATTATTCTTTTTAGTCTGAATATCCTGAATAACTGTAGATATTCCTGTTGTTACATCTATCATAGTTAATTAACCTTCCTACCTTTTATCTTTTGCTATTTACCGATTTCAAGCCCCTTTAGCGCCATCGTCTTAGAAGCATTAAAAGCTGTCACGTTTGCTTCATAGGATCTGGAAGCATCTATTAGGTTTGTCATCTCAGTAACAACATTTACATTTGGATATGTAACATAACCATTTTCATCTGCATCTGGATGAGCTGGGTCATAAACCATATTCATAGCCGTCTCATAATCTTCTATAACTTTTGTAACCTTCACGCCCGTTCCAACAGTTCCCGCTGTCGACAGCAAAATGTCACTAAACGCTGTAGCGTTCTTTTCTGCAAAAACAACCGTCTTTCTGCGATATGCGCCACCACCCTGTGAGCTGGTAGAATTGACATTGGCAAGATTTTGCGAAATAACGTCCGAGCGTAGTCTCTGAGCACTCATACCTGATGCGTTTATATCAAATGCTGTAAATATAGCCATAATTATCCTCCTTATTATCTCTGCATAGCAGCTGTAAGCATATCAAACTGATAATTGATAGTATCAATAATAGTTTGATAATAAATCTGGTTTGATGCAAATTCAACATTTTCTGTATCAATATCAACATTATTACCATCCAAGCGATATGACAACTCAGAATAATCAGTATATACTGTTGAATTTAAATTTGATAAATCCACATCATTTATTCTCTGTCTGAGCGATGTACTATCTCCACTAGTAAGTTCCTGCATAAGATAGCTTTCGAAAGTCACATCTTTACGCTTATATCCTGGTGTATCTACATTTGCAAGATTATTTGAGATAATTTCGTTTCTCTTCCATGAATAATCTGCTGCTTTCGAAAGAACGTCTATATAATTGTAGGCATTCGAATTAATCATTTAAACATCTCCTTTACCTAGTACACTATGCCTAATTTACCTGAGTAACATTATAGGTTACATGTACAAAAATAGCAAGATTATTTTAAGTTTTTTTGTCAAAAAAACACCATATTGCGGGTTTTTAAGGCTTTCAAACGATAGTAAATTAGTACTAGTTTTTATCTTGTGTATTTCAGCACAGAAAGTTTCGAGAACTTTCCTATACAACAAAAAAGCCACCCTACTGCGTATCCATACGCATAAGAGTGGCTTAATTCCTTTTAAACCTCAATACATTTTATATATCATTTAGTTTTTTTTAATCTTTTTAAGTTCTTCAAACACAACATCATTGATAACCTTGATATATGTTCCCTTCATGCCAGAGGAACGCGATTCAATCACTCCAGCAGATTCAAATTTTCTGAGAGCATTGACAATTACAGAACGTGTTATTCCCACTCTATCTGCAATTTTACTAGCTATAAGTATCCCCTCTGTTCCATCAAGTTCTTCAAATATATGCACTATAGCCTCAAGTTCAGAGAAAGACAATGTACTTATAGCCGAACGAACAATCTGTATTTTTCTCTCTTCCTCTGCGTTCTCCTCGTTAACCGAGCGCATCATCTCAAGTCCTACAACAGTGGTACCATACTCACTCAAGATTATGTCATCAATCTCGTACTGCTCATCACATTTGTATATAAACAACGTTCCTAGTCTCTCTCCTGCTATATCAATCGGAGCAATAATTACTTTAAATTTCTTTGTATTTTCAGAATTGAATCCCAACGTAGACAGATTAACATTCTCTTTTGTTGACAATATGGACAAAAGTCTCTCATTCAACATCTTGTCAATCATAGAGCCAACTTCGCTTTTTATAAGTTCCTTAATCTCATCTACTTCGTTTCTTTTTCCGCATCCAAGAACCTTACCTTTCTTGCTGATAACAAGAATGTTCGACTCAAGAATATCACTTAACACACGACAAATATCATTAAACACAACCTTAGTAGAATTATTATTATGCAGAAGTTTATTGATTTTTCTCGTCTTGTCCAATAATTCAACGCTCATCTATCACGCCTCCTACCGATTAAACAAAAAGTCTTGTTACTACAAATACGATTATATTTACAATATAACACATTTTTTTGTAAGCAACAAGGCTTTTTTTGTATAATTGTTAAATTATATATTTTTTTTAAGTTTAATAAATAATTTTTACAATATTGTCACATTATTTCAAAAAGAGTCATAAAACAAGAAACGTTATTCAATGTAGCCACACTGTTCATCGCTACATACCAGCTTATTTCCTTTCTGTACCATGTATTTGCCACAGTTCGGACATTTCTTTTCAACTGGTTTCTGCCATGACATAAACTCACATTCCGGATTGTTAATACACCCAAAATATTTTCTTCCTTTTTTAGTTTTTCTTATAACAATATCTTCACCGCATTGTGGACAAGCAACACCTATCTTTTCATAATATGGCTTGGTATTTCTACAATCTGGGAATCCCGGACATGCCAAAAATTTACCATGGGGACCATATTTTATAACCATATTCCTTCCACATTCTTCACATACTACATCCGTCTCTTCATCACGAATTTCAACCTTTTCAAGCTCTTCTTCTGCGTTTTTGACAGCTTCCGCAAGATCAGGATAAAAGTTTCTTATAACTGTCTTCCACTGAACCTTTCCATCTTCAACCATATCCAGAAGAGATTCCAGATTAGCAGTAAAACTTGAATCAACAATAACTGCAAAAGCTTCTTTCATTATCTGATTAACCGCTTCTCCCAATTCTGTCACATAAAGATTCTTATCTTCCTTTGCAACATATCTTCTTGCGATAATAGTTGTGATAGTTGGCGCATAAGTACTTGGTCTACCTATTCCCTGCTCCTCAAGAGCCTTTACAAGAGCTGCCTCTGTAAAATGAGCTGGTGGTTGTGTAAAATGTTGCTTTGTCTCAAACTTATCGAGGGAGAGCTTTGAATCCTTTGTAATCTTATTCAAAAGTACGTTTGCCGCCTCTTTCTCCTCGTCAGCTTCAGCATAGACAGACATAAAACCATCAAATGCAATTTTCGATGTTGCAACTGTAAATGTATAACCTGCTGCACCAATTTTTACAGATGTGGTTTCATATTTCGCATTCTCCATGCGACTTGCAGTAAATCTCTTCCATATAAGTTGATAAAGTCTAAACAAATCCCTTGTTAACTGTTCCTTCACCACGGCTGGTGTGAGCTCTATGACAGTCGGTCTGATAGCTTCATGGGCGTCCTGAATTTTATTGGAATTTTTCTTAGTATTCTCTGATACAGCCACATATTTCTCGCCGTAATTTTCCGCAATAAACTCTCTCGCCATATGATCTGCTTCTTCTGATATACGCGTAGAATCTGTACGAAGGTATGTTATAAGACCTATACTTCCATATCCTTTTATCTCCACACCTTCATATAGCTGTTGCGCAAGGCGCATAGTTTTTTGCGTTGAGAAGTTAAGTGCCTTAGAGGCTTCCTGCTGCAATGTACTAGTTGTAAATGGTAACGGCGACTTTTTCATTCTCTCACCATTCTTTATCTCTTCAACCTTAAAATCCGCTTTCTCAAGCTTACCAAGAATATCCTTTAACTTATCTTCACTCTCTATATTCATCTTTCCATTCTTATCACCATGGAATTTAGCCACAAGAGGTTTCTTTTCTCCCTGAACATTCAATTCTGCATCAAGAGTCCAGTATTCTTCTGGAATAAATGAATTAATCTCATCTTCTCTGTCACATATCATACGGAGGGCCACTGACTGAACACGTCCAGCACTCAAGCCTCTCTTAACTTTCGCCCACAGTACCGGACTTATACTGTAACCAACCATTCTATCAACAGTTCTTCTCGCCTGTTGAGCATCTACAAGGTCCATATCAATATCTCTTGCATTTTTCAGCGATTCCTTGACAGCATTCTTTGTAATTTCGTTAAATGTAATACGTGCCATTTTTTTATCATCAAGTTTTAGAGCTGTTTTAAGGTGCCATGCTATAGCCTCACCTTCCCTATCAGGGTCAGTTGCAAGAAATACTTTATCAGCTTTCTTTACATATCTCTTTATCTCAGCCAGCTTATCTCCCTTTCCTCTGATAGTAATATACTTCGGCTCATAGTCATTTTCTATGTCAATTCCCATAGTACTCTTAGGGAAATCTCTTACATGTCCATTAGAAGCTATAACTTCATAATTTGAACCTAATATTTTCTTTACAGTTTTAACCTTTGCAGGCGACTCTAAAATCACTAAATACTTAGCCATATTCAATTTAACCTCCAAGCACTCTTATTTTCTTCTTGCATAATGATTTTTTACAGGTTCAACAACAAAACCCTTCATCATCAATTGCGTCAGAATGCCGAACACTTCCGAAGAAGTTTTGCCCGTCTTCTTGATTATATCGTCTATGTTCTTAGGCAACAAATCGAGACAACTATACACTACTTCATTTTCTTTTTCAAGTATAATCTTACAATTATTTTTTTCGTTATTCTCTTCTAGATTATCAAATATCCCCATTGCATACAGCATATCAGCTCCTTCCGTCAACAATGATGCTCCTGATTTTATAAGTTCATTACATCCACAGCTCAATTCATCTCCAACCCTGCCCGGCAATGCATAAATTTCTTTTCCATATTGAAGAGCATAATCAGTTGTAATAAGCGAGCCTGAATTTTTCTTTGCTTCCACAACAGCCACCACATCAGAAAGCATACTGATAATACGATTTCTTTCAGGAAACTGCCAGCTAAGAGGTTCTGTCCCCGGAACATATTCCGACATCACACTTCCATGAGCCACTATTTCCATGTACAGTTCG
Source organism: Lachnospiraceae bacterium (assembly GCA_017408025.1). Classification (GTDB taxonomy): domain Bacteria; phylum Bacillota; class Clostridia; order Lachnospirales; family Lachnospiraceae; genus SVEL01. The sequence continues at coordinate 41,748 of JAFQVJ010000009.1, forward strand.
ATATTTTCTCTAGGATAACAAATATCAACTCCACACCCCAACACAGCATACGTTTTAGCCCCAGCCTGTAACGCTCCTCTGTGTGCCGCAGCATCTATTCCTCGCGCCATTCCGCTTATGACTCCCACGCCATACCCACCTAACTGCCTACTTATTTTCTCTGCCATTGCCACTCCATATCGACTACAGTTCCTTGCCCCAACCATTCCAGCTAGCTTTTCTTCATTTCCAGGTAAAGTACCTTTATAAAACAGCCACAAAGGTTTATCTCCATATAAGAGCAGCTTTTCAGGGTATCCACTATGTCCAACGTGGGTAAATCTTATATTTTTCTTTGATAGATTATGCCACACATTTTCCATATCCATCTGTTTTGCCGCCATAATATTATAAATGTCTGCGTCCGTAAATATTCCTGTTTTTTCTAGCTCCTGCTGTTTAGCCATGTATAACTCTTCCGGAGAATCGAAACTATTTAAGACCTTTCTTGCCTTACCAGTCCACATTTCCTTTACATGAGTCATCCATAGCCAGTACTTGTCTTTCTCAAAATCCATATTCCTATCATCCTCCTCTATATCAATTCTGTGCGGTAGCCAATAGCTTCTGCTATGTGACTTTCCTTTATATACTCCTCATCTTCCAGATCTGCTATAGTTCTTGCCACACGTAGTATTTTGTAATACGCCCTCACACTTAATCCAAAAGTATTGTATGCCATATCCATCAATTTCTTTTCTTCAACACCCAAGTAGCAATATTTTTCCATATGAGAAGATGGTATTTCGCTATTAAATTTATATTTTTCATTCTTATATCTTTCTATCTGACATTTTCTTGCATGCTCAACTCTTTCTCTTATATCTTTTGATGACTCACCACCTTTTCTGCCTAACTCTTCCATTGCAACTGATGGTGTATTTACACAGATATCTATTCTATCCAATATAGGACCACTGATTTTACCTATATAATTCTTCACCTGAATTTCACTGCAATTGCATCTATTTCTGTCCGGATAATAACCGCATTTGCACGGATTGGTAGCTGCCACAAGCATTACATTTGCCGGAAATACATATGCCCCTCCTACCCTGCTTATAGATACATATCCATCCTCTAAAGGTTGCCTAAGGGCATCAATTACATCTCTCTTGAATTCAGCAAGCTCATCAAGAAAAAGCACACCCTTATGAGCCAGTGTTATTTCCCCTGGTTTCGGATTATTCCCACCTCCGATGAGCGCCCTGTCTGTAGTAGTATGATGTGGTGCACGAAATGGTCTGGTCATCTTCACTGCTTTACCATCCAGTTTACCTGCTATACTATGTATCTTAGTTATCTCCATACATTCTTCCATATCAGGCTTTGGCAATATTCCTGCTATGCGCTTTGCTATCATAGATTTTCCTGACCCTGGACTTCCTACAAGAAGTAGATGATGCATGCCTGCCACAGCCACTTCCGCAGCCCTTTTAACAACTTCCTGGCCATTTATCTCAGAAAAATCACCATCTCTATCTTCTCCATCAAAATATTCCTCATACATTTTCTCAAAATCCACGTATTCTACAGCTTTAATCTGACCTCCATTAAGAAAATCTACTACCTCCCTCAGATTATTAACACCATATATTTCAATATCATCTACAATTGCTCCCTCATGCGCATTTTTCTTAGGAATAATAAATCTTCGTATTCCTTTTTCCCTGGCTGCTAAAATCATAGGCAGAACACCATTCATACTAAGCACCTCACCGCTAAGACTTAACTCTCCTGCTATTAGGATATCCTCTTCATAATACTTAAGATTAATAAGTCCAAGAGAACCCAATATTCCTACTGCTATCGGCAGATCAAAGTAGCTGCCCTCCTTTCTTATATCAGCAGGTGACAGACTTACAGTAATTCTCTTAGGTGGCAACAAATATCCCGTATTTTTAATAGCCGAACGCACCCTCTCTTTCGCTTCTCTCACTTCAGAGTTCAGCAATCCCACCATTTCAAAACTTGGTAAACCGTCACTTACGTCTGTTTCTACACTCACTATCTCCATAGACACACCACGAAGCGCAGTACTATATACTTTACTATACATTTTTCCTCCTTAACTCAACGCAGAATATGACCATATTTAGTTGTCAAGGTTCATTACATAAATAGGGATTTCCAAAGCAGATTTGCTTTCACCCGAAAATAAAGAATAAATCGCTTAATGTTTTATTATATATGGAAGTTCAAATAACTTTCCTATATAGTAAATAGGGTTGTGTGAGCATCTCACACAACCCTATTATATCTAACTCTTATATTTTTGTCAAAGACATTATAAGAAGAGAATACCATTATCTGCAGCTTTTTCTTGTATCTCTTTTGGCCATATAGAAGACTGAACCTCACCGATATGAGCCTTTCTAAGGAAGAACATGCATATTCTTGACTGACCGATACCACCACCTATTGTGTATGGAAGCTCCTTATTTAAGATAGCTTTCTGGAATGCTAATTCCCTTCTGTCTGTACATCCAGCTTTCTCAAGTTGCTCTTCAAGTGCCTTTTCATCTACTCTGACACCCATAGATGACAACTCAAGAGCTATATCAAGAACAGGATAATAAACAACTATATCCGCATTCAGTGACCAATCATCATAGTCAGGGGCTCTCTTACTATGCACCTCACCATTTTCCATAACATCGCCAATCTTCATAATACACACAGCACCTTTTGCCTTGGCTATGTAATACTCTCTCTCCTCCGGAGTCTGGTCTGGGAACATCTCTACAAGCTCATCTGTTGTCACAAAGAATATTTCCTCAGGAAGAATTTCCTTTATGTAATCATATCTGATAGACATATATTTCTCAGTCTTACGCAGAGCATCATATACCTTTCTGGCAACCTCTTTCAGAGTTTCTTCTGTTCTATCTTCCTTGCTTATAATTTTCTCCCAATCCCATTGATCAACAAATATTGAATGAATATTGTCTGTCTCCTCGTCACGTCTTATGGCATTCATATCTGTATAGAGGCCTTCACCTTCTTTGAAACCATACTTCTTTAGTGCATATCTCTTCCACTTAGCCAATGACTGTACGATTTCAACTTCATACTCATTCTGTTCTTTAATACCAAAAGACACAGGGCGCTCGATGCCATTTAAATTATCATTAAGGCCTGATTCTGGTGTAACAAAAAGAGGTGCTGATACTCTTAATAAATTAAGATTCTCCGCCAATATATTCTGAAAGAAATCCTTAACTGTTTTGATTCCTATCTGAGTATCATGCAAATTTAATGCTGACTTATAGTCTTTTGGAATAGTTATCTTGCTCATTGTCATCCTCCATCAATTGATTCCAAATTGTTTTTTTATTACTTCATATTCCTTGTTTATAGCAAGAAGGGTCGCTGAATCACCATTGCCATTATCCGGATGGTATATTTTCAGCAAATCTCTGTACCTTTTTCGCAGTCCCGCCGATCCAACGACACCTGCAAAAAAAGTTCCAGATTTCACAACAACATTCGAAGCTTGCATTTTTTGCTGTTGTTGCATCCTTTTAAGATTAGCCTTTTCCCTCTCTATATACGCTTTATCCCTCGCAATATTATCTCTGTCATTACCGATTTTACGAAGTTCTCTTTCAACTATTTTCCATTGTTTTTCAAAAAGGTCCTTCTCTCTAATAAGCCTCTTTTTCTCCTGTTCAAACCTTCTCTTTTCATCAGCCAGCTCTTGCTTTTCCTGACTGATGCGAACACTCTCAAGAAATAGAAAATGTTTCAATTCATCTGGATTCTCTTCGTCACCTAAATCGTAGACAAAATTAACATGACCACCCATACGTCACCTCATAATATTTATACAATATAAGCCTGCAATTTTCAATTATTTTAGTTATTTATAGCTACACACTTTTTCAAAGCTCATAGACCCACCAAATATATCAAGGGCACTTCCAACAGTGAAATCCATCTTATTCTGTCCCAAATCCTTTAATTTATCAAGGTCAGAAAAGCTTCCTATTCCTCCTGCATATGTCACCTTCATGCCTTCAAGATTACCCAGCATCTGTACTACTTCTTCGTCAATTCCTTGTGCTTTTCCTTCAACATCTACCGCATGAATCAAAAACTCGTCACAATAATTTTCCAAGTCGTAGAAAAGCTTTTCATTAACTTCTACCTCTGTGAGCTTCTGCCATCTGTCAGTAGCTACATAATACTTATCGCCCTGCTTTTTACAGCTCAAATCCAGAACTATATGCTCACTTCCTATTTTGTTATTCAAAAATCTCAGATTATCCATATTAATAATTCCATCATGAAAAACATATGATGTAACTATTACATGTGTTGCTCCTTCATTAAGATATCCTATTGCATTCTTAGGATTAATGCCTCCTCCTACCTGCATTCCCCCACGAAATGCTTCAAGAGCAAAAAGTGCTTGTTCCTTTGTCACATCATAGTATGGAGATGAGACATCATTAAGAAGAATTATATGACCTCCTGACAAGCCCAGTTTCTTGTACATGCTTGCGTAATACGCTGCATCCTGTTCTGCGACAAAATTTTCTTTTGCCTTATCACCTGTATCACGTAAGCTTCCCCCAACAATTTGCTTAACACATCCATTATGAATGTCAATACATGGTCTAAACCTCATTTCATCCTCCTTGTAATAAAAATCATCTATGCATTAAGTGCCTGTTCGATATCTGCAATGATATCTTCAACATCCTCAATACCTACGCTCAATCTGATAAGTTCTGGTTTAACACCAGCTTCCACAAGCTGCTCATCTGTTAACTGTCTATGTGTATGGCTGGCAGGATGAAGTACTGATGTACGTGAATCTGCCACATGAGTAACTATTGCAGCTAGTTTAAGATTATCCATAAACCTCTTGCAAGCATCTCTACCCGCTTTCAGTCCAAACGAAATCACACCACAGCTTCCATTTGGAAGATACTTCTGGGCAACCTCATAGTAATCATCACCTGGTAAACCAGAGTATCTAACCCATGAAACCTTATCATTTGCCTTCAAATATTCAGCAACCTTTTGTGCATTCTCGCAATGTCTCTTTACTCTCAAATGAAGAGTTTCAAGACCAACATTTGTAAGAAATGCATTCTGTGGAGACTGTATAGATCCCAAATCTCTCATCAACTGAACTGTAGCCTTTGTAATGTACGCTGCTTTACCAAATTTCTGTGTATATACAATGCCATGATAAGACTCATCAGGAGTTGTAAGTCCTGGGAACTTATCAGCATGTGCGTCCCAATCAAAATTACCGCTGTCAACGACACAGCCACCCACTGCCATAGCATGACCATCCATGTACTTTGTTGTAGAATGAGTAACTATATCTGCTCCCCACTCAAATGGTCTACAGTTAATAGGTGTTGCAAACGTATTGTCTATGACAAGAGGCACACCATGGGAATGTGCAAGTCTTGCAAACTTCTCTATATCCAGAACTACAAGTGCCGGATTTGAAATTGTCTCAGCAAATACCGCCTTTGTATTTGGTTTAAATGCCTTTGCAATCTCTTCCTCTGGTGCATCTGGATCAACAAATGTAAAATCAAGACCAAGCTTTCTCAGTGTCACATTAAACAAATTAAATGTTCCACCATAGATTGGCGCAGAAGCCACAACGTGACCACCCTGCTCGCATATATTGAAAATTGCATAAAAATTTGCTGCCTGACCTGATGATGTTAGCATTGCTCCAACACCACCTTCAAGTTCTGCAATTTTTGCAGCCACAGCATCATTTGTTGGATTCTGAAGTCTTGTATAAAAATATCCCGATTCTTCAAGATCAAACAATCTTCCCATCTGATCGCTTGTTTCATATTTAAAGGTAGTACTCTGATAAATCGGCAGCACTCTTGCTTCACCATTTTTCGGAGAATACCCTCCTTGTATACATACAGTTCCTAACATTCTCTTATCCGACATATGTCTGTACCTCCTTAAATGCCTAAACTTCATTTTAACATATTATGCCATTGACTTCAACCTTGGATTTCATTTTATTGATCCTATAAATCCCATGCTCATATTATCAATTGATAAATACATGTCAATAAGCTCATTTACATCCTTACGTTTTACATTATTTATCATTCCAACCCTATCTTCAAATGGATTCATTGGAATGCCATACATGACATTCTTAGCATTGGCACTCATAAGTGATGTTGTGCTGTCTCTATTCAAAGTCATCTCGACTATGGTCTGTTTCTTCGCATTTTCCAGTTCGTTGGAAGTTATGCCCTTCTGTCTGAGATTCAGTATAATATCCTCAATCAATTCATATACCTTTCCATACTGTTGCGGATTCATAGCTGAATATATATGCATTAAACCAACATCTGAAAAAATGCTGCCATAGGAATACACTGAGTATGTCAATCCATATTTTTCCCTAATGCCCTGAAATAAACGTGAGTTTACATCTCCGCCAAGTATGGCATTAAGTATGGCTGCTGTGTATCTTTCATCCTCCATAAATGATGGGGATTCAAATGCAAAATTAATATGTAGCTGTTCTATGTCTTTCTCTTTTGAAAATGATGTCTTAGTGTATACTGGCGAGCCTATTCTTGCAATATAATCTTTTTCCATATTACCACTTGATGGTATATCTATGAATGCATTCTTTATCCACTGAAGTGTTTCTCTTTTATTAAAATTGCCTGCTACAGAAACCACCATATTGTCAGCAACATAATATTTATTCTTAAATTCTTTTAAGTGCTGTGATGTCAATGCTCTGACATTTTTCTTCTTTCCAGATATAAGATATCCCAAAGGATGTTTCTTCCACACTTTCTTCTGAAGTATTTCGTGAACACTATCCTCTGGAGAATCCTTATACATATCTATCTCTTCGCACACAACACCCTTTTCCTTCTCCAATTCTTCTTCATTAAGAAGCGAATGGCATACCATATCTCCCAATATATCAATAGCTTCCCTGAGACACGATGGCAATGTCCTACAATAAACCTCTGTATTTTCCTTGCTTGTGTACGCATTAAGTTCGCCACCTATTATTGCCGTTCTAACAGCCAGCTGCTCAGAGGTCATATTTTTCGTTCCTTTAAACAGCATATGTTCTATCATATGTGCTATACCATTGTTTATTTCATTTTCATCTCTGGAACCAACCTTAATCCACACCCCAGCAGTTACGGAGTTGAGATGCCTATTCTGTTCAAACACAACTCTAAGCCCATTGTCAAGGGTATATACATCTATTCCTAATTTTTCACTAATATTCTTATTCATTATTCGCCTTTCTATCTAAACCATAAAAATATATACTGTAATATTAACATATTTTACCTTCCGTTTCAATGAGAAGAGAGACAAAGAAAACGGATACATTTAAAATCAATCGTAATTAAAAACTGTATCCGTTTCTTCCTTTATTTATCTGTCTTTGCAACGCCTTATCGGCCTTTTTATATAATTTTTTAAACGTATCACACTTGCTATCGCTAAGTGCTATGCCTATACTCACCGTAATCTTCAATGAATCGTCAGATGGTGAGCACTCCCTTTGTAGTCTTTCGCACATTTCCTTGCACTGACTTTCGATATAGAATACATCCGAAGTATTTCTTACAAACGCTACAAAAACATCTCCATCAACTCGACCTAATACATCAAAATCTTGTCTATACATATTTGACAAAAGCGTACCTATTTTCTCAAGTATCATATCTCCTTCACTATATCCCAGTGTATCATTGACATATTTAAAATGATCTATATCTATAAGAAGCATTGTGTGATTATTACGCTTTTCTTCAGCTGATAATATATCATTGATTCTTTTCTCTGTTGCTGTTCTATTGTATATACCTGTAAGCTGATCAGTATCTACATCCTTTTTCAACAAAAGACTCTCCAGCTTTTCATCGTTAATATCTCTAACTCTTCCGATAATATGGCTCTTACCAGTTTTGGGATTAATATATTTAGTATAAACCATACGATACCAATTGTAGGTTCCTAAAAAAAGTTTACTTCTAAAATCTACAATTTGCTTCTGTTTTTTGTCCTTGACCACCAAAAACGCTTCACACACTTTCAAAAAATCATCATCATGAATAGTAATTTCTGGCGCGTTAAAATAGTTGTCTTTTGAATAGAATATTTCATATTCTCCATTTATAAAACGAGATATTTCGAAATAATCCCTCTGAATATCATAATCAACAAATATTTCCTGTGCATTTTCAGTTAAGAATTTTATTTTCTCCATCTGCTTAGCAAGCTGTTCCTCTTTTTCACTTAACTCATTGACAGCTTTTTCTTGTTCCGTAACATCTACAATAAGTATCTTTGTATAATTATGTCCCGTATTCTCATCCTTATAAACCTCACCAAAGCAATTTACAGCAATGATCGTTCCATTCTTGCATAAAATCTCATGGTTAAGATATGCTTCCCCATCACTTTGAGCCTTATATAAAACCGCCATATACTCTGCCCTACTCTGTTCAGGGATGAGGCTTAGTATAGTCATATTATTCTCTACCACGTCTTCCCATGTATACCCTGTAATGGACGTAAAACCATCATCGATTTTTACTATTTTTCCATCTAACTCCACATCCATATAATATTTTGCATACTTAATGTTTTTTATCATATACATGCACCTCGTACAAAGTCAAAAGAAGCTGTCTATCCACCACAGATAAACAGCCACTTTATCTCATCCTTTTCCTTTTCCCCTGCAAGCTATCACACTTTCAACAAATCAACAATATGTATCCTTATCAAATGTCTTGCAGAGGTTATTATAACATAATATCTTTCCAAAACAAGGGATTATTATACACTTTTATTCTTTACTTTAACTATTTAGTGTATTATTATACACTTTTGTGTTGATTTTTATTTTTTCTTGGATTATAATTAGTATGGCTCAATGTGATAAGACTGTGAAAAAAACATGACAATTTTATGTTATTATACGAGGAGAATATTATATGAATAATCAATATAACCTTGCGGAGAGACTAAAATTTTTAATGAAGCTTCGAGGCTTTACCATAAGTGAACTTGCTGCCGATGCCAATATTTCTGAAGATACAATCAAAGCTATACGAAGTGGTCGTACCTTAAACCCTGGAATAAACATTCTGGTTTCCATAGCTGATGTTCTGGAATGTACCATAGACAATCTTATCGACAGAACTCACAGTGACGACAGCGAAACAGAGCTTCTCAGAAAATGGCGAAGCTTAGATTCTCACGGGCGTAATCTTGCAATGCTTCTTATCGATAATGAACTTTCAAAGCAACCTGCATTTACTAACAGCACACGTGTTATACGCTGTATTGTCCCTTCTGCATATATAGGGAACGGAGCTCTTTATGACAGCAAACGAGATGAATATATATCCATACCAGCAAACTATATGAAAAATGCCAGCCTGGCTGTAAAAATATTGGGCGATAGTCTTATACCATCATATTTTCAAGATGATATTCTTGCAATAGAAGAGCGGTCCCCTCGTCCTGAAGAAACCGCTCTATACCTAAAGGATAACATTACCTATATAAGGAAATATATGGTCATGAATGGAAGACCACGTCTTATACCTCCATTTGCTGCAAACAACGAAGTCGAACTAAAAAACATCTCTGAATATTCATGCTTAGGAACGATCATAGGTGTTATCCGACATTCTGTTTAATATAAGAATATTAACCTACGAATTCTGCCACACATCTTCTATATGCTGCCACAGGATCTTCTGCCGCTGTTATAGGTCTGCCCACAACTATATAGTCAGAACCGATTTCCTTAGCCTTTGCTGGTGTTGTAACTCTCACCTGATCACCGATATCACCGTCTGCAAATCTTACACCTGGTGTTACAGTTATAAAGCTTGCTCCACAAAGCTCATGTACCTTACCAGCTTCAAGTGGTGAACATACAATACCATCAAGTCCTGAATCCTTTGCATTCTTGGCATAGTGCATAACAACTTGGTCGATTGGTTTGTCAATTAAGAGATCCTCTCTCATTCTCTCCTCACTTGTAGATGTAAGCTGAGTAACTGCTATAAGAAGCGGTCTTGTTCCATCTGGCCTTGTAAGACCCTCAAGTGCTGCTTCCATCATCGCCTTTGTACCAGCTGCATGAAGGTTGCACATATCCACATCAAGGTTTGAAAGTACATTCATTGACTTCTTAACAGTATTTGGAATGTCATGAAGCTTAAGATCAAGGAAAATCTTATGTCCCATCTTCTTAATCTCTCTAACAATATCCGGACCTTCAGCATAGAAAAGCTCCATGCCTATTTTTACATATGGCTTTTCGTCTTTAAATTTAGAAAGAAAATCTATAACTTCTTTCTTGCTACTAAAATCGCATGCCACGATAACATCTTTACCCATCTTTATATCATCCTTTCTTGAATTTATATATTTACTTGTTTTTCCATGTAGATGGCATAAACAAAAGTAATATCGGGAATATCTCTAATCTTCCTATAAGCATATCAAATGAAAAAACAAGCTTTGAAACTATAGAAAAATCAGCAAAACTCTCTGTTGGACCTGCTGCGCCCAATCCTGGACCTATATTATTCAGTGTGGCCGCTACTGCTGTGAAGTTAGTCTCAAAACCGAACTTGTCAAGAGATACTATAAGCATAGATACCACATATATAGCTATATATACAAGAAAATAGTTGTTTACATTCTTTATTGTCTCATCCGAAAGAGGTTTGTCATCCAACTTTGTTATTTTCACTCGCTGTGGATGAATCAGCTGTTTTATATTTTTAGCCATTCCCTTTGCAGCTATAATAAAACGACTTATCTTTATACCACCAGCCGTGCTACCAGCACATGAGCCTGTAAACATTACCAATATAAGCAAGCCCTTTGAAAATTCTGGCCACATCTCATAATCCAATGTACTATATCCAGTGGTTGTCATAATGGATGACACCTGAAAAGCTGCATGCCGCACAGTATCAGAGGTACCTCCCATTGTATTGCCTATAGTACTTATTACATTTATGGCAATAAGCGCCACAACACCAAGATATACTATAAGATACCATTTAACTTCTTCCAGCTTAAACGCTTGACTAAACTTCTTAAAAATAATCAAATAGTAAAAGCTAAAGTTTACACCAAACAAAAACATAAATATAGTTATAATCCACTGTTGTGCTGGTGTGAAGCTTGCGGCACTATCCGATACGACTCCAAAACCACCTGTTCCTGCTGTACCAAAGGTAGTACATATATTTTCAAATAACGGCATACCTGATAAAGCAAGAGCTATGAGCATAATCAACGTCATACCCATGTATATGACATATAAAATAGCTGCTGTCGCCTTCATTTTAGGCACAAGCTTGCCAACATTAGTGCCTGAGCTTTCAGCCCTCAGAAGATGCATATTGCCAGCTCCTGCCATTGGAAGGATAGCTAAAATGAAAACAATTACTCCCATACCTCCTATCCAGTGAGAAAAGCTTCTCCAAAAAAGAATGCATTTTGACAAATTTTCCACCACAGGAACTATACTGGCACCTGTAGTTGTAAAACCTGACACCATCTCAAAAAGCGCATCTACCGGATTTGATATCTCACCACTTGCGCAAAACGGTATTGCACCAAGGATACTCATCACTATCCAGCTAAGGGCAACCACTACAAAGCCCTCCCTAGCAAAAAAGTTTTTGTTTCCAGGTTTCTTTCGCGACATTATAAATCCTATCAAAAAACTTACCACAGCTGTAACAGCAAAATATATTCCTGCCTCCTCATGATATATAACCGCCACTATACATGGCAGTAATAAAAATAATGCAAGGAACATCATAACCTTGCCTAATATGTAAAATACAATCTTATAATTCATGTCATTTCCATGCTCCCATTATCTTATGCTAGAATATCGTCTATATCATCAAGACCCAAATTTGTTGTTACTACGATAACACCATCGCCCGGTTTTAACTCATCACGACCTGATGGAGTAATGATTTTTCCCTCTCTCGATATACAACATATGAGCAGATTTTTCTTTAGTTGCAGATCAAACAAGGTCTTTCCCACTACCTTTGCTTTATCTGTAATTCTAAATTCCAAAGCTTCTACCTTTCCCTCACTTAAACGATGCAAAGTTTGAACATTACTTCCATAGGAATTCTGCATTGCTCTGACATATCTTATAATATAAGCCGTCGTAATAGCCTTAACCGATACAACAGTGTCGAGATTAAGATCGTCTGTGACCTCATCAAAGTTAAGCTTGTCCATCTTAGTCATTGTCTTACAATCTGCAATTCTCTTCGCATATAAGGTCAACATTATATTTTCTTCATCTATAGGTGTCAATGCTGCCAATGCGTCTATATTCTGGATTCCTTCTGATAATAGAAGATCCTTATCTATGCATGAGCCATTTATAACCATGGCATTAGGTAATGCCTCACTAAGTTGCTCACACAATGCTCTGTCTTCTTCTATTATCTTTACCTGCACACCTGTTTTGCTAAGCTGTTTTGCCAGATAATATGAAGTAGTTCCGCCGCCAGCTATCATTACTGATTTTATAGGAGATGTCTTAATTCCCATTTTCTTGAAAAAGGCTGTAGATTCCTCAACAGGCAATGTTAGAGAAACCCCATCTCCAGCCATAAGCTTGAAATTACCATCTGGTATAACTATATCATTTCCTCGCTTGACGATACATACCAGCACTCTGTTGCTGATGACCTTACTAATATCTCTCAGGACAAGTCCATCAAGTGGTGAATTCTCCGTAACTGCAACCTTAATAAGTGTAACTCTTCCCTTTACAAAGGTTTCCACTTCTAATGCTGATGGATATTGTATAAGTCTGGACATTTCCGCCGCAGCTGTCATCTCTGGATTGATAGTCATAGAAAGGCCAAGCTCTTCCTTCAAAAAACTAACTTCTTCATAATACTCTGGTTTTCTTATTCTGGCTATTGTCTGGCAATTACCTGTTTTTTTTGCAATAAGACAACAGAGCATGTTTATCTCATCACTATCTGTTACAGATATTAAAAGATCCGCTTCCTTTATACCAGCTTCCATCTGTACGTTATGACTTGTACCATTTCCACTGATGCCATACACATCCATACTAGACGATATTCTTTGAATTTTCTCCTCGTCCTTGTCTATTACTGTTACATCATGTCCTTCCTTGTTAAGCTGTTCTGTAAGTACATATCCAACTCTACCACAGCCTACTACAATTATTTTCATTGCAGCCTCCCGGTTCATCATTTAAAAATCTATTTTAACACTGTTTCTAATTATAGTTTAATTAACCTACTTCGTCAAGAAATAACAATGCGTGTACAAATTTCTTAGTTATCCCGATTTTACCCTTGTATGCCCTATAAATATACTCTATAATCTATATATACTATTTTTTACATTATTTCTGAATACCATAAGAGGAGGTAATTACATGATTCATACATTCAGCATCACTATACCACAGCTTACTGACAATTTGGAGCGCAAAGGGTACATTTACCTTCCTGACACATATAACAATGACATTGATAAGCACTATCCTGTCATGTATATGTTTGATGGTCACAATGTTTTCTTCGATGAGGACGCAACCTATGGAACATCATGGGGTATGGCCGATTATTTGCAGCATAACCCTGCGGACATTATTATCATAGCCTTAGAATGTAACCACAATGGTCATTCCAGATTATCTGAATATACACCTTTTGACTTTTCATATGAACCTATAGGCAATATCCACTCATCAGGTAAAATTTACATGGACTGGCTCACTGGTACTTTTAAGCCTATGGTAGATAAAAAACTAAGAACACAGAAGGACAGAAAAAATACTTTTATCTGTGGCTCATCTATGGGAGGTCTCATGTCACTCTACGGTGTCACAGCATATAATAAATTTTTTAACCACGCTATATGCTTATCTCCAAGCCTTTGGATAGCGCCTGAAAAACTCTACGACATGATAAACAAATCAAAAATGAATCAAGAAACATGCATATATCTGGACTATGGCAGCAAGGAACTTAACAATCATGCTGGTGTGAAAGATGTTTTGCTTGAAACCACTAAGCTCCTTCTACACAAAAACACTAATGCCACCCTGCGCATAATACAGGGTGGCACACACAGTGAAGCTTCATGGTCAAAACAAGTTCCCATATTCATGAAGCTCCTTGGTTTCTAGTATTAACATGTTTATCGCTTTACGAATTTTATAGTAAAACTGGCACAAAATCACCTGCCACTACTTCTTCCTCAGTAACATAGCAGTCTATAGCTATAATGTTGACACCTGCTTTTTTTGCCTCTCGGAGAGCCTCTCCGAAGGCAGCATGTGTTTTGTCATTTGGTTCAAAATATTTTATTCCTTTCATCTGTATGACAAAAAGAATATTAACCTCATATCCATCCTTCTTGGCCTTTATCAATTCATAAATATGCTTTACTCCTCGCTCTGTGGGTGCATCTGGAAATCTAGCCACATTATCTTCTTCCAATGTAACTCCCTTTACCTCTATAAATCCCTTTCCCCCTTCACCTCGTTCGTAGTATATATCAAATCGTGATTTACCATAAGTCTTTTCTCTTTTTACTAGGGATATATCTTTGTACAATCCACCACCGCACAGCCAATCCGTTGCTATTTGATTTGGTGCCTGCGAATCCATGTTTATGATTCTTCCGTTCTTCACTACCTTTACCAATGAATACCTTGTTTTTCTTGAAGCCATATCTCCGTGATCCTCCAGATATACTTCTGTTTTCTCCGGTATAAGCAGTTCCTTACAACGTCCTGTATTTTTCACATGACACTTAACAATCTCTCCGTCAAGCTTAGCATATGCTATAAAACGATTGGGACGCTCTATAAATATTGCCTTTCTGATATTATTATATCTCATATATACCTCTTTCTTCTCTTATAAGCTATTTTCGCAAATATTTGTAATTTTTATTTAATTTTCAAAATTTTATTTCATTATATCAAAATATATGTTATATTTAAAGTACGAGGAGGTGTTTTCTATGAAATGTAGAAGAGTCAGCTTAGAATCGAACGTGGAAAAATATGAACCTGGTCAAGGTATGGAAGACGGATTTGAAAAATGGTCAAAGGTTGTTACTCAAGGCTGGATTGTAACCGATTTCCTTATAAAGACTACACAACCTGATGGAACCATTGTGTGTCCTTATATCAAAAACAGGCGTGGTTATACCTTTATAGGTGAAGGTGATTATATCGTTACTGATTCTGATGGTTCAAAACACGTTTGTGGTTCTGACAAAATTTGGAACCGCTATGAAGAGATAAAATAAGAAGGGGGAGATTCCCCTTCTATTTTTGTTGTATAGGAAAGTTCTTCAGCATAGAAATCGATTACTCTGCTAATATTGCCTCTGTATATATCCAGTGCCTCCATAATAGCCTCAGCTGCCCTTTGATTTCTCAAAGCTCTTGTTTAATCCCTCCATAGCAGCCCTAGAATTGTCCAAAGCAGCCTTACTATTAGCAAACTTGTCAGTTGTCATCTCTACTCTCTTCAATAACCTGCTAACAACCTCCGATACCTGTTCAGAGAACATATCACTATCGTAACACTATATAAGATTGTAAGTAAAATGACAGTTAATTTCAATAGAAAATACGAAATCATAAATTTTTACTAATTTACTTTCAGGTAAAATTTTGATACAATTACTTATTATTCTAAGCAACATGCGAACAAATGATGAAAGGCAGGGTACTTTAATGTATATATTTATATCCCATTCTTCGAAGAATGCTGATATCGCACAGGAATTGTGCAACGTTATGGAATCAAATGGTTCACAGTGTTTTATTGCTCCTAGAAATATCCGTTCTGGCTATGAATACGCTGCTGAGATATTAGATGGAATAGACCGTTCTGATGCAATGCTTCTTGTATTATCTAAGGAGATTAACAATTCACCTCATGTCTTAAGAGAAATAGAGCGAGCTGTAAGCAAATCAATACCTATCATTGTGTACAAGCTTGAAGAGGTTACACTCTCTAAATCTATGGAATATTTCCTTATGACACATCAATGGCTCAATGCAGAAAAAGGCAATCATGAACATTTGCTTAAATGCATTGAAGATTTAAAAAATAACACTTCAACTGCTATATTTGCAGCCGCTCCACTGGACGTAAAAAAACGCAAATCAAAAAAACTTCCTTTAGTTATAGGTGTTGCTGCTACAGGTGCTATAGCATTGATAGCGTCGCTTTTTATAATATTATCAAGCTCTGATAAAGAAAATGACACCACCAACACTACAGAAAAAGGTAGTCAGGTTGTAAATAACACAACAACGGATGATAATAAAACAGATTCCAAGGAAGATTCTACAAAAGAAAATACTACCGAGAATAATAACGCTTCAAACTATGACATCAAATTAGGAGATACTGTTGTTTTCGGAAACTATAATGATGCTGATATATATTGGAAGGTTATCAAGATATCAGAGGATGGCACTGAGGCGGTTCTTATATCTAGAAACCTTTTAAGCTTCAAGGCATTTTCTGCTGCTGAAAGCGGAAATTGTCACTCTGATGGTAAGACAAACTATATTGGTTCAGACTCAGAAGTACTTGCAACTGACTTTGAATTGCAATCATATGTTTGGGGAAATAGTTCATGGTCATCCTCTACTATTAGAGCATGGCTTAACTCAGACCGTGATTACGTAGAGTATGAAGGACAACGTCCTATAGCCAATGCAATGTCCGACAATAAAAATGGTTACAACTCAGAGCCTGGATTTTTATATAACTTTAGCGACGAAGAATTAGCTGCCATCAAAGAAACCACTATTGAAACAAAGGGAAACGCCCTTTCTGATGAAGACATAATTACAACAACAGATCGCGTATTCCTCTTATCAATAGATGAACTTCAATGGCTTAAAGACGCAAAAGTTCCTCTCTATGTAACCCCTACCGGCGAAGCTATCGACAAAAACGAATCACCTTGGTACCGTGAATATTGCCTTGAATATTATCATACTGATACATGTTTGTGGTGGTTACGAGACCCTGTAGATGGTAAATCATCAGAATGTTACGCTGTCAGCTACGGCGAAAACACTCCTGATCTTTACTACCCATATATTGTTTCTGTTGAGGATTTTGGCATCCGCCCAGCAATAACAGTTGATTTAACATCAGATTGCATCAAAGTAGAAAAATAACATATATAGTAAAAAAGCCCCGTTCCATTTATTAAAAGATAAGGAACTGGGCTTTTTCTCGCCACAATAAAACGGCTAAGCTGCTTTTCATTATCATCCGTTAATCTACCATATATCTATTCACAACTGTATATATTCAGTTACTATTTTATTACTTTCAGAATATTTAATACCATATCTGCTCATAATTACAACATGAGAAAAAAATTTTTAATTTGCGGTCTTACCGGTTGGTGTATGGAAATTATATTTACCGCATTTAACGCTTTCCGCCACCGGGAATTTAAGTTGATGGGACAAACATCCATATGGATGTTCCCTATTTACAGTATGGCAGCCCTAATTTACCCTTTTTATAACTTCATCAAGTGGTTGCCAACATTTGCACGAGGTGTAATCTACTCCATAGGCTTTTTCATCTTTGAATTTTTAAGTGGCACCTTCCTCAAAAAACACAATATCTGCCCATGGGATTACAGCGACGCCAAAAGCAATATAAAAGGAGTCATACGCTTGGATTTCGCACCAGTATGGATAGTCGCCGGACTAATCTTCGAGCGCATACTAATTCCTGACAAAAAACATGCTCCCCACAAGAGACTGTCGCACTTTTAACACCACAATTCATATTATAGGAAGATTGTGTATCCTCGTTATCGCGGAGACTGCAATCTTCCTTTTTATGCCCTCAAAGCTTTAATTATCCTCTACACCGATTATCTGTGCATATTAAAAAACACTTGCTTCGAGAACTCGGAACTTTCTAAACGCCCTTTTTCGAAGAGTTTATACAGTTCGTCTTTTATATGTCAGACAATATTGCTACAGGCGGTGTGCCATAGTAAGAACATACCATTGAAAAAATTGCGTGATTTTCTTAGCAGGTTCAGGCGAGAATAACCTAGCCCCGCATAATCACTGTCTGAATGAGCTCGCCCCCGAATTTCAATGGGGCGAGCGAGTGAGTTTGATTAGCGGGGCTATAATAAAGTTTTCTTGGCGAACCTGCAAGAAAATAGCAATTTTTTCAGGTATGTCTTACTATGGCACACAGCTGTAGCTATTGTCTGCCTTCATAAAAGACGAACTACTTATTCGAAAAAGGGCGTTAAGAAAGTTCACGAAACCTCTCAATGCGT
>JAFQVJ010000057.1 GCA_017408025.1 Lachnospiraceae bacterium
GGTGCTACAGCTGACGGTCTTGTTCTTGCATACCGTGCAGGTGCTCCATTATTATACCAGGATACATTACAGTATCATCCAACAGGTGTTGCATTCCCAGCTCAGATTTACGGTGCACTCGTTACAGAGAAGGTTCGTTCTATGGGCGCTATGTTCGTAAACAGAGAAGGCGAAGTATTCATGCATCCACTTGAGACAAGAGATGTTGCTGCTTCTGGTATTATCAGAGAGTGTAAGGAGAGAGGCAAGGGCGTTCAGACTCCACAGGCTGAAGGTATCTGGCTTGATACTCCTATGATTGATATGATTCATGGTAAGGGAACTCTTGAAAAGAGATTACCTGGTATGCTTCGTATGTACTTAAGATGTGGTATCGATATGAGAGAGGTACCTATCGTAATTTACCCAACACTTCATTACCAGAATGGTGGTATTAAGATTTCTGCTAACGGTATGTCAGAGGTTGAGAACCTCTACGTTGCAGGTGAGGCAGTTGGAGGAATCCATGGTAGAAACAGACTTATGGGTAACTCACTCCTTGATATCATCGTATTTGGTCGTAATGCAGGAAAACAGGCAGGAGCTAAGTGCAAGGAGGTTGAGCTTAAAGAGCTTACACTTTCACATGTTGATGATTACTCTAAGATGCTTGCAGATGCTGGTATTGAGCCAAAAGTAGTATCTCCTAAGTTATTACCTGACTACAGACCAGAAGGCGTTACACGTCTTAACTAAATAGTTTAATCGTGTGGAGGCAGGTTTGTATTGGTGAGCCTGATTCTACGCGTGAAGACATTTTCATTCCAACGGCATAGATTGTTATGCCGTTGGATTTGGTGCGTTTAGTGGTGATAGTGAAGAATGGGGTAAATTAAACATTTCGGAGGACAGGAAAGTGGAATTTTTAGAAAGCATTGGAACATGGTTCCAAAACGAAGTATGGGCAAATACATTAATGCTCGTTTTCACAATAGCTGTTTTAGGCTATTTAGTTGGTAGAATCAGAGTATGCGGACTTGAGCTTGGAACAGCAGGTGTATTGCTTGTAGCACTTGTATTTGGTCATTTTGGAGTAGAGATACCAAAGGTTGTTCAAGACCTTGGTCTTATATGCTTCGTAACATCTGTAGGCTATATAGCCGGACCAAAATTCTTTAGAAACTTTAAGGTTAATGCTAAATCCTACATATTACTTGGATTTATAATTATTATTGTAGGTGCACTTACATGTGCCGGTATTGTTAAGTTATTTGATATACCAACAGATATCGGTGTAGGTATGCTTTCAGGAGCACTTACAAGTACACCGGGATTAGCTGCGGCTAAAGAGGCAACAACAGATATGGCGGCTGTTGGATATGGTATAGCATATCCTTTCGGTGTTATCGGTGTAGTACTTTTTGTACAGCTTGTGCCAAAGATTTTAAAGACAGATATGGAAGCAGAGCGTGCAAAGTTTGCAGCAGCTTCAGGTGTTGAAATTAAAGAAAAAGAGCCAAAGAAGGCAAGAATTCATGTTGATGAGATGGGATTTTTTGCATTTGGTTTAGCTATAGCATTAGGAATTATATTAGCTAAGATAACAATTCCACTTCCGGGAGGCGGAGAGTTTGCACTTGGTACATCAGGTGGTCCACTTATTGCCGGTCTTGTATTAGGACATTTTGGTCATGCAGGAAGAATTGAGTTGAAGATTGAAAAGCGTGTATTAGAGACAATGCGTGAGTTTGGTCTTATGTTATTCCTCCTCGGTGCCGGCACAGGAGCAGGAGCAGGATTTGTGGATGTACTTGTAGAGCAGGGTCCAATGCTTTTCGTATATGGTGCGTTAATGACATTATTACCAATGTTTGTAGGATATTTCTTTGCTGCAAAGGTATTAAAGCTCAGTATATTTAATACACTTGGTTCTATATGTGGTGGTATGACAAGTACACCTGCACTTGGAACACTTATCGGTGTTACAAAGACAGATGATGTTGCCTCTGCATATGCTGCAACTTATCCAATTGCGTTGGTTATGGTAGTATTATCAAGCCAGTTTTTAGGCTTATTATTATAATTTTATGGAGGTAACATTTCAATGCGTGAAATAAACGTTAGTCAGATTACTGATGTTGTAGAGAAGCTTTGTATCGAAGCTAATCAGCATCTTCCTGAGGACGTTAAGTGTGCAATCAAGAATTGTAGAGCATGCGAAGACGGTGAAATCGCTCAGGGTGTTTTGGATAAGATTATTGAAAATTATGAAATCGCAGATGCACAGTGCGTACCTATCTGTCAGGATACAGGTATGGCTTGTGTATTCCTTGAGATTGGTCAGGATGTTCACATGGTTGGCGGTGACCTTGCGGAAGCTGTAAACGAGGGCGTTCGTCGTGGTTATGACAAGGGATACCTTAGAAAGTCTGTAGTTAAGGACCCTGTTCGTAGAGGAAATACAGGTGACAATACACCAGCTATGCTCTACACAGAAATCGTTCCAGGCGAGCAGATTAAGATTACAGTAGGTCCTAAGGGCTTTGGTAGCGAGAATATGAGTGCTATCCGTATGTTCAAGCCTTCAGCAGGACTCCAGGGTATTAAGGATTTCATCATTGAGACAGTTGAGACAGCAGGTCCTAACCCATGCCCACCTATGGTAGTAGGTGTAGGTATCGGTGGTACATTTGATAAGGCTGCCTTACTTGCAAAGAAGGCTCTTATGCGACCTATCGATTCAGAGAATCCTGACCCATTCTACGCAGACCTTGAGAAGGAAATGCTTGAGAAGATTAATGAGCTCGGCATTGGACCACAGGGCTTTGGTGGAAAGACAACAGCAATCGGCTTAAATATTGAGACATTACCTACACATATCGCAGGTATGCCATGTGCTATCAATATTAACTGCCACGTTACACGTCATAAGTCGGAGGTGATATAATGGAGAAGCATATTACATTACCACTTACAGAGGAATTAGCAAAGTCACTTAAAGCTGGTGACACAGTATATTTAACAGGTACAATCTACACATCTCGTGATGCAGGTCACAAGAGAATGTGTGAAGCACTTAGCCGTGGCGAGGAGCTTCCATTTGACCCAACAGATGCAACAATCTACTATGTTGGACCAACTCCTGCAAAGCCAGGTCAGGTTATCGGTTCGGCAGGTCCTACAACAAGCGGACGTATGGATGCATACGCACCAACAATGATGTCAGTAGGTGCAAGAGGTATGATTGGTAAGGGTGCAAGACTTCCAGAGGTAGTAGACGCTATGAAGAAGTATAGCGGTGTTTACTTTGGTGCTATCGGTGGAGCAGGTGCTCTTTTGGCTAAATGCATCAAGAAAGCAGAGCTTATCGCATACGAGGATCTTGGAGCAGAGGCTTTAAGAAAACTCTACGTAGAGGATATGCCACTTTTCGTTATTATTGATAGCGAGGGTAATAACCTTTATGAAGAGGGTAGAGCAGCTTATTTGAATAAGAACAAATAAGATATTAATTTGGTAGAATAATATTCTAATTAAGAAGAAAACCGCATTTGACAGTCAATTTAGCTGTCAAATGCGGTTTTACTTGTCTGTATTGTCTGTCAAAAAATGTCGAGAAATAGAAAACGGTAATTCTTGCTTGTGCAAAAGTAATAAATTATACTTTAAATAAGGATATTTACTGATAGTTTTTACATATTATAAAGAAAAATATATGTAAAAATAATCAGTAAACAGGAACTTGAGTATATAAAAAGCAAAAACAAAATATTGAGGAGGGTTGAGTTTTTACTTAAGATATATAGTAAATTTAATAAGGTTCCTATTATTCTTAGGGTAACACGTTGATATTCATTAAGTTGGGAGAAGAAAGATGAAGCAAAAACAGAATTGGTTTAAGAGCTAAATGGTTATCTATTGTTCAACTGGTATTGTTGTATTGTACAATGAGGATTATGTGAATCTCCCTTTGAACCCAATAGAAGTAGCTGGAACTGTTTACTACAAAAATACAAACAACTGGAGTAAGGTATATGCATATTATTGGAGTGAAGAGAACACACAGATGACAGCATGACCGGGAGTACAAATGACTTATGTTGGCAGTGGTGTATATAGTATCGAAATTCCGGAGGGGGCTGAATATATTATATTCAATGATGGTAATGGTTCTCAAACAAGTGATATAGCACTTCAGGAAATAGATAAAATCTATAATAATGGAAGTTGGTCTAATTATTAATTATTATCAGATGTAAGCTTTTAGAGGGACACGATGTAATTGTGTCCCTTTATTTTTGTTAGAGATAACTTTATCCTACTGTGCTATTTTATAGAGCATACATGGTCGACCACCGGTTTCATAATTCATTTCACTTTGAACTAATCCTGTTTCAGATAGATAATTCATATATCGTCTGACGGTAACACTGGTTAAACCGATTTTTTCTGCGACATCATCGCCAGTCAACCATGTATTGTTGTGCTCCTTTAGATGTTCCATAATTAAGTCTAAGGTTTTTTGCTGAATCCCTTTGGGATGAACTTCGTCATATTTTTTTCTGGAATTATCTATAATATAATCTATATTTTTCTGATTAAGTGTTCCGAAATCTTTTAAAGCATCGGTCTGGGCAATAAATTTATCCAGTGCCATTCTGAATCTGTCGAAGGTAAAGGGCTTAACCAGATAATCAACTATGCCTAAATGTAATGCTTCCTCCAAAGCTTCGCGGTCATTTGCAGCTGTAACCATAATAGCATCAACAGATAGTTGTTGTTGTCTGATTTGGCGTAGGGTTTCAAAACCGTCTGTGTACGGCATATATACATCAAGTATGATTAAATCAACCTCATTATGTTTAAGGAAATCCAGTGCACTATTGCCATCAGTGCATTTACCGACCACAAGAAACTGCTTATTACGATTGATATATTGCTCATTTATCATAGCAACCATGGGGTCATCTTCAACAATTAATACTCTATACATATATTTCTCTCCATTGTTAATTATTTGCGTTATGTTTATTAGTATCGGTAAAGCTTACAGAAAATGATGTGCCTACTCCTAATTGGGATTCTACGGATATTGTACCGCCCAGACTTTCTACCAGAGCCTTCACCTGATACAAACCTGTTCCTCGCCCATTATCTTTTGTAGAATATCCATTTTCAAATATATGTGTTATATCGTTTGGGGATATACCAGTTCCCATATCATCGGCAGTGATTAAAACCGCATCTGAACGGGAATATATACCAAACAATAATTCCTTTGATTCACTATAATTTTTATCGATTTGATTCATGGCATCAAAAGCATTGTCTATCAGATTGCCAATAATTGTAACCAAGGCTTCTGATGGTAATGGATAATCAGTATTAGAATAATAACAGCCCTCACGAAGAACAAACTTAATGTTAAGCTCAGAGGCGCGGGCTACCTTTCCGATAAGCAAGGCTGCTACAGCGGGTTCATTTACTGTGTTCATAATTTTACTTATAGTAGCACGCTGCACAAAGGTTATATTTTCAATATATGATATGGCGTCGTTATACATTTCCATCTGGATAAGCCCCAATATGACATGAAGCTTGTTGGTAAAATCATGATTATTGGCACGCATGGAATCAACAAGGTAGCGTGTACCAGTTAAATCCTCCATAAGCTTAGTATACTCTGCACGGTTATGAAGAATTCTGGCAGAGCCTATGACAGTGTCAGATTCCTTTATAGATATCTTATCAATCAAAATATCAGAATTATTGCTGGTGCATATTTTTTCAACGGGCTTGCCTATTATGTTTTCAATAGATTTTGTATCAGAAGTAGCAAGCATTGTATAAGCTGCATTGTTGATGAATTGTACGTTTTCATCTTTGTCTGTAGCTATTATTCCCTCATCCAGTGATTCCAGGATGTTATCTCGGATTTTGTACATAGCAGAGAAAACATCAGGCTCATAGCCCAAAAGGCTTTTCTTTATTCTGCCGGATAACTCTGTGGAAATCATAAGCTCCATAAGTATGGCAACAACAGTTATAAGTAAAAAAATGAAGAAGGTTTGTAGCGTTTCAGAACGTATATTTTCCATAAGCATAATAGCCATAACAAAACCCATATAGTTGCCGTCCTCATCATATACGGCGGCATAAGCTCTTCGCTGGCTTCCGGAAGGTCCTTTATCGTCAGTTGCGTAATATTTACTATCATCTGCTTTGAAATCAGGGAGGGTACCATCATAAACAGTACCTATTAGTTCATGATTGGAGTGATATATTCGGATGTTTTCTTTGCTAACTACAGATATAACATCGATATCACTTAGGGAGTCCTTGAGTGAGTCCAGATATTCCTGTAAAATAGGCGAAAGCGTTTCGCTATTCTGGGTACTAGAAGCTTCTGTAAGAATAGGAGAACTTGCGATAGTTGTGGCAATATTTTGTAGATTCTGGTCACGCTTTTCAGTTTCAAAATTAATGTTAATCAGCGTGCCGGCAACTCCTAAAAAGAGAGCTAATGTGATAATTAAAATCAGCTGAGTGCGGAACAGATTATGCTGAATATTTTTTAGGGTTATGCGCTTTGGGGATGAAGTATTGCCAGTTGATTCTCTTTTTTCTACATCTTTGTTTGTAGTATTATTTATTTTTCTGTTTGAATTCTTTAACATGATTCTAGGTTCCTTTCCAAAAGACAGGATAGTATTTTTCTACAAGATAATATCATATGAAATTATCAAAAACAATTAATTTACTTTTGTAAATGACTTTTGAAAGTAAAAAAAATAAATTATAAAACAAAAATAGTTTAGTAAGTTATGAAAAATTGTGGTGATTTCCTGCTGATGCTATTATATGGAAAAATAAAACAAAAGGAGATTTTAATTATGGCATCTATTTTTGAAACAATTATGTTGATTTGCTTTGGATTATCATGGCCTTTAAATGTCATGAAGGCATACAGAGCAAGGACCGCGAAAGGAACTAGTTTACCATTTATTTTATTGATTATTGTTGGCTACATAGCTGGTATAACAGCTAAGATTGTTAACCATCAGACAAATTACGTTTTGATAGTGTACATTCTTAATCTTGCCATAGTATCAATGAATCTGCTTATTTATTTTAGAAATGTTGCATTGGATAAAAAAGCTGGAATAGCAAAGAGAATGGCATAAAAAGGAGGAAAGACTTATGTTGAAAGGTGAAATGGAAAAGTATTCAATGCTCAATGAACTTGCAAAGAAGGATGGAATTGTCATTATTGGAGGAACAGAGGATAAGGATATTCCGCTGTGTGAGTTAAAACAGGCATTTGAACTTGACTCAAGGTTGTATAACAGAAGTATTGAAAATCTATCAATTGATTCAGCCATAGAATTTTATGATGATTGTATTGCGGGGCTTAATCCTGAGAGTATACTGTTGCATATTGGGGCTGCTGATCTAAAGAACTTTGTACAGGATTCGTCATCCTTTGATAAAAAGTATCATGAGCTGGTACAGCATATAAAAAAGCTTGATAAGAAGTGTAATATAGCGATTATCTCACTTAGAAATCCAGATGATAACTCAGATATAGCAAATATGAATAAGCACTTGAAGGTTATAGCTCAGTCAGAACAGTGTGAGTTTGGCGATATTGCAACAAAGCGTGTGTGGAATCCAAAGGAGACAAAGGATGTAGTATCTTTTGTATATTCTATAGGCTTTGTGCATCCTTTAAAGATTAAGCGACCAATGTATGATTTAATAAAAATATTGTTTTGCTCAACACCACTAGTGACAGAATAGATTATATATATACCGTTTATTTTCGTCAAAAAACCGTTCATCTATATTTAATTTACTTTAATTACATAAAATGCTATATTGCAGCCAGATAAAGAAATTTATCTGGCTGTTTTACATTATATATTAAGGAGTGATAGTATGGGCGAGAAATTGGTGGAACTTAAAAATGTAACTAAGAAATACAAAAACACTGTTGCTGTAAATGAAGTTAGTCTGACATTAGAAAAAGGAAAAATATATGGTCTGGTTGGTAAAAATGGTGCAGGAAAGACAACTATTATGCGTATGATAATGGGGTTAAGTATACCGACTAGTGGGGCTGTTAATGTGTCAGTAAACGGTATGGGAACCTTAATTGAAGCACCTGCCTTAAATGAAGGTATGAGTGCATCGGAAAATATTAGATTTTATTCCATGTTATCAAAGAATTCATTATCAGCAAATTCACAAGCAAAGGCTTCCAATGCAGGAAAGACACCATATACTGCTGACCAATTGTTGAAGATTGTGGGTCTTGAAAATACAGGAAAGAAGAAGGTTAAAGATTTTTCGTTAGGAATGAGACAGCGATTGGGAATTGCCATTGCTTTGGTTGACAAACCTGATTTCGTTATGCTTGATGAGCCTATTAATGGTTTGGATCCCATAGGTGTTGTAGAAATCCGTAAGCTTATTAAAGAGTCAAATGAGAAGGAAAACATAACCTTTTTGATTTCCAGTCACAATCTGCCAGAGCTTTACAATACAGCAACAGAATTTATTATTATTGATAATGGCAAAATGAAAAAACAGATTTCGGCAGAACAGTTGGAAAATGAAAAGAATGAGAATTTGGAAGAGTATTTCTTATCAGTCATAAAGGAGGTATAGCTTATGAGACAGTTGGAGTTGTTTAAAGCAACATTATATAGAATGTATAAATCTACAGGGGTAAGGATAGCGGTTTTGCTTACATATATTGCAGCCATCTGCTATTATGTGTTGGCAACAATGGTAGCAAACGGTAAGATGGGAGTAGATGTAGCAGGAAGTATCACAGGACTTGGTGATGCTATGATAATATGGCTTTTTGGTTCACTGATTGTAGGTATTTTAGTTGGCGGAGATTTTGAGAGCAAAACTATACATGGTACTATAGGACATGGCAGAAAAAATGTTGTTATAAATTATGTAATGGTATATATGGTCATGATGGCGGTATTATTGTTACCATATCTAGTAGGCTCTGTGGCTTTAATAATTGCAGAAGTTGATATGACTGGGGCAGAAAGTACTGCTGTATCTATTTTTTTGGATAATGTATTAAAATTTGGCGATGGAGCCAGTATTGGAAAATTAGTGATATCCTATATTTCATATGTTATAGTAGTTATGGGACAGCTTGGTATATTGATAATTGTGGCAATGAAGATAAGGAAGGCTATGGCAGTTACATGTGTTGGATTTATATTTGGAATGTTTACAGCTTTGATTGCTTCACTTGCATCTAAAGTGGAAATGTTAGATAATATCTATAAATTGACACCATACAATTACGGCATCAGTAGACTTGGAATAGAGGCCAACATCTCTGACATGTGCGTAGGAATAGTTGTAAGTCTTATATTTATGGCTGTTTGTGGTGGAATTGGATGGATCGTCTTTAGAAAAGCGGATATAAAATAATATGGAAGGTTGAAGTGTATGCAGGTAAAGGCAGTAATAGATAAAGTGTATGAAAAAACGGAGATACATGTCTGTAATAACGAGTTGAATCAGACAGTAAAGAAGCTTGTGAAGGATATAAGTGATTTTATAGGCATTAAAATTACTGGAACTGACAGACGCGCTGAAAAGTGTGTACTTGTATTGAATGATATTATATGCTTTTACGCCCAGGGGCAAAAGGTTATGGCAAGAGATGAGCAGAGAAATGTGTACAGTGTATCATATAAACTGTACGAATTAGAAGAAATGTTGCAAGAATCTCATTTTATAAGAATATCTAAGTCGGAGATTGTGAATTTAAAGAAAATAAAAAGGCTGGATATGAGCATTACTGGAACAATCAAAGTGATTATGTCGGACAAATCCGAGACATATACATCAAGAAGAAATGTTACCCGACTTAAAGAAGCATTGGGAATAGAAGGGAGGAAGTAAAGTGAAGCTAATATTAAAACGATGTGTCAGTAGCTTTGCGATTTCCTGTGTATGTGGCGCAATAGTAAATCTGTTGATCGAGGTGATTGTGAGAACAGTAACAGGAATGGAGAATTTTTCACCATTAACAGCTGAATTCATAAGTCTGTTTCCATCGGAGAGCATAGCCGTGGAGGTAAACATATTGTTGTACGGTGTAATTGGAGCAGGCTTTTCAGCGATGATGTTTATATATGATCAGGATAGAATTGGGTTTGTAATACAGAATTTGATTTATTATGTTTTAACTGCATTAGTGTGGGTGCCGATAGTAGTATTTGTATGGCAGATTAATAAATATAGTGAGGCACTTATATGTACTCTTATGGGCTTTTTGGGGACATATATTATAATGACAGTTGTGGGCTATAAAGTCACAAAGAAGGATATAGAAGAAGTAAATTTATTGCTGGGAGTTGAATGATTATAGATACCTACCTAAGAACGGAAAAGTACGAAGGTAGGTATTTTTATGATTATTATGGAAAAGATAATATAAAATTTATAGAAATATCTGTATATTTGTGATATTATAATTTTTACGGATATTACGCAACAACAAGTTGTGTGTGACGCGAGTAATGTGGTAGTAGGAGTAAATATGGACACAATAAAAAAGCTTAGAAAATATATTATAGTAACAATAATAGGAATATTGTTCACTATGCTTATCTGTTGGTTGAAGGATTTTTCTTTTGGAATGGCAGAACAGAGAATGTACAAGATTTTGTCTGATGCAGCTTTCTTTTCAGCAGTAATTCTTATAGGCTTTGGAGTGATGATATCTATCAGTAACTTTGGATTATTCACAGCTGTTTCATATTCAATGAAGAGATTTTTTACAGTGTTTTCTAAGGATAGGGAAGAGAAGAGAAAAAATATGCCTTCGTATTATGAATATAGAGCAATTAAGCTTGAGAATAATGTATCAGGTGCATTTATGTATATTCCAGGTTTGTTGTTTTTAGTGGTTTCAATTGTATTTACAATGTTATTTTATTAGTTGTCGTAAGAAAAAATATAGATATACAGAATAAGGGAAAATAGGGTAGTATCATGGGAAATAATGATGTAAGCAAAGAAGAGAGATATTTGCGCGAAGGGCTTTCAAGCGCAGAAGTAAAAGAGAGAATAAAAGAGGGACAAGTTAATGGCGATTGTAATGTCAAGACTAAGTCTGTTGGCCAGATTATATTTACCAATGTATTTACATTATTTAATGGGGTAAATGTATTTCTGGCTATTTGTATTGCCATGGTACATTCTTATAAGAACCTCATGTTTATGGGGGTTGTACTGTGGAATATTCTTATAGGTGTAGTGCAGGAAATCCGCTCGAAGAGAGTTATAGACAAGCTGTCATTATTGTCTGCACCCCATGCAAATGTTATAAGAGATGGCCAAGCTGAGGACATTAAAGTAGAAGATATAGTTATGGATGACATAATGTGTCTGAAAAATGGTAACCAGATATGTGCGGATTCTATAATTGTTGATGGTGATTGTCAGGTCAATGAAAGTCTTTTAACCGGTGAGGCAGACCCAGTGTTTAAGAAGAAAGGTGACGAGATTCTTTCAGGAAGCTTCATTGTGTCTGGTAGCGTTAGAGCAAGGGTAATTCATGTTGGAACAGAGAATTATGTCAATAAAATCGTAGGAAAAGCGAAATACATAAAAAAGCCAAATTCAGAGATATATAAGTCAATTAGAGCGATTATAAAGATGGTAACTATAGCATTGGCACCTATAGCTATACTTCTTTATCTCAATCAGCTTAATATGGAACAAAGTCTTGTGGATTCAGTAGTGGCAACTGTGGCAGCTGTTATAGGTATGATTCCGTCAGGACTTGTGCTTTTAACAAGTGTGGTTTTAGCAGTTAGTGTTATAAGACTGGGAAGAAAAAATACACTTGTGCAGGAAATGTACTGTATTGAGACACTTGCTCATGTGGATGTACTATGCCTTGATAAAACTGGAACTATCACAGAGGGAACTATGATAGTTGAAGATGTCATACCTGTATCGGATAAGTACAATAGGGGTGATATAGGTGAACTGCTTAAGATGTATACTGCTGTACTTGATGATAACAATCCTACCTTTGAGGCTGTCAAGGAATACAGTGGCAGCTTTGATACACCTGTTGGCAAATATAAGGTTGTAGATAAGGAAGGCTTCTCATCAGCCACTAAGCGAAGCTGCGTAACATTTGAGAAGGAGGGACAATATTATTTTGGTGCCCTTGAATTCATATCACCTGATTGTGATGAGAGCATTAAACAAAGTGTAAGTAAATATTCTGCACATGGCTTTAGAGTGCTGATACTTGCCCATGCAGGTGATAACGAAAAAGATATAGAAGTAGTAGCTTTAGTAGTTATAAGTGACAAAATTCGTGATGAGGCAAGAGATACTCTCATGTATTTCAGAAAACAGGGAGTTGCATTGAAGGTTATATCAGGAGACAACCCTGTCACAGTGTCAAACATTGCGAAGAAAGCAGGGCTTTATGACGCAGATAACTGTGTAGACGCATCTACACTTCTTACAGAGGAAGAAGTAAAGGAAGCTGCACTTAAATATTCGGTATTTGGACGAGTTTCACCAAATCAGAAGCTTATTATTGTAAATGCATTACAGGAAGCAGGTCATACAGTTGCTATGACTGGTGATGGTGTAAATGATGTCATGGCACTGAAAGAAGCCGACTGTAGCATAGCTATGGAGTCGGGGTCGGATGCTGCAAGAAATGTGTCACAGCTTGTTTTGCTTGATTCGAATTTTGCACATATGCCAGCAATTGTGGCTGAGGGTAGAAAGACAATTAACAATATACAGCGATCAGCAGCGTTATATATATATAAGACTATATATGCAACTATATTGGCAGTACTTTTTGTATTCTTGCCATTTAGTTATCCGTTTGAGCCTATACAGCTGACCCTTATTAGCTCGCTTGGCATTGGACTACCATCTCTTATTCTTGCTCTTGAGCCAAACGTAAATAGAGTAAAGGGTTCTTTCCTTGGTAATGTATTGAGAATGGCTATTCCAGGTGGTCTGCTCGCTGTGACCAATATTATGCTTGCTGAAATCTTTGGATATATACTGGGTGCAACAGCCGGACAGAGAAGTACAATGGCTGTGTATGGACTTGCTCTTGCTGCATGTATGCAATTGTATAAGGTATGTCTTCCGTTTAACAGAATCAGAAGCTTTATGTTCAGTGTGCTAGTAGCAATATTTTGTGTAGTATCAGTATTCTTCAAGGGATTCTTCGGACTGGAACATATAAGGTATTATCACTGGATAGTGATAGTTGCTATGGCAGTAGGTTCATTTATCTTACACATCATATATTCGGTGTTCGTAGAGATAGCATTGGGAACAACACCTAATATATATAAGGTATCGGTAGCACTCTGTGAGGGTGAACGTATTATAATGGTATATGATGACGTAGAGTCAAAAGATTATTATGACGTGGTTGTGCAGATGAAGGGATTGCGAGTACTCAAAGCAGATAGTGTTATATTTATAAAGAAAGGCACAGAGGGGCATATTCGTATTGAATCAATTGATCCAATACGAAATCAAGAAATTGCATGTGCTGCAAAATGCTATTTCAAGCAGAAAATGAAGAAAGCAACTAGCGGCTCAGTTAGTGTTGAGTCACGTTACTATGAGCCAGGTGCGGATGTAGAGGATGTGATTGATAATCCAATCTATACAGTATGCATAGGTGAAGATAAGAGTGATATGGTGTTTGAAAACCAATGCCCAGATATGGAGGCCTGTAAAGAACATATAGATGGATATAAAACAAGAATATCCAGAAAGACAAGAATTACTTTTTAATAAATTCAAAAAAGTTGCTAATATTTCTTCAATGTGCTATATTATGTAGGGTAGTTTGACTGTTTAACGGACTAAACTATAGATTCACATGAAATTAATAATTAATAGGAATTTAGGAGGAATGACAATGGCAAAGATTGCAATGACAACACCTTTAGTGGAGATGGACGGAGATGAAATGACAAGAATCCTTTGGAGATGGATTAAGGATGAATTGTTATTGCCATTCGTAGATTTAAAGACAGAGTACTATGATCTTGGTCTTGAGTACAGAAATGAGACAAATGATCAGGTAACTATAGATTCAGCAGAGGCTACAAAAAAGTATGGTGTAGCAGTTAAGTGTGCAACTATAACACCAAATGCTGCCCGTATGACAGAGTATGATTTAAAGGAAATGTGGAAGAGCCCTAACGGAACTATCAGAGCTATTCTTGATGGTACTGTATTCAGAGCTCCAATCATAGTAAAGGGTATCGAGCCATATGTTAAGACATGGAAGAAGCCTATCACAATTGCAAGACATGCTTATGGTGATGTATACAAGGCTTCAGAGATGAAGGTTGCAGGACCTGGTAAGGCAGAGCTTGTATTTACAGCTGAGGATGGAACAGAGACAAGAGAGTTAATACATAACTTCAAGTCAGCAGGTGTGCTTCAGGGACAGCACAACTTAGAGCCATCTATTGAGAGCTTTGCCAGAAGCTGTATGAACTATGCTCTTGATACAAAGCAGGATGTGTGGTTTGCCACAAAGGATACAATTTCTAAGAAATATGATCATACCTTTAAGGACATTTTCCAGGAGATTTATGAGAAAGAGTATGATGCTAAGTTTAAGGAAGCTGGTATCGAGTACTTCTATACACTTATCGATGATGCAGTTGCAAGAGTTATGCGTTCTGAGGGTGGTTACATCTGGGCTTGTAAGAATTATGATGGTGATGTAATGAGTGATATGGTTGCCACAGCATTTGGTTCATTATCAATGATGACATCTGTACTTGTATCGCCAGAAGGAAATTATGAGTATGAGGCTGCTCACGGAACAGTTCAGAGACATTACTATAAGCACCTTAAGGGAGAGAAGACTTCTACAAATCCTATTGCAACAATATTTGCATGGTCAGGAGCACTTCGTAAGAGAGGTGAGCTTGATAAGCTTCCAGAGCTTATGGAGTTTGCTGATAAGCTTGAGGCCGCCTGCATTAAAACTATTGAGGATGGAGAGATGACAGGTGATTTGAGCTTAATTACAACTCTTGAGAATCCTAAGACACTTACAAGTGAAGAATTCATCAAGGCTATCAGAAAGAACCTTGAAGAAATGATATAGATTTAATAGAAATATAAAGATACTAAGGTTGGGGTAAGTGCCTCAACCTTGTATTATAAAGGAGCAAATATATGGAACGAAAAAGTCCTATGTCTGGGGAAATTTACAGACATTTTAAGAATAAGCTTTATCAGATAGTAGGCGTGGCAGAACACAGTGAAAGTAGAGAAAAACTAGTTATATATCAGGCGCTGTATGGCAATTTTGGTATGTATGCCAGACCGTATGATATGTTCATGAGCGAGGTTGACCATAAGAAGTACCCAGAGGTGCAACAGAAATACAGATTTGAAAAGGCTGGTATTGTAGGTGAGAATATTTGTAGCACTGTTGCTGTCAATAAAAATGAGAATAATTTAAAAATCACATTGGAGGATGTTGTGAAAACAATACCTGACAAAGCGGTGATTGAAGGGGCAACTGATGTCAATAGTGATGTAGAAGAACAGGAAGGGGTTCCTAATCCTGATCTGCTTGCTTTTCTCGATGCAGAAACATACGAGGAAAAGCATAAACTTCTCGTAGCTATGAGACCACGCATAACAGACCGTCTCATAAATGATTTGGCAGCAGCTATTGATGTGACAGTGGAGGATGGGGATTTGGAAACCAGATTTAAAAGTCTTTTATATTGTGTAAAGAAAATGGATGAATTTGAGGTAACACGCTTACGTTAGTAGGCGTGTTATCAACCTTGTGGGAGTTATACAATATGTTGGGGAAAATCTTAAAAAAAATTTGAAAAAAAATCAATATATGGGTTAAGTTTGACTTCAGAAGTTCCGATAAACAGATTAAGTGTTATTATAAATATGGATAAGTACGTAAAAAAAGCGTAAACAAAGGAAAAAAAAACGTTTTTAGATACATATTATTGATGGAGGAATGGACATGAAAGATATTGTAAGGCAGATAAAAAGACATTGGAAGGTGCTGACAGCGCTATGTGTCGCAGCTACTGTTACAGTTATTGGAATGGTAATGCTGTTTGCAAGTGAAATTGTTGTAACGGTGACAGCATCTGAAGAGAAGACGGAGTGGTTGAAAACAGATGCAGCGCCAGTACTGACTGCAGCAGTAACGTCCTTACCGGATGGTGTTACAGTTAGTAGCGAAACTATAACATGGTCTTCAAGTAACAGTGATGCAGTTTCTGTTTCTCCGGTTAATGGTAATAGCAAACAAGGACAGCTTGTATTTATTGGTGCCGGTTATGCAACTATAAGCTGTACATATGATATGGTGCTTAGCACTGGTGAAACAGCACAGAGAGTTATCTCAAGAAATTATTTGGTAAAGCTGGAGACAACATCTAACTCATTTAATGTTATGCAAGTGGGTACTGGTGGTAACAGCCAGATTACATTAAAGACAAATTACAGCAGTGCAGTAAGTGATGACAGCAAGTTGAAGTGGTCATCATCAAATGAAGATATTGTAAGAGTGGAATCGGCAGCGGGAAGTGATGCATCTATCAAAGCCATAGGAGCTGGTGTTGCTACTATTACAGCAACAATCGCAGATGAGACAGCTCCACAGAGCGTTTCGTTTACAGTTCTTGTAAAGGCTTCATTTAATGATACTGCATCAGTAGAGGTTAAACCAGGAGAATATACAAGTATTTATGAAGCAGCGGAGGCTAATGCTCCAAACCCTACACATCTTGTATGGTACACACCGGATGATGGCACACATATAACAATGGATGTTATGGGACGCGCTGAAGGTAATATGGCTGGTACAGCAACTGTATACATGTACACAAGCTATGATTATTCGAAGCTGAGTGCAACAGATTGGGCCTCTATTGGTGTAAGTGAAGATAAAATAGCGAGCATTATTAATGATCCTGTCAAGCTCAGTGGATATTTTGGTGCACAGGTAGATGTTAAAGTTCTCTTTGGTATAAATGGTGGAGATAAGGTAGTATCAGTTGGTGACATCGTTCCATTGACATCTAACATTGATAATACGCTTATAGATTCAGTACAGTGGTCTTCATCAAACAATAATGTTGTAGAGGTTAATTCAAAGGGTGAGATAACAGCAGTAAGAGCTGGTACAGCCACAATTACAGCGTTAATTAAGGGAAACAAGCTTTATCCTACAGATACTGAAGTTATACATACAGCAGATATAACAGTACATGTTGTAGATAACTTTATGGTTAATAAGACAGATTATACTCTTAACAAAGGAGAGTCGTTTGAATTAAAAGCAATTCCTACAGATACATCAGAGACAACTACAATTTCATGGAGTTCATCTGATGATTCTATTGCAAAGGCTGAATATGATCCAAATGATCCATACGGAGCTATTATTCATACAGGTGAAAAGACTGGTATTGCTATTATCACTGCGACTCAGACATCAGCCGATGGGGTGAGAAAGACAGCTACATGTACAGTAACAGTTACAGAGCCAGTGCTTGATGTAATTATGTCGCCTAAGGAAGCAGAGATTACGGTTGGTGGTTCATATCAGTTACAGCTTATCTTCAACAGTGGTACTGATACAGATATTCCTGATAATTACAATGTTAAGTGGGTATCATCAGACGAAGAAATTGCCACAGTAACTAAGTCGGGTCCATTTAATGGTCTTGTTTCTGCACATAAGGGTGGTGATGTAGTCATTTCAGCTGTTACAGTTGACAATATCTTGGTTGCATCATGTAAGGTACATGTAAGAGTACCAGTTACAGCTATTCAGTTAACAAATAATGAAGTAACTTGTACAATGGCATTGGGAACATATCAGTTGTCATATGAAATCTTACCAGAGGGCGACGGTGTAAATAGAGAAGTTACATGGGAATCTTCGAATACAGCAATTGCAACTGTTGACCAGAAGGGTCTCGTAACATTTGTTAGCCCTGGTAAGGTAACAATCATCTGTAAGACAGTAGATACAGGTGTTGAAGGCAAGGATCAGCTCATTGATACATGTGAGTTCACCATTGAGCGACCGGTAGAAGAGGTTAGACTTGATTATAACGAGGTTACACTTAAGATAGATGAAACTTTCAGACTTACAGCTCTTGTATTGCCAGAGGATGCTACAAATAAAGAACTTATCTGGAAGTCATCAGATGAATCAGTAGCCAAGGTTGATGAAACAGGTAATATCACAGCTGTAGGTGCAGGTAGTGCAACTATCATGTGTCAGTCAGCAGACAGTGGTGTATTTGACTATTGTAATGTATCTGTATATCAGCCAGTTACTGGAGTTAAACTGAATAATCACGAGATGTCTGTTAGAAAAGGAACAGTCTTCTGGTTATATGCAACAGTTGAACCTGAGGATGCTTGGAATAAGACAATTGTATGGTCAACATCAGACAAGGAAGTAGCAACAGTTGATCAGACAGGTATGGTTACAGCAGTTAATCCAGGCGAATGTACGATAATTGCTACTAGTGCTGATTCTGGTGTGGTTGACAGATGTACGGTTATAGTTACAGAACCAGTGTCAGGTATTTCATTGAATTTTGAGGAAGCAACTGTTTATACAAATGAAAAGGTAGTTATTATACCAACAGTTACACCTATAGATGCAGATAATAAGGCAGTTACATATATGTCAAGTGATCCTGAAGTGGCAACAGTTAATGAATACGGTGTTGTAACAGGTATTTCAGGTGGATCGGCAATTATACTAGTAACTACAGTAGAAAGAGGACTAGTTGCAAGCTGTAAGATTACAGTATATGAGTTTGTTACATCAGTACAGATATTGGACAAGCAACCATACATCAATAAGGGTGTAACTAAACGTCTCAAGGCTGAGGTTAAGCCAGACACAGCTACTAATACAGGTGTCATCTGGGAGTCAAGCAACCCCAATATAGTTTCTGTTGACGGAAAGGGTAACATTACAGCTGTCAATTATGGTACAGCAGTTATCACAGCTACAGCAGCCGACGGTAGTGGTGTATACGATACATATACACTTACGGTAGTAAAGCCGGTTGAGAAGATTACAGTTGAACCATCATCAGTAACAATTCTTGAAGGACAGGAAATAAATATAAAGGCTACAGTAACGCCATCCGATGCAACATTTACAGAAGTTGACTGGACATCTTCAAATGACGAGATAGCAAAAGTTGATTTCAATGGAACAATTACAGGTGTTAAGACAGGTATCTGTTATGTATATGCTACATCAACTGATGGTAACAACATACAAGGTAAGGTAAAGGTAACAGTAAAACCAGCAGTTCCGGCTACAGCAGTTGTCATAAATACTGATCAGATGGTACTTCTTCCAGGTCAGACACAGGCAGCACAGGCAAGACTTAAGCCTACAAAGTCAACAGATGGTATTGAGTGGATAACAGGTGATCCAACAGTGGCAACAGTTGATAAGAATGGTATAGTTACAGCTAAGGGACAGGGTGAGACAGAGATATATTGTGTAGCAGATTCAGGAGTTGAGTCATCATTTAAGGTAATAGTACTTGCTCTCAATTCAACAAATATAACAGTCGAACAGTATGATTCATATATTTTGGATGTATTTGGAGCGACAGAAGATATTAAGTGGTACACAAATAATATCAGAATAGCGACTGTAGATTCAAACGGTAAAGTAATTGGTCGTTCAGTAGGAAAGACCACTATTACAGCTAAAGTGAACGGTAAGATTCTTCGTTGTACAGTTACAGTTACAAAAATCAAGAAATAGTCACAAAAAGGGGTTGCCTTTATGTGATGGTTTGAGATAGAATATAGTCTGGAGTCAGATGGCTCCAGACTATTTTTTAGAATAGAAAGGGAAGTTTATTATGATATGTAATAAGTGTGGTGCTAAGTGCGATGACAACCAGGCATTTTGCTTGAAGTGTGGAAGTCCAATTCAACTTACAGCAGATTTTAATCTTATTGAGAAAGAATTGGCCAGCAACATTGATGAGCTTTTAAATGAGATTGAGACAAATGATGAAGAGATATTAGAGGATGCAGACGAGCTCAAGACAATAGATGTGCCTCTTGAAGAGATTAACATGGGTCTTAAGATTATGGACATAAAAAGGGATTCGTCAAAAAGCGAGATGGATTTTTTGGGAGATGATGATGAAGAAGAGGAAGATGTTACTCCAATATATGCTTCAAATGCAAGAAAAGATAGTGGAGACTCCTCAAATTATAAGAAAAATAACAAAGCATTAAATAATTCAGGTAAATCAAAACGAAAATCAAATAAGAAATTGTACGCCATAGTGGGTGGAATTGCAGCAGCTGTTGTAGTTCTTGTCATAGTCTTAGTACTTTTCTTAGGGGATGGTGAAGATACTACATCCAATAACAGCTTCGGAGACTATTATGCAACTGCTGAGTCATCATATAATTCAGGGGATATGGATAAAGCCCTTGAGGTGGCATATGAAGCTTTGGCCGTTGCGGATAATGAAACTGATGAGATAAAGGTACGCAAGCTTATTTATGATATTTATAATCAGCAGAATTTTTCTGGGTCAATATATTGGCAAAATATTGAAAGACTTGTGGAATTAGGTGATTCAAGCGTGGATTACTATGCTGTTATGGCGGAAAAATATGTTCAAGAGCAGAATACAGAGATGCTTATAAATATTATGAGCAAAATTGATGAAAATACAGCAAAAGAATACTTTGGAAAAAAATTTGTTGAAAAACCAGTTGCCAGTGATGAATCAGGTGAGTTTAAGAATTTTGCTACAATATCCCTTTCTGCTGACAGTGGATGCAAGATATATTATACCGTTGATGAAGATATAACAAAGAAAGCAACAGAGTATGTTGGTGAAATTGAATTAAGTCAGATTGGCGAACATGTCGTATATGCCTATGCTGTAAGTGAGCTGGGAATACCAAGCTTTGTAGCTGAATACAAATATACTGTTATAGAAGGTGAAGCAGAAGGACCAACAGTTACACCGGAAGGCGGAACATACACAGAACCGACGGACATATCAGTTCAGGTACCAGAAGGTAGTAAGGCTTATTATACCTATACCAAGAATGGTGAAAAACCTAGCACATCATCGACAGAATATACAGAGCCAGTTGAAATGCTTAGAGGAATTAATAAGTTTATGGTTATTCTTGTAGATAAATTTGGAAATACTTCGGAAGTAACAACAGTACAGTATAATCTCAAGCTTGACAGAACGGAGAGCTGGACAAGTGGAAAGGAAAAGGTGTGGGCATACTATTATAATAATGGAAAGATTGATCCTGACGGTAATCTTGCCGATGGATCAGTTCTTGAGATTAATTATGAGGATGCAGTAGTAATTGGTAATGATGAATATTATATCTATACAGCGGTGGGCACATTAACAGAGGGTGAAAATGTAACTACTACAGGTATAACATATGTAGCTGTTAATACTTATGACGGAACTGTCATTGAAGGCCTTACACAGGCTGGCGATGAGTATATATTGCCTTAATCTAGAAGAGGCTGTCACATTTTACATGTGGCAGCCTCTTACTTAATTATTCAAATATTTCTGGATATATTTCTTCAAGAATTGAAGCGATATAAGCATCATCATCAATATTAAAATGATTCTTAATTTCATTGGTTATAACATCTTCACGCTCAAAACACTTTAGCTCTTCCGGAAGCTCTTCAAATGATTCGGTTTCGTCTACATTTTCAGTTCTTAGCTTTGTACATTTTTCATCGATATATTTGGCAGTAAGATTATCCATTGACCAGGCTATAATAGTATCTGTTAATGACTCCTCATCTGATATTGTGGCCTTAACTTTCTTTGCGGACTTCAATGTGAAGATTGCTACAACAAAGAAGATAATAAAGAGGGAAGACATGGCAAAGTAGAAAATCCAGCTGTTATTTGGGTTTAATTTCATTGGAAACATATCAAAATAATCAAGTGTGATTATTATAAGGCCTGCAACAGATATGATAAATAGGCACAATGCTGAAGATTTCATATCTGAATATTTATCACGTGCTTTGACAAAAAGCTTACTTGACGACGAGTCTTTTTCAGTGATTTCATCCGCATTTGTGTTTAAATTATCTATTTCCTTTTCACTCATTTTTAGTACTCCTTTATTTTTTTATGGTATGTATATAGTTGTTGTGTTATAATATTATAATAGATTACGAGTGTGATATCAATGTGAAATATTGAATAATTATATTTATATGCAGTTGCATTGGCATGAAAGGTGGTAGAATATGATAAATAGAGTAATATGGATAATATTGGACAGTGTTGGTATAGGCGAATTGCCTGATGCAAATGAATACGGTGATGTAGGAGCTAATACGCTTGGCAATATTGCAAAAACACAAGGGGGTATAAAAATTCATGTTTTGACAGAGCTAGGTCTTGGAAACATTGATGGTGCAGTTAATCTTGAAAAGGTCAGCAATCCAAAAGGATGTTACGGAAAATCAGCAGAGATTTCCTGTGGCAAGGATACGACAACGGGTCATTGGGAGATGGTGGGAGTGTGGTCACAGAAACCTTTTCCAACATATCCAAATGGATTCTCTAAGGATATTATAACAAAATTTTGTGAAAATGCAGGTGTTTCAGGTATTCTTGGCAACAAAACTGCATCTGGAACAGCTATTTTAGATGAGCTTGGTGAAGAACACAGAAAAACAAAGAAGCCTATCGTTTATACTTCGGCGGATAGCGTATTTCAAATTGCATGTAATGAGGATATTTATTCACCTGAGGAATTATATAAGATGTGTCAGGTAGCAAGGGATATTTTAACAGGCGATGATAATGTTGCAAGAGTTATTGCCAGACCGTTTGTGGATAAAAAAGATGAAAATGGAAGGCTGATAGGTTATACAAGAACTGCAAATAGACGTGATTTCTCATTAAAACCATCAACACCAAATTTGCTGACCAACATATGTGATGCGGGCTTACCAGTAGCGGCAGTTGGAAAAATTGAGGATATATTTGCGAGAACTGGAATTACGGAGGCGATTCACACTAAGGATAATATGGATGGTATGGATAAGACACTTGAAT
The DNA here is from genome assembly GCA_017408025.1 of Lachnospiraceae bacterium. Classification (GTDB taxonomy): domain Bacteria; phylum Bacillota; class Clostridia; order Lachnospirales; family Lachnospiraceae; genus SVEL01. Next base: position 23,178 of record JAFQVJ010000057.1, read on the forward strand.
ATATGAAATCTCAGAAAAATGGTCTTATATTTACAAATCTTGTAGAGTTTGATTCAGCATGGGGACATAGAAATGATCCTGTAAGCTATAAGAGAGGGTTAGAAGAATTTGATGTACGTTTACAGGAAGTTATTGAGGAAATGCAGGATACGGATTTGTTGATAATCAATGCAGATCATGGATGTGATCCTACAACACCAGGAACCGATCATACAAGGGAGTATATTCCAATTGTAGTATATGGTAAGCAGCTGAGAAGTAATGTTAATCTCGGAACATTAGAGACATTTGCAGATATAGGTCAGACCATAGCGGAAGCATTGAAGGTTGATTTTATACAGATTGGTAAATCATTTTTAAACAGGATTTCTTAGCTCCATATGATGAGCACTCTCACGAAGAGAAAATGCTTATTGTCACATAATAGATTGAAATGGGGGTGTATATATGAGAATGTATGACATTATAGAAAAGAAAAAAAGAGGGTATGCGCTTACAAGGGAAGAGATACGATATGCTATAGAAGGATATACTAATGGAAATGTACCTGATTATCAAATGTCAGCTTTGCTTATGGCTATATATTTTTCAAAGATGAATTCAGAGGAAACTTATGAATTGACTATGGCGATGATGGAAAGTGGAGACTTACTTGATTTATCAGCAATAGATGGAATAAAAGTAGATAAACATAGCACAGGTGGTGTTGGCGACAAAACAACATTGATAATAGGTCCTATAGTAGCTGCACTGGGAGTGCCAGTGGCAAAGATGTCAGGCAGAGGTCTGGGACATACGGGAGGAACTATTGATAAACTGGAGAGTATTGCTGGTTTCAATACTTCAGTGGAGCTTAATACTTTTATGAAGCAGGTAAATGATATAAAGATTGCTGTTGCGGGACAGACTGCCAAGCTGGCGCCGGCTGATAAAAAGATATATGCCTTGCGGGATGTCACTGCTACTGTAGACAATATTTCATTAATAGCATCCAGTATAATGAGCAAAAAGCTGGCATCAGGAGCAGATGCCATAGTTTTGGATGTAAAATGTGGTAAAGGCGCATTCATGAAAGATAAGGAGTCAGCATGTGAGCTTGCCAGAACCATGGTTGATATAGGTAAAAGTGCAGGCAAGAAAATGAAAGCTATAGTAACGGACATGAATGAACCATTAGGAAGATGGATTGGAAATTCTGTAGAGGTATATGAGGCTGTAAAGGCTCTTGGAAATATAGGGGAACGTAAGCTGATGGAGGTATGCAATGTATTGGCTTCTCATATGCTTATTGCAGCAGGTATAGCAAGACAATATGATGATGCGATAATTATGGTAAATGATGCTATTGAAAGCGGAAGAGCATTAGATAAACTGGCACAGCTTGTGGAGGCGCAAGGCGGGGATGGAAACAATGTCAGGAAACCAGAGTTATTACCGAGAGGTAGAATAATAAGAAAAGTGAAAGCGACAAGGAAAGGATGTATAATAAGTCTAGATGCTGAACTTGTAGGAAAAGCATGTATGTCCTTAGGCGGTGGTCGTGAGACAAAGGACGGGGAAATAGATTTAAGTGTCGGAATATATTTGGATAAGAAGACAGGTGAAACTGTTGAAAAGGATGAAGCTATAGCAACAATCTATGGTTCAGATGAAGATAAAGTTAACGTGGCATATAGTGTCCTTGAGAGAGCGTATACCATTGAAGATAATGTAGATTTATATAATAATTCAAATGAAAATATGATTATTAAAATTATTGATTAACTATATTTGTTGATATTTTTTGTAAATAAGTGTAAAATATCTTCGTTATAAATATGGATTTACACGGAGAAAAAGATGGAAATATACATTGTAAGGCATGGAGAAACTGTATGGAACAAAGAAGGACGATTGCAGGGAAGTACAGACATAAGCTTAAGTGATGCGGGAAGAGAACTTGCAAGAATAACAGGAAAAGAATTAGAAAATACGGTGATAGACAAAATATATTCGAGCCCATTATCCAGGGCCTATGAGACAGCGTGTCTTATAAGAGGCCACAGAAATATTGAAATAATCAAAGATGAGAGATTGAAAGAGGTTTGTTTCGGATATTTGGAAGGTCAGGTTATGGATGAAATGAAAGCAAATCCAGATAGCCACTTTCAAAATTTTTTCGAAGCTCCAGACAAGTATGTGCCGGATGAAAAAGGTGAAAAACTTGAAGATTTATGTAGGCGAACTGCTGCGTTTATGAATGAGGTTATCATACCACAGGCAAGTAAGCTGCAGAGGGTTATGATAGTTGGACATGGTGCAATGAATAAAAGCATTATGTGTTATGTAAAGGGGCATGGTATTGATAAACTCTGGTCTGGTGGTTTACAAAAAAATTGTAATGTTATTATAGTAGATTATACAGATGGAAAATTCACAGTATTGGAAGAAGAAAAAGTTTATTATTAAGATTTTTAGAGGGAACTTATGAAGGAAAGATTAAAAGCATATTTTCTGGACATCTGGAAAACAAAAAACAAGAGAATAACAGCGATTGTGTATATAGTAGCACCGATTTTGTGTGCCATAGTTATTGATTGCTTTAACAAGCGCTCTGTTTTAGAGGGATTAAAGGGAATAATTGATTCACCGTTTACGTTGTTTGTCAATGGGATGATTATTCTTTTTACTATGTCAATTGGACTACTGTGCAAAAAAAGATTGGCATATGTTGCGTCAGTATGCGCTTTGTGGACATGTCTTGGTGTGGCAAATTATATTATCATGTCCATGAGAGTATCTCCTTTTTCAGCCACGGATTTAAAGCTGCTTGGCAATATTGATAATATTATAGAAGTATACCTAACGCCAATTAGTTTTATTTTGATAATTGTTGCGCTGGTGCTTGTGATTGTTGGAGTATCTGTATTGTGGGCAAAACTACCTAAATATGCGGAGAAAAATAGTTATCTTAAAAATATTGTAATTATTGTAATAATGTTCCTGTTGACAATGGGAAGTATTCAGATTGGTATACACACAGATAAAATTTCTGAGAAGTTTCCAAATATGACGATTGCTTATTATAACTATGGTTTTCCATACTGTTTTGCAACAAGCATATTCAACACAGGAGTATCCCAGCCTGATGAGTATTCTAAAGATAAGGTTATGGATATAATTTCACAGTTGAACGCAACATCTATGGTAGATAGTGATGATGTCAAGACACCTAATATCATCTTTCTTCAGTTGGAGTCATTTATTGATGTGTCAAAATTCGAAGGGCTTGAATTGTCAGCTGATGCAACACCAATATTTAATCAGTTGAAGGAGGAATTTCCTTCGGGATATCTTACGGTAAATAATGTGGGATATGGAACAGCAAATACAGAATTTGAGGTAATGACAGGGTTAAATCTTGATGATTTTGGTCCGGGAGAATTTCCATATAATACCATACTTACAAAGACAACATGCGAGTCAACAGCATATATTTTGAAGGAATATGGATATGCAACTCATGCACTTCACAATAATACAGCTACATTTTATGCAAGAAACACTGTATTTAAAAGATTAGGATTTGATACCTTTACATCATTGGAGTATATGTATCCAGAGGAGTTCACAGTTACTGATTGGGCAAAGGATAAGGTTTTGACAGAAGAGATAATGAAGGTTCTTGAATCTACAGAAGATACTGATTATATATATACGATTTCAGTTCAGGGACATGGCGCATACCCAACGGAGTCAGTTTTGGAGGAACCGGCGATACAGATTATAAATGGTATAGAAAACGAAGAACGAAAATACATGTTTGAGTATTATGTGAATATGATCAATGAAATGGATGAATTTGTTGGTCAGTTGATACAGTGTTTATCTGAGTTTGATGAGGAGACAGTACTAGTAATCTATGGGGATCATTTACCAAGCTTAGAGATAACTGAGAAAGAACTGATCAATGAAAATCTATATCAGACTGAATATGTTGTGTGGAATAATATAGATCTTAAGCTGAAAGACGAAGATATAGAGAGCTTCCAGCTTAGTTCGAGAATACTTGAAGGCTTGAATATTGAAAGTGGGTATATAAATAAATTCCACCAGATATTTAAAGGCAGAGAGGATTATTTTGATAAGCTTCATATATTGTCATATGATATTTTGTATGGAAATATGTTTGCGTACGATGGTATAAATCCATATATTGCCACAGATATGCAGCTTGGAACATATCAGGTTGATATAGAGGAAGTGCGCAATGCAACCTATGAAGAAATGGATATGTACAATCCAGAATGGAAGCAAAGTGGCAATGATGAAGCTGGAGATAGCTTGGAGGGTCAGGAGTCATCAGAAGATGACAATGGACAAAGTATACAGGAAAATCCTGCACCTATGCCGGAGGATGAGGTATCAGATTGGTATATTGTAAGTGGTGATTATTTTACAAATAGCAGCTATGTGTATGTCAACGGAAAGGAATATGAGACAGTATATGTTGATCAGAATAATCTGTTGGTAAATGTGCCACAGCTTGCCACACTTGATATATTTGTTGTAAAGCAAAAGGCAGGTGCTACAGTACTCAGTTCTTCTCATGAGTTTACTTACTTTTATGTAGATGAAAATGACAACGAAAATGCCCAATAGTCACATATTAGTCTTAGAAAAATAAGTAATTTGAATGTATATTAATCAAAGGAGAACCATATATTTTACAAATAATCTATTGAAGGATTTGTAAAATATATGGGGTTCTCTTTTTTTTATGAAATAAATACAAAGAGGTGGAAGAGATACATAGGGTCAATTATGCTGGTGATGTTATTGTTTGTGAATACCTACGTCAATGTGACCGGCGAGCAGATAATGACAGAACAGGTTGAAGAGGCTGCTGATTTGGGACTTACATGTCATGCTTGTGTACTAATGGAAGCATCTACAGGTACTATCATATATGAAAAAGCTATGGATGAGAGATTGAGTCCAGCCAGTATAACTAAAATAATGACATTGGTTCTTATCTTTGAAGCTATAGAATCAGGACAGATAAACCTTACGGATGAAGTAACAACATCGGCATACGCAAAGTCTATGGGTGGTTCACAGGTTTTCTTAGAAGAAGGTGAAAAGCAAACCGTAGAGACACTTATAAAATGTATAGTTGTTGCATCGGGAAATGATGCATCTGTAGCTATGGCAGAGTATATTGCAGGAACTGAAACTGAATTTGTAAACAGAATGAATGCAAAGGCAGCAGAGCTAGGTATGAATAATACACACTTTGAAGATTGTTGTGGTTTAACAGATTCAGACAATCATTATTCTTCAGCAAAAGATGTAGCACTCATGTCCAGGGAACTTATAACAAAATATAAGGATATATATAAATACTCAACCATATGGATGGAGAATATAACACATGTAACAAATAAAGGCACAAGTGAGTTTGGACTTGCAAATACAAATAAGCTCTTAAAGCAATATCAATATGCTACGGGATTAAAAACAGGTTCAACCAGTAAAGCAAAGTATTGTTTATCAGCAACTGCAAATAAGGATGGAATAGAGCTTATAGCAGTGATAATGGCCGCGCCGGATTATAAGGCTAGGTTTAGTGAAGCAGAAGCACTGTTGAATTATGGATATGGAGTATGTCAATTATATCAGGATAGTAATGATGAGGCATTGGAAAATCAGATAGTCAAAGGTGGTGTGAAGAGTGAAGTTAAATGTAAAGCGAAAGGTCCTTTTTCGTATCTCAGCACTGATGGGACACCTGTGGAGGGCATTGAAAAAAAGGTTACATATGAAAAAGAATTAGCAGCACCCATAAAAAAGGGCACTGCTATTGGCAATATAACTTATTTCTTAAATGGCGAAACTATTGGAAGTGTAGATATAATTGCAACAGAGAATGTGGAAAAATCGGGATTCCCACATTTTCTTGAAAAGCTTTTACAAGCCTTTTGGTTATAGATCAATGCTGTCTACATAAAAGTAGTCCAGGTACATGGAACCATCCAGATAGTAGGCGATGTAATAGTCAGATGTGCAATCTTGCTGTTCTTCGCCTTCTTCATCAGTATATGTCACACAAAATTGTGATTCTACGATAAAAGCGTACTCAGGTAAAATATCAACATAAAAATGGTCAGAATAAAATTCACTCATATCTGAAAGCTGTTCTTCATCAAGAAGTGAACATGATTTGTATTCATTTGAAAGAGTATAATTTTCACCGTACATTTGTACATACGCTGTATGCAGAAAATCGGCATATTCTTCTATGGATTCGAATTCATTATATTCTGCTAATTTTTCTGTAACACCTACTGGATAAACGGATAACCATGAATCTGAGTTTGAAAGTCCCTGGCATATAGAGTTAAGTGAGTTCATAGGAGCTAGTAACTGGTCTATTTCGATATAAGATCCGTCTTCAAGCTGATATGCCATTCCCTCAGGAAGAAGAGTTGAAGTTTCGGTTTCAGTTTCAGTACCATTTGCCTCAGTTATATCGCTAGTGCTTGTAGAAGATTGGGCGATAGTATTGTCATCGATGTCTGGCTCATTAGAGCAACTACAACCAGTCACTATAAAGCATGTAGCTATTGTGATAAATAGTATTTTTTTCATATATTCTCCATTCTGTCGCCTTATTGGTCAGCGGCACTATTTAAAGATTTAAAAGTGATAATCATAATTTCGGGCTTGTTAAATAATCTAAAATTAATGGTATGATTGCCTAATCCCTTTGAAAGAATCATAGTTGAATGATGTTGCTTGTGTTTATATATCCCAGCACTATATTTAGGAAATAGTCTGTAATTTGAGCCTATAACACCACCTAATAAAGGCAGTCTTACAAAACCACCATGATTATGACCGGCAAAAACATATTCGGAACCCCATTTAGCCAAGGCGTCGAAGGAATCCGGATTATGTGATATAACCAGTGGAATAGAGCGGTTATGATCAGGAGCCTCGCCAAGACATTCAGTAACGTAATCTGTAGTTATGGGTTTGATTTTTTTCTTAGAATAGTAGCTGTTGTCAGCTTCAAAACCGTAAATGCAAAAGCGAGTACCTTTTATAGTGACATATTCATGCTTGTTACATAATATATGTAGATTTTTGTTTTCAATTCTATATAAGTAACTATTGAAATCTACACGAAATTTTTTGTTGTTTTTAGTGCGTGTTTCATGATTGCCAAAACAGTAATATACAGGATAACGCTCGCATAAGCAGTTTAACAGGGATATAACCACAAGATTCTCTTCAGAGTCCCATTTATACTTTTTTTTATGACCAACAATCATATCACCACCGATTAAAATGGCATCAGGATTTATTTCATTTATTTTTTTCAGAAGCTTACAGTTGTTTTCACCATATGTGGCTCCGTGCAAATCTGAAAAATATAAAAATACTGGTTCGCGGTCGCTAGCATTTTTGTGAAGTATATTTATTTTATTAATTTCAAAGGTACGACATTCGTATCTTGAACGCATTATGGCTGCATATAAAAGTAGTAGTATAATAGCTATAATGTATGCCATGTGTATCTCCTTATATATAAAGTCAAAGATTTATAAAATTATGTATATATATTTAATTTATCTTTTTTTCAGGTGTGCGTCAATAGATTTTCTTCACTTTACAAATCTAGTTTTTTTTTGTAAAATATTTCACGTTGCAGTTTATTTATAATAGTACATAAAAGTGTGGTAAAAAAGATGGGTATACCAGTTAAGCTTCAGGTGTTTGAAGGACCTTTAGACCTTCTGTTGCATTTGATAGACAAGAATAAAGTTAATATATATGATATCCCTATCGTAGAGATAACAGATCAGTATCTTGATTATGTAAATGCCATGGACAGACAGGACTTAAATGTTGTAAGTGAGTTCTTGGTTATGGCAGCAACTCTCATAGATATCAAATCACGTATGTTGCTTCCAAAGCAGGTAAATGAAGAGGGTGAGGAAGAAGATCCGAGAGAGGAGCTTGTAAGGCAGCTGCTTGAGTATAAGATGTATAAGTATATGTCACTTGAACTTAAGGATAGAGAAATAGATGCTGGTCGAGCTATGTATAAAAAACCGACAGTTCCAGATGAAGTGTTAAAGTATGAGGCACCTGTCGATTTGGACAGCCTGCTGGCGGATATTACACTGACTAAACTCAATAAAATCTTTAATATGGTTATGCAGAGAGTTGAGGATAAGATAGACCCTGTCAGAAGTAAGTTTGGTCAGATAGAAAAAGAAGAGGTAAGCCTTCCTGAAAAAATGGAATATGTAAAAGAATACGCTAAGAAATATAGGCATTTCAGTTTTAAGGATTTGCTGTTGAAACAGTGTAGTAAGGTACAGGTTATTGTATCATTTTTAGCTATACTAGAGCTTATGAAAACTGGCGTAATACGCATAGTGCAGGAAGATATTTTTGATGATATAGTTATAGATTACAACGAGTAGTCTAGTCAGATGGAGGCTAAGGTGAACGCAGTGGAGATAAAGAAGTACGAAGCGATAATAGAATCTATATTATTTACAATGGGTGATGCAGTTGAGGTTGATAAAATAGCGTATGCTATAGGTCATGATGTTGAGACCACAAGAAAGCTTATTAATAACCTCAAGGATAAATATGATGCTGAGGAGAGAGGCATTAACATTATAGAAATTGAAAATTCATATCAAATGTGTACCAAAACAGATATGTATGAATATCTTATTAAGGTTGCAAGTCAGCCGAAGAAACATGTATTGACAGATGTACTTTTAGAAACATTGTCAATTATAGCGTATAAGCAACCAATTACTCGTATGGAGGTTGAAAAAATACGAGGTGTTAAGTGCGACCACGCAGTTAATAAGCTTATAGAGTATAATCTTGTAACAGAAGTGGGCAGATTAGATGCACCGGGACGCCCATTGTTATTTGGAACAACAGAGGATTTCTTGAGAAAGTTTGGCGTTAAATCTATTGACGATTTGCCAGAAATTAACAGCGATAAGGTTGCTGAGTTTGAATCAGAGGCTGAGCAGGAGGTTCAGCTGAAGCTGGAAGTTTAATTTTATAATGTATAAATGTAAATGCATCTTCATAGATTTCTATGAAGATGTTTTTTTATTTAATCGTAGCTGCATGGCAGCTATAATTTGATTAAACGTGGAGTTAGAGTGTTTGATAGGAAGAAAATAATATGTATATGCATGACAGTACTAATGTTTCTTGAAAGTATTAACAATGGAGTGACTGTTTTTGGAAAGGAACCTGATCAGCTATACGCTTTATCTGCAGTTTTGATGGATGCAGATACAGGAAGGGTCTTGTTTGAAAAAGATGGTTATACAGTGCGCGCCAATGCCAGCACAACAAAGATTATGACTTGCATTCTGGCTATTGAATCGGGGAAGCTGGAGGAGCTTGTTACTGTCAGCAAGTATGCAGCTTCAATGCCAGATGTACAGCTTGGGATTAAAGAGGGGGAACAGTATTTGTTGAATGATTTATTGTATTCACTGATGTTAGAATCACATAATGATGTGGCAGTGGCTATTGCGGAACATATAGGTGGTGATGTAAAAACATTTGCAAATCTTATGAATGCAAAGGCAGAAGAAATCGGGTGCAAGAATACACATTTCATAACACCAAATGGTTTGGATGCATCCGAAGAAACTGACGAAGGTGTGAAGATTCACGGAACTACGGCAGCAGATCTGGCAAAGATTATGAGTTATTGCATAAAGAACGAGGAGTTTTTGAAAATTACCCAGACTATGTCGTATTCATTTTCTAATAGAACGGTAGATGATACGGGAAAACAGCTGATAGGCGGAAGAAAATATACTGTAAACAATAAAAATGCATTTCTAACAATGATGGATGGTGTATTGTCTGGAAAAACTGGTTTTACAGGTGATGCAGGATATTGCTATGTAGGGGCATTGGAGAACGGAGGAAGAAGATATGTCATAGCACTTTTGGGGTGCGGATGGCCTAACAACAAGACATACAAATGGTCTGATTCAAAGAAATTGTTTAATTATGGTATAGAAAATTATAAGAAAAGCGATTTCTTCGACTATGGAATATCATTTCCAGATATAATTATAGAAAATGGGGTGTATGGTACATATGATGATTATGGAACTCATGGAATCAATGCTGATATGATGCCGTCGATTTCTACATACGTGGAGGAGGAGGCACTGGAGTTGCTTCACAGAGATGATGAATTGTTACAGAGGGATGTCGTAATGAAAGAAAGAATGGAAGCTCCTGTCTATAAGGGGGAAATAGTAGGAGAACTTATATATACACTAAATAATGAAATAATTAAAAAATATGAGATAAAAGCTGGCGAAACAGTGGAAAATAAAGATTTTGATTGGGCAATTAGGTGTATTATAAATAAGTTTGTAATGCACTAAAAGTATGTGAAAAAATTGTCGAACATTTTTACAAATTTGGCAAAATTAACTTGAAATAACATGGTAAAAGCTGTAAAATTATAATTGGATTAAGTTTTGTTTTTATCTAAATTTATTTTTGATGAGTAAAAAATTAATATACTTTAGGAGGTCAAAAGATGAGCAAAATGGCAGTGAAATCAGCTCTGGGCAGAATAGAGGCCTTAGTTGATGAAAACAGTTTCGTCCAGATTGGCGGTTTAATCAATGCCAGAAATACAGATTTTAACATGCAGGATAAGGAAACACCTGCAGATGGTGTTATCACTGGTTATGGTCTGATTGATGGCAATATGGTTTATGTGTACAGTCAGGATGCGTCAGTTTTGAACGGTACAATTGGAGAAATGCATGCCAAGAAAATTACAAAATTATATGATATGGCTCTGAAGATGGGAGCTCCAGTTATAGGATTTATTGATTGTGCAGGCATTCGACTTCAGGAAGCCACAGATGCATTAAATGCGTTTGGTGAAATCTATGGCAGAATGGCTGCTGCATCAGGTATTATTCCACAGATATCTGCGATTTTTGGCAATTGTGGTGGTGGACTTTCAGTTATATCTGAATTATCAGATTTTACATTTATGGCAGAAGATGGAAAGCTTTTTGTCAATGCACCAAATACACTTGATGGCAACCGGGAGGAAAAATGTGATACAGCCTCCGCTTTATATCAGACAACAGTGTCAGGTCTTGCTGATATGAAGGGCAGCGAGGAGGAGGTAATCGCAACTGTGAGAGCACTTGTGGCAATGCTTCCACAGAATAACGAATGTGACCCACCAATTGTAGAGTGTACCGATGATTTGAACAGGGTGTGTGAAGGTATTGAAAATTGTGGAGAGGACACTCTTATAGCTGTAAGACATATTGCGGACAACGGTAATGTTATTGAAATCAAGGGTGAGTTCGCGCAGGAAATGGTTACAGCATTCATAAGCTTGGATGGTGTGACAGCAGGTGTTGTGGCAAACAGAAGTAAGGTTTATGACACAGAAGGAAATGCAGAGGAAATTTCAGATGGAACTCTCACAACAGCAGGATGTATAAAAGCAACTGAGTTTATAAACTTCTGTGACGCATTTAACATACCGGTTGTTACGCTCACAAATGTCAAGGGCTTTAAGGCTTCTGTTTGTGAAGAGAAGACAATAGCAAAGGCAGCAGCTAAGCTTACATATGCATTTGCAAATGCTACAGTACCTAAGGTAAATGTTGTTGTTGGTGATTCATTTGGCAGTGCATATTCGGTTATGAATGCAAAGTCTACAGGTTGTGATATTGTATATGCATGGCCAACGGCACATATTGGAACTATGAATGCCGAAAGTGCTGTTAGAATCATATATGATGAGGAATTAAAGAGTGTAGAAGATAAGAATACATTCCTAAGCGAAAAAGCAGCGGAGTATGAGACATTACAGACAAGTGCTATCTCAGCTGCAAAGAGAGGATATGTTGATTCAATCATTGAACCTTGCGATACTAGAAAGTACGTAATCGGTGCTCTTGAAATGTTATATTCAAAGAGAGAGGACAAGCCGTCAAAGAAGCATGGTACAGTATAAGGAAGGTGACAGACAGTGAAAAAGATAAAATTATTTATAGCGATTTTATGTATCATTGCCATGATGCCAGCTACTGTGGCTCTTGCGGAAACTAGTTATAAATATGATTCTCAAGAGGTAAAGGACGAGGTTGAAGGAACAGTTGATTTTTTCGTGAAGATGACAGATGTTGAACTTCAATATTATATTGACAATGGTATGTCATGGGCATCAGCAGCGGCAAAGACATTGTTAACATATCGTGAGAATGATACATTAGGCGGATATAAGAATAGTGGTGTTGCGTCACTTGAAGAAGATGGCGAATTCCTAGTTGTAACACAGCTTCTTCATTTTGAAAAATGTGATTTGGAAGCTACAGCTACTATGGCATATATCGATGAAACAGTAAAGGTTATCAATCTTGAGTTTAAGACTATTGATACAAGCAATAAAACTTTGGGAGAAAAGATGGCTACTGCGGCATTTAACTCTCTTATAGGTATAGTATCTGTATTTATTGTTTTGATACTCATATCATTTATAATCTCTCTGTTTAAGTATATTCCTAGAATTCAAAGAGCGTTTAGCAGAAGAAAATCTGGTTCGGCAGAAGCTGCATTGGAAAATGCTATAGCTCAGATTGAGGAAAAACAGGAGAGAGGCGAAGATACTGAACTTGTAGCTGTTATTACAGCAGCTATATGTGCATCAACAGGTGCATCTTCAGATTCTTTTGTTGTTCGTTCTATAAAGAAGGTAAACAGAAGAAAGCGATAATTAGTCAATGATAAAGATAAACAAAATATAAAACAACGGAATGGAGATTATTATGAAGAATTATAGAATTACAGTAAATGGAAATGTATATGATGTAACAGTAGAGGAGACAGGCTCTACACCTTCAACACCAGTTGTATCAGCACCGATTAGTGCACCCGTAGCGACTCCGGCTCCAAAGGTTACACCAGTGGCAAGCCCAGGTGCAGGAGCAGTAAAAGTCACATCACCTATGCCAGGAAAAATTCTTGCTGTAAAGACATCAGTTGGAGCAGCAGTAAAGAAGGGTGAAGTGTTATTGATTCTTGAAGCTATGAAGATGGAAAACGAAATTGTGGCACCACAGGATGGAACAGTTGCAAGTATTGATATTTCAGAAGGTGCATCAGTTGAAGCGGGGGCAGTTCTGGCTTCCTTAAACTAGTAAGGATGGAGGATAACGATGGATTATATTATTGAGACATTCGGGAATCTCATTCATCAATCTGCATTTTTCGGACTTACAGTCGGAAACTATGCAATGATTGTTGTAGCATGTGTATTTCTGTATTTGGCTATTAAAAAAGAATATGAGCCACTTCTACTTGTACCTATTGCTTTTGGTATGCTTTTGGTAAACATGTTTCCAAGTATTATGGCTAGTCCAGAGGAAACGTCAAACGGTATCGGTGGTTTGTTACATTATTTTTATCTGCTTGACGAGTGGAGCCTCTTACCGTCGCTTATATTCTTAGGTGTTGGTGCTATGACAGACTTTGGACCACTTATTGCAAACCCAAAGAGCTTTCTTTTGGGTGCAGCAGCTCAAATAGGTATTTATGCGGCATATTTCTTTGCTATTTTATTAGGATTTAATGACAAGGCTGCAGCTGCCATTTCAATTATTGGTGGAGCTGATGGACCTACATCTATCTTCCTTGCCGGAAAGCTTGGACAGACAGAATTGATGGGACCTATAGCAGTAGCGGCATATTCCTATATGTCACTTGTTCCTATTATTCAGCCACCTATAATGAGACTTCTCACAACAGAGAAGGAGAGAAAAATTAAGATGGAACAGCTTCGTCCGGTTACAAAGCTTGAGAGAATCTTATTTCCAGTCATTGTTACAATTGTAGTGGTTATGATACTTCCAGATACAGCACCACTGGTAGGTATGCTTATGCTTGGTAATCTCTTTAGAGAGTCTGGAGTTGTTAAGCAACTTGCAGAGACAGCATCAAACGCACTTATGTACATAGTTGTTATTCTTCTTGGAACAAGCGTTGGTGCAACAACAAGTGCAGAAGCATTCCTTAACTGGAATACTATAAAGATTGTAATTCTTGGACTTGTTGCATTTGCAATTGGCACAGCTGGAGGTGTATTGCTTGGTAAGCTTATGAGCAAGCTGACAGGTGGAAAAATCAATCCTTTGATAGGCTCAGCAGGTGTGTCTGCCGTACCTATGGCAGCTAGAGTAGCACAGAAGGTTGGCAAAGAAGCTGACCCAACCAATTATTTGCTTATGCATGCAATGGGACCGAATGTTGCCGGTGTTATCGGAACAGCCGTAGCTGCGGGAGCATTTATGGCGATTTTCTTATAGGAGGATAATATATTATGGCAGAGAAAAAACAGGTTAAAATATGTGAAACTGTACTGCGTGACGCTCATCAGTCGCTTATTGCGACTAGAATGACTACGGAACAGATGTTGCCAATCGTTGATAAGATGGACAAGATTGGTTACCATGCAGTAGAGTGCTGGGGTGGAGCTACATTTGATTCATGCCTCAGATTTTTAAAGGAAGATCCATGGGAGAGACTTAGAAAGCTAAGAGATGGCTTTAAAAATACAAAGCTTCAGATGCTTTTCAGAGGTCAGAATATCCTTGGTTACAATCATTACGCAGATGATGTAGTAGAGTATTTTGTTCAGAAGTGTGTTGCTAATGGTATGGATATCATACGTATCTTTGATTGTTTAAACGATGTTAGAAATCTTCAGACAGCAGTCAATGCCACAAAGAGAGAAAAGGGACATGCACAGGTTGCATTATCATATACTCTCGGTGATGCATACACACTTGACTATTGGAAGGAGATGGCTAAAAAAATCGAGGATATGGGTGCTGATTCAATCTGTATCAAGGATATGGCAGGCCTTTTGCTTCCATATACAGCTTATGAGTTGGTAAGTGCGCTTAAGGAGGAGACTAGTCTTCCAATACAGCTTCATGCACACTATACATCAGGTGTTGCTTCTATGACATATATGAAGGCGGTTGAGGCAGGCGTAGACATTATTGATACAGCCATGTCACCATTAGCACTTGGTACAAGCCAGCCTGCAACAGAGGTTATGGTAGAGACCTTTAAGGGTACACCATATGATACAGGTTTAGATCAGGCTAAACTCTCAGAGATAGCTAAACACTTCCAGCCACTTAGAGAGGAATGGCTCAAGAGCGGACTTATGAATACAAAGGTACTTGGCGTAAATATCAATACTTTACTTTATCAGGTACCTGGTGGTATGCTTTCTAATCTTGTTTCGCAGCTTAAGGAGGCTAATGCTGAGGACAGATTCCAAGAGGTACTTGAGGAGATACCAAGAGTTCGTAAGGATTTAGGTGAGCCACCTCTTGTTACACCTTCATCACAGATCGTAGGTGTTCAGGCTGTTCTCAATGTATTGCAGGGTGAACGTTACAAGATGCCTAGCAAGGAGACTAAGAAGATTCTTTCAGGCGAATTTGGTAGTACAGTTAAGCCATTTAACCCAGAAGTACAGAAGAAGTGTATCGGTGATACAGAGCCTATCACATGTCGTCCAGCTGATTTAATTGAGCCACAGCTTCCTAAGTTTGAAAAGGAATGTGCTGAATGGAAGCAACAGGATGAGGATGTATTATCTTACGCACTCTTTCCACAGGTTGCAACAGAGTTTTTCAAGTACCGTAAAGCACAACAGGATAAGGTTGATTTGAATGTGGCTGATACAAGCACAGGTAGCTATCCTGTTTAAATCCTTGTTTATGTGCGAGAATACGGCCATAATTAATATTATATTTTCACGTCTAGAGTTACGGGCATAAGATTTTCTAAGGTCTTTGCCCGTAACTTTTTATAAGTATACACAACCGGCTCGTATTCGCCATCCATGGCTCAGACTCGCCTTTCGTCAACCTCGTGTTGACGAGTTGTTAAGTATCGGCGTTGCAAATCCCTAAGAAAATCTAATACCCTACACTATGACATAAAAATATAACATTGATTATGGTCTATCCTTCTCTTTAATTCACTTGTCACATTTATATGTGCCCTGACGGACACGAAGTATGTGCTTACGCGCATACTTCCATGACACACAACTATGGCTCAATCTTGGCACTTCTAAGAGCACCACATAAGCGCCTATAAAGGGCGCATGCACCCATGTGCAGCAGTTATTCAATTATAATCAACTGGTGGCAATGATAATTTGCAATATTCAAAATTACCTACTGGAATCAACTCTTATCATTATAGTGGGTAATATATATAAAATATGTTATGATTGCTTAAGAAATAATCAAGATAGCTACGTCATATATATACGCTCAAGTGGTTTGTTCTAAAGCGTACATAGGACGATGGGTATAAGCCATGGCGACACTCGCAAGCACAGCTTGCTCGTTGTCGCGGCGTCGCCGTATACATTTTCGCTAGAATATGCCTACCTGTGAGCAAGCTCCCAGTAGGCAATTCAGCTCATCTGTGCATGGCTCATTGCTTCGCACAAAACAAGAATTTATTTGTCAAGCTTTGTGTGAGATGTTATAATGAATAAAGTATAATTTTGTAAGGAGACATAGAGATGAGTGGTCCTGATGATTTAATTAGCAGAATGAATGAAAAGCTTCTGACTATGAGTAAGGGTCAGCGTAAGCTTGCTACATATATTAGTAGGAATTATGATAAGGCAGTGTTTATGACTGCTGCCAGAATGGGCGATGAAGTTGGTGTCAGTGAATCTACGGTTGTTAGATTTGCAACTCTTCTTGGATATAGTGGCTATCCCGCATTTCAGAAGGCGATGGAAGAGATAGTGCAGGATAAGCTTAACTCTATTCAAAAGATAGAGATAGCTGCTGGCAATATGACTAGACAGGAGGTTCTTGAAACTGTACTTAGAGCTGATGCAGAGAAGATAAAGCTGACATTGGATACCTTGGATAGAGAGGCATTTGAGGTGGCAGTTGATACTATTCTTAATGCTAAGAGAATATATGTCATAGGTATACGAAGCTGTGCACCATTGGCAAGCTTTCTTGGATTCTATTTGAATTTGATGTTTAGAGATGTAACTATAGTATCTACTAACAATTCCAGCGAAATCTTTGAACAGATGCTTAGAATAGATGAAGATGACTGTATCATAGGGATCTCATTTCCAAGATATTCAATGCGAACATTGAAGGCAATGGAGTTTGCTAATAGCAGAAATGCCAAAGTCATCACTATAACAGACAGTAAGAATTCGCCTATGAATCTTTATTCATCGTGCAATCTGTTGGCCAGAAGCGATATGGCATCTATAGTAGATTCGTTGGTGGCACCACTTAGTGTTATAAATGCACTTATTGTGTCATTATGTATGAAGAAACAAGATAATGTAGTAGAAACATTGGAGATGCTTGAGGATATATGGAATGAATATCAAGTATATGGCTCAGATGAGATAAATCGTGTAAATGATTCAAACATAATGAATTTTGGAAGTGACCAAAATTTCTGAAAGAAATTTTGCTGGAAAGATTAGATATGATATGTGGATAGAAAGGTCATAAGATGAGTAAAGTTGCAATAATAGGTGGCGGTGCGGCCGGAATGATGGCTGCAATTGGTGCAGCGATATGTGGACATGAAGTGCATATATATGAGAAAAACGAAAAATTAGGAAAAAAGCTATATATCACAGGAAAGGGAAGATGCAATGTTACCAATTCCTCTGATATGGAAACCTTATTTAAAAATATTGTTACGAATCCAAAGTTTATGTATAGTGCTTTTTATACTTTGTCAAATGACATGGTTATAGATATGTTTAATGATGATATGGGAGTACCGACAAAGATTGAGAGGGGAAATAGAGTATTTCCAGAGTCAGATAAATCATCGGACATTATTGGTGGATTGTCGAGAAGACTTCATGAGTTAGGAGTTAAGGTAAATTTTAGGTCAGAGGTTGACAAATTGCTAGTAAAGACACTGAAATGGGATGACAAAACGGTCGAAGATATTGGAGGCAGTAATCATAAAAGAAATGATGAAAGTGCGAAACTACAAAAAGTAGAAGGAATTCAGCTTAAAAATAAGGAAAAAGTATATTGTGATAGCGTAATAATAGCTACGGGTGGCTTTTCATATCAAACTACAGGCTCAGATGGGGCAGGTTACAAAATGGCAGAAACTACGGGCCATAGAGTTACAGAAATATTACCGGCACTTGTACCATTAAATACAAAGGAAGAGTATGTAAAGGAACTCCAGGGCTTGTCCCTTCGCAATATTAAAGCTGGCTTCTATAGTGGGCATAAGGAGCTTTATTCGGATTTTGGTGAGATGCTTTTTACACATTTTGGAGTCAGTGGACCTGTTATCTTAAGCGGAAGTAGCTATATAACATCAAGAATTCATAAGGGTGAGAAGATAACCCTAAAGATTGATTTAAAGCCTGCACTTTCAGAAGCAGAGCTTGATGCTAGAATTCTTAGGGATTTTTCAGAAATGCTAAATAAGGATTTTGGAAATTCACTTGGAAAACTGTTGCCTGCAAAATTGATTCCTATAGTTATAATGTTAAGTGAAATTGACCCACATAAGAAGGTTAATGAGATAACAAAGGAAGAGAGAAGAAAATTAGTTGATATATTAAAGGGTATGACTTTTGAAATTGCATCTACAAGAAGCTTTAATGAGGCGATTATCACTCAGGGTGGAGTGAACGTTAAGGATATAAATCCGACTACAATGGAATCAAAGATCATACAAGGACTATTTTTTGCAGGTGAGGTAATAGATATTGATGCACTAACAGGTGGATATAATCTGCAGCTTGCATGGAGTACTGGATATCTGGCAGGATTGTCATGTTAAGATTTGAAGCTTTTAGAGATGCTTTAATAAAATATTTATATGATAAGGCTTTGTTATTAAAGCATTTTTATAAAAACAATTTTATAATAAAAAATTATAGAAAAAGAAGTTTTATAATAAAAGAATTATAAAAATAAAAAATTAAGTTGTACTGATACGACGGAATGGAGATTAAATATGTTTAATGTAGCAATTGATGGACCGGCAGGAGCAGGAAAAAGCACTATAGCAAAGCTTGTGGCAAAGAAGCTTGGATTTACTTATGTTGATACAGGTTCAATGTATCGTGCAATGGCATTAGCTTGTCTTAGAGCAGGACTTACAGCTGAAGATGAAGAAAAGGTGTGTTATATATGTGAAGGTCTTGATGTTAGTCTTAGATATGATGGGAACGGTGCACAGCAGGTTATATTAAATGGCGAAAATGTCAATGCTTATATAAGAACAGAGGAAGTAGGAAATATGACATCTGCTATTGCAGTTTATGGACCAGTGAGAGAGAAACTAGTTGAGCTTCAAAGAAAGCTGGCAAAAGAGTATGATGTTATAATGGATGGAAGAGATATTGGAACCTGTGTATTACAGGATGCACCTGTAAAGATTTATCTTACAGCCAGCTCTAGAACAAGAGCAGAACGTAGATACAAGGAACTCATGGAGAAGGGTGTGGAATGTAATATTGATGATATTGAGAAGGATATTATAGATAGAGATTATAGAGATATGCACAGAGAAATATCACCTCTTAAGCAGGCAGATGATGCCATTCTTGTAGATTCATCAAATATGAATATAGAGCAGGTGGTTGAGCATCTTGTTGGAATAATAAATGATAAGCGAAAGTAGTTATGAATACCCCGTTGTGTGAAAAGGAATAGAAATATTATGCAGGAAAAAAATAAGATTGTAGTGGCTAAAACAGCTGGTTTTTGTTTTGGTGTTAAGAGAGCTGTAAATACTGTGTATGAGCAGATAGAGTCTGGTGATAATAATATATATACTTATGGACCTATTATACACAATGAAGAGGTTGTAAAGGATCTTGCTAGTAAAGGTGTAAAGGTTCTTGAAAGTGAAGAAGATATACAGTCCCTTGATGAAGGAACAGTGGTAATACGATCTCATGGAGTAGAAAAAAGAATTTATGACATCGTAGAAGAAAAAAAGCTAAAGCTGGTAGATGCTACATGTCCATTTGTGAAAAAGATTCATAATATTGTTTATGAGAAAGGGAATGAAGGCTATGAGATTGTAATTATTGGCAATGAAACACACCCGGAAGTCGAGGGAATAATGGGCTGGTGTGTTGGTCCTGTTACAGTTATAAATAGTGAAGAAGAGGCAAAAAATTATCGTCCTATGGAGGGTAAAAAGGTGTGCTTGGTGTCCCAAACGACATATAATTACAATAAATTTCATAAATTAGTTGAAATTATTGGCAAAATAGCGTATAATGTTAGCATTGTGAATACTATCTGCAGCGCGACTAACGAGAGGCAGGTAGAAGCGAGACAGATTGCAAGTGAAGTTGATTCGATGATTGTTATCGGTGGCAGGTCCAGCAGCAATACTCAGAAGCTTTATGAAATCTGTAGCGAAGAATGCAGAAATACTTATTATATTCAGACAGCAGAAGATTTAAAAAACGTTTCTCTTGTTACTGGTAGTGTAGGTATTACAGCGGGGGCGTCCACCCCAAAAAATATTATCGAGGAGGTTCAAGCTAATGTCAGATTTAAGTTTTGAACAAATGTTAGAGGAATCATTAAAAACTATAAGAACAGGAGAAGTCGTTAAGGGCACAGTCATCAGCGTTAAAGAAGATGAAATCGTGTTAAATATAGGTTACAAGTCAGACGGTATCATTACTAGAAACGAATATACAAACACACCTAACGTTGATCTTACAACTGTAGTGGCTGTAGGCGACACAATGGAAGCTAAGGTTCTTAAGGTAAACGATGGCGAAGGTCAGGTTTTACTTACTTACAAGAGACTTGCAGCA
>JAFQVJ010000058.1 GCA_017408025.1 Lachnospiraceae bacterium
GAACACATCATATACGATAGAGAAGGAAACGCCATAAAGCATACAAAACGTTCCGGAAAAGAAGTAAGCTACAGCTATGATTACCTTGGAAACATAGTAAAAACAGAAGGTGAAACAAACAAATGCGAATATATCTATGATATTTGCAGACAGTATTACAAAGGTTGTATCAGATAGCTTTGAATTAAATACAGCTGATTATGCTAAGGACAATGATGGAAAGATTACAGTAGAAGTTAAGAATATCAAAGATATAGTTGGCAATGTGGGTACAGAGAAGTCATTTACAATATATATTGACGATAAGGCACCTACTGCTATATATGAAGGTATTCAGACAAGTGGTAAGGAAAATATCACACCATATGGCAACTTCTACAATGCAGAGACAACATTTATATTTAAGATATCAGATAACATGACAGGTATTAAGTCTGCTACACTTACAGTAGGCGATAAAGAGATTACAGGAACAATCGCTGATGGAAAAGTAAGCTTTGTAGTACCAGTAGGATATTCTGGTCAGGTATCATTAAAGCTTGTAGACTATGTAGATAATGTAAATTATGTAAGTGATGAGACATTGCCTAGACTTAATGACATAGCAAATGAGCAGGGTATAAAGGTATATACATCAGACTACATACTTATAGAGAATATCGTGGTTGGAGAGCCAATATATACAGTGCGTCAGGCTGATAAAGATATTTGGTATAAATCACAGGTGGATTTGGATATAGCTATTACAGACGAGTCTGTAGCAATGGTTTCATCAGGTTTATCATCAGTTATGATATATATCAATGATAAAGAGTATCAGGCAAAGACATATGAAAACAAAGATACTATTAAGGATACCTTTAAGGTAAGCATAGATAATCAGTGGATTAATGATGTTATAAATGAAAATGGTTCATATACAGTAAAGCTTGTAATTATTGACAATGCAGGTAACGAGAGTGTATATAGCAAGACTGTATACATTGATACAGTTGCACCAGTCATTTCAAACCTTACAGGTGTAGTAGATGGCAGTGTCAATACAGGAACGGTTACAGTTAATGTAGAAGTAGATGAAAAGCACTACAGGGAAGCTGGCAACAAGACAACTGTTACAGTGACAAAGACTTTGGATGGGCAGACAGAAGCATATGAGGTAGCTGAGTTTACGATGGACAGTAAGCTTACTGATAAGCCATACATATTTACAGAGGATGGCGATTACACAGTAATAGTTACTTCAGAGGATGCAGCAGGAAATGTAGCAGTAGGGAAGAACATAGCATTTAAGATTGACAATACAGCGCCACTTGCAGACATAACAGGTGTTACAGAGAACGCGTATTATCTTGATAAAGCGGATGCTGCAATTAATATCGTAGAATCAAACTATGAGGATATGAATGTTGTCATATCTATTACACATGAGTTAAATGGAGTTGTAAATACAATAGATAATGTTGTATTTGACAAAACACAGAAGAATTCAACACGTACACAGACATTTACAGAAGAGGGCAGATATACTATAAAGGTTAATGCAGTAGATGCAGCTGGAAATGTGGCTATCACAAGAACGGTCATATTTACAGTTGATGCATCAGCACCTCTTATCAGCATATCAGGAATTGAAAATGGTGTAGCATATAAAGACGATGTTATTCCAGTGATTACAATCAATGATAATTATTATAAAGATTATTCTGTAAGACTTGTTAAAAATGGCGTATATTTCACAGAGGATATGTCAGGTGTTATAAGTGACGCAGATGATGATGTGACAGCACTTCTTATGAAGAATTTCAGCGACATTGACAACGGTGTTACAGGTACATTTGATACCTTTGAAAAAGTGCAGTCCAATGACGGTATATATACACTTACAGTAAGTGCGACGGATAACGCGGGCAGAACATCTAGTCAGACAGTACAGTTTTCTGTTAATAGATTTGGTTCTGTATATACCTTTGATGATAATTTAAAGAATATCATAGGCACATATAATACTGCCATTGATACTGATTTTAAGATTACGGAATACAATGCGGACAGGCTTGTAGCAGATTCAGTAAATATTCGTATCACAAGAGATGGTTCACCGCTTGATGAGGTTATTGTTGATAAATCTGCAATGGGCACAAACAATGCTACTGGCGAAAGTGGATGGTATCAGTATGAGTACGTCATATCACAGGACAATTTCAAATACGATGGTGTTTATGTTATAACCGTATCATCAGCAGATGAAGCGGGAAATAATTCTGAAAATATAACATATGATGAGCTTAGTATTAGATTTTCTGTAGATACTACGAAGCCGGAAGTAGTTAAGATTACAGGATTATCTGAATCATCGTATGATGCGGAAAAAATAGATGTATCATATGAGGTGTTTGATGCAATTGGACTTAAGGAAGTAAAGGTATTCTTAGATAAAAATTGTATCCAGACAGTAACTGAATTTGCAGATATCACATCATATGCAGGTATCTTTACCATTGAAGAAGGTGCAAATCAGGAAGTGCGTTTCACAGTGATAGATATGGCAGGAAATGTTGTAGATAGTTCGAACGCAGAAGATATCGAGCAGGGAAAAATCGTAGACTTTAACAGCAATGTTACAGTAACAACAAACATGTTCGTTAGGTGGTATGCCAATAAGCCGTTATTCTATGGAACAATCGCAGCAACTGGAAGTGTTATGGCGGGAGGTACAGCTGTAGCAGGAATTAAGATTAGAAGAAAGAGTTTAAGGGTAAAAAAGTAGTTTAATATAATGGTTTTAAATGAGTTATAATAATGACTTGGTTACAATGAATATTTATTGCAACCAAGTTATTATCATGTTATTATTATTTTTCGTTGATGTTCATTAGTGAAGGGGTGTTTATATTTATTGCGAACAATCATATTATATAATTCATCGCAATAAATAGAATGAGAAAGCATTTTCTTATCAAGCGAGTTTAAATTAATTTTATCATTAATTTCGGAGAGCTGACCGATGATAGTCAGTTCTCCATTTTTCTTTATTTCATTTAAAATGGCAGAGGAAGCTCTGTTAAAGCCTAATAATCTTATATAAGAAGAGATTCCATTATCAATATATGAGGTTATGTCTGACTTATATATTCCAAGAGTTATGGCTAAAAGTGCTCTTGAAATAGAGGTATAAGCAATATTCTTTGTTTTTAATTTATCTATTAAATCAGAGTAACAGGTATGTGTGTACAGAATATCTCTGTCAGACATACGGTTTGCAAGGTCATTATCGATTCCCATATAAGCTACTAAGGTGCTGTCAGTACAACCATGAAGGCATGCAGACAACAGCTTTTCACTGGTTATAGATGAAAAGTCATTTTCTGTTATAGGCGCAGTTTTGCCAAGGGTATTTTTGTATTCTATATCAAAGCTATACAGTTCATCCATTATGTTAATATCATTATTAATGTTGCTATTATCATAAGAGCTTGTGATGGCAGAACGGACTGAGGAAGCAGAGTAGAGCTTATGGTTTTCATCGTTATCATGGTATGCTGCATTGGTTCTTGCAATTGCTATGGGTGTTATGGTTGAATTTAATATTTTCAAGGCTTTAAGATATTCTATGGCAAGAATATTGTTGGGCATATCTAAGATAGAAGAACAATCTTCACTTAAATATACAGAGAGTGCTGTGCTTCTTGCAGAGGCATAAGACAAGCCTGCCTTAACATTCTCTTTTATAAGAAGATTAAGTTCATGAGCTGAATTATTTTTAGCATCAACAAGAATTGAAGCTATGTGATTAAGCTTGCTTATATCCTGACACTCGCTACCAAAGCAGATATGGTTGATGATTCCTAACTTCTCTAATAAGGTCACAGCCGCCGTAGCAAAATATTCAGCGCTTGAACATGCAAAAGGCAATGGTAGTTCGAATACCACATCAGCGCCGTGATTTAATGCTATACGTGTTCGAGTGTGCTTATCAATAAAAGCAGGAGTTCCACGCTGGACATAATTTCCACTCATAATAACAACACACACATCTGCACCAGTCAGTTCTTTTGCCTTTCGAATATGATATTCGTGACCCTTGTGAAAGGGGTTATATTCAGTTATCAATCCAACGACGTTCATGTACTATATCTCCATTTTCTTATAATATGTGTTCATATAAAACACTTAATTTTTCTATTAACTTCACATAGTATTCACATTACTATGTAAAATATAATTTGTAAAGAAAAAGATATGCATATATGAAAATACTTATAGAAGAAACCATGATAATATTGAAATGAAAGTGAGGATTTTATTAAATGAGAAAGAAAATGTTGGCAGTTTCCATGGTGGCAACACTTGCACTTGCTTCTGTAACTGCATGTTCTTCAGGTAAGAGTGGCATAGGAGATGAGACATCTACAAATGTATGGGACAATATAGTTGGAGGAGATTCGGGAACCTCGGACGAAGGAACAACCTTAACAAAATTTGATATTGAAGTAAATTATAGCGAAAAAGAGCAGCTATCCGTAACAAAGGCGCAGCTTTCTTCCTATTCGAATGTCATAAAGCTGGCTGATGAATCAGTTACAATCACAGAATCGGGAGAATATGTCATAGAAGGAACTATTAATGACGGTCAGATTATAGTAGATGTACCAGAGACAGATACGGAGGTAGTTACACTTATATTAAATGGTGTAGATATAACATGTAGCAATTCAGCAGCTATATATGTAAAAAGTGCAGATAAGGTGGTTCTTTCCCTTGTAGAAGGAACAGTTAATAATCTTCAGGATGGCAGTGAATATACATATGATGATGAAACTGAAGAAGAGCCAAATGCCTGTGTATTTTCTAAGGATGATCTGGTTATATCGGGAAAGGGTACATTGAATGTAACTGGTAAGTTTAACAATGGTATAGCCAGTAAGGATGACTTAACTATAACTGGTGGTATCATCAATGTCGAAGCTGTCAATAATGGTATAAAGGGCAAGGATTCCATAGCTGTCATGGATGCTGACGTTACAGTTAATGCAGGTGCAGATGGATTAAAAGCGGATAATACAACTGATACAGAAAAGGGTTTTATTCTCATAGATAATGGAAGCTTCAAGATAACATCTGGCGAGGATGCCATTCAGGCGGAAACCTGCATGGAGATAAATGGTGGAACCTTTGATATAACAACTGGTGAAGGAGCTGGCACTACAAGCTGGAATAATGGTGATGATTGGGGCAAACCAGGTATGGGTGGTATGAGTCAGAATTCGTCCACCTCTACAGATACGACAAGTATAAAGGCACTAAAGGCTGGGTGTGATATTACAGTGAACGCAGGTACATTTACTATAGATTCAGAGGATGATGCCATTCACACAAATGTATCAGTAGAAATAAATGGAGGTGCCTTTGATATTAAGTCAGGAGATGATGGAGTGCATGCAGATAATACACTTATTATAAATGGTGGTGACATCAATATTACACAGTGTTATGAAGGCATTGAGGCGACTTATATTACGATGAACGATGGAGATGTTCACGTGGTTTCATCAGATGATGGTTTTAATGCAGCGGGTGGAAATGATGCCTCTGCAATGGGCGGAAGACCTGGTATGAATGGATTTTCAGAGGGCACAGGCTCTCTCTCAATCAATGGCGGATATGTATATATTGATGCAACTGGTGATGGGCTTGATGCAAATGGATCATTTGAGATGACAGAAGGCTATGTTATTGTAGATGGACCATCAAATAGTGGAAATGGAGCATTTGACTATGGTTCAAGTTGCAATGTGACAGGAGGCTTTATAGTTGCTGTAGGTGCATCTGGTATGTCCCAGATGCCAAGTCAGGCTTCAATTAACTGTGTCATGATAGGGTTGAGTGAGAATATATCGTCAGGTACTCTGGTAAATATATCAGACAGTGATGGTAATACCGTCCTTACCTTTGAGGGGGCAAAATCCTATAACAATATGGTTTTATGTACATCGGATTTGAAAACAGGTGAAACCTATACGGTGAAAACCGGTGGAAGTGTCACAGGTACAGCCACAGATGGCGTGTACACAGGAGCATATTCAGGTGGAACAGAAGCTCTTGCTTTCACTGTTGAGAACACGCTTACCACAGCAGGAAATGCCAACGGCGGTATGGGTGGCATGGGAGGCATGAAACCAGGAGGAAACAAGGGAGATGGTGGCTTCGGTGGAGGTCGTCATTAAGCATAAGATTGTACTGTAGACAGGTCGGCAACCGTACATTGTCGATCTGTTTTTTTGTACATTTAAAAGAACAATTTATTTCCAAATTTCGACTTGTATACAATAAACTAAAGAGTTATAATGAACGTGTATGCGTAAACATCGACCATATATATGGTTTTAAGATTCTATTATAAAAGGAGATATACATTATGGCATTTATTGATGAAATGAAGAAAAAAGCTAAGATGGACAAAAAGACAATTGTATTGCCTGAGTCAATGGACAGAAGAACCTTTGAGGCTGCGGCTGAGATTCTCGCAGAGGATGTTGCAAATCTTATCATTATCGGTACACCAGAGGAAATCGAGAAGAACAGCGAAGGTCTTGATGTATCAAAGGCTACATTTGTAAATCCAGCTACATATGAGAAGACAGAGCAGTACATAGATACTCTTGTTGAGCTTAGAAAAGCAAAGGGAATGACAAAGGAAGAGGCAACAAAGCTTCTTAATACTGAGTATATGTTCTATGCTTGTATGATGGTTAAGTGTGGAGATGCAGACGGTGTTGTTTCAGGCGCATGCCACTCAACAGCTAACACTCTTAAGCCAGCATTACAGATTATCAAGACAAAGCCAGGTACAAAGCTTGTTTCTGCATTCTTCATCATGGATGTTCCAAATTGTGAATATGGTGAGAACGGCACATTCGTTTTCGGCGATTGTGGACTTAATCAGAATCCAAACGCTGAGGAGCTTGCAGCTATAGCAGTTTCTTCGGCAGAGAGCTTCAAGGCACTTGTTGGTGCAGAGCCAAAGGTTGCAATGCTTTCTCATTCAACTATGGGTAGCGCAAAGCACGCTGATATAGACAAGGTTGCTGAGGCTACACGTATTGCAAAGGAAATGGCACCTCAGTTCGCTATAGATGGTGAGCTTCAGGCTGACGCTGCTATGGTTCCAAGTGTCGGTGCTTCAAAGGCTCCAAACAGCAATGTTGCAGGAAATGCAAATGTACTTATTTTCCCAGACCTTGATGCAGGTAACATTGGTTATAAGCTTGTTCAGAGACTTGCAAAGGCAGAGGCATACGGACCAATGTGCCAGGGTATCGCAAAGCCTGTCAACGATCTATCAAGAGGATGCTCTGCAAAGGATATCGCTGGTGTAATAGCAATCACAGCTGTTCAGGCCCAGATGAATTAGACCAAAATTTCGAAGAAATTTTGCTATATAGAGTAGATATATAGAAGATGTAACAAGGTCATATAGACCAAAATTTTGCTGAAAAAAACACAGAAAATCGTGGTAACTTAGTTGTATAAGAAAGGAAATCTAATTATGAAAATTTTAGTTATTAACTGTGGTAGCTCTTCTCTTAAGTACCAGCTTTTTGATATGGATTCTGAGAGCGTAATGGCAAAGGGTATCTGTGAGAGAATCGGTATTGCAGGCTCAGCACTTACACACAAGCCTTCTGGAAAGGAATCGTGTGTTATTGAAAAGGATATGCCAGACCACAAGGTCGCTGTTCAGATGGTTCTTGATATGCTTGTAGACCCTGTTCATGGCGTTATCTCAGATATAAAGGAGATTTCAGCTGTAGGACATAGAGTTCTCCATGCTGCTCAGAAGTACATTGATTCTGTGGTGGTAAATGAGGATGTTAAGGCTACAATTCGTGAATGCTTTGAGTTTGGACCATTACATAATCCTGCAAATCTCATCGGTATTGAAGCATGTGAGCATGCTATGCCAGGTGTAAAAAATGTTGCAGTATTTGATACAGCATTCCATCAGACAATGCCAAAGAAAGCGTATATGTACGCTATTCCGTATGAATATTATGAGAAGTATGGCATTCGTAAGTACGGCTTCCACGGAACAAGTCATGCATTTGTATCAAAGAAGGCAATTGAGCTTGCAGGCTTAGATTCTAATAATTCGAAGGTTATTGTTTGCCATATTGGTAATGGTGGTTCTTGTTCAGCTGTATTAAACGGAAAGTGCGTAGATACAAGCATGGGACTTACTCCACTTGAAGGTCTTATAATGGGAACAAGAAGCGGTGATATTGACCCAGCTGCTGTTCAGTTTATTGCAAATAAAGAAGGTAAGGATATAAATGAGATGGTTAATATCCTTAATAAGAAGTCAGGAATTTTAGGACTTAGTGGCGTTTCAAGTGATTTCAGAGATGTTTATAAGGCTGTAACAGAAGGCAATGAGCAGGCACAGACAGCTCTTGATGCGTTCTCATACAGAGTAGCAAAATATGTAGGCTCATATGTAGCTGCAATGAACGGTGTTGATGCAATAGTATTTACAGCTGGTGTAGGTGAGAATCATGCTCCTGTCAGAGCGAATATCTGCCAGTACTTTGGTTATCTTGGTATAAAACTTGATGAACAGGCAAATGATAATACAAAGGGTGTAGAGGGTACAATTTCAACTGCTGATTCAAAGGTTAAGGTAATGGTTATCCCAACAAATGAAGAGTTGAAGATTGCTCAGGAAACACTTGCTCTTGTACAGTAGATTGATAGTTCAGAGCTGATTTTATCAAATAAGATTAACTCTGAACAAAATAAATTTGTGATTTTTTGTTGACAAAACCACAACATGTGGTTATAATGTTCAAGGTGCGATTAAAGAGAGGTAATTATGCTTATTGATTTACATCCACTTTTATCCCAAAAGGGTAAAGTAAAAGAAGTCGAAACTGAATTAGAGCTGGAGTCTTTTTCTACTAGAAAAGGTAGTTATCTGATTACTGATAAGCGACCACTTAAGTTTGTGTTTACAAACATGGGTGATGGAGTAGTCATGATAGAGTCGGTCATAGATATTGACTTATGTATTCCATGCGACAGATGTTTGGACGATGTTCGCACAAATATTATTATTCAGACTTCGAGAGAAGTAAACTTGGGCGAGACCGATTCTTCTGGTAGAGGTTCTTATGAAGATTCGATGCCAGATGTTGAAGATGATTCATTCCTTGATGAAGCAGATTTTATTGATGGAACTGAATTTGATACAACGAAGTTCGCTTACGGTGAGATTTTAGTGAATTTACCTATGAAGGTTCTTTGTAGCGAAAGCTGTAAAGGAATTTGTAATAGATGTGGCACAAATCTCAACCATGAAAGTTGTGGTTGTGATACCACAGAATTAGACCCAAGAATGGCGAAAGCCTTGGAGGTCTTTAACAACTTTAAGGAGGTGTAAACCATGTCTATTTGTCCAAAGAATAAAACTTCAAAAGCAAGAAGAGACAAGAGAAGAGCTAACTGGAAGATGACAGCTCCAAATCTTGTAAAGTGCTCAAAGTGCGGCGAGTTAATGATGCCTCATAGAGTATGTAAGGCTTGTGGAAGCTACAATAAGAAGGAGATCGTTACTGTAGATTAATCTATAATAAGACGGTATCAAGGGACTATCAGTGATAGTCCTTTTTCTTTTGGTAAAAAAAGTTTTTATACTAGTTGATTTATGGAAATATATCTAGTATAGTATCATTTGTGAGCCTTACAATATATCAATGGAGGTAGAGACATTGAAAGAAAAAACTATCGTAGTAGTTGATGCTATGGGAGGAGACAATGCACCAGTTGAAATAATTAAAGGTGCAATAGAAGCTGTAAATGCTAACGGTGACGTTGCTATAAAGCTTGTAGGTATTGAAGAAAAAGTTAAGGAAGAACTTTCAAAGTATGAATACGACAGAGAAAGAGTGACAGTGGTGAATGCTACAGAGGTTATCGCTACAGAGGAACCACCAGTGAAGGCGATAAAAACGAAGAAAGATTCTTCACTTGTGATTGCCATGAAGATGGTAAAGGATGGAGAGGCTGATGCCTTGGTAACAGCTGGTAGCACAGGTGCGACTCTTGTAGGAGGTCAGGTTATAGTAGGAAGAATCAAAGGTATAGAGAGACCACCTTTGGCACCGCTTCTTCCAACAAAAACAGGAAAGACACTTCTTGTTGACTGTGGAGCAAATGTTGATGCCAGACCAAGTCATCTTGTTCAGTTTGCCAAGATGGGTTCTATTTACATGGAAAACATTATGGGAATAGAGAAGCCAAGAGTAGCTATTGTCAACAATGGTGCAGAGGAAGAAAAGGGAAATGCACTTGTACATGAGACCTTTCCGTTGTTAAAAAACTGTCCAGATATTAATTTTATAGGAAGTATTGAAGCGCGAGAGATTCCTTCAGGTTATGCAGATGTAATTGTTTGTGATGCATTTGTTGGTAATGTGATTCTCAAATTATATGAGGGCCTTGGCATAACACTTATATCAGAAGTGAAAAAAGGTATGATGACATCCCTTAGGAGTAAAATAGGTGCACTTCTTGTAAAACCTGCATTAAAGAAGACATTAAAGAGATTTATGGACGATGAGCAGGGTGGAGCACCACTCCTTGGACTTAATGGTCTGGTTGTAAAGGCACATGGAAGCTCAAAAGCTGCTGATATTTCAAATGCTATTATGCAGTGCATAAGATTCAAAGAACAGGGAATTAATGACAAGATAAGAGAAAACATTAATTTGCAGGAGAATGCATAAAAAATATTCATTAAAAAATAGAAAGGAAGTATTATCATGGAATTCGAAAAGTTACAGAATATTATCGCAGAGGTATTAAACATTGAGGCATCAGAAATCACAATGGAGTCGACATTTGTTGATGATTTGGGAGCGGATTCACTTGATATTTTCCAGATTATCATGGGTATCGAGGAAGAGTTTGATATTGAGATTCCAAATGAGGCAGCTGAAAAAATCTCAACAGTTGCAGATGCTGTAGAGCAGGTTAAGAACGCTATTAACTAGTATATATTAAATATTGTATGCAGATAAGAATGGGGTTCAGCACTCCATTCTTATTTACATAAAAGAATAACAATAAATAGAGTGTAACGAAATTATACAGGAGGGTAAATGAAGGAGATAGCATTAGAAAAACTGGAAAAAACCATCGGTTATAGCTTTAATGATAAAAAGCTTCTCGAACTTGCCTTGACTCATAGCTCATATTCAAATGATAATAAGATGGGAAAGCTTAAGAATAATGAGCGACTTGAATTTTTAGGTGATGCTGTATTGGAGCTTGTTTCCAGTGAATTTTTATTTCATGAGTACGGGGCAAAACCGGAGGGTGAATTGACGCGTCTTAGAGCTAGTCTAGTATGTGAGCCTACATTGGCAGAGACGGCAAGAACATTTCATCTGAATGACTATTTGAGACTGGGACATGGAGAGGAAAACACAGGTGGAAGATACAGAGATTCCATTATATCAGATGCGCTTGAGGCACTTATAGGTGCAATATATCTGGATGGTGGGTTTGCTAACGCAAAAGAGTTCATATTGAAATTTGTATTGAGTGATATAGAAAACAAACATCTCTTTTATGATAGCAAGACCATATTGCAGGAAATTGTGCAAAAACAATATAAAGAGCGTGTGGAGTATGTACTTGTAGGTGAGTCAGGACCAGACCACAACAAAACCTTTGAGGTTGAAGCTGTATTTAGAAAGGTAGTTATCGGCAGAGGAAAGGGAGCTACGAAAAAGAGGGCTGAACAACAGGCAGCATATGAGGCTATTTTAGCCATAAAAAAAGAAAAGTAAATTTAACTTATAGAATTAGGATGGTTAACAATACATGTATTTAAAAAGTATAGAGGTACAGGGGTTCAAATCCTTTGCCAACAAGATAAAGTTTGATTTTCATAATGGTATAACAGGAATAGTTGGACCTAATGGAAGTGGTAAGAGCAATGTAGCAGATGCGGTTCGCTGGGTTTTAGGCGAACAGCGTATAAAACAGCTCCGTGGTGGAAAGATGGAGGATGTCATATTTGCAGGTACAGAAAATCGTAAACCACTTGGATTTGCTTACGTTGCCATAACTTTAGACAATTCAGATCATCAGTTGTCCATTGAGTATGATGAAGTAACCGTATCAAGAAGACTTTTCCGTTCAGGAGAAAGTGAATATATGATTAACGGTTCTGTTTGTCGATTAAAGGATATTAATGAATTATTCTATGACACAGGTATCGGTAAAGAAGGATATTCTATCATCGGACAGGGTCAGATTGACAAAATTCTTAGTGGTAAGCCGGAGGAGCGTAGGGAGCTCTTTGACGAGGCTGCTGGTATCGTTAAGTTTAAGAGAAGAAAGGCGGAGGCAGTAAAGAAACTTGAGAATGAAAAAGATAATCTCACGCGTGTTATTGACATTCTCTCAGAGTTGGAAAGACAGATAAAGCCTTTGGAGAGACAGTCTGAAACAGCAAGAAAATACTTGAAACTGAAAGAGGAATTGAAGACATATGATATCAATATGTTCCTTCTTGAAATAACGCAGATTAGAGCTTCTTTAAGGGAAATCGAGGAAAAATTTAATATAGCCACATCTGAAATCCAGGAAAAGCGTAAGAATCTTGAAGATATCAAGAATCAGTATGAGGTACTTGATCAGATTATTGACGAGATGAATACAAGGATTGAGGATAAAAAGAATAATTTAAACCAGACAAATATTGCAATTGAGAAATTTGATGGTGATATAAAGGTGTTAAATGAGCAGATTAATTCTGCAAAGATAAATGACGAGCATCTTCGTAACCGTATGGAATCTATCCAACAGGACATGGAGGGGCATAATAGGGAGAAGGAGCGTCTCATACAGGAGAAAAAAGAAATTGATGACAATCTGCAGGCTGCCACGAAGGTACAAAGTGAAGCTGACAGCAAGGTGGCTGCTATAACGGCACGCATTAATGAAATTCTTGATGAGATTGAGAAGGCTAAGTCGGAGATTATTGATCTCCTCAATGAAAAGTCAGGTGTCATGGCGAAGATTCAGCGTTACGATACAATGCTTGAGCAGATAAATATTAGAAAAGCTGAGTTAAGCCAGAAACTTTTAAAGTCACAAAGTGACAAAGAAGCGCAGGATAAGATAATTGAAGAGCTTGAAGAGGAAATGAAGAAGGTCAATGACGAAATTATAAAGTTTAGTAGTCAGGCAGAGGAACTTGAAAATAGACTTTCAAATATAAATGAAGAGTCTTCAAGAATCGCAAAAGAACGCGATGAAAAGCAACGTCGTTATCATCAGATAAGTTCAAACCTTGAGGCTCTTCGTAACATGACAGAGCGTTACGAGGGATATGGAAATTCCATTAAAAAGATAATGGAACTTAAAGAAACCAAAAGGGGTATTGTAGGTGTTGTAGCTGATATTATCAAGGTTGAAAAGCGGTATGAAACTGCTATTGAGACAGCTCTTGGTGGTAATATCCAGAATGTTGTTACAGACACAGAAACGACAGCAAAGGATGCCATTGAATTCCTTAAGAAAGGGAAATTTGGTAGAGCTACATTTCTTCCACTTAGCAGTATTGCAAATAAAACAGGCTTTACAAATGAAAGAGTTCTTGACGAAAAGGGTGTCATAGGCCTTGCTTGTGATCTTGTGCAGATTCGTAAGGAATGGGAGAATATAGCTAAATATCTTCTTGGACGTATTGTGGTTGTGGACACAATAGATAATGCGCTGCTCATAGCAAGAAAATACAATTATACACTTAGAATTGTTACACTTGAAGGTGAATTGCTCAATGCAGGTGGTTCATTATCAGGTGGCGCATTTAAGAACAATTCAAATCTTCTTGGCCGTAGAAGAGAAATAGAAGAACTGGAGAAATCATTAGAATCTATAAAGGATGAAAATAAGGCTATTCAGGAGAAGCTTGCTTCAAATGAGACAGAGTCGAGAGCTGTTAATGAAGAACTTGAAAAGCTTAAACTTGTATTGAATGAGCAGTACATCTTACAGAATACTGTTAAGATGAATATGAACAAGGCTGGGGAGAAAAAGCAGGAGTTAAATGACAGCTTTAATGATTTCAATAAAGAGAGTGCAGAAATCTCTAATCAGATTACCGATATTAAGTCAAATTATGATACACTTAACAGTGAACTTCTCACATTTGATGAGAAGAATAAGCAAATAGAGTTAAGAATTGCGCAACTGAATGAGTCGGTAGAAAAGGAAAGGGCTCTTGAAGCAGAAGAGATAGGCAAGAATCAGCAGATGAAGCTTGATTATTCAAACCTTAAGCAGAAATTGGAATTTATCAGAGAGAATACAGCGAGACTCGATTCTGAAAATCAAAAACTCTCTGAAGAAATGGCTCAGATAAAGAGCAGTGCTGAGAGCGCAGCTGTTGAGATGATTCAGAAGGTTAAGGAAATCGAGAATATCGAGAATTCCATGAAGGAAGCAAAGGCAAAGAAGGAGATTCTTGATGTGGAAGTTAAGGAGCTCATTGAAGAAAAGGATGCACAGACAAGAGAGCATAAAGATTTCATTACACAGCGTGAGGAGATCTCTAATCATATAAGTGAGCTTGATAAGGAAATTATTCGTCTTACGAACCAGAAAGAAAAACTGGAAGAGACAAATGAAAAGCAGGTTAACTATATGTGGGATGAGTATGAGATGACATATAGCGAAGCGCTTGCTTTAAAGAATGATGAATATGACAATTTATCCGCATTAAAGAAAAACAGTGCAGCATTGAAGAGTGAAATAAAGGCTCTAGGTGATGTAAATGTAAATTCTATAGAGGAATACAAGTCAGTATCGGAGAGATACACATTCTTAAAGACTCAGCATGACGACCTGGTTGTGGCTGCGGAGAACCTTGAAAAGATAATAGAAGAGCTGGATACTGGTATGAGAAATCAGTTTACTGAAAAATTTGCGGAGATTAGAACTGAATTTGACGCGGTATTTAAAGAGCTTTTTGGTGGAGGAAAGGGTACAATTAAGCTTAACGAGGATATGGATATTCTTGAGGCTGATATAAGTATTATTTCACAGCCACCGGGAAAGAAACTACAAAATATGATGCAGTTATCTGGTGGCGAGAAAGCACTTACAGCAATTGCATTGTTATTTGCTATTCAGAACCTTAAACCATCTCCATTCTGTCTCCTTGATGAGATTGAGGCGGCACTTGACGATTCGAACGTAGTTCGTTTTGCGGGATATTTACATAAACTGACTGACCATACTCAGTTTATTGTTATAACACATAGACGTGGCACAATGGCTGCAGCTGACAGACTTTATGGTATAACTATGCAGGAGAAGGGTGTATCCACACTTGTCTCTGTAAATCTGTTGGAAGCAGAACTAGAGTCAGAACAGAATTCCGATTAGGAATTCTGCGGAATAACGTAAAAAATGAGAAAGAATAACGGAGTCAAGACCAGAATTCCCATTAGGAATTCTGAAAAAAAGTAAAATTAGAGAAGGAAGGAATAAAATGAGCGAAGAGAAGAAAGGTTTTTTTAAGCGCCTTGTAAGTGGCTTAGCCAAGACAAGAGACAATATCGTATCTGGTTTCGAGAGCATATTCTCAGCATTCTCATCAATTGATGATGATTTCTATGAAGAGCTTGAAGAGATTTTGATTATGGGTGATATAGGTGTCGCTACTACAGAGAAAATCATAGATGATTTGAAGGCAAAAGTGAAAGAGCAAAAGATAAAAGAGCCGACAGAGTGTAAACAACTTCTTATGGACTCTATTAAAGAGCAGATGAACCTTGGTGAGACGGCTTATGAATACGAAGATAAGACAAGTGTGCTCCTTGTCATAGGTGTCAATGGTGTAGGTAAAACTACATCTATTGGAAAACTTGCCGGACAGTTCAAAACACAGGGGAAAAAGGTTGTTTTAGCTGCGGCTGACACATTCCGTGCAGCAGCTATAGAGCAATTGACAGAATGGGCTAACCGTTCTGGTGCAGATATTATAGCTAGCAAAGAGGGAGCTGATCCAGCCTCAGTTATATTTGATGCTGCACAGGCAGCTAAGGCAAGAAAGGCAGATTTGTTAATATGCGACACAGCAGGAAGACTTCATAATAAGAAGAACCTAATGGAGGAGCTTAAGAAGATTAATAGAATACTGGATAAGGAGTATCCGGAGGCATATCGTGAGAATCTTATAGTTCTTGACGCTACTACAGGTCAGAATGCACTTGTACAGGCAAAGCAGTTTATGGAGGCAGCTGACATTACAGGTATTATTCTTACAAAGATGGATGGAACAGCCAAGGGTGGTATAGCAGTCGCGATTCAGTCAGAGCTTGGAATACCAGTTAAGTATATTGGCGTAGGTGAGCATATTGAGGATTTGCAGAAGTTTGATTCAGACACATTTGTAAATGCACTTTTTAATGTAGAGAAAGAAGGATAAAAACCATGATTAAAGAATTATCTCTTGAAAAATTTAAGGAAGCAGCACAGATTGTAAAAAATGTTACAGTCCCAACAAATCTTGTTTACAGTGATTATTTTTCTAAGCAGACAGGAAATAAGGTATATATAAAGCCTGAAAATCTTCAGTCTACGGGTGCCTATAAGGTGAGAGGAGCGTATTATAAGATAAGTCAGCTTTCAGAGGAAGAGAGAGCAAAGGGTCTTATAACTGCTTCAGCTGGAAATCACGCACAGGGTGTTGCAAACGCAGCAAAGATATATGGTGTAAAAGCAACTATTGCTATGCCTAAAGGAACACCACTCATTAAGGTTAATCGTACGAAGAGCTATGGTGCAGAGGTTGTTTTACATGGAAATGTTTATGATGAGGCATGTGAAGAAGCATTGCGTCTCGCAAAGGAGCATGGTTATACTTTTGTTCATCCGTTTGATGACCTTGAGGTTGCTACAGGACAGGCGTCAGTGGCTATGGAAATCTTCGATGAGCTTCCAGATGTGGATTGTATTTTGGTACCAATTGGTGGTGGCGGTCTTGCAAGCGGTGTTGCAACCCTTGCAAAAATGCTTAATCCAAAAGTGAGAGTGATTGGTGTGGAGCCGTCAGGCGCAAACTGCATGCAGGCGTCTGTTAAGGAAGGTCATGTAATTTCTCTCTCAAGTGCAGTTACAATTGCTGATGGTACAGCGGTTAAGACACCAGGAACAGTTATTTTTCCATATATCCAGAAGTATGTGGATGAGATTATTACAGTTGATGACAGTGATCTTATTGATGCATTCCTTGATATGGTCGAGAATCATAAGATGGTATGCGAGGGCTCAGGTCTTCTCACAATTGCGGCTTTGAAACAGCTTGAGTGTTGGGATAAGAAGATTGTATCAATCATAAGTGGTGGAAATATTGATATTATCACAATGTCATCTATTCTTCAGCACGGACTTATCCAGAGAGGAAGAATTTTCACAGTTTCAGTACTTCTTCCAGACAAGCCAGATCAGCTTGAGGGTGTATCAAAGCTTATTGCAGAACAGCAGGGCAATGTAGTTAAGCTTGAGCATAATCAGTTCGTAAGTATTAACAGAAATGCAGAGGTTGAGCTTAGAATTACACTTGAGACATTTGGCGAAGAGCATAAACAGACAATAGTTGAAGCACTTGATAAGGCAGGATATAAGCCAAAGATTGTTAGAACTACTTTATAGAATATAGATTAAAGCTGATTAGGTGAAGAGAACCTAGTTGGCTTTTTTCTTTAAAGAATTGTAAATTTTGCAATTATATGTTATAATAAGGTCAAGTTTAGACAGTGTTATAGATAAAAGTAAATAATGCGTACTAATTTTTTAGCAACAGGGACAGGAGGTCGACAACTATGGTAAAGACATATGTACTGGACACTAATGTATTGATTCAGGCACCTTATGCGTTTGAATGTTTTGAGGATAACGATGTTATTATCCCGGTGGTGGTACTTGAGGAATTGGATGGACTTAAGAGAGCAGAAGGTGATAAGGGTATGAATGCCCGTTCTGCTATCAGATATCTTGAAAGCATGCGTAGCAACGGAGATTTACTTGAAGGTATCAGGCTTAAGGGGGGGGGGATACTTAAGGTTGTTATCGAACGAGATAACGTTGATATTCCGTCATCACTTTCGTCAAGTAAATCAGATAATCGAATTCTTATGACATGTAAAACTGTTATGGCAGATGACCATAAGAAGGTTATACTTGTTACAAAAGATATGATGGTTCGTATAAAAGCACAGGTGTTAGGCATACCAGCGGAAGACTTTATCACAGAACAGGTGTCATTTGGTGATGAGCAGTATACAGGTAGAATAGAGGTATATGCCGCAGAGAATCTTTTTGATGAGTTTAAGCGAATTGGCATAGGCATAGATGAGGTTTATGTTTGTGATGAAGAGGGCAACAAGCATACGCCAAAGCTTATTGAAAATCAATTTGTTGTATTGAAGGCAGATCAATCTCTCAATAAAACAGTGCTTGGAAGAGTTGAGGGCGACAGAATAGTCAGACTTGAGTATGCTAAAGAGTCTCCTTATGGAGTAAGACCGCGAAACAGTGGACAGTATTTCTTGCAGGAAGCCTTAATGCAACCGGCAGAGGAAGCACCACTTGTTATAGTAAAGGGTATGGCTGGTACAGCCAAGACATTTTATTCTCTGGCAGTTGGTCTTGAAAAGGTTTTAAACAGACCTTCAGGAGAATACAGACGACTCCTCATATGCAGACCAAATGCACAGTTTGATTCTGATATAGGATTTTTGCCAGGCAGTGAGAGGGATAAGATTTCTCCGCTCATGAGACCGGTTGTCGATAACCTTGAACAGCTTATAGACTCAAATGATGATGAACGTTACAGAAATGAGCGCGAGTTAAAGGATAAGATAGATGAGATATTTGAGCGAGGTATTATACAGGCGGAGGCTTTAAATTACTTACGAGGTCGTTCGCTGGCACAGACATATCTTATCATAGATGAAGCTCAGAATATGACACCAAATCAGGTTAAAGGGATCATAACCAGAGCGGGCAAGGGGACTAAGGTAATTCTTCTCGGTGATCCAAACCAGATTGATAAACCGTTCCTTGACGAGAGGACAAATGGACTTAGTTATGCCTGTGAATATATGAAGGGAAGCCCATTATGTTATCAGATAACCATGTCAGCCGACGAGTGTGAGCGTTCGCCACTGGCCATGGATGCTGTTAAGAGACTTACCAAGAAAGTTATTGTATAGAAATGCGTTTTTTTTAGAGGAATGACGAAAAGTCATTCCTCTTTTGCTTGACAAAATCCTTTTAATAGGTTAATATGTACTAGTCGGCAATTTAATGGTTTAAAGTGTAACGGTTTAAAGCGACGATAATGAGTAATAATTTGAATAATAATGTATTAGAAACTGGAGGAATTAAAAGTGGAAACAGCAAATAAAAAAGGAACTCTTATTTCATACAGACCTGACATCAAGATTCTTGATGCGACAATGCGTGATGGTGGTCTTGTAAATAATTTTAGATTTTCAGATGAATTCGTAAAGGATTTATACAAGGCCAATATAGAAGCTGGCGTTGACTATATGGAGTTTGGTTATAAGGCTTCAACAGATATCTTCAAGGAAGAAGATTTTGGAAAGTGGAAGTTCTGTAAGGAAGACGATATCAGAGCCATAGTTGGAGACAATAGCACAAATCTTAAGATTGCAGTTATGTCTGATGTTGGTAGAACAGATTACAAGAGGGATATTATCGACAGAAAAGATAGTGTTATAGATATGATTAGAACTGCTACATACATTCATCAGATACCTACAGCTATTGAGATGATTGAGGATGCCAAGGAAAAAGGATATGAGACAACAGTTAATATCATGGCTATTTCAAAGGTTAATGAGGAAGATTTGAATAATGGTCTTGAGCTTCTCTGTAAGTCAGGAGTTGACTGTATATATCTTGTTGATAGCTTCGGTGCTTTTTATCCAGAACAGATAAGCAAGCTTTCAGATAAGTATCTTGAACTTGGTGCTAAGTACAATAAGACAATTGGTATCCATGCTCATAACAATCAACAGCTTGCGTTTGCTAATACAATCGAAGCTCTTACACATGGGGTAAGCCTTCTTGATGCAACTGTATCTGGTATGGGTAGAGGTGCAGGAAACTGCTTTATGGAATCACTTCTTGGTTTCTTAAAGAATCCAAAGTACAATCTCACTCCTGTTATGGATTTTGTAGAGAAGCATATTCTTAAGATGAAGGCAGAAGGTGTTGTATGGGGATATGATATTCCATACCTCTTAACAGGCGTTATGAATGCACATCCATCATCAGCTATTCAGTTCCTTAAGGAAGGAAGAACTGATTATTCGAAATATCAGCAGGAATTAATAGACGAAAATTAATATTTGAAGATGTAAAGAAAAAACACTTGACACCGTTCCTTATCTATAGTAGTATAATGAACGGTGTTATTTTTGTTAAGAAAGTTCTACGCACCTGAAGGGTAGATGCATTATGGAAGAAATCGTAAAGTTATCATTATTATATGATTTTTATGGTGAGTTACTTACTAACCATCAGAAATCCATTTATGAAGACTATTTCTTCAATAATATTGGACTTAGTGAGATTGCCGAGGAACGAGGAACTAGCCGTCAGGCAGTTCACGATATGGTCAAAAGATGTGAAAAGCTTTTACAGGGATATGAGGATAAGCTTCATCTTGTAGAGCGATTTATCTGTACTAAGGATATGGTGAAGCAGGTTAAAGAGGAAGTTAGTAAACTTAGAAATCTGAAAACCTCTTCAAGTAATGAGGAGTTAGAAATAATTGACAGAATTGACAGTCTTTCAGAACATATTTTGGAGGAATTATAGTGGCATTTGAAAGCTTATCGGATAAATTACAAAATGTATTCAAAAACCTTAGAAGCAAGGGACGTCTGACTGAGGCGGATGTAAAGGCTGCCCTCAAAGAGGTTAAGATGGCTCTTTTAGAGGCAGATGTCAGCTTCAAGGTTGTAAAACAGTTTATAAGTTCTGTTCAGGAGAGAGCGGTTGGCCAGGATGTTATGACAAGCCTTACTCCAGGACAGATGGTTATAAAGATAGTTAATGAGGAAATGATTAAGCTCATGGGTTCTGAGACTACAGAGCTTAAACTTAAACCATCAAATGAGATTACAGTTATTATGATGATGGGTCTTCAGGGTGCAGGTAAAACTACAACAGCAGCAAAGATTGCTGGAAAACTGAAGGCAAAGGGAAGAAAACCATTACTCGTTGCGTGTGATATTTACAGACCTGCTGCCATAGAGCAGTTGAAGGTAAATGGTGAAAAGCAGGGTGTTCCAGTGTTTGCCATGGGAACAGGACATACACCGGTAAATATTGCAAAGGCTGCTATGGAGCATGCTAAATCAAATGATAACAATGTTGTCATTATCGATACCGCTGGTCGTCTTCACATTGATGAAGAGCTTATGAACGAGCTTGTAGAGATTAGAGACAATATTGATATAACACAGACACTTCTTGTTGTAGATGCCATGACCGGTCAGGATGCGGTAAATGTAGCCAGCACCTTTGATGAGAAGATAGGTATCGACGGCGTTATCGTTACAAAGCTGGACGGTGATACAAGAGGTGGTGCGGCACTTTCTATTAGAAGTGTAACTGGAAAGCCGATTTTATATGTAGGTATGGGCGAGAAACTTTCTGATTTAG
The DNA here is from genome assembly GCA_017408025.1 of Lachnospiraceae bacterium. Taxonomy (GTDB): domain Bacteria; phylum Bacillota; class Clostridia; order Lachnospirales; family Lachnospiraceae; genus SVEL01. The sequence goes on from JAFQVJ010000058.1 coordinate 21,778, forward strand.
AACAGTTTTTCCCGGAAAGAATGGCTTCGAGAATACTTGGTATGGGTGATGTTCTCACTCTTATCGAGAAAGCAGAGGCTGCGGTTGATGCTGAGAAAGCTAAGGAAATGGAAAAGAAAATCAAAAAAGCCGAGTTTGGCTTTGATGATTACCTTGAATCCATGCAGCAGATTAAGAACATGGGTGGACTTGCAGATGTTATGAGCATGATACCAGGGCTTAGCGGACAGCTTAAGGGAGCGGCACTTCCAGATGAAAAGCAGATGGGAAGAGTTGAGGCTATTATCTACTCTATGACACCGACAGAGAGAAGTAATCCATCGGTTTTAAATCCATCGAGAAAGAACAGAATTGCCAAAGGCGCAGGTGTTGATATTGCAGAGGTTAATCGTCTGGTAAAGCAGTTTGAGCAGTCACGTAAGATGATGAAGCAGATGGGTGGCATGATGAGTGGCAAGAAAGGCAGATTCGGTGGCAGATTTAAGTTGCCGTTCTAGTCAAAATTTATACTAGTTAAAAGAGGATTAAAAGCCTTTTTTATAAATAATAAAACATATTTTTTTACAAACCAAGGAGGTACATTACAATGGCAGTAAAGATTAGATTGAAGAGAATGGGACAGAAGAAGGCTCCTTTCTATAGAATCGTAGTAGCAGATTCAAGAGCTCCTAGAGATGGTAGATTCATCGAGGAGATCGGAACATACGATCCAAACCTTGAGCCAAGCGCTGTAACAGTAAACGAAGAGGCAGCTAAGAAGTGGTTATCTAACGGAGCACAGCCAACAGACGTTGTTGCTAAGTTATTAAAGCAGGCTGGTATTGAGAAATAAGTATAACCAATAATATGGGCGAGGTGTAGTATGAGAGAATTAGTAGAAGTAATCGCAAAAGCACTGGTTGATTCGCCTGATGAAGTGGTTGTTACTGAAAGAGAAACAGAAAAGGGATTATTAGTGGAGATTAAGGTTGCTGAAGAGGATAAAGGTAAAGTTATCGGTAAGCAGGGACGTATCGCTAAGTCAATTCGTTCTGTTGTGAAGGCAGCTGCATCTAAGGATGATAAGAAGGTTATTGTAGATATTTTACAGTAATAACTAGGACTTAATAAACGGGACGTAATTTTACGTCCCGTTTTCACTAGATGAAATGTAGTGAAAGAAAGGAATTTTACATGCAGGATTTAGATTTATTCAGAGTTGGTGTGATAGCAAATACTCACGGAGTAAAAGGTGAGGTTAAGATATTTCCAACAACAGATGCGCCAGAACGCTTTAAAAAGCTTAAGTCAGTTATACTCGATGCTAAGAGAGAAAAGATTACTCTTGAGATTCAGTCAGCAAGATTTTTTAAGAATCTTGTCATAGTTAAATTCAAGGGTATTGATAATATAAATGATATTGAAAAATATAAGGGGTGTGATCTCTATGTTACAAGAGAAAATGCAACTCCATTAGATGAAGGAGAGTATTATATTGCTGACCTTATAGATATGAAGGTTGTTGATGAAGAGAACAAGGAACTGGGTGTCCTTTTTGATGTAATGCAGACAGGTGCCAATGATGTGTTTGTTGTAAAGCTTAAGGATTCAGATAAGGAGCTTCTTCTACCAAACATTCCAGATTGTGTATTGGATGTTGACTTGGAAAGTAGAGTTATAACAGTTCATGTTTTAGATGGCTTGATGGATATGTAATTGTGGTAAGCGTAGAGGTGAACATATGAATTACTATGTTATGACCCTTTTTCCAGATATGATTATGAGTGGTTTAGACACAAGTATTATTGGTAAAGCAAGGGAAAAGGGATTATTATCATTAAATGCGATAGATATAAGAGATTTCACTACAGACAAGCACAGACATGTAGATGATTATCCTTATGGTGGTGGTGCTGGCATGGTTATGCAGGCACAGCCGGTTTATGATTGCTATAAGCATGTTATTAATCTTATAAATGAGCGTAGTCATGGACAGCAAGCGCTGGAATCGTCGTGTAACGAAAATGTAGAAAAGCCACGTGTTATATTTATGACACCTACAGGAAAAACATTTAATCAGGATATGGCTAAAGAACTGGCTAAAGAGGATAATCTTGTGTTTTTATGCGGTCATTATGAAGGTATTGACAGGAGGGTTCTTGATAGAATAGTTACGGACGAGGTATCAATCGGTGATTTTGTTTTAACAGGTGGAGAGCTTCCAGCAATGGTTATGATAGATGCTATATCCAGACATATACCAGGTGTTTTAAACAATGACATTTCAGCGGAAACTGAGACCTTCACAGACAATCTTTTAGAATATCCTCAGTATACCAGACCGGAGGTTTGGGATGGTGAGCAGGTTCCGCCAGTTTTGCTGACAGGTCATCATGCAAATATTGAGAAGTGGCGCAGAGAGCAGTCACTGTTACTTACAAGAGAAAAACGACCTGATTTGTTTGAAAAAGTTGAATTGACAAAGAAAGACAAAAAGTTTCTTGCGGATATAGATAAGAAATAGATAAATATATAATAAATAATTTAAGTCAAAAGTACAGAAAATGCTTGCATTTATTAGCTAATTGTGTTATAAAACTTATATTGTGTAATTTTATATGATTATACATACAGATTAGAGATGTTCCTCTGTTACGGGATGATGTATTAAGAACGTCGAAATATTAAAGGAGGTTCACAAGATGAACGATATTATTAAGAACATTGAAGCTGCTCAGTTAAAGGAATCTGTTACAGAGTTCCACGTTGGTGATACTGTAAGAGTACACGCTAAGATTAAGGAAGGAAACCGTGAGAGAATCCAGGTTTTCGAGGGAACTGTATTAAAGAGACAGGGCGGTAGCTCAAGAGAGACATTTACAGTTAGAAAGAATTCAAACGGTATCGGCGTAGAAAAGACATGGCCAGTACACTCACCATCAATTGAGAAGATTGAGGTTATCAGACTTGGTAAGGCTAGAAGAGCTAAGCTTAACTACCTTAGAGAGAGAGTTGGTAAGGCTGCAAAGGTTAAAGAACTCGTTAAGTAATCTTTTCCGATATTTTTCTTGCAGATTTGGGAACAAATACAGTTGTATTTGTTCCTTTTTTGCTTTATAATCAGCTTAAATGTGTAAATTTATGTCGCATTAAATGTGACGGAATGGAGTGAGACATGAGCTATTTTAATCCGATTCCTGACAAGAATTTTGTTTTAGATGTAGTTTTGAAATGGATTATAGATATTGTGGCTGTGATTATGTTCACAGTTTTTATAATTATATATTTATGTGATACAGCTGATATGACAGGCAATTCAATGTCTCCCACATTGAATAATGCTGAGAATGTTCTTATCAATAAATTTTCTTATGAGCTTGGGGAACCAGAGAGATTTGATGTGATTGTATTTAAAAATGATGATGGTGGAGAGAGTATCAAGCGTATTATAGGTCTTCCAGGGGAAGAGATAAAGATAGAAGACAGCAAGATATATATTCGTAACGAAGAAGGCGAAAAGGTTTTAGAGGATATATATTTTGAAGGTAAATATGAGCCCGGTTATGTCGATGAGTATATGGAAATACCAATGGGTGAATATTTTGTTATGGGCGACAGTCGTAATGTATCGGAGGACAGTCGTTTTGAGTATGTTGGAAATATAAGAAAAGAGGATATTGTGGGAAAAGTATGGATGATATACTCACCTTTCAATAGAATCGGGTTGGTTGATTAGTAAACAGTATAAACGGAGGATGATATGAATATACAGTGGTACCCTGGACATATGACAAAAGCAAAGAGAATGATGGAGGAAGACATAAAGCTTATCGATCTGGTTATAGAGCTTGTAGACGCCAGACTTCCGCTAAGTAGTAGAAATCCGGACATTGACAATCTTGCTAAGAATAAATCCAGACTTATTCTTCTCAATAAGTCTGATCTTGCAGACGAGCGAGTTAATAATATGTGGAGTGATTACTTTAAAGAAAAGGGTTTTTTTGTGTTTAAGCTTGATGCCAGAAGTGGTAGCGGTATGAAAGCAATTAACTCAATTATACAGGAAGCCTGCAAGGAAAAAATAGAAAGAGACAGAAAAAGAGGAATATTAAACAGACCAGTGAGAGCTATGGTTGCAGGAATTCCAAACGTAGGCAAATCCACATTTATCAATTCTTATGCTAAAAAAGCATGTACAAAGACGGGTAATAAACCGGGAGTTACAAAGGGTAAACAGTGGATAAAGCTTAGCAAAGGGTTGGAGCTACTTGATACACCGGGGATTCTTTGGCCAAAGTTTGAGGATCAGGAGGTTGGCTTGAGACTAGCTATATCTGGTTCGATTAATGATGATATTCTCAATATTTCAGAATTGTCACTGGAGCTTATAAAGATGTTATTGAAGGATTATCCAGGAAAGCTGGCTGAGAGGTATGACATTGATGAAACGATGACACCAGTTAATATCCTGGAGGCAGTTGCCATCAAGAGAGGTTGCTTAAAGAAAGGTGAACTGGTAGATTTAGACAAGGCGGCCAATATTATCATAGATGAATTCAGAGCAGGTAAGATAGGCAGAATTACACTGGAGAAGCCCTAGATTCAATTTTGAAGATACTTTGAGAGAAAACACAGATATGAAGAAAGGCTAAAAATGTATAATGGATGAGATTGCTGAATGGTACAGACAACTTAATAGTAAAGTGAAAACAGCCATAAAGTTTTTTTGCTTTGTGGCTATAGTTGGTGCCATTGTGTGGCTATTTAATCAATTTCTTTATGCTCCCATGGGAATAAATGGAGACTCTATGAAACCAACCCTTTCTGATGGGGATATTATCATTATTGACAAGATTTCCTATACAAATGAAGAACCTGAGAGGTTTGATATGATTGCCTTTAAATATAAATATGATTATAGTCAGATGTACATAAAAAGGGTCATAGGAATGCCTGGTGAGACTATTTATATGGAGGATAATAAAATATTTATTCTAAATGAAGATACTGGAGAATATGAACAGTTGAAGGAATATTACGGATATTATAAGGGTGAGAATAAATATCCTGATTGCCAGCCTATAACGCTTGGGGAGGATGAATACTTTGTGTTAGGGGACAACCGAAATGACAGTGAGGATAGTAGATCAAGTGCTGTAGGTGCGGTTAAAAGAACGTTGATAGTGGGCAAGGCATGTTTCAGAATACTTCCGTTCAATGGTATTGGCTCCCTTGAATATCAGTAGTATATCATTTAGATATAAAATGCTAATATACAAAAAATAACAACTAAAAGGGGAAGAAATGTTTAAGAAAATAAGAAAAAAAATTGAATCGCGATTTAATATAAGCGAAAAACTATGGAATATATTAGAATTGATAATGTACTGCCTTATTGCGCTGGCAGTGGCATATATTGTTGTGACCTTTGTAGGTCAGAGAACTGTTGTTGATGGAAAATCTATGTACAATACATTAGATGATGGAGACAATATCATAGTTGAAAAATTGTCATATACATTCGGTGATCCAGAAAGATTTGATATAATCGTATTTCCACATTTTGATGTGACTTATGGCGGTGAAGTATATTATATAAAGAGAATAATAGGAATGCCGGGGGAGACTATTCAGATAGCTGATGGTATGATATATATCATTGATGATGAAGGAAATAAAACGATTCTTGAAGAGCAATATGGTTATTATGAAAACGGGAAGAAGATGGATGGCGGTATAGCATCTACTCCTGTGGTTATACCAGAGGGATACTATTTTGTAATGGGAGATAATAGAAATAATAGTAAAGACAGCAGAGATGGTTCAGTTGGTCTTATAAGCAGAGATGACATTATGGGTAAGGCATGGCTTAGATTTTATCCTTTTAGTGATTTTGGATTTATAAGTCATAGATAAAAGATGAAAGGTAAATCGAAATAGATATGAGTGAGATGGAACAAAAGAAAATTACAGACATTAAGAGAGTATTGGAACTAGCAGAGGTTAAGAATCTTCCGCAGGTTTGTGATCAATTTAGAAATGATGGCAGACAGGGTGTAATAAAGCTTATAGAAAAGTACGATAAAGTATATGAAAAGTATCTGGCGGAGCTTGCCCGTATTGAAAAAATGAAGGAATACGAGAATAAGTATTCATCATACCAGTATATTGCAGGCATTGATGAGGTTGGACGGGGACCCTTGGCAGGTCCGGTTGTCACTTGTGCAGTGATACTTCCAAAAGATTGCAATATATTATATATAAATGACTCAAAGAAGCTTACAGAAAAAAGGAGAGAAGAGCTTTATGAGGACATAATGGAGCAGGCAATTGCAGTAGGAATAGGTATTGAGGAACATACAGTTATAGACGATATAAATATATTACAGGCAACCTATAGTGCAATGAGAAAAGCTATTGAGGCATTGGAAGTAAAGCCGGACTTATTGCTTAATGACGCAGTTAAAATACCAGGGGTAGATATACCACAGGTGCCGATTATAAAAGGTGATGCTAAGAGCATATCCATAGCTGCGGCTAGTATAGTGGCTAAGGTAACGAGGGACAGAATGATGGTCGAGTTTGATAAGATTTATCCCGGTTACGATTTTGCTGGAAATAAAGGTTATGGAGCACCGGTTCATCTTGAAGCTTTAAAGAAAATTGGACCATCACCGATACATAGACAAAGCTTTATAAAGAATCTTATATAATATAAAGTATACTGTCGTAGTATTGTATATAAAAAGAAAAGGAGGTAACTTATGAATACAATTAGCAATCAGACAACTACACGTACAGCATCCGGGGAAGCAAGTGCTAATCTTAAGGGAACCTCAACAAATGTGCCTACAGGTGGAAGAGGTGTAGCTGTCGCTAACGCTGGTGCTGTCAGACAGGTGGCACAGATAACCGGAAATATGATTTTGGCTCAGCTCAGACCAGGTACAAGCTTTGCTGGTGATATTATTGATGTGCGTGGAAATGCTATAAAGGTTTTATTGTCAGGTGAAAAAACACTTAATGCTACAGCTACAGATGCAAAAAACCTTAATATAGGCGATCATATTACATTTAATGTTGCTTCAAATGATGGAAAAGCTGTTGTGATTAAACCAGTTGTTATCAATCATCTGAATACAAATATGTTGCTTAGAGCATTGGAAGCAGCGGAAGTGCCAGCATCAGAAAAAAATCAGAATATCGTCAGGGCAATGATGGAGCATGAAATGCCCATAGATAAAAATAGTGTTACAGAAATGATGAAAAAGATTGAAGTTTTTAAAACTGATAATCCTGAACATATTGTGGCTATGGAGAAGCATGAAATTCCATTGACACAAGAAAATGTAGAGCAGTTTGGTGACTATAAAAACTATGAACATAGAATTATGTTACAGGCGGAATCTATGGGTGATGATATACCACAGATGCTTTCTGAGCTTGTAACAGGTGGAGACGAGGGAAAAGCTGTAAATCTGGCAAAATCACTTGTAAATATATTAAATGAATCGCCACTATTTCAAAATGAAGCTGTATCACGTGACAGTGTGTCAACAAATCAACCTAATACTACACAGACAACAGAACAAGTCCAGGTTGTCGATCAGACACAGCAAATGCCTGCTGATGAAAAATTGAGTGACAGCGACTTACAGTTTTTAAAAAGTATGGGGCTTATGGAAGACGGTGTAGTGTTTGAAAGTGATTTGCCTGAACAAAATCCTAAGCAGCAACTTAATGTTCAGCAGATTATGCATAATCTTAATAGTCTTAAAGGTGATGAACTGAAAAAGTTCTTGGATTCTGATGATTTTAAGGACTTTATAAAAGATAAGATAGAAAAAAGTTTTGAATTAAATATAAACAAGCTTGGCGCAGACGGTGAAGAAACTAAGGAATTGGTAAAAAAGCTATATGAAAATCTGAACAAGAAAACAGAAGCTATGCTACAGCTATTGAATAATGCAGGTGAAGGTCAAAGTAAGCTTGTACATACTGCGTTAAATATGAGAAACAATATGCAGTTTATGCAGGATTTAAGCCAGATGGCTTCATATATCCAGTTGCCAGTAAAATTTAACGAGAATAAGGCTCACGGTGAGCTTTATGTGTATAACAGAAAGAAAGGTATGCCTGTCGATAAGGATGTGATAACAGCTTTTCTACACCTTGATTTGAACCATTTGGGCGCAACAGATATAAATGTAAGGATGGAGAAAAAAAGTGTCATGACACAGTTCTCTTTAAGTGATGAAGAATCTATGTTAATAGTTGAAGAAAATCTTCCAATGTTAAAGGAAAGATTAGAAAAAAAGGGCTATGTTGCAACGTTTACAGTGGATACAGCTGCAGGTGTAGCTGACGGCAATCCATTTGACAAAGTTTTAGAGACAGATAAACCACAGGTATCTATCAAGAGATATTCATTTGATGTACGAGCGTAAGTCAGGAGGTGCGATTATGCTAAATTACGGTGGGACAACACCTGATAACAATTATGAAGAAAAAAAACAGGATAAGCCCAAAATAGCAGTTGCATTATCATACAATCCCGGTGATGAGGCACCGACAGTTATAGCAACAGGAAAGGGATCACTGGCGGAGAGAATCATTGAGACTGCAGAAGATAGCCAGGTCCCAGTATATGAGAATGAAAAGCTGGCGGGCACACTCTCGAAGCTTGAGCTGGGAGATGCTATTCCACCAGAACTTTATGGTGTGGTTGCTGAGATTTTAGTGTTTGTGGACAGAATGGATAAAATTAAATCAAAGGTTATGAAGTGAATAAATATAAAGGGGGAATCGTATGAATAAAAGACAGCTTGGAACAACATACGAAGATAAAGCATGTGAATATCTTGAGCAGAAAGGATACAAAATAATAGAGCGTAACTTTAGAGCGTATAAAGGAGAGATAGATATTATAGCAAAGGATGGGCAATATCTGGTCTTCGTTGAGGTTAAATTCAGAGCAAAAAACAGCTTCGGCTATTCTGCCGAAGCTGTTGGTATACATAAGCAAAGAATTATTTATGCTGTAGCTGAAAACTATCTTGCATTACATCAAAAGTACAGAGAAAGCCCATGCAGATTTGATGTAATAGCCATTGATAATAATGTTATTAATCATATAACCAATGCGTTTGGTGGCCTATGATTAGTCTTTTTTCTCATAATTCTTAAATGAAATATTTAGATCTACTGTTCCGTTTATACCATCCACTGTTCCAGAAGAAGAGTACTGCCAGATAGACACGTCATATGGAAAATAAAGCTCATCACCATAGTAAGCGTACCATTTTTCTATGCCCTCAAGACGTTCAAATTCAAGCATTCCAATAAAGCCTTTCAGATTGCAGTAAAGCATAGGAGTATACCCCGCATCTTTTATACGGTTACAAAATGCCAGCACAATATCGGTAAGTTCAGCAGGAGTGAGAGATTCATTTCGTCCACTATCACCTGCGATTTCCTCTATATCTATAACAACTGGATAAGTTATATCATATGGCTCAATCTTTGAAATGACCAAGTTTGCTTCTTCAAGAGCTTCCTCCACAGTAATTGCTTCTGAGAAAATGTACACACCAACAGGAATTTTGTTTTGATTTGCAGCGGCAGCATTTTTCTCAAACATATCATCTTCTAACAGCTTGCCTTCACTGCCATAGCCACGGTTAGCAACACGAATCATGGCAAAATCAATACCAGCAGCCTTAACCTTTGCCCAATCAATTGTTCCATTGTGCTTTGATACATCGATACCAGTGTAGCTGACAAGTTTATCATCCTCGTAATATTCAACCTTTGTTGGAATACCGTTTTCTCCCTCGGTTATTATGTTAAACCCTTTGTCTTCAAAATCATTCATGGCAAGATCCTTGTTGATATCCTTAAAAATATACCCACTTGAATCTACGTATATAAGCTGTTCAGGATAAAGTGCTCGAAGCATCCTAAGTGTTGTATCACCATTTTCCATCATTGTTCGTATGGATTCAAGAAGATTATCTCGACCCAGATAATAGGAATCATTTTTTACAGCCTCAAGCTGTTCGTTGCTTATAAGAGTATAATAATCTGGAATATTAATCTGTTCAGTTTGATTGCCAGAACTGGCAGATGCACTTGTATCCATAGCAGCAACATCTGTCATTTGGTCTCTCAGAATATTCATATTGTAAGTTGTGTAGATGCTAAGAGCAGTAGTTGCCGTGAGCAAAATAGCCATAATATAAAAGATTATCTTTGTCATTCTATTTTTTTTGACTTTGGGCTCATGAACTACATTTTCTGTTTCGCTTTCGTTTAATGTCATATTTTACCCCTTTCTGTCGAATTGATGGCTTTAGTATACCATAGGAACAAATCTTTGTACATAGACAAAAACATTGACTAAGACGCTTATAAATGATATAAAATATATTATGTTTAACTATGCCCTTTTTTGTTTTTTTCGGGAAGAAAGGGTATTAAAGAATATAAGAGAGGTGTAAAATGTCAGATTTAATTACTAATGATATTACATTGCCAGTAGCTCCGTTGAAGATTGCTGCTATGGAGAGCTGTACTGAGCTTGCGAGACAAATTGATAAATATCTTGTTGAGCTTCGAAATGATAGAAGCGTTCACAATCATTCCTCAATAGAGTTTAAGGGATATAAGTGTGATTCCTATTTATTAAAATGCAAATGTCCTAGATTTGGCTCTGGCGAGGCTAAGGGTATGATTTTAGAATCAGTACGTGGTGATGATATATTTGTTATGACAGATGTTGGCAATTATAGTCTGACATATAACATGGGCGGATTTGAGAATCATATGTCACCTGATGACCATTATCAGGATATGAAAAGAATCATTGCTACAGCCATGAATTCTGCTAAGCGTGTAAATGTTATTATGCCATTTATGTATGAGGGTAGACAGCACAAGAGAACAAAGAGAGAGTCACTTGACTGCGCTTTGGCATTGCAGGAGCTTACAGCTATGGGTGTTTCTAATATCATTACATTTGATGCACATGACCCAAGAGTGGCAAATGCTATCCCACTCAATGGATTTGATAACTACATGCCACCATATCAGTTTATGCGTGCAGTGTTAAAGGTGGACAAGAATCTTCAGATTGACAATGAGCATTTTATGGTTGTAAGCCCTGATGAAGGTGGTATGAACAGAGCGGTATACTTTGCAAACGTTCTCGGTGTGGATATGGGTATGTTCTACAAGAGAAGAGATTATTCTACAATCGTAAATGGAAAGAACCCAATCGTTGCTCATGAGTTCCTCGGAACAAATGTTGAGGGCAAGGATGTTATCATTGTTGATGATATGATTTCATCAGGTGAGAGTATGCTGGATGTTGCTAAGAAGCTTAAAGACAGAAAGGCAAACAAGGTATTTATATGTACAACGTTTGGTTTGTTTACAGATGGTCTTGCCAAGTTTGATGAATATTATGAGAAGGGCTACTTTGATTATGTCATCACAACTAATCTGACATACAGAAGCTTTGAGCTTAGAAACAGATGTTATTACCTTGAGGCAGATATGAGTAAGTTTTTAGCACTTATTATAGATACGATTAATCACGATTATACAACAGAGAATGTTATGTCTCCAACAGAGAAAATTAAGGCTATTGTGGCAAAATATTACGAGGGTAAAGCTATCTAGTGTAATGGATTAGATAAAATTTATAATTTAGAGGAAATATAATGAGCAGAAAGCATAAGGAGCATCTCATAAAAGATGTCAAGACAGGATCAATCGCAGAAGAACTGAATATAGAGCCAGGCGATGTTCTTATAGAGATAGACGGAGAAATACCTGAGGATGTGTTTGACTATCATTATATGGTAAATAGTGATTATCTTGTGATGGTTATCAGAAAGCCAGATGGCGAGGAGTGGGAACTTGAAATAGAAAAGGATTTTGATGAGGATATTGGCATTGAATTTGAACAAGGTCTTATGGATGACTATCGCTCATGCACAAACAAATGTATTTTCTGTTTTATTGACCAGATGCCAAAGGGAATGAGAGAGACACTTTACTTTAAGGATGATGATTCAAGACTTTCATTTTTGCAGGGTAATTATATAACCCTGACAAACATGAAGGATAAGGATATAGACAGAATTATTAAGTTTCATCTGTGTCCCATAAATATTTCCGTACAGACTACAAATCCAGAGCTTAGATGTATGATGCTTCACAATAGATTTGCAGGGGATGCCTTGAAGAAAATTGATAGATTGGCTGAAAATTGTATAGAAATGAACGGTCAGATAGTTCTGTGCAAAGGCGTAAATGATGGAGAGGAACTGAGACGTTCAATTGAAGATTTGAAAAAATATCTTCCACATATGAGGAGCGTGTCTGTTGTTCCAGCAGGTCTGACAAAATACAGAGAGGGCTTATATCCTTTGGAGCTTTTTACAAAGGAGGATGCTGAGAAAACTATAGAGCTTATTGAGAGCTATCAGCAGGAATGCTTTGAGGAATATGGACTACATTTTATACATGCTTCTGATGAGTGGTATATATTAGCCGAGAGAGATTTTCCACAGGAAGAACGATATGACGGATATATACAGCTTGAAAACGGAGTAGGTATGATGAGGCTTCTCAGAGAAGAATTTAGGGAAGCACTTAATGCTACTGAGGCGGATGACAAAGAAAGAAAGTTGTCCATAGCTACAGGAAAGCTTTCATATCCGGAGATAAGAAAGTTTGCAGATATGGTCCAAAACAAATTTATAAATACAAAGATAAACGTATATGCTATTGAAAATGAGTTCTTTGGCAATACAATTACAGTGTCAGGGCTTTTGACAGGGCAGGACATTGTAAAGCAACTTACAGAAGTACAACAGAAAGGTGAGTGTTTGGGAGAACGTCTTTTATTACCGGCTAACATGCTTCGTGCCGGTGAAGATGTATTTTTGGATGATATGCATTTATCTGAGCTGTCAAAGTCACTTAATGTGAGAGTACAGGTGCCACAAAATACAGGTGAGAGCCTGTTATACAACATGTTAAATGAGGCAGATGACAGATGTACGAATAACAGCAATTTTGTGTATATAACATGTTATGAGCAAAATTCCAAAGGGTGTTTTGCAAAATCAGTTGATGACAAGGAGGAACGATATGAGTAAACCGGTAGTGGCCATAGTAGGTCGTCCAAATGTTGGTAAATCAACATTATTCAATGCTTTAGCCGGCGAAATGATCTCTATAGTAAAGGATACACCAGGCGTAACAAGAGATAGAATATATGCAGATGTCACATGGCTTGATAAATCATTTACAATGATAGATACAGGTGGTATAGAGCCTGACACATCAGATATTATTCTGGCACAGATGAGAGAACAGGCGCAGATAGCTATAGATACTGCAGATGTAATCGTGTTTATTGTTGATGTAAGGCAGGGACTTGTGGATTCAGATTCAAAGGTTGCAGATATGCTTAGAAGAAGTCATAAGCCTGTAATTTTGTGTGTTAATAAAGTAGATAACTTTAAGAAGATGGAAGCAGATGTATATGAATTTTACAATCTGGGCTTGGGTGATCCAGTTCCAATTTCAGCAGTATCAAAGCTGGGCTTTGGTGAGCTACTCGATGAAATAACAAAGAATTTTCCATCTGTAGACGAGGATGAGAGCGAGGATGAGAGACCGAGAATTGCTATAGTAGGAAAGCCAAATGTTGGTAAGTCTTCTCTTATCAATAAGCTTCTTGGAGAGAATAGACTTATCGTATCAAATATCGCGGGAACTACAAGAGATGCGGTAGATACAGTTATAAAGCGCAATGGTAATGAATATGTATTTATTGATACAGCTGGTCTTAGAAGAAAGAGTAAGATAAAGGAGGAGCTTGAGAAGTTCTCTATTATCAGAACAGTTACAGCTGTTGAGCGTGCCGATGTTGTTGTTATTGTTATTGATGCCTCAGAGGGAGTTACCGAGCAGGATGCAAAGATTGCAGGTATTGCTCACGAGCGAGGCAAAGGTATAATTGTAGCTGTAAACAAGTGGGATGCTATTGAAAAGAATGATAAGACAATCTACGAATATACAAATAAAATTAAAGAGATTCTTTCATTCATGCCATATGCAGAGTTGCTGTTTATGTCTGTTCAGACAGGGCAGCGTATCAATAAGCTGTTTGAATTGATTGATGTAGTCATAGAAAATCATGCTCTCCGTATAGCAACTGGAGTATTAAATGAAATTATGGCAGAGGCAGTTGCATTACAGCAGCCACCATCGGATAAGGGTAAGAGACTTAAGCTTTATTACATGACACAGGTCGCTGTTAAGCCGCCTACATTTGTCATATTTGTAAATGATAAGGAACTTATGCATTTTTCTTATACAAGATATATTGAAAATAAGATACGAGAAGCCTTCGGTTTCAAAGGAACACCTCTTAAATTCATTATACGTGAGCGAAAAGGTGATGAGTGAAAAAACTAATCGTTAAGGAGCTAAAGAAATTATGGAAATTTTGTACAGAGTGTTATGTATTATAATCGGATATGTATTTGGTATATTTCAGACTGCATATATTTACGGCAGATTAAACGGTATTGATATTCGAGAATTTGGCAGTGGTAATTCAGGAACTACAAATGCTATGAGAGTGTTAGGTAAGAAGGCAGGAATTATTACCTATGCTGGTGATATGCTTAAAGCTCTTCTTTGTAGCATTGTTATAAGATGTGTTTTTGGCATTGCTTTAGATGTTGATGCAGGAGAGGTTTTTGTTCTTGTTTTATATGGAGGACTTGGAGTTGTACTGGGACATAATTATCCATTTTATATGGGCTTTAAGGGTGGAAAAGGTATAGCAGCATCTACAGGAGTTGGTATATCACTTTTTGATTGGAAGATAATAGTTTTAGGTATACTTACCTTTGTAGGTGTAACTGGTGTTACAAAGTATGTTTCGCTGGGGTCCATAATTATGTTGGCAGGCTTTGCTATTGAGACAATTCTGTTTAGCGAATTAGGAATCTTTTCACCTATATCAGGAACTGAATATAGATTTGAAGCGTATATAATAGTTTCTATTTTCGCGATTCTGGCCATTTATAAGCATAAGGCAAACATTGTCAGACTTATGAACGGTACAGAGAATAAGATAGGACAGAAAAAAGTACAAAATAATGAAGAAAAATAAGGGGTGATTATATGGCAAAAATAGCAATTTTAGGAGCAGGAGCATGGGGAATAGCGTTAGGTGTTTTGCTTGACGGCAATGGTAACGAAGTGACAATGTGGACATTGCTTCAGTCGGAAGCGGATATGCTTATCAATGACAGAGAAAATAAGATAAGCCTTCCAGGCGTAAAGCTTCCAGAAAGCATGAAGGTAACTATAGATCTTGAGGAAGCGGTGAAGGATAAGGATATAATTGTTATGGCTACAGCGTCAAGATTTATACGCTCAACAGCAGCCAAGCTTAAGGGCAAAGTGAAAGATAATCAGATTATTGTAAATGTTGCAAAGGGAATAGAAGAGTCAACTCTTATGACTATGACAGATATTATATCTGAGGAACTTCCAGGATGTGATGCAGTTGTTTTATCAGGTCCAAGTCATGCGGAGGAAGTTGGAAGAATGTTGCCTACAACATGTGTAGTCGGAGCAAAAACAGCTGCCACAGCCAAGTATATTCAGGATGCATTTATGAATGAGCGCTTTAGAGTATATACAAGTCCTGATATATTAGGAATTGAACTTGGAGGCTCGCTTAAAAATGTTATTGCGCTTGCAGCCGGCATGGCTGATGGTATAGGTTGTGGAGATAACGCAAAGGCAGCTCTTATCACAAGAGGAATGGTCGAAATAACAAGGCTTGGGCTTGCTATGGGTGGAAAGGCAGAAACCTTTGCTGGATTGTCTGGCATAGGTGATCTTATAGTAACTTGTGCAAGCGTTCATAGTCGAAACAGGAAAGCTGGAGTCCTTATAGGTCAGGGAAAAACAATGGACGAGGCTATGAAGGAAGTCAATCAGGTTGTTGAAGGTGTATATTCTGCAAAGGCAGCAATGCTGCTGGCACAGAAATACAACATTTCTATGCCGATTGTTGAACAGGTTAACAAGGTTTTGTTTGAAGGTAAATCCGTTAAAGAAGGAGTATCTCATCTTATGCTTAGAGATAAGACAACAGAAATAGTTGTGGATGAGTGGAGTTGAATTTGCTTGATATACAAGACGTTTAGTTCGTTGATTTTACAAGGGATGAAGGAGATGTGAACAAATGGCAATCGTAAAAAAATACGATCCAAATCAGATATACATATCAGACAGACTTAAGAATAGACTTGAAACTATATTCAATTATCCGGTTACAATTGTGGAGACACCTACTGGTTACGGTAAGACTACTGTTGTGAAAGAATTTTTGAAGGAAAGTGGACATAAGTATATTTGGTTTAATGTTGATAACGAGGATAAAGAACAGTTTATGGCTGATTTTTGTGCCAAGATAAGCGGTATAAGTGAGAATGTTGCAAATAATCTTAGAAACATTGGTTACCCAGTAGATGCAACCACAAGTGGTCGTATAGCAAATGCTATAATGGAGCTGGAATTTAGAGAACCAACCATACTGGTCATTGATAATTATCAGTTTATATCAGATGAACACATGAATAATGTTATAAAAGACTTGTCGGGAAAGAAACATGAAAATCTTGTAATAGTGTGTCTTACACAGGTTATAACTTCAAGTGTAACATTTGATTTGGTGCTTAGAAAGA
Organism: Lachnospiraceae bacterium; assembly: GCA_017408025.1. GTDB lineage: Bacteria > Bacillota > Clostridia > Lachnospirales > Lachnospiraceae > SVEL01. Next base: position 38,547 of record JAFQVJ010000058.1, read on the forward strand.
AACTTAACTATCTTAGTAAATCAGATTTTGAACTTAATAAATCTGAAATAATTGAGTATTATAAGAAATGTGGTGTAAAACTAGAGGATGAGGAATCTGAGTTCTTGTGCCAGTATACCGAAGGATGGATGAGTGCTCTTTATCTACAGATATTAAGCTACGTAAAGACAAATAGCTTTGAACATACGGTAAGTATTGACAATCTTGTATCAAAGGCTATATGGGAGAATCTTAATAGAAGAGAACAGGATTTTCTTATTAGCATGAGTGTTTTTTCGGATTTCACAGTACGTCAGGCAACAGTAATGTCAGAAAATATAATGACAGATGAAGAGAGAGCTGCGCTACTTGAAAATAACGGTTTTATAAAATATGAATCTAAGCATAGAAAATATTACATTCATTCAATTTTGAAATATTTTCTTGATAATGAGTTTGAAAAACTCGAACCGATGTTTAAAAAGAAAATATATAAAAATGCAGGTGAATGGTATGCGGCTAATGACAACAGCTATATGGCCATGACGTTCTTCTTAAAAATAGATGATTATGAGTCTATAATGGCTATGGATTGGTCTAAAGCAAAGTTTAGAGAAAAAATATCAAAGAATAATAAAAATATCTTTATGGATATTGTATCGCATACTCCTTATGATATAAAAAGAAAGTATATCAAGAATTATCTTGTTTTTGTATTTTGCTTATTTTTACTTAATGAAAGGGCATATTTCAAAAAAGAATGTGACTTTGTGAAAGATTACATTGAAAATAATAATGATATAAGCGATACAGAAAGAAATGAAATTCTAGGTGAGCTTGAATTGATATATGCCCTGGTTTACTACAATGATATGAAGAAAATGAATGCTTGTTACAAAAAATCATTTGAATATATGGGGAAACCTACAAAGATTTTTAAAAGCGATATTACTTTAAATTTTGATTGTCCGTCAGTGTTGTCAATGTATCACAGAAAGCATGGAAAGCTAGAAGATGAAATAGTCCAGATTGATGAGCTTATGCCAAATTATTACAAGATTACGGAAGGTAATTCTAAAGGCATGGAAGCTATATTCAAAGCAGAGGTTCTTTTTAACCAAGGTAATCTTGGTGATGCAGATATCTTATGTGAAAAAACTAAGTATATGGCGGAATCTAGAAAACAGATAAGCATATATATATGTGCATTGTTTATACAATCAAGAATTACACTGATTAATGCAGATTATGAGAAGCTTAATAAGTATCTTGATGAGATGAAATCAATAATTGAGAGAGAAAATAGATTTAATCTGTGTAAAATGGTTGATATGTGTCAAAGCTTTATACATGCCAATCTTGAACAAACGGATCAAATACCTGTTTGGATTAAAGATAATGGAAGTATAGAGGATAATACCTCTATACTGAATCTTGGCTATGCCAATATTATTTATGGCAGATTTCTTCTTATCAATGGTGATTATAACAAGCTGATGGCTATAAGTGGTCAGATGCTCGATATAGCAGGGATTTTTTCTAATGTTATGTATAAGATATATACATATATATACATAGCAATAGCGAAATATAATACAAAGAAGCCTGAAAAGGCAGTCGAGTTCTTAACAGAGGCTGTAAAGCTTGCATATGAAGATTATATTGTTATGCCATTTGTTGAATTAAATGGTGATATAGAACAGATAATTGACAAGGTAAATGTAGCAGAAAATGCTGTAAAGTATCGTGAATTCATAAATCTGTTGAAAAATATTACCAAAAAGTATACAAAGGGTCTTACAACAGTTAAGAAAGCGTCAAAAAACGATCAGAGTTATGGATTGACAAAGCGAGAGCTTGAAGTTGCAAAGCTGGCTGCTCAGAGAATGACTAACAAGGAAATTGCCGATATGTTATTTATCGCGGAAAGTACTGTAAAGTCTAATCTGAAGATTATATTTAATAAATTAGAGATTAACTCAAGAAGTGAGCTTAAGAATTTTTTTAATTAAATAATGTCTAAAAATACCCCTAAAAGTAGGATGAAAAAAAACTCACAAGCGTGTAATAATTATAGTGTAATGTTATATGCTTGTGAGATGATGGAGGTAGACATGACAATGATTAGCAAAGTAATTCCATATGAGGGCTATAGGGTACTGATTGAACTGACAAATGGTCACAGTATTATAATAGATTTTGAAACGAAGCTTGATACATTACGTTTTTGTATGCTGGAGAACAAGGATTTGTTCAGAAGAGTGTATACGGATGGTTTTTCATTGTTGTGGAACAAGGGAAAACTGAGAGTGAGCATGAGTGAAATTATTGAAATGCTTCAATTTACACAGACATTATTTAAGGTGGGTTAAATCTTTAAGCATCTTAGATAGGTGGTGTTTGTGATATGAGAAAAATATTTAGAGTATTATTTGGCAGAACTTTATTCCTGATATTATCATTATTGATACAGGCTGTAGTTCTGCTTTCTTTTATGCTTAGATTATCTGATTATCTGTATATATATTATGGATTTACAGTGATTGTGTCACTTTTGTTCTGTGCACATATAGCAAATCTTGATATAAGTTCATCCATAAGGACCTCATGGATTACAATCATTCTGGCAATGCCAGTATTTGGTATACTATTTTATCTGTTTATAAAGATTCAGCCACAAGTGAGAAAAATTAACAAAAGAATTGATTGTCTTATAGAAGAGACAAGACCGTATCTGGTGCAGAAGAACATATATGATGAAAATTCACATATTGCAGGCTTGAGTCAATACATGAATACTTATGGAGGCTTTCCTATATATAACAATTCGGATGTAAAATATTTTAAAATAGGTGAAGAAAAATATGAACAGCTTTTAATAGAATTAAGTAATGCAAAGAAATTCATTTTTTTAGAATATTTTATTATAGATGAAGGAAAGATGTGGGATAGTATCCTTGAAATACTAAAGGAAAAGGTAAAGGAAGGCGTTGAGGTTCGCCTAATGTATGACGGTACATGTATGTTTGCATTGCTTCCTCATTCCTACCCAAAACAGATGGAGAAATTGGGAATAAAATGTCATGTGTTTTCACCAATACGACCGGCATTGACAACGTATCAGAACAATCGTGACCACAGAAAAATACTTGTAATAGATGGCAGAGTTGCATTTACAGGAGGAGTAAATCTGGCTGACGAATATATTAATGTTACGAAACGATTTGGACATTGGAAGGACAATGCTGTAATGGTAACAGGTGAGGCTGTTAGAAGCTTTACTATTATGTTTTTACAGATATGGAATCTTGGAGAAACAGTAAAAGAGGATTATGAGAAATATTTAACAGAGGAGTCTGTTGAAGGAGCTAAAGGATATGTTATGCCCTATGGAGACCACCCTTATGATGAAGAATATATCGGTGAATATGTTTATATGGATATCATAAATAAAGCAAAGAAATATGTTCACATAATGACACCATACCTCATACCTAGCAATGAGATGATAAGGTGCTTGGAACATGCATCTAAGAGAGGTGTTGATGTAAAGATAATTATGCCTTATATTACGGACAAGCCTTCAGCATATTATATTGCAAGAACCTATTATCCAAAGCTTATTGAAAAGGGGATTGAGATATATGAGTATATTCCTGGCTTTGTACACGCTAAGACTTTTGTGTCTGATGATAAAAAAGCAGTAGTGGGGACCATAAATCTTGATTTTAGAAGCCTTTACCAGAATCTTGAGTGTGCAGCATATATGGAAGATGTGGGTGCTGTGAAAGATATTGAAAAAGATTATCAAGAGACACTTTCATATTGCAAAAAAATAACCTTGGAGGATTGTGATAAATATAATCCAGTATTGAAACTTGTAGGAAAACTTTTATGGATAATTTCGCCATTAATGTAATTGAACAAAAAAATCTATTTACATTTATCTTATAAACAATTATAATTCAAGAGGTGCTTTAATGCATTACAGTTTAGAAGACAAGGAGCTTATATTATGGAAAAGAAGCCATTTGTAACAAAGGAACAAATTGAAGAAATAGTTAAGACATATCCAACACCTTTTCATATTTATGATGAAAAAGGAATCAGAGAGAATGTTAAAAAAATGCGAGAAGCATTTTCATGGAATAAAGGTTTTAGAGAGTACTTTGCTGTTAAAGCTACACCAAATCCATTTCTTATAAATATTTTAAAGGAGTACGACTGTGGCGTAGACTGCTCGTCAATGACAGAACTTTACATGGCAGACAAGCTTGGCTTTTCTGCGGATAAGATGCCTAATGGTATCATGTTTTCATCAAACGCAACTCCTGCCGAGGAATTTATATATGCAAAAAAGCTTGGTGCAATTATCAATCTTGATGATTTTACGCATATTGATTTCCTTGAAAAGACAGCTGGCATCCCGGAAAGGATATGTTGTCGTTTCAATCCGGGTGGAATGTTCAAGATAAGTACAACTATTATGGACAATCCTGGTGATGCTAAGTACGGTATGACGAAGGAACAGCTTTTCGAGGCATATAAGGTTCTTAAAGAAAAGGGCGTAAAGGAATTTGGACTTCATGCATTCCTTGCCAGCAATACAGTTACAAATGATTATTATCCAACACTTGCCAAGGTTCTTTTTGAAGTAGCAGTAGAGCTTAAGGAAAAGGTCGGTATATCATTATCATTTATCAATCTCTCCGGAGGTGTAGGTATAGCATATCGCCCAGAACAGGAAGCTAATGATATTATGGCAATTGGCGAGGGTGTCCACAAGGTATTTGATGAAGTTCTCGTTCCAGCAGGTCTTGGAGATGTTGCTATCTACACTGAGCTTGGAAGATTTATGATGGGACCTTACGGAGCGCTTGTTACAAAGGCAGTACACGAGAAACACATCTACAAAGAATACATCGGATGTGATGCTTGCGCATGTAACCTTATGAGACCTGCAATGTACGGTGCATATCATCATATTACAGTCCTTGGCAAGGAAAATGAACCATGTGACCACAAGTATGATGTGACAGGTTCACTCTGTGAGAATAACGACAAGTTCGCAATTGACCGTATGCTTCCAAAGATAGATATAGGTGACTATCTATTTATACATGATGCAGGTGCACATGGTTTTGCTATGGGATACAACTATAACGGAAAGCTTTGGTCAGCTGAGCTTCTTCTCAAGGAGGATGGTTCAGTGAAGATGATAAGAAGGGCAGAGACAATACAGGATTATCTTGCAACATTTGATTTCTGTGACATTTTTAAATAAATATAGAAAGAGATTATGTGATGAAGAATTTAGCTAATAATATAGCAAAAGGTAAAAATTTAGAGATTGCTCTTCCAAGGTTTAGTCAGGAGATGATGTCTGTTTATTATAAATATTCAGCTGTTCGTCTCTCTATGAATTACTATACATACAATGAGATGCTTAAAGAGTACGACAACGAAGAAATATTAACTGATAAGAAGCATTTAGATAAGCTTATGTCATCATTTATGTTGGTAGTGGAGAATGCTATAAATAATCAGGTTGTAGGCAAAGAATTGGAAAAGGCTGTTGCTGATATAGATGAGATAAGAAGTAGTATTATACAGACTGTGAAGGGACTTACCTCTTTAGTAGATATATTCAATATATATGAATATGTGCTCAATAGAGTTGAATATCGCTATAAGGATGGGTCACAGATAGAGCTTAAGGATGATGAGGAATTTACTAGAGATATTATGCGATACATCCTTGCAAGTGAGGATAAGGTTGTTATCAACGCAAATATAACAGATGCGGTAAGACAGTTACCACTACGCATGACTAAATCGAGATTTTTTGAGTTACTTAAAGAGGGACTTAGGGTATACAAGGACAGTGAAAAGTCCAGTGTTGATGATTTCATTTATATGTTGTCATCATCAGCTACAGTATATAGAGATCCGTATACAGATAAGATATCTCAGGATATTAATGACATTATAAAAGAATTTGAAACTACAGATTTTCAAGCTATTGATGAAGATAAATATAATAAGCTTCATGACAAGCTTGTATTTGGAATTGAGTACGTGCAGCAATCAGTTGGTGAGTATATGCTTCTTGCAGAGCTTGTAAATGACGTTTATGTAATGCTTCTTGCAGCGCCATATGCAGATACAGCTTGTGAAGAGAAAGATATTTTGAAAAAAATATTTGAGGACAGCGATGATGGAAGTACGGAGGAAGCCCTTGTAAAGCTTGAAGGAAGACAAGAGCGCCTGAACAACGAATATGCGCAATGTGAGTATGCTATTGATATGGTTATAGATAAGTATATGGATACAGCTGAAAGTCTTATGCTTGGTGCGCAATATAATTCATTAAAGAGAATGAGTATCTTAGAATCTGGAAGTCTCTTTGTTGAATTTGATGAGAATAAGGATAACACAATTGCAGGCGAAGAATATGTGATGAATAAATATGAGGAATTAAACAAGGAACTTAAGGAATTCTTCGCGAGTCATAATAAACTGGTGAACAGAGCTGCTATGGCAAATGTACTTGCGTCACTTCCGATTTTCTTCAATAATGTAGAAGAAATACAGAATTATGTTTATAATAGTATAAATGGTTGCTCTGATATTGCAGAGAAGACTGCATGTGTGGAGATTTTTGCGTCGATGATGGAGGATGACGGATTTGATTTTGTTTCACAGTAGATTATATGTTGCAGATGCTCTTTCTGAATCAAAGAGAAAGGTATTAAAAAAACTGAAACAGGGAAAGCTACAGACGGGAGTGTTTGTTATAACACTTCCGTTGGGTAAAAGTGATATGTTGGAAGTCTATCCATCATATGTCCTATTGCAAAAAGCGTTTAAGGAAGCATCAGTAACCGTCGTAGGTATTGCAGACCAACAGGAGTCAGCATTTTTGCTTATTGAACAGATGGTAAATGATTGTTTGCAGGAACATAATAATGCAGATATCAGAGGATATTTTGAACAGGATATAAGTTGATTTTTAAATCACAGAAGGGAAAGGATTAAACATGTTGAGTGTTATACTAACCATTTTAAAGATAATTGGTATTATACTTCTTGTTATTCTTGGACTTCTGCTAACTGCAGTTTTGATTGTTTTGTTTGTTCCTGTAAGATATAAGTCCATGGGCAGTTTTGCAAAGACAGATGATGGTTTTAAGGATAAGATTTTGATACGTGCCACGTGGCTATTTCATATATTGTCAGTAACATTTAATCTTGACGATACAGAACCAAAGCTTAGCATAAAAATACTTGGCAAGGAGTTGTCTTTAGGTACTAATAATAATGAAAAAGATGCCAGGAACAAGAAAAGGCACAAAAGTGTATCTAGGGATGAAAAACAGGATGGAAAAGCTGCAGATGACATAACGGTACAGAATGTATTTATTGACGTGGATAAGTCATTAGATGACAGCAAAGCAGAACAGTCTGCGAAAATTACAGATGAAACTGTAGTAGAAAGAAATGTCGCAGAGCAGAGTAAAAAGGATACAGTAGAGAATATACCAGAGAAGAAGGCTAAAGCAAGTTTAAAAGAAAAAATTAAGAATATATGGAATAAAATCGATTTGATATGCGAAAAAATAAAGAATATCAAGGATGTTAAGGATTCCTTTGTCCATTATCTTAAGCGCGACGATTCGAAGCTTGCAATAAAAGAGATAAAGCACATTATATTAAAGGTGCTAAAACATATTTTGCCGAAAAAGTTGTGGGCAAGAGTAAAATTTGGTTTTGAAGATCCGGCAACTACAGGTAATATATTAGGTGTAGCCAGTATATTATATGGTGTGTATGGTGGCCATTTAGAACTGGAACCTGACTTTGAACATGTGGTTCTTGAAGGAGAGTATAAACTAAAAGGAAGAATAAGAGCTTTCACACTTCTTGTGGCAGCTTTTAAGATATATAGAAACAAGTGGTTAAAAGAATTTATAGCTTTTTCAAAGAAAAAAATAACACAGTTTTAGGAGGATATTTATATGGCACAGAATAATGATTTTGAGAGCACAGTTGGTTCTTTATTTAATGGAATGACTAATTTTATGACAACCAAGACAGTTGTTGGTGATGCTATTCATATTGGAGATACAATCATTCTTCCCCTTGTGGATGTATCATTTGGTATGGGTGCTGGAGCAAAGGCTGACGGAAGCAAAAATGGTGCGTCAGGTGGAATGGGTGGAAAGATGTCACCTAGCGCAGTTCTTGTTATCAAGGATGGAACAAGTCGTATTGTAAATATTAAGAATCAGGATACAGTTACGAAGCTGGTTGATATGATTCCGGATATAATCAATAGATTTACAGCTATGGTTAAGAAGGATAAAGAAAATGATCTTTCAGATCAGGAAATAGTAGAAGTTGTCAAAACAGAAACAACAAAATAGTATAAGTGCATTTTTTATAGTACTGTGCATATAATAAAAAAAAGGAATCCATCAGGGAATCATAAGTGAGTATGCGCAGACTATGTGGTTTTATACTTTTTTGGATGGCAGTAGGAATGGCAGTTGGATTATATCTGGAATCAAGCTTTTGGATTATAGTGTTGATTGTTATTATGCTTATTTGTGGTTACAACTTGTTTTGTGGAGGTAACTAAAGTGAAAATATCATCATTATTTGGTCAGGGAAAAACAGTTTTTTCATTTGAAATTTTCCCACCAAAAAAGACAAGCAGTATTGAAACCATATATAACACTTTAGAAGAACTGAAGGATTTAAAACCGGCTTTTATAAGTGTTACATATGGTGCAGGTGGAACTTTGACAGAAGCAGGTCACTCAAAAACGTGTGAGATAGCTTCAATCATCAAGAATAAATATAACGTAACACCTGTAGCGCATCTTACTTGTGTAAATTCTACAAAGGCTCAGGTTGAAGCAGAGCTTAATGCGCTGAAAGCTAATGGAATAGAAAATATATTGGCTCTCAGAGGCGATATAAACCCTGATATTCCACTATGTAGCGATTTTAAACATGCCAGTGATCTTGTGGAGTTTATTAAAGAACGTGGTGATTTTCATATTTCAGGTGCGTGTTATCCTGAGGGACATGCTGATGCAGAGAGTAAAGAACAGGATATACTTAATTTGAAAAAGAAGACGGATGCTGGTGTAACTCACCTGATGTCACAGCTCTTTTTTGACAATCAGCATTTTTATGATTTCCTTGAGAATGCCAGAAATGCTGGTGTGTCAGTGCCGGTTGAGGCAGGTATTATGCCTGTTACAAATAAAAGTCAGATTGAACGAATGGTGACTATGTGTGGCGCAAGTCTTCCACAAAAGTTTGTAAAGGCAATGCAGAGATTTGAAAATAATCCAGAGGCACTTAGAGATGCCGGAATAGCATATGCTATTGATCAAATTGTAGATCTTATCTCAAATGGTGTAGATGGAATACATCTTTATACTATGAATAATCCATATGTTGCCAGAAAGATTTCAGAGGCTATTGGTTCATTATTATGATAAACAAACAGATTATGCTCGAAAAACTTAATAGAGATGAGCTTCATAGATATTTAGGCTATAAGGGAAATGCTCCGGACGATATAGTCCGGGGTATTATTGATAAAAGTGAGGAAAAGCTTTTTAAGGTTGTAAAACCAGCATATATATGTAAAGCTTTTAACATAAGAGAGGTTTTTAGTGAATCATCTTATAAGGGCATAGAATGTGTAGGAACAAACCTGATTCTTGAAGGTGAATCCATAAGAAAGCATTTAGCAGGTTGTAATCAGGCAGTATTAATTTGCGCGACTCTTTCATTGGAAGGTGATAAGCTTATACGACAGACTGAGATTAGGGATATAGCAGAGGCATTTATAGTGGATACAGAGGCGTCAGTGGCTATTGAACAGGTTTGTGAAATAGCTGAAAGACATATTAAAGAAAGCTTTCCAGAAAAATATATGACCTACAGATTTGGCGTTGGATACGGAGATTTACCACTGAATCACGAGAGGATGATATTAGATATACTGAATGCAGGAAAGCTCATAGGATTACATTGCAGTGAGGCTAATATTCTTACACCAAGAAAATCAGTTGTCTGTATAATAGGTTTAAGTGACAATCCTATGCCGAAAGGACAGAAGGGCTGCGTAACATGTAATATGAGGGATAAATGTAACTTTAGAAAGCAGGGTTTAAGCTGTAGCTATTAAAATAAATATTATTATTTGATTAATATAAGCAAGATGATTTTATATCGAAAGGAACAAGCAGATGAAACTTGATTTTAGCAATAAATATATAATTCTGGATGGTGCAATGGGTACTGAAATTCAAAAGAGAGGTTTAAAGCTTGGTGGTATACCAGAGCTTCTCAATATTACAAATCCAGAGATGATAGAGGAAATTCATTTATCATACATGGAGGCTGGAAGTGATATTATCTATGCCAATACATTTGGTGCAAACGGATATAAACTTAAAAACTCAGGCTATTCAGTTGAAGAAGTTATTGGTAAAGGAATAGAAATCGCAAAGAGGGCTTCAGATAAATTTTATGAAAAGACAGGAAAGCGTGTGTTGGTAGCTCTTGATTTAGGAAGTATAGGGCAACTACTTGAGCCTACGGGAAGTCTTTCGTTTGAGGATGCATATGACTATTACAAAGAAGCGATATTATCAGGGAAGAATGCTGATTTGGTAGTATTTGAAACACAGACGGACCTTTTGGAGGTAAAATCAGCTATACTTGCTGCAAAAGAAAATAGCGATTTACCTATTATGGTAACAATGACATTTGAAGAAAATATGAGAACTTTTACAGGCTGTAGTGTAGCTTCCATGGCTATCACACTGTCAGGTCTGGGCATAGATGCAATGGGTGTAAATTGCTCACTGGGACCTAAGGAGCTTCTTCCTGTTGTAAAAGAGATAAAGAAGTATACAAGGCTTCCAATTATTGCGAAGGCAAATGCAGGTCTTCCAGACCCTGTCACAAATACATACAATGTAACCGCAAAAGAGTTTGCAATGGATATGATTGAGATGGCAAATGCAGGTGTTACAGTGTTTGGTGGATGTTGTGGAACAAATCCAGAGTTTATCAGTGAACTTACTAATATCTTAAAAACTCTTGATTTTGACAAAATTAAAGCACAGCTTCCAGAGTATGTTCCAGAAAGTGCTGTATGTTCTCCAATCAAGGCAGTGATTATAGATGAGCCAAAGATTATTGGTGAGAGAATCAATCCTACTGGTAAAAAGAAGTTTAAAGAGGCTTTATTGAACAATGACATTGATTATATTCTGAATCAGGCTACAGAACAGGTAGAAGCTGGCGCGGACATTCTTGATGTAAATGTAGGCTTGCCAGGTATTGACGAGAGAGCAATGATGGTTAGAGCTATAAAGGAGATACAGGGAGTGGTAGATGTTCCACTTCAGATAGATTCGACTATACCTGAGGTTTTGGAAGCAGCCTTAAGAGTTTATGCGGGAAAGCCAATAGTAAACTCTGTAAACGGTGAAGAAAAGTCATTGCAGGCAGTCCTTCCTCTTGTCAAGAAATATGGAGCCTGTGTAGTTGGACTGGCACTTGATGAAAATGGTATTCCAAAGACAGCAGAAGGTAGATTTGCTATAGCAAAGAAGATTTTAGACAGGGCTTTAGCTATAGGAATTCCTAGAGAAAATGTATTTATTGATTGCCTTACACTGACTGCATCTGCAGAGCAGGAAGGTGTTGTGGAGACCTTGAATGCTGTAAAAAAAGTAAAGACAGAGCTGGGACTTAAAAATGTACTTGGTGTATCAAATATCTCCTTTGGTCTGCCTAATAGAGAACTTGTAACACAATCGTTCCTTACAATGGCACTTTGGAATGGTCTTGACCTTCCTATTATCAATCCTAATATTACAGCTATTACAGGTGCTTTTAGAGCATATAAGCTTCTTAAAGGACATGACAAGAATTCAATGGAATTTATAGAGAATTACTCAGATGTAACAGTAAAAACTGTGGCTGTGCCAAATGGAGCAAATGTAAACGTTTCTTCTGGCGGTGCAGAGTCAAATAGTGTAAATGCTACAATGGAAGCAAGCAGTGATGGAAATGTTCTTCATGATAAGCTTCGCTATGCTATAGAGAAAGGGCTTAAGGCGGAGGGAACTCAGATTGCAAAAGAGCTATTGTCTACAGAAGGTTATGACCCAATGACTCTTGTTAATCAGGTGCTGATACCTTCTCTTGACAAAACAGGTGAACTATTTGAGAAGGGTAAAATATTCCTTCCGCAGCTTATTTTGTCTGCAGGAGTTGCACAGGGTTGCTTTGAAGTTATAAAAGAAAAAATTGCAAAAACTGACAGTCAGCCAGTTAGTAAGGGGAAAATTGTGCTTGCTACAGTTAAGGGTGATATTCACGACATTGGAAAAAATATTGTAAAAGTCCTTCTTGAAAATTATGGATATACGGTAATTGATCTTGGAAAGGATGTTGAATATCAGGCTGTTGTAGATGCTGCTATAGAGCATAATGTTAAGCTTGTAGGCTTGTCAGCCCTTATGACAACAACACTTGTATCTATGGAGGAAACAATAAAGCTTCTGAGAGAGAATAATGTGGATTGCAAGGTTGTTGTAGGTGGTGCAGTTCTTACAGCTGATTATGCAGAGAAGATAGGTGCAGATTTCTATGCTAAGGATGCAAAAGAAACGGTGGATATAGCCAAGAAGGTTATAGGTGAATAAGAGAATTGAATGCTTTCTCGTTGTATAGGAAAGTTCTCGAAACTTTCCTATACAATAAAAAAAGAATGTCAACAGACATTCTTTTTTTATAATATATTTGATTAAGTACTAAGCTCTCTCAACAAAACCTGATTTAAGGCAAGAAGTACATACGTACATCTTCTTTGTGTTTCCACCAACGTTAACCTTTACAGACTTAACGTTTGCCTTCCATATTCTGTTAGATCTTCTATGAGAATGGCTCACGTTGTTACCGAAGTGAGCAGCTTTACTACAAATTGCACATTTAGCCATGATTGCACCTCCTTAACATATATTGGTCCTATGCAGACCACAACAGAAGTTATTTTATCAGATGAAAACATATTTGGCAAGTATTTTATGATATTTTTTTAGTTTTTGAAAAATGAAATTTTAAATTCCACTCCTTAATAGGTCAGTGGAATTTAATTTTACATAAGTAGAATTTATTTTTTCATACATATCTGTTAATCTTCTATAGTTGTTTCTGACAGCGGTAGAAGGAGGATTACAATGTC
>JAFQVJ010000059.1 GCA_017408025.1 Lachnospiraceae bacterium
ATTCATACCAGGACCCTGAATTCCTAATTCATCCTTTTCTATTTCAGGTGCTTTATGCATTGGGCGATTATCATTTACACACCATCTTGTTACACCTCGCATTAATTTCATTGTCTGCTTCTCATCTATGTAATCTACATAGAAGTTGATATCATATACATCTTGGATGTTAGGGTCATTTGGTGTTATTTCTTTGAACCAAATGCCGTCATCCTCCTCAAAATTACTATCAATCTTGTCTTCTTTATACGTTAATAACTCATTATCATCCTCTAAATATCTATACAATTTTTCGTTATACTTAATATACATTATCTTTTACCTCTTACGCCGACAAAGCGTCCCTTTCTTTTATTCCAATACGCCACCATATACTCATTTCCATTACTGTCAATCTCATATATAGCCCCTGCTTTTATTGGTAAACCACCTTCCACCAGAGTTACTTCTGGTATCAATTCATCGTCTGCTCCTGTAAATCCTGTTCCAGTACATGGCGGTGGATTTCCATTTGTTCTATCTGGCAACTTGATTTTATCTTGGTCAACCTTAGCTTTAAAACGCATTACATATACTGAATCACCAGTCTCTGACATACTTTTATAAGGGCTTCCTGCATAATCTAATCGCAGATTTTTATATGTACTTTCCGCATTATCGTATCATTAGTTATAGGAGGATTATCTACTTTATTTCTTCGTCTCGCATTACTTTTACCTGCTATATATTGATAAAGTTTAGACATTTTCAGGTCTATGCTTAATCATCTCAGCTTTAAATTCCTCTGCATTCATCCTCACTTCTTCAACTAACTTTTTTTCTAACACTTTTCCATCCTTTACTGTATACTTATATTCAACTATAAATCCAGTACAGTCTGACAGATGAATTATTTTCGAGCTAGCACCTTGGTCGTACACAACCCAACCATCTGTACTATTCATACCAGGACCCTGAATTCCTAATTCATCCTTTTCTATTTCAGGTGCTTTATGCATTGGGCGATTATCATTTACGCACCATCTTGTTACACCTCGCATTAATTTCATTGTCTGTTTCTCATCTATGTAATCTACATAAAAGTTAATATCATATATATCTTGTATATCAGGATCTGTTATCACAAAATCTTTTGCATAATAATCAGAAACACTATAAAATGTATTATCTGTTTTTTCCTTGCAATATGTTGATATAACATCTTTATCAACTAAACAACAATAAATCACTTCATATAACTTGTTAGCATATTTTAAAAACATTTCACTCCTCCTTACTATACATGTTGAAATTTCTTACCATCCCAATACGCCACCATATACTCATTTCCATTACTGTCAATCTCATATATAGCCCCTGCAGTTATTGGTAAGCCACCTTCCACCAGAGTTACTTCTGGTATCAATTCATCGTCTGCTCCTGTAAATCCAGTTCCTGTACATGGGGGTGGATTTCCATTCGTTCTATCTGGCAATTTGACTTTCTCTTGGTCAACTATTGCTTTAAAACGCATTACATATACTAAAACACCATTGTCTGACATGCCCTTGCTGCACAGTTTTAGTTTGTAGCCCATAACTTATCCGTTCCTACCGTATATGTGAACATTACACTAAACATTTGTACTTCTATAAATTTCTATCAATTCATCAAACTCCTGTTTATCTACTTCTTTTTCTATCACTAGTGGCTCATCTAGCTTTTTTCCATCTTTTACAACATATTTATATTCTACAGAATACCCCTCTATCTTCTCTGCTTTTAAATATGTTTCACTTAATCCTTTTTCAACTATCTTCCAACCTGGTAAGTAACCCTCATGACATAGGCGTACATTACCGCCAGGAAAATAATCGCATGTTTCTATATGCCACTTTGTAATAACACTCTCTAATTGACTATCCCATTTGATATAGAACTTTACATCGTATATATCTTGGATATGAGGGTCATTTTTCAGTATTTGCCTATAGTAAATACCTTCATCTTCTTCAAAGTTTTTATCTATTTTACTTTCCATATATGTCAGTAACTCTCTATCATCATCTAGGTACCTATACAATATACCATTATATTTTATATACATTATCTCTTACCTCTCACTTCCACAAAACACCCTTTTCTTTTATTCCAATACGCAGCCATATACTCATTTCCATCCTTATCTATCTGATATATTGCGCCACTTGTTATTTGCTGTCCATCTCTTCCATATGTAAACTCTGGTATAAGTTCATTATCATCCCCTACGAAACCTTGCCCTGTACATGGTGGCTTA
>JAFQVJ010000060.1 GCA_017408025.1 Lachnospiraceae bacterium
CTGTTTCTCTGCTGTTAATGAGTTCATATCGAGTCCCTCCTTGTGTGTTGAACGAATTGTACAATTTGCACGAATTCGATATTGATATTTTCTCATATAGCAGTAGTATAAATCTAGGTACCGGCTATGGAGCATTTACGAATAAACTTTATAGGATTTATAAAAGCCGTGTATGGAATGGTGAGATGTAATCTTGATATCTGTCATTCCAATACGGCTTTTTTGCTTTTTGGTTTCCTATTTATACAAGTGTAGTTTCGCTTGCAATGGTGTCTTCTATTTCTGCGATATTCTTCCTTGCAATTTTGGATATTTGTTCAATTGTAAGACCGTTCTTGTGCATGTCTCTAATCATTTCAATTTCACGTCGGGATTCGCCGATTGCAATGCCTTCCTCTTTTATCCCCGATAGGGATATTATACTCATTTTATATTATACTTAGTTTTTCATCTACAGTAAGCGCTTTTGATAACAAAGCACCTAATAGACGATGTAGCTCATACACATTATCATGTGTTGGAAGTTCTTTTGCTAATCCTATCATAACTACATTTAACAAGTCAAGGTGTCCTTTCCAATTATAAGAGCCTATTAAATCGTCCTTGGTTAGATGGATATGACTCATAGTGTTTTAAGTCATGTTCATACATACCCATATTGAATAAACTCTCTTTATGTCGTCATAACTGGTATTTACAAAATCCCTTTCCTTCTGCGATGCAATCAATCTGCTAACATAAAATATTGCTCTGTTTAGGCGAAACTACAGAAATTTTTAGATGATCATAAAGATACACATTCGGTACAATCTTCATAATGAAATATACGCTTATAATTGAAATGGATCTGCTTTTATGCTATTATAAAAACAGTTGGAGAGAAAAATGGCAAAAGAGAACGAAAAGCTGGTGGATAGTAACGTGAAACTTGCACAGGAAAATGAGTTATTAAAAACTGCTATTAAATAATGGAATTAAAATAGAATAAGTCATGTTTGTAAAATGATAACGAAGCTCCATTCTACAAAATGGAGTTTTGTTGCTATTTGTGATGATGACGAGAAAAATATTCAGCAGTCATCAAATAAATAATATAGTATTATGATATGGAGGATAAAATGTTTACCAACAAATCAGAACAGGAAGCAAAAGAACAAATCCTTTCCCTGGTAAAGGATTACTGTGATACATATCACAAGAAAAAGGAATACGAAGAAGGGGACAGAATACCATATGCATCTCGCGTCTATGACAGTAGTGAGATGGTCAATCTTGTTGATTCGGCACTGGAATTCTGGCTTACATCGGGAAGATATACAGATGAATTTGAAAAAAAGCTAGCTAAATACCTTGGGGTCAAATATTGTTCATTGGTTAATTCGGGTTCGTCGGCGAATTTGTGTGCATTTATGGCGCTTACATCACCACTTTTAGGTGAGCGAAGAGTAAAGCCTGGTGACGAAATGATTACTGTGGCAGCAAGCTTCCCAA
Source organism: Lachnospiraceae bacterium (assembly GCA_017408025.1). Lineage (GTDB taxonomy): Bacteria > Bacillota > Clostridia > Lachnospirales > Lachnospiraceae > SVEL01. The sequence continues at coordinate 1,492 of JAFQVJ010000060.1, forward strand.
CTACGGTTACACCAGCTATACAGTATGGTGTTGTGCCTGTGTTTGTGGATGTTACCATACCTCAGTACAATATAGATGTGGACAAGCTCGAAGAGGCATTGTCTGATAGAACGAAGGTCGTGATGATAGCACATACTCTTGGCAATCCGTTTGATTTGAAGGCTGTTAAGAGTTTTTGTGACAGGCATAACCTTTGGCTTGTGGAAGATAACTGTGATGCACTTGGTTCTAAATATACTCTAGATGGAAATGAGTATCTCACAGGAACTGTAGGAGATATAGGTACATCTAGCTTTTATCCGCCACACCATATGACTATGGGAGAAGGTGGTGCAGTATATACCAACAATCCGTTGCTCAACAGATGTATACGTTCTATGCGTGACTGGGGTAGGGATTGTGTGTGTGCATCAGGACAGGATAACCTTTGTGGTCATAGATTTGATAAGCAGTATGGCGAATTGCCTCTCGGTTACGATCATAAATACGTGTATTCACATTTTGGTTATAATCTTAAGGCAACTGATATGCAGGCAGCTATCGGCTGTGCACAGCTTGAGAAGTTTCCAAGCTTTGTGGAGAGAAGAAGACATAATTTTGACAGATTAAAAGCTGCTCTTGCAAGACTTGAGGACAAGCTCATTCTTCCAGAGCCTTGCGAGAATTCTAAACCAAGCTGGTTTGGATTTATGATGACATGTAAGGAAGGCGTTGATAGAAATAAAGTTGTTCAGTATCTTGAGAATAACGGTGTACAGACTAGAATGTTATTTGCAGGTAATCTGACGAAACATCCTTGCTTTGACGAGATGCGCAAAACTGGTGAAGGTTATCGTATAGTTGGCGAATTGACCAATACGGATAGAATTATGAATGACACATTCTGGGTTGGTGTTTATCCTGGAATGAGTGATGAGATGATTGATTATATGGCGAAGAAGATAAGGGAAGCAATCCGTTAAATTCCGAGGAAGTGTCTACGGATGCAACATCTGAATCAAAGGATGCTGATGGTGATGTAGTAACATGGGAGAGTTCAAATTCGGGATTTGTATTAATTCAATTAAGATAAATTTTTGAAAGGTATATATGAGATGAGAAAAGAAGCGACATTAGAACAATGGAAGTTGCTATATGCGGCTGCGACGAGAATAAAAGCATTAAAGCCTTGGGAAAAATTTTGGGATTTGGATTTGATAGGTATTAGATATGGTGCCGAGGAGGATACAGTATTTTTCAGCATATTAGGGCGTGGTGGAGACTGCTATGGCATATCTGTATACGAAGGATATAAGGGTTTAAATAGTTTTCTTATGCTCACAATGCAGGAGAGCATGAATTTGTCTGTTGAGTATGCCATGCACAATCAGAGCGCACTTACATGCTACTGGTGAAATCGTGAAGAATTGACAGACAAGCAGAGGAAGATTGTAAAGGAGCTTCGGAGAGAGGCCATTGCCATTTACAGCATATGCATTTGGTAATCTGGTTATAACGGATGAAGAACTGATTGAGAAATTGTCCAAAGCAAAAAAATGTGATGCGATTTTGGAAGCAGATGTTATATCTATGCATGCTAAGGTTGCTGAAAAAAAGTATGGACGTCCTGCAAATCCGTCATTATCTGTTTTGTTGGATGCTGTCTCAGAGATGGTAATTAACTTTGAAATGTCTGAGCCTGATGACGAACCGTTGGGAATGTTGGCGGAAATTCTGATAGACTTTGTGCTACAATATGGTGCACCTAAGGAAGTCAGAGTGTCGAATGTGATCATAGAAGCGGCTTTAGAACATGTTTGTGATATATGTGATATTAAACTTCGCAGAGTGAAAAGTCTGCCTGCAATAGAGACATTTAAGTACGGCATGCATCAATTTGTTTAATGGTGTGTGGTAAATATGAACATATAAAGATACAGAGGGAAATTATGGATTTATCATCGTTTTATAAAAATAAAAAAGTGTTAATCACTGGCCACACCGGCTTCAAAGGTAGTTGGATGTCATTGGTTTTATTACACCTTGGTGCAAAGGTATCTGGCTACGCATTGGAGCTGGATACAGAACCGAATTTGTATGAACTGTGTAATTTGAAAAACAAGATGCCATCGTATATTGGAGATGTGCGTGATTTAGAGCACATGCAACGGGTATTTGATGAGGTTCAGCCGGAGATAGTTATTCACATGGCTGCCCAGCCACTTGTGCGTGAGTCCTATAAGCGACCAGTCTACACATACGAGACTAATGTTATGGGAACTGTAAATGTTCTCGAATGTGTGAGAAATACCACCTCGGTAAAGTCGGTTGTGAATGTCACAACTGATAAGGTGTATAAAAATATTGAGCAAAATATAGGATATGTGGAAACTGACACATTAGATGGATATGACCCGTATTCTAACAGTAAGTCCTGTTCGGAGCTTGTGACGTCATCCTACATCAACTCTTTTCTTAAGGAGCAGGGAGTGGCAGTATCTACAGTCAGAGCTGGAAATGTTATCGGTGGTGGTGATTTTGCTGCTGATAGAATTATACCCGACTGTGTGAGAGCTGGTATGAATGGTGAGGACATCATTATCAGAAATCCTTATTCAATCCGCCCATTTCAGCATGTGTTAGAGCCTGTTGTTGCATATCTTATGGTGGCTATGGAGCAATGGAATGACCGAGATAAATGTGGCTCATATAATGTTGGACCGGCAGATGAGGATTGTTGGACAACCGGCAAATTGGCAGATCTGTTCTGCAAGAAATGGTTGGATATAATAGGACATGAGATTAAATGGATAAATAAGCATGATGGAGGACCACATGAGGCAGGTTTTCTGAAGCTTAATTGTGCCAAGATACATGATACCTTCGGCTGGAGTCCGAAATGGGACATGTTTACTAATATGGAGAAGATTATTCAGTGGACAAAGATATATATGGAAGGTAGTAAGTCAGAGGTGCTGGCTTGTATGAATAATCAAATAGATGAATATATTAGTCTATAAGAAAAAATCCAGTAGTCGAGCATTTTTGACTACTGGATTTTTCCACCATATTGGTAAAAAAAATAAATGATAGGTGAAAACGCAGGGGGAAGAGAGAGATTACCAACTATATGAAGAAAGAAATAAATCAGTAGGTAGAAAGAAGCAGGAAGAAGGGAGAAGGGGAAAGAAATTTAAGTTTATGTTCTTAAACCTAGTTAGTTTTATAAGCTGAAAAGAGGAAAAAAGCTTTGCATCTTTTTGTATTAGATGCTATAATGTAAGAGTAAAAATGGATTTTTATAATAAATAATAACTATTAAAGCAATTGATACAATTTACATATACTAATTCTGAGGACAAGGAGGTGAATCAGATGATTAGTACTGTCTATAACTATTATTTGTCAACGTACGGTGGACGTCAGACTACCAAGTACGATACCCACAAAAAAGATGAACTGAAAAATATATACAACACTATGGTAAAGGTGAATACAAAAGCACCACTCTACATGTTTGAAAACGTAGTGGAGGCTCAGAAGTATGCCATAGATTTGAAGGAAACGGCGCGAAGTATTAAAAATATTGCCAACAGTCTTTCGACTGATGATGGTACAATTGCTGGATTTTCCAAGAAAAAAGCTGATTCATCCAATGGTCGTGTTGCTGTGGCAACATATATAGGAGAAGAGCTTACACAGGTGGACGATTCTGCAGATAAGGAAGTTCCTGAACTTGATATTCATGTTGATAAGCTCGCGTCACCTCAGGTAAATACAGGAGTGTACCTGAAGTCTGATAGAATGGAATTAGATAAGGGAACATATTCCTTTGACATGAATGTAGGTGAATATACATACGAGTTTCAGTTTAATATAGGAAGCAATGATGATAACAAGTCTATACAGGACAAGCTGGTTCGCCTTATTAACCGCTCTAACGTTGGCGTTAAAGCAGAAATAGTGAAAAATGATTCAGACCTCAATGCCATTCGCATGACATCTGAGGATACAGGCGTACAGGGATATAGAGGACAGATATTTACAATATCTCATGATATGTCAACGGGCACGGCTAGTGCTGTTGAATATTTTGGACTGAATAATATATCATCTGAAGCTTCGAATGCACAGTTTACCATAAATGGTTTAACGCGAAGTACGGTGGCAAATACATTTACAGTGGAAGGAATATATGAGATTACTCTTAAGGGTGTAAGTAAGACTGATAATGACAACGCTAAGATTGGTCTGAAGCCAGACTTGGACACTATTCTTGAAAATGTAGATGAATTACTCACTGCTTACAATTCTATGGTTGATTTAGCTGTGGAGAAATATGATGGCTCCTATGAATCAGGTAGATTGCTTAGAGATGTTTCCTCTATGGCGAAGATAAATAAACATACACTTGACTCAGCTGGCTTTGTAGTTCAGAATGATGGACACATAAACATAGAAGAATCTCTACTGGTACAATCTGCAAATGAGGGAAAGCTTGAGGATAGTCTTCATAAACTTAATGGATTTAGACAGCTTATGATATCAAAAGCCGACCAAATAAATATAAATCCTATGAGCTATGTGGATAAAAAAGTGGTCGCTTACCCAAATCCTACAAGGAATTTTCCAAATCCATATGTCACTAGCAGATATACAGGTATGATGTTTAATGCGGTTGTTTAGAAATGTCGGTATGGAAGTATTTGTGTTGAAAATAAGAAAATATTTGTCATATTTTCAAAAAAAGGGTTGAACATACTGGAAAATATGATATAATAATGATAGTTGATTAAGTGATTTACAATTTAATTTGTTTTATATAATATGAGTATTATCCTAAATATAGATAAACTTCCCAAACTCCTATGAAATGCCATTGTGTACCCTAGCACAATGGCATTTCCTTTTATGCGCACAAAAATAAAAAGTTGACAGACTTGCACTCCTATGTTATATTGTAGTAGCAATGGAAGAAGTCTTTTTTTTTTGCGCCAATTTTTGGGGTAACAAAAAGACTAAAAAACTAACAAAAAATACAAGTGGAGGTGGAAGCTGTGCGCGTAAAGATCACATTGGCATGTACTGAGTGTAAACAGAGAAATTACAACATGACAAAAGAGAAGAAGACACATCCGGACAGAATGGAAACAAAGAAGTACTGTAAGTTCTGTAAGTCACACACTATGCACAAGGAAACAAAGTAATAGGAGGGAACAGCATGAGCGAAGTTACTTCGAATGGAAAGGCTGCTTCTGCGGAGAAGGCTCCAAAGAAGAGTTGGTTCAAAGGTCTTAAATCTGAATTTAAAAAGATTATATGGCCAGAGAAGAAATCAGTTGCCCGCCAGACAACAGCTGTTGTTCTTATTACCACAGTTTTAGGTGTAATTATTGTTGTTATCGACTATCTTGTAAAGATAGGCTTTAACCAGTTATTCTAATAGGGGTGATTTTATGGCAGAAGCAAATTGGTTTGTAGTCCACACTTATTCCGGATATGAGAATAAGGTAAAGGCCAACATCGAGAAAACAATCGAAAACAGACAACTTCAGGATCAGATTTTGGAAGTTACAGTTCCTATGGAAGACGGCATTGAGATTAAAAACGGTGCTAAGAAGCAGGTTTCTAGAAAAATGTTCCCTGGCTACGTTTTAATCCATATGATTATGAATGACGATACATGGTATGTTGTTCGTAACACAAGAGGTGTGACAGGTTTTGTAGGACCAGGATCTAAGCCGGTTCCTTTATCTGAGGAGGAAATGAAGAATCTTGGAATCAATGCTCCAAAGGTAGTTATTGATTATGCTGTAGGTGATAATGTTTCGGTAACAAGCGGTGTATGGAAAGATACAGTGGGTGTTATCAAGGCTGTCAACGAAGGCAAGCAGAGTGTTACAATCAACGTTGATATGTTTGGTCGTGAGACTCCTGTTGAGATTAACTTTAGTGAAGTTAAGAAAATCGAGTACTAGTTTGGAGGAAACATCGCGAAGCGATGGAAGAGGCTCCAAACGGTTTGAGCGGAAATCCGCTTACAAAGTGGGAGGATGACAGACCTATGTCTGATAAATCTTCCGATATTACCACATTATTAAGGAGGTCATTAAAAATGGCAAAGAAAGTAGAAGGATACATTAAATTACAGATCGCTGCCGGTAAGGCTACACCTGCACCACCTGTTGGTCCAGCGTTAGGTCAGCACGGTGTTAACATCGTTCAGTTCACAAAGGAATTCAATGCTAGAACTGAGAGCCAGGCAGGCATGATTATCCCAGTTGTTATCACAGTTTACTCTGATAGAAGCTTCAGCTTTATCACAAAGACTCCACCAGCAGCTGTTCTTTTAAAGAAGGCTTGTAAGATTGAGTCTGGATCAGCAGTTCCTAACAAGAATAAGGTTGCTAAGATTTCTAAGGATGAAGTTAGAAAGATTGCAGAGTTAAAGATGCCAGACTTAAATGCAGCTTCAATTGAGGCAGCTATGAGCATGATCGCTGGTACAGCTAGATCAATGGGTATCGTAGTAGAAGACTAATTATAAACTGTAAACAATGAACGTGGGAGGCGTGAATGTGAAAACATTCTATCCCGATATTACCACTAGGAGGTTAATTTAAATGAAAAAAGGTAAGAAATATCTTGAAGCAGCTAAGTTAGTAGACAAGGCTACTTTATATGATGTAGACGTAGCAATGGAGCTCATTAAGAAGACTGCCACTGCTAAATTTGATGAAACAATCGAGGCTCACATTAGAACAGGTTGTGACGGTCGTCACGCTGAGCAGCAGATTCGTGGTGCTGTAGTTCTTCCTCACGGAACAGGTAAGACTGTAAGAGTTTTAGTTTTCGCTAAGGGTGATAAGGCTACAGAGGCTGAGAATGCTGGTGCAGATTTCGTTGGTGGCGAGGAGCTTATTCCTAAGATCCAGAACGAAGGATGGTTCGAATTCGACGTTGTAGTAGCAACTCCAGATATGATGGGTGTTGTAGGACGTCTTGGTCGTGTACTTGGTCCTAAGGGCTTAATGCCAAACCCTAAGGCTGGTACAGTAACAATGGACGTTGCTAAGGCTGTTGAAGAGATTAAGGCTGGTAAGATTGAGTACAGACTTGATAAGTCAAACATTATTCACGTGCCAATTGGTAAAGCTTCATTTGCAGAAGCTCAGTTAGCGGACAACTTCCATGCACTTATGGACGCTATCAATAAGGCTAAGCCATCTAGCTTAAAGGGACAGTATCTTAAGAGTGTAACTCTTACAGCTACAATGGGACCTGGCGTTAAGTTAAACGTAAATAAGCTTGTAGGCTAATTTGGTAGCTCATAAAGATAATAATATTAAAGGAAGAGGTAAGGCCTCTTCCTTTTTTTGTTGTAGAGGAAAGTTCTTGGAACTTTCCTCTACAATAAAAATAAGATGTCGCTGAAGCTGAACGTGCTTGACAGGTAAAAAATTCCACAATTTCCATATATACCCACAATAATGTGTGTAATGATGTTATATAACATATTTTACAAACAACTTGATTATAAATCGACAATAGTGTATAATATTTTTACATGTATGTGACGAAAACAGCGAAAGGAAGGTTGACATGAAAAGGAAAATTTTATCATTGGTTTTAGGAGTGCTTATGGTGGGCAATTTGTTTGCTTGTCAAAGCACTCCGTCTAATAGTGCCACAGATGAAGGTAATGCTCAATCTGATAAAAAATCAGGTGTAGTTGAGCTTAACGTATGGGCAGACGAAAATAGTTTTGATGTACTTGAGGGGATGATTGAGAGATTTAAGCAGAAATATGCTGGAGAGGCAGAATTTAATATTACTTTGACTGCAATGGGAGAAAGTGATGTTAAAGAAGTTATACTTGGCAACATTCATGAGGGTGCTGATGTATTCCAGTTCCCAGATGATCAGTTGAATAGCTTGATTGCTGGTGGCGTACTCTCAGCTGTTCCAAATTCTGAAGAGGTGAAAGCGGCAAATATTGAGGAATCGGTTAATGCTGCGTCTTTGGATGGTACATTGTATGCGTATCCTATGACAGCGGATAATGGCTACTTCTTATATTATGATAAGAGATATTTCACAGAAGAAGATGTTAAAACTATGGACGGCATATTGGCAGTGGCGCAAAATAAAGGAAAAAAAGTTTCCATGGAATTAAATTCAGGCTGGTATCTATACTCGTTTTTTGGTAATACAGGTTTACAGCTTAGCTTAAATGAAGATGGAGTTACAAATTACTGTAATTGGAACACAACAGAAGGTTCTGTTACAGGTATGGACGTAGGTGAAGCGATTGTAAAGATAGTATCTAATCCAGCGTTTGTTGCACAAGTAGATGATTCTTTTATATCGGGAGTAAAGAATGAAACTGTTATCGCAGGTATAAGTGGTGTGTGGAATGCCACAACTATAAAGGAAGCCTGGGGTGAAGATTATGGAGCTGTAAAGTTACCTACATACACCTGCAACGGACAGCAGATTCAGATGGCATCCTTTACAGGCTACAAGATGGTTGGGGTAAATTCTTATTCTGAAAATGTTGAGTGGGCACATAAGTTTGCAGATTGGATTACAAATGAGGAAAATCAGCAGATTAGATTCATAGAGAAGAGTGTAGGACCTTCAAATATTAATGTAGTAGCCTCAGATGAAGTTGGCAAAGTGCCGGCTATTGCAGCGGTAATTGACCAGTCACGCTACGGTGTATTGCAGCGTGTAGGAAATAACTACTGGGCACCTTGCGTTGAATTTGCAGACAATATAGTGGCAAGTAAACCGACGGGCGAAGCACTTCAAACATTGCTGGATAAGTTAGTTAAGGCGATTACAGCATCGGTAGCTGGTTAGGAGGAATGACGGATGGCTAAGGATAAGAAAAAAATGCGCTTGAGCTTAAAAATAACTATTTTAGCGCCTGTTATCGTTTTATGGATTGTGGCATTGATATCTAATGTCAGCGGGATACTTAACATAGGTAAAGTTAATGAGACAGCGACAGAAATTTCGGATGATTATATGATGAGAATTTCGGAGCTTAGTGAGATAAGAAACGACACTCAGCTTTTACATAAGTTGGGACTTTCACATATTATTGCAACGGATTTGAATGCGATGGTTGAACTTGTCTATTCCATAAGAGAGCAAGAGGATAGATTGGACAAAATGCTTGTTGAGTATAAAAAATATGTATCCAATGAAGAAATGCAACAATATGAAGCTATGATCACAAGCTATGAGGGCGTTAAGTATGAGATAGCAAATGTCATTGCCTATAGTGCGTTGGGAAATAATGATGCAGCATATAGTGTTGCTAACGGTGCATTAAATGATCATGTAAAGGCAATGGAGGAATACATAACCAGTGTAACTGAAGCAGTAAACCGTGGGGCTGACGAAGCACGTGATTCATTGGAGGCTGTGTATGGCAGCGCTATAGCATCTACTGTGATTATGGCTGTTATCAGTGTGGTTGGTTTAGTCGGTGCGTTATATGTAGTTCTTCGCATAGTATTGAGACCTCTTGGTGTTATCAATAAGGAAATCAAGGGAATTGTTAAGAATATTGAAGATAATAATGGAGATTTGACACAGAGAATCACAATTCTTTCCAATGATGAGATTTCAGATATTGCTGGTGCCATAAATGTATTTATTGAGAGATTACAGGAAATTATGAGACTTATTGTTGGAAATACACAGCGTATGGAAACTGTCGTAAAAGAGGTTCGCGATAGTGTACAGACATCTAATGATAATGTTTCAGACTTGTCAGCTATGACAGAAGAACTTGCAGCTACCATGGAAGAGGTTGGAAGTTCGGCAAATATTATTAATGGCAATATAGAGTCAGTTCGTGATGAGGTAGAAGTTATTGCGGATAAGACTGGTAAGATCAATGAGTATTCAATGGATATGAAGGATAATGCTGATAAGATGGAAAGCAACGCTAAGGCTAGTATGGCACAGACAAGCAGGAAGCTGACTGAGATTCTTGGGGTGCTTAATCGTGCTATTGAGGATAGTAAGAGTGTTGACCAGGTTAACAGCCTTACTAATGATATCCTTGGTATAAGCGAACAGACAAACCTCCTTTCGCTTAACGCATCCATTGAGGCTGCTCGTGCAGGTGAAGCCGGAAAAGGTTTTGCGGTTGTTGCTGATGAGATTAGAAAACTTGCTGAATCCAGTGGAGAGACAGCAAATAGAATCCAGGAAATCAACGTTGTTGTAATGGATGCAGTGCATAATCTTTCAAATAATGCCAATAATCTGGTTGAATATGTACAGAATTCGATTTTGCCTGAATTTGAAAACTTTGTAGGCAACGGTGTTGAATATCAGCAAAATGCTACATATATACAGCAGTCTATGAATGAATTCGCTGACATGACAGAGAATCTTAGAAATGCGGTAAATGAAATCACTGCATCTATAGGTAAAATCACTCGTGCTATCGATGATGGTGCAAAGGGAGTTAATGGCGCTGCTGAAAGTACACAGAATCTTGTTCTTGATATGGAAAAGATTAATAGTCAGATGGAAGAGAATGAGGGAATTGCAACACTCTTAGAGGAAGGTACAAGCGTATTTAAAAAGTACTAAAGGATTAGTATAATGAGGATAAATGTTATGCCACTTGCGTATTGTAGGTGGCATAATCACATAATGTAATTTTTTGTTGACATTATGGATTGGATATGGTAATATGCTCAAGGTGTGATGAGAAATCATTACATTGGCCGAAGACAGTAGGTGTGTAATACACATAATGCGACCCAAGGGTTGAACCTACCGAGGAATGACTCATATTTGTGAATCTATGCCTCTTCGTCTTTGGACGGAGAGGCTTTCTAATATGTATAGAATGTTCTGTACAGTATAAATATGAATGTCTCAAAAGATTGTGGTTGTAAAGAATTGCAATCTGTTTCGGCGGGGCGCAAGCCTGTATCAAAATAAGGAGGCAGACAGACATGGCAAAAGTAGAACTTAAGAAGCCTGTAGTTGATGAAATCAGCGAGGCATTAAACGGTGCTAAGGCAGCTGTTCTTGTAGATTACCGTGGTCTTACTGTTGAGGAGGATACAAACCTTCGTAAGCAGTTAAGAGAAGCTGGTGTTATTTACAAAGTTTACAAGAACACAATGATTAACTTTGCAGTTAAGGGTACAGAGTTCGAAGAGTTAAGCAAGCATTTGGAAGGACCAACAGCTATCGCTATTTCAAAAGAAGATGCTACAGCTCCAGCGAGAATTTTATTCAACTTCTCAAAGGAAGCTACAGCTCTTGAATTGAAGGCTGGTGTAGTTGAGGGTACTTACTATGATGAGAATGGTATCAAAGTTATTGCTACTATCCCATCAAGAGAAGAGCTTCTTTCAAAATTCCTTGGCTCTATACAGTCACCTATTACAAACTTCGCTCGTGTTATTAAGCAGATCGCAGAACAGAAAGAGGCTTAGTTCAAAGGAAGCTCCCGCAGCGTAGCGAGGAAGAACGCTTTGAACAGTCCGAGCGGAAGCGAGGACATAAGGCAGAGGCTCCAAACAGTCCGAGCGGAAGCGAGGACATAAGGTGGAAGCGAGGAAAAAGGTATTAAACAAACAAAAATTAAATGGAGGAAATTAAAATGACAACTCAGGAAATTATTGAAGTAATCAAAGGTTTATCAGTTTTAGAATTAAACGATTTAGTTAAGGCTTGTGAGGAAGAATTCGGCGTTTCTGCAGCAGCAGGCGTTGTTGTAGCAGCAGCAGGTGCTGGCGCAGCAGCAGCTGAGGAGAAGACAGAGTTTGACGTTGAGTTAACAGAAGCTGGTCCAAACAAGGTTAAGGTTATCAAGGTAGTTAAGGATGCTACAGGTCTTGGTCTTAAGGAAGCTAAGGACATCGTTGATGGTGCTCCAAAGGTTGTTAAGGAAGGCGCTTCTAAGGAAGAGGCTGAAGAGCTTAAGGCAAAGCTTGAGGCTGAAGGCGCTAAGGTTACACTTAAATAAGTTTGGAGGAAACAGCCTAGCTGGCAGAGGCTCCAAACAAATAAGTTTGGAGGAAACAGCCTTGCTGGCAGAGGCTCCAACTTTATAAAGTATTTAAAGCCGTGTGGTCAATGTACTACACGGCTTTTTTATTGTATAGGAAAGTTGTCGAAACTTTCCTGTACAATAAAAATAAGATGAGCACTCGCACGAGAAGAAAATGTCAGCTAAAGCTGACCGTGCTCGGCTGGGAAAGTGGAGCAAGTCCCTCATGAATGAGGGGATTAGGGAGTTGAAGCAGACTTGTCCACTTTGTTCTTATATAAGAAAGTTATCGAAACTTTCCTATACAATAAAAAAATCTTCTGCGAAAAATTCAAGTATTGACAGGTTGCAAAAAATATGATACATTGGAAAATGCACTATTGTGGTTTCTAAAAGAGAGACACGTAGAATATTATGAACAGGGGTGAAATGTCAATGGAGAAATACAGAATGCATCCGACAAAAGCAGGCAAGAGCGTCAGAATGAGCTATTCTAAGCAAAAAGAAGTTCTTGAGATGCCAAATCTTATTGAAATTCAGAAGGATTCATACAAGTGGTTCTTGGATGAAGGTTTGAAAGAAGTTTTTGAGGATATATCTCCAATCGAAGATTACAGCAATCATTTAGCACTTGAATTTGTTGATTTCCAGCTTTGCGAAGATGATGTGAAGTATTCAATCGAGGAATGTAAAGAAAGAGATGCTACTTATGCAGCACCACTTAAGGTAAAAGTTAGACTTCACAACAAAGAAACTGGTGAGATAACTGAACATGAGATTTTCATGGGTGACCTTCCTCTTATGACAGCAACAGGTACATTCGTTATTAATGGTGCAGAACGAGTTATCGTTAGCCAGTTAGTACGTTCACCTGGTATCTATTATGGTATTGCTCACGATAAGGTAGGAAAGAAGCTCTATTCTTCAACAGTTATCCCAAACAGAGGTGCCTGGTTGGAATACGAGACAGACTCTAATGACATTTTCTATGTTCGTGTAGATAGAACGAGAAAGGTTCCTATTACAGTTCTTGTAAGAGCATTAGGCTTCGGCACAAATGCAGAGATTACAGAGCTTTTTGGTGAGGAGCCAAAGATTCTCGCAAGCTTTGAGAAGGATACATCTGACAATTATCAGGATGGTCTTCTCGAGTTATATAAGAAAATTCGTCCAGGTGAGCCTCTCAGTGTAGAGAGTGCAGAGAGTCTCATCACAGCTATGTTCTTCGACCCTAGAAGATACAACTTAGCTAAGGTTGGACGTTATAAGTTTAATAAGAAGTTAGCATTCAAGAACAGAATTAAGAATCAGATTCTTGCAGAGGATGTTGTTGATGCTACAACTGGCGAAATTATCGGTAAGCAGGGTGAGCAGGTTACAGTAGAGATGGCTGTTGCTATCCAGAATGCTGCAGTTCCATTTGTTTGGATTCAGACAGAGGAGAGAAATGTTAAGGTTATCTCTAACTTGGTTGTTGATATCAATGCTCATGTTGGCTTTGATGCTAAGGCTGAATTTGGAATTACAGAGGATGTATTCTATCCAGTACTTGCTCAGATTCTTGAGGAAAATGAGACAGAAGAGGATATTAAGGATGCTATCCGTAGGAATATCAATGAGCTTCTTCCAAAGCACATTACAAAGGAAGATATCATTGCTTCTATCAGCTATTGTCTTAACCTTGAGTATGGCATAGGCACATCAGATGATATCGATCACTTAGGAAACAGACGTATCCGTGCTGTAGGTGAATTGTTACAGAACCAGTACAGAATCGGTCTTTCGAGAATGGAGAGAGTTGTTCGTGAGAGAATGACTACTCAGGATCTTGAAGGGGTTTCACCTCAGTCACTTATCAATATTAAGCCTGTAACAGCTGCTGTTAAGGAATTCTTCGGAAGCTCACAGCTGTCACAGTTCATGGATCAGAACAACCCTCTTGGTGAGCTTACTCATAAGAGACGTTTATCTGCATTAGGACCTGGTGGTCTTTCAAGAGACCGTGCAGGATTCGAGGTTCGAGATGTTCACTATTCACATTATGGTAGAATGTGTCCTATCGAGACTCCAGAAGGTCCAAACATCGGTCTTATCAACTCACTCGCATGTTATGCACGTATCAACCAGTATGGTTTCATTGAGGCTCCATACAGAAAGCTTGACAAGACAGACGCTGCAAATCCAAAGGTTACAGATGAGGTTGTTTATCTTACAGCTGATGAAGAGGATAATTTCATAGTTGCACAGGCTAACGAGCCATTGGATGACAATGGATATTTTGTAAATAATAACGTATCTGGTCGTTTCCGTGAGGAGACTTCACAGTTCGAGAAGAAGAATGTAGACCTTATGGACGTATCTCCTAAGATGGTATTCTCAGTAGCTACATCCATGATTCCATTCCTTGAGAATGACGATGCTAACCGTGCCCTCATGGGTTCAAACATGCAGCGTCAGGCGGTTCCACTTCTCACAACAGAAGCACCTGTAGTTGGTACAGGTATTGAGGCAAAGGCTGCAGTGGATTCAGGTATCTGTGTTGTTGCTAAGCGTGCCGGTGTTGTTGAACGCTCAGAGTCTACAAAGATTATTATCAAGTATGATGATGACGGAACAAAGGAAACATATAAGTTAATTAAATTTGCAAGAAGTAACCAGTCAAACTGCTACAATCAGAGACCAATCGTTGTTAAGGGTGAGCATGTTGAGGCAGGTCAGGTTATCGCTGACGGTGCTTCTACAGCTAACGGTGAAATTGCACTTGGTAAGAACCCTCTCATCGGTTTCATGACATGGGAAGGCTACAACTACGAGGATGCTGTACTTCTTAGTGAAAGACTTGTCCAGGAGGATGTATATACATCTATCCATATGGAAGAGTATGAAACAGAGGCTAGAGACACAAAGCTGGGACCGGAAGAGATTACAAGAGATGTACCAGGTGTTGGTGAAGATGCTCTTAAGAATCTTGATGACAGAGGTATTATCCGTGTAGGTGCTGAGGTTCGTGCTGGAGATATCCTTGTTGGTAAGGTTACACCAAAGGGTGAGACAGAGCTTACAGCAGAGGAGAGACTTCTTAGAGCAATCTTTGGTGAGAAGGCTAGAGAGGTACGTGATACTTCACTTAAGCTTCCACATGGTGAGTACGGTATAGTTGTTGATACAAAGGTATTTACAAGAGAGAATGGCGATGAACTTTCTCCAGGTGTAAATCAGTCAGTTCGTATATATATTGCTCAGAAGAGAAAGATATCAGTTGGTGATAAGATGGCTGGTCGTCATGGTAACAAGGGTGTCGTTTCACGAGTATTACCAGTAGAAGATATGCCATTCCTTCCAAATGGACGTCCACTTGATATCGTACTTAACCCATTGGGCGTACCTTCGCGTATGAACATTGGACAGGTACTTGAGATTCACTTAAGCCTTGCAGCTAAGGCGTTAGGCTTCAATATTTCAACTCCAGTATTCGACGGTGCTCATGAGGAAGATATCATGGATACTCTCGACATGGCTAATGACTATGTAAATACAGAGTGGGAAGAGTTCGAAGCTAAGTATAAGGATAGCGTTGATCCGGAAATCATGCAGTATCTCTATGACAATAGAGCACACAGAGAGCTTTGGAAGGGGGTACCTCTTTCAAGAGACGGTAAGGTAAGACTTCGTGATGGTAGAACAGGTGAGTATTTCGATAGCCCTGTTACAATTGGACACATGCATTACCTTAAGCTACATCACCTTGTTGACGATAAGATTCATGCCCGTTCAACAGGTCCTTACTCTCTCGTAACTCAGCAGCCGCTTGGTGGTAAGGCTCAGTTCGGTGGACAGAGATTCGGTGAGATGGAGGTTTGGGCTCTTGAAGCATATGGCGCTTCATATACACTTCAGGAGATCCTTACAGTTAAGTCAGACGATGTTGTTGGACGTGTGAAGACTTACGAAGCTATTATCAAGGGAGAGAATATCCCTGAGCCAGGTATTCCTGAGTCATTTAAGGTTCTTCTTAAGGAACTTCAGTCACTTGCACTTGATGTTAAGGTATTGGCAGAAGACGATACAGAAATTGAACTTAAGGAAAATATAGAAACAACAGATACAGACTGGAATTCAATCATGGGCAACGAGCATTATAACAATGAAGATGAGAACTTTGGCGCTCATGGATATCAGCAGCAGGAAAT
This sequence comes from Lachnospiraceae bacterium, assembly GCA_017408025.1. Classification (GTDB taxonomy): domain Bacteria; phylum Bacillota; class Clostridia; order Lachnospirales; family Lachnospiraceae; genus SVEL01. Next base: position 17,698 of record JAFQVJ010000060.1, read on the forward strand.
ACAGGGTGACGAATTTGTCTCAGTAGACGAGGATGCTGATTATGATGACAGTTATGATGATAGCTACGAAGATAGCTACGCTGATTCAGAGGAATAATAGAAGGGAGTGTAAGATATGTCAGAAAATAAACAGGTTTCATACCAGCCTATGACATTTGACAAGATAAAAATCGGTTTGGCATCACCAGACAAGATCAGAGAATGGTCTCATAGAACTCCTGAACCTGAAGATAAGTCAAGTGAAGCTTACCAGAGATGGTTACAGGAAGGTAATGTTACAAAGCCTGAAACTATCAATTACAGAACTCTCAAGCCTGAGAAGGATGGTCTTTTCTGTGAAAAGATTTTTGGACCTAGCAAGGACTGGGAATGTCATTGTGGTAAGTACAAGAAGATAAGATATAAAGGTGTTGTTTGTGACAGATGTGGTGTTGAGGTTACAAAGTCTTCTGTTCGTAGAGAACGTATGGGACGTATCGAGCTTGCAGCTCCTGTATCACACATATGGTATTTCAAGGGTATTCCTAGCCGTATGGGCTTAATTCTTGATTTATCGCCAAGAACACTCGAAAAGGTTCTTTACTTTGCATCATACATTGTACTTGATCCAGGTAACACTGAACTTATGTATAAGCAGGTTCTTTCTGAGAAGGAATTTAGAGATGCTTACGATAAGTATGGCAGCAATTTCCGTGTTGGAATGGGTGCAGAGGCTATATTAGAGCTTCTTACAGCTATAGATCTTGAGAAGGATTCAGAGGAGTTAAAGTCTGCTCTTGAGGATGCAACAGGTCAGAAGAGAGCAAGAATCATAAAGAGATTAGAGGTTGTTGAGGCATTCCGTGCTTCAGGAAACAGACCTGAGTGGATGATTTTGACAGTTGTACCTGTTATCCCACCAGATATCCGTCCTATGGTTCAGCTTGATGGTGGTCGTTTTGCAACATCAGATTTGAATGATTTATATAGAAGAATCATCAACAGAAACAATCGTTTACAGAGACTTCTTGAGTTGGGTGCTCCAGAAATTATCGTTCGTAACGAGAAGAGAATGCTTCAGGAAGCTGTAGATGCACTGATAGATAATGGTCGTCGTGGACGTCCTGTGACAGGTCCTGGTAACAGAGCTCTGAAGTCACTTTCAGATATGTTAAAGGGTAAGCAGGGACGTTTCCGTCAGAACCTTCTTGGTAAGCGTGTTGACTACTC
>JAFQVJ010000061.1 GCA_017408025.1 Lachnospiraceae bacterium
GCGTATCAAAAGGTATTGCCGGTATACTTTCATATGCCAAAGAGGGTGTTAGGCGGTGGTTTAAAGCCAAACGTCCTAGATACAAACAGCTTTGCCTAAGATTAATAGCCTGAGTCATCATTATAATACTGTTCTTTGAAGTCTGGCTATTGCGAGGCTTACTAATGATATCTTTTTTTCTATAAATCATACATTTTCTTGCTTATATGTTGCATCACATGTTCCATGGCTTACATTTTTCGCATTTTGCGGAAACTCAAAATAGCAACAGAAAGTTTGTACGGGAAAGTTTTTATATGAAAATAAAGGAATATGTGTGCTTTTGTCTGGACATAAATATATGATTAGGAGTATAATCTTTCGGACGGAAAAAAGAGGGAAAATAAAAACAAGAGGGAGATGAAAAATCATGAAGTATATAAAGCAGTTTGCAATCATTATGGTAATTTCTTTCATGGGAGAATGTGTAAAGGCATTGCTACCATTTAAAATTCCGGCAAGTGTATATGGCTTAGTTATAATGCTTGCAGCACTTATGACGGGAATAGTTAAACTGGAGGCAGTGAAAGATACAGCCGAATTTTTGGTACAGGTTATGCCAGTTATGTTTATTCCGCCTACAGTAGGATTGCTGGCAGCGTGGCCTTTATTTAAGAACATTTTAGTGCCATTTTGTGTAATCTGTGTTCTATCTACAATTATAGTTATGATAGTGACGGGGCACATGTCTCAGTTGATTATACGCATAAAAAAGGGTAAAGTTCAAAAAGCTGGGAATTCTAATGAGAGTGAGGAATAATGTATGAAAGAATTTTTGATTGATTCAGCTCTGTTTGGGGTTGTTTTAAGTCTTGTGGCATTTCAGATAGGTGCTTATATACGAAAGAAAACAGGTTTAAGTGTGCTCTCGCCATTGGTGACAGCTACAGCTATTATCATCGTATTTTTGGTCGTGACAGATATAGATTACGAGACATATAATGAAGGTGCGTCCGTTCTCACATATTTTCTGACGCCAGCTACAGTTTGTCTGGCTATACCGCTATATCAAAAGCTTCAGATGTTGAAGAAAAATTTTGCGGCAATTATTATAGGTATAGTTTCAGGTGTTTTAGTCAGCGCATTGAGTATAGTGGCAATGAGTATTATTTTTAACCTTGATCACGAGATGTTTGTAACATTACTTCCTAAGTCAGTGACGACTGCCATAGGAATCAGTGCGTCGGAGGAGCTTGGCGGCATTGTTGCAGTGACAACTGCAGCTATAGTCATAGCTGGAAATGTAGGAGGCATGTTTGCAGAAATTATATTTAAAATATTCCGTATTAAGGAGCCTATATCTAAAGGGTTAGCATTGGGAACAGCGTCTCATGTTATGGGAACGTCAAAGGCGATGGAAATCGGAGAAGTGGAGGGGGCAATGGGAAGTCTTGCCATTGCAGTAGCAGGAATTATAACTGTTATAGTACTTCCTTTTTTTGCAAATATATTGTAAAATATTTTAAAGTGTGGATGAAGTTGGGTCGAGATGAGGTGGATATATGAAATACAAAGCATTAATATGTGACCTTGATGGTACGCTGTTGAATACTCTCGAGGACTTGATGGACAGTGTGAATTTTGGTCTTGAAAATCATGGTATGAAAAAAATTACCCTGGAGCAAACTCGTAGATTTGTGGGTAATGGTGTGGCTAAGCTCGTAGAGAGAGCTGTGGAAAAAGGTACATCTAAGGAAGAGGAAGCAGAGATTCTTAAGGACTTCAGAAGCTATTATGATGAGCATTCCAGAGATAAGACAAGGCCATACGAAGGTGTTGTAGAGATGCTTGAGCAGGTAAAAGCACAGGGAATGAAGCTGGCTATCGTGTCGAATAAGATTGATCCTGCCGTAAATGAGCTTGCAAAGGTTTATTTTCCAGGACTGATCGACGTTGCCATAGGAGAGACACCAGATGTGCCAAAGAAACCAGCACCAGATATGCTGTATAAGGCGCTTCGCCAGCTTGGAATAGAGAAGGAAGAGGCTGTGTTTATAGGAGATTCTGACGTGGATGTGGCTACCGGATTAAACAGCGGAATGGACATGGTTACAGTTCTTTGGGGATTTAGAGACAGAGAAGAGCTGGAAAAATCAGGAGCAAAGTGGTTTATAGAAAAGCCGGAAGAGCTTTTTAAATGGATATAAAAATAAATATTTTAAGGAGGACACTATATGTGGGCTTATGAAAGTGTTTTTTACCAGATTTATCCGTTAGGATTTTGTGGTGCACCATTTGAGAATGATGGAGTACAGGAGCATAGGATAAAAAAGATTGAAGAGTGGATACCTCATATGGAGAAGCTTGGTATCAATGCCATCTATTTCTCGCCAATCTTTGAGTCAGATACTCATGGATATAACACAAGAGATTATAAGAAAATCGATGTGCGTCTTGGAACAAATGAGGAATTCAAGACCATAGTGGAGAAGCTTCACGAAGCAGGAATAAAAGTGGTTTTGGACGGAGTATTTAATCATGTTGGCAGAGGCTTTGGTCCATTTATGGATGTTGTGCAAAATCGTGAAAATTCCAGATACAAGGATTGGTTTAATATCAATTTTGGAGGAAATTCAAACTATAATGATGGCCTCTGCTATGAAGGTTGGGAAGGTAACTATGATCTTGTAAAGCTCAATCTGAGAAATGGTGAAGTAGTAGACCATCTTTTAGATGCGGTTAATTTCTGGATAGATTATTTTGATATAGATGGAATCAGACTCGATGTGGCATACTGCCTTGACAAGGATTTCATAAGAAGACTTAGAAGCTTTACAGACAGTAAGAAGGCAGAGTTTGTTCTGATAGGTGAGCTTCTTCATGGAGATTACAATCAGTTTGTAGGTGAAGGCATGCTTCACAGCTGTACAAATTACGAGTGTTATAAGGGATTGTATTCAAGCTTTAACAGCATGAATATGTTTGAAATTATGCATTCTCTCAATCGTCAGTTTGGACCAGAGAACTGGACTATCTATAAAGGAAAGCATTTATTGACTTTTGCAGATAACCATGATGTGTCTAGAGTAGCGTCTATTCTTACAAATGAAAATCACTTAAAGCCTCTGTATGGCATGCTTTTTGGTATGCCAGGTATTCCTTGTGTATACTATGGAAGCGAGTGGGGTACAAAAGCTGATAAGAGTCAGGGAGATCCAGCACTTCGCCCATCTTTTGATGAACCTGAATGGAATGAGATTACTTCTCATATTCAGAAGCTTTCTCATATCAGAAAGACTGAGAAGGCATTGAGCTATGGAGATTTCAAAACAGTTGTGTTGACAAATAAACAGTGTGTGTATGAGAGAAGTGTAGATGGTGAAAGAGTACTTGTGGCCATAAATGCAGATGGAAGTGGTTTCTATGCTGGCTTTTATGTAGGATGTGAGAAGGGTAAGGAATTGATTACAGATACAGATATAAATATATCTGGTGGCGTAGAATTGGAACCATATTCCGTAAAGATAATCAAGCTTGCATAGATAAAGTCTTTATGATAAACTGAAATCCAAAATAGGCTTTATTTCCTATGCAACAGATTATATGGAGGATGAAAATGTCAAAAATTGCTATTGTAACAGACAGTAACAGTGGTATATTACAGGTTGAGGCGGAGGCGAGAGGAATACATGTGGTTCCTATGCCATTCATTGTCAATGATGTGACATACTATGAAGATATAAGCTTAACAAGAGAACAGTTTTATAAGAGACTTGCAGATAATGATAATATTTCTACAACACAGCCATCACCAGACTTTGTTATGAACCTTTGGAATAATATCTTTGATGAGGGTTATGATGAGATAGTTCATATACCGATGTCAAGTGGCCTTTCAGGCTCTTGTAGCACAGCTATGGCTCTCTCTCATGAAGATAAATTTGAAGGAAAGGTTTATGTTGTGGATAATCAGAGAATCTCTGTTACACAGAGACAGTCTGTTTTGGATGCTAAAGAGATGGCAAAGGCTGGTATGAGTGCAAAAGAGATTCATGATAAGCTTATGGAAGTTAAGATGGAGTCTAGTATTTATATTATGGTAGACACACTTAAGTATCTTAAGAAGGGTGGAAGAGTAACACCTGCGGCAGCAGCTCTTGGCACGATTCTTAAGCTTAAACCAGTGCTTCAGATTCAGGGTGAGAAGCTTGATGCATTTGCCAAGGCGAGAACATTTAATCAGGCAAAAAGCATTATGATAAAAGCTCTTAAGACGGATATAGATACACGCTTTGGTGGAGATGTAAACAACATGTGGATAGAGATTGCCCATACAGAAAATGTTGAGGAGGCAAAGGAATTTAAGGAAGAAATTCTCAACACATGGCCTGAATATCCAGCGGAGAATATATATATAGACCATCTTTCATTGAGTGTGGCTTGTCATATTGGACCGGGTTCATTGGCAATTGCATGTTCTAAAAAGATGTAAGAGTATATAAAATTACTTAGGAGGAAAAGGGATGTTTTGTTCAAATTGTGGAGCTCAGCTTCCACCAAATGGCATATGCAGTCAGTGCGGTGTGCCAGCAACTAATATGACATTTAATGGAAATATGCAGGGTAGACCTGTAACGCCACAGCAACAGTTTTATAATCCTAACCCTATGTATGTTCAATATCAGGGACCGCAGCAGGGTTATGGGCAACCATATGTACCACAGGTAAATGTGGCAATAAAGGGAATAAAAGATCCTAAAATGGTTGCAGGCATAGGTGCTACCATAAAGGATAGTTGTGGGTCTGTGATGATGGTTCTTGTGTCACTGTTTGCTACAATAGCGATGGTTTTCTCGTTTGTAGAGCTGTTCTACACAGTTAGATACAGTGGGTATGGTGTAGGTGATATTGCAATTCCAAAGGCCTCTGTAGTATTCTTCGTAAGATGTGTACCATTTGTACTATTCTCAATAGGTGCATGGATGGTGACATTTCAGGGATATGGAGCATATTACAAAAGATTGTACAATGATGGTGCATGTATGCACACTTCAGGATTTTCAACCATACAAGCAGGTGCTATAGTAGGCCTCATACCAGCGTCACTCATTGCTATATTTACAGCATTTTTATCTTTTATGGTATTTATTGTAGGAGCATTTGATACAGATTATTATACGAGTGAAAATTACATACTGGATGTAATGGTGGTTGTTATGTTGACTACGATTGTTTTAGTGGTTATGATTATATTACTTTCCTCTATTATTAATCAGATGGCTAAAATAAAACATGCCATAAGAGGAAGAAATTATGAAAGTATCTCTGTACTTTCATCTGTTCTTCTCTTCATTATGGCAGCAATTCAAATAGTTTTACTTGTATTTTTTGCTATGGAGAAAGAAGTATTAGCAATACTTATAGAAGGTGCCTATGCTATCTGGTATGCATTTGCAGGATGTGCATTCTTGTATATAAGAAGCAAAGTTAATAGTTACATATTAGGACACTGATGATATTTCGTCGAGAGAACGCAGGATGGTATTTTTCATTAATGAATCAAGACCACCTGCGATTTCTTTTAATTCTTTTATCTTTTCTGACTGATTGTATTTTACATAAAGGGTAGCTAAAAGCTTGTAATTGCCACTAATATCTGATAAACTATCAATGCCGAAACGAAGTACTTTCATGGCTTCATCATCAAATCCCAGCTTGTGAAGCTGTTCGCCATAGGCATAAATTGTCTTGGTAAACAGTGTAAAATTTGAATCATATTCATCAAGCTGTTCTAAATTTGCAGGACCGTACATAAGCTTAATATCAGTGGTTGTTTTTCCTGTCAGATTGAAGATGCGTTTATCTTTTAAGGAAAGAAGGACATCATTGCATCTTGTAAGCTCATCGTCTTCAGGCAGTGCTGATGAAAGATTAGCTAATAGAAGGCTGTCAGGGATAGTGATGTAATCCAGGCTATCCAGATTTTTACGTCTGGTGTTGTTGGATTCATTTTCACGCTCCCAGAATTCATTCTTGCGGGATTTTTCTATGCGTGTAGCTTTAGAGCGCTCGTAGGCAAACCAGACAACAAATATAACAAAAAGTAAAAAAATCATAATAGTAAATACCTTTCTATTTGGAATAAAATATATGTAGTGCTCCTGATTTAGTCAGGAGGGAATGGAGTGTACAATGAATATTTATAACAAAAAATCAAAGAGAATAATGACTGCTATATTAGCAATTGTGTTGGTACTGGCTATGATAGTGCCATTTTTAGCGTATCTTGTGTAATTTCATCATACATGTATAAGTATATCATAGAACGTCGAGGAAGTCATTATGAAAGCTGGAAAGATACCGGAGCCTATACTCAAGCGCTCAGTCTTAAAGAAAATAACATATAAGAGCAAAGCTGTTATAAGCAGAGCAGCGGTAGGTCATGATAGTGCTGTTATCACTTCGGATAAGGATGGAAGACTTATGGTGACTGCAACAGAAACGGTTGTGGCAAAGAGAGATTACCATCATAATCGCGGGTTTATAAAGGCTGTCAATAATGTGGCAGCAGTAGGAGGCACGCCTGAATACGCACAGATATCCATTGTCCTTCCAGAAGAAATGAGAGAGATAAAGCTAAAGATGCTCATGGATGAAATGGGTGAGTATGCGACTTCTATGAAGATTCATATAACCGGAGGTCATACATCAGTCAGCGATGCAGTCACGCAGCCAGTTGTTACAGTCACCGTGACTGGATATGCCTACGAGGAAGAGTGTATATGCAAGTATAAGGAAAGTGTAAAACCAGGTTATGATATAGTGATGACTAAGGCGGCAGGCTTGGAAGGCAC
>JAFQVJ010000003.1 GCA_017408025.1 Lachnospiraceae bacterium
AGAACCAACATATATATGGCGGTGTGGATATCCACACCGCTGTTTTTATGATATAGGAAAGTTCTCTGAACTTCCTATATCATAAAAAACGCTCCGCGAGGATGAGCACTCGCACGAGAAGAATATGTCAGCTAACGCTGACCGTGCTCGGCTCGCAAAGCGGAGCAAGTCCCTCATGAATGAGGGATATAGTGAGTTGAAGTGGACTTGTCCCTACTGCATGGGAGCGAAGCTGGAGGGTAATGGAGTAGCTTAAAAAAATATATAGGCGGAATTGCGTGACTATAGAAATGATTTGAGTTAATATAGATATGAAGTTTGAAGAGTAGGAGGAAGATATGTATATACTTCTGTTATCGATTATATATCTAGCGTTTATTAGTCTGGGATTGCCTGATTCTTTGTTGGGGTCAGCATGGCCGACAATACGCGTTGATTTTGGTGTACCCATATTCTATATGGGAATGGTGTCTATGATAATTTCAGGTGGTACAATTATTTCCAGTCTGATGTCGGAGAGAATTACTAAGAAGTTTGGTACAAGAGCAGTTACAACGTTAAGTGTTTTACTTACTGCTGTAGCCTTATTCGGTTTTTCAACAGCGACAGAATTTTATCAGCTGTGTTTATGGGGAATACCATACGGCTTCGGAGCAGGTGCCATTGATGCAGCACTTAACAATTATGTGGCGCAGAACTATAATTCAAGGCACATGAGCTGGCTTCACTGCTTTTGGGGTGTTGGAACAATCATAAGTCCTTATATAATGAGCTATGCGTTGACGCATACTGTGTGGACGGATGGATATCGCATGGTTTCATATATACAGTTTGGGATAGTTGTGATATTAGTTTTGACGCTACCACTGTGGAAGATAAATAAAGCCAACGAAGTGGAGGAAAATGATACTGCTGTTCTGGGAATAAAAGGCGCATTAAGGATAAAGGGTGTAATATGCTTGTTGCTTGGGTTTATGGCATATTGTGCAGCAGAGGCAACAACAATGCTATGGGCAAGTAGCTATATGGAGGGTGTAAGAGGTGCATCCAAGGATGAGGCAGCAGCGTTGGGAGCATTATTCTTTATTGGAATGACAGTAGGAAGATTTTTATCTGGATTTATATCAGATAAAGTTGGTGATAGTAGAATGATATATATTGGTACAGGAATAGCTATATTGGGTGCGTTGTGTATAGTGATTCCTATTAAATTTGTGACGATTTTAGGTTTTATAGTAATCGGTTTAGGTTGTGCACCTGTATATCCTTGTATTATACATTCCATTCCTGCCAAATTTGGAGCAAAGAATTCGCAGGGAATTATAGGCATACAGATGGCAAGTGCGTATGTTGGTTCAACCTTTATGCCACCAGTATTCGGACTGATTGCAAATTATGTGAGCTTAAAGCTGATGCCTGTGTATCTTATCTTCTTCTTTGTATTGCTTATTGTAATGAGTAGGAAGACTGATACCAGTGTACATAGAATAATATGAGTTGTGTGGAAATATTGATTGGTGTATAATGCATAAGTGCCACAGATACGAAGTGGATGGATTTTGGAGATGTGGGATAAATAAAAATGTAAATACAGGAGGATAAAAGATGAACAAATTATTGCTAAAGGCATGCGAAAATGGACAAAAGGGAGTTGTGCTAGCTTTCTTAAAGAAAGACGGGATTGATGTTAATGCTGTAGATGAGATAGGATTTTCTCCATTGCATTACTCCTGCAAGAAAGGCTTTAGAGATATAGTTAAGCTATTGATAGAGAAAGATGCAGATGTGAATAGCTTATCAAACCAAAGTGTAACACCATTACATATGGCAATGATTCCAGGCAATAAAGAAATTGTAAAAATGCTTGTAGATGCAGGAGCTGATTTAAATGCAACTGATAAAGAAGGTAAGACTCCATTAATCTACGGAATAGAGGCAAAAAAGGTTGAGGCAGTAAAGTACTTAATTGAACTGGGTGCAGATATTACTATTATGGATAATAAAAACAACACAGCACTGGATTATGCTAATGCTTTTGGGCTCACTCAGCTTATTGGTGAAATGACAGCACCAGATATGTATTCAGCAGATTCCTATGGCAATACTCCACTTCATCAGTCTTGCTTTAACGGACAGAGCGAGGTTGTAAACGCAATGCTCGCCAGAAGTGAGGTAGATGTAAACGCTGTCAATAACGATAAGATGACACCATTATTCATCTCAGTTATGAGAGACAATCTGTTATTGGTTGAAACATTACTTAAAGCAGGTGCAGACCCAAATATCAAAGATAACACAGGAAACGCACCATTACATCTGGCATCAAGAAATGAGAATGAATCTATAGTTAGAAAGCTTATTGAATATAAGGCAGAGATTGATGTTCAGAATGAAAGAGGTGAGACGGCTCTCATCTTAGCTGCTAAAATGGGCAATAATTACATAGTAGGTGCTCTTCTTGAGGCAGGTGCAGACTTCACACGTGCTGACGTATATGAACATACAGCATTGTTCTATGCTACAGAAGATGGAAACAATGACATTGTAACAAAGCTACTTATGGCTGGTGCGGAGAAATAGAGGAGAAGGTATGATGAACGCAAAAGAATTAACAAATATGTTGGCAAGCTCATTGGAGAGCAATAGAAGTAAATACATTCCTTGGTGGGAAGATGATTTTGAAAATAGTATGTATTACTATAGTATTATCAAGGAAGAAGATGTAAAAAATGTGCATGAGTACCTTGTTTCTTGTGACAAAGCTGAATTGTTTCAGCCTGTGAGCAGTATGGGATTAACGCTTTTTCATATGCTTGTATGGCACAATTTCTATGATGAAGTAAAACAGTTAATAGATGATGGAGCAAATGTAAATATTAAGGCAGAGCTTGGCAAAGGTATATTAAAGGATGTATGTGTAAGTGTTACACCACTTATGCTTGCATGCTATCAGGGCAATTTATATATGGCTAAGCTACTGATTGATGCAGGTGCAGATACTTGTGCTGTAGATGAAATGGGAAGAAATGCATATCATTACCTTTGCTCGCATATCAATAGGTTACCAAGAGATTATGAGTGTGTGAACCACAGCCTCTTATTAAGAAGAGAAATCGTGGATTTATTGGGTGATGGTATCAATCAAAAAGACAATAATGGTAAAACAGCAATTGAATGTATGCTTGGTGATAATAGCTCAAATATTTCATGGGCATTAGCAAGGGCATTGATAAATAAGGGGGCTAGTGTGGATATGGTAAATGAGGATGGTGATTCATTACTTATCCTTGCCATAAAAAATGATCATTTCACAGCTGCTATGGAGCTTGCCAACGACCGAGAGCTTGTGAATAAGCAAAATAATGAAGGAAAAACCCCATTACACTATGCTATTCATAGTGGAAGCCTGGAGCTTTGCATGGCGCTTATAGATAAGGGCGCAGATAAGAATATCAAGAGTAATGATGATGTCTCACCTTTAGATATGGCTTTAGATAGCGATTGGGATGAGATGGAAAAATATTTTAAGTCAGGCAGGGTAGACTTGAATAATCTCAGCAGACTTACAAGTAATTCCTTTGCAGGATTTTCTAAGGAACAGAGAGATAAGATGGATATTGCTATCTACATGGCAAACAAGCTTATAAATGAAGTAGATACAGACGACGATGATGAAATGCATCAGGTGCTTGGAATTATGCACAATGCACTGGTTTCGGATGAAGAATGTCAGGTTCTTGATATATGCAAAAAGGCTGGCATTGATTTTGTACAGCCTATTTATAATAGTGGCACAGTAACATGTGTGAGAGATGAATGTCTTGGTGGAAATTATGGGGTGAAGGTTATCAAGAAATTCATAGATATGGGCGTAGATATGGACTCAGCGGTTGTTAAGGGTAGAACTCCTGCCAATATAGTTGCATCTTTGGAAAAACGCACAATGTTTGGCAGAAAGAAGGATGACTACTTCGAAAATGCAGCACAGTATTTTTCAATTGAGTCTATGGAACAATTGGATAACCAAGGAACATCAGCTGTTCACTATGCTGCAGCTAGAAATCATGTAGATATGTTAAAGGTTATGATAGAAAAGGGTGTGGATATCAATATTACAGAGGATGAGCCAGCCTGTGCAGGAAATACACCTCTTCATACTGCCTGTGACAAGGGCAATAAAGAGATAGTAGATGTCCTTATAAAAGCAGGTGCAGACGATACATTATTGAACATCAAGGGGAATACCCCAGCTCATCTTGTAGTTACAGAGAGAAGATTCGGTAAAGATATAGAGGATGAAGACAGAGTTGCTGTTCTTGAAACATTAACAAATATCGATGTACCAGCGAATGATGGAAAAACACCTCTTATGGTTGCTCAGTCACTTAATATTAATGCAGCATTAAGCGTTACACAGACACTTATCGACAGAGGAGCAGATGTCAACCATACGGACAACGATGGAAACACCGCATTAATATTAAATACAAAGAACAATTGCTATAAGAACATAGTTAAGGAGCTCGTAAAGGCAGGAGCTGATGTAAATGCCTTGGATAAGCTTGGTAATTCAGCATTATACTATGCTCTTAAGTATGGTGATCAGGAATCTGCCCGCTTTATGATTAAGAAGGGCGCAGACTACAATCACGAAAATAATGAGGGAGTAACACCACTTCAGGTTGCCGTGGAAAAGGGTTACGACAATGTTTTAGAATTGATGATTTAGTTATCTCTTTAAATGGGTAAAACCAGCGTATTATGCAATAAAGTTGTATGTGCGCTGGTTATTTTTTGGTTATGGGCTTACCTTTTTATCAGCTATCGCGTTACTACATTATTTGGTAGAGTAGAAAAGAAAGAAGAGGACTTGCAAAGGGTTTTGGCATAGGTTATGCATTTAACCGTTGAAACATAGAGCGAGTAGGGATAAAATAGGATTATAAGTTTTTAGGAGGATATGTATTAGTTATGGAAAGAGCATTGGTATTAAAAAAAGATATTTTAGAAGCATTAAAAAAGGTCGGAGTAATGCAAGGACAATCTATTATGGTACACACATCTCTCAGTAAGCTGGGCTTTGTATGTGGTGGTCCTCAGATTGTAATTGAAGCGTTGCTGGAGAGTGTTGGCGAAAATGGAACAATTATGATGCCAACACAGTCATGGAAAAATCTTGATCCAACTGCTGGGGTGCACTGGGAAGAACCAGAAGAATGGTGGCAGGCTATTCGTGATAATTGGCCAGCTTATGATAAGGATATTACGCCTACAAACACAATGGGGGCAGTGGCAGAAATGTTTCGAAAATGGCCAGGCACTATTAGGAGTAATCACCCTGCACGCTCTGTGGCTGCGTATGGTAAAAATGCAAAATATTTAACTGAAAATCATGACCTTTCAAATATTTTTGGGGAAGGTTCGCCAATTGGAAAGCTTTATGAATTAGATGGCTATGTACTTTTAATCGGTGTAGGATATGATAAAAATACTTCTCTTCACTTAGCAGATGTACGAGCAAAGTATCCAAGCAAACATATGTGTGAAGAAAGTAGTGCAATTCTTATAGATGGAAAAAGAGTATGGAAAACCTACCAGACGTTATATGTGGATGGAGAAGACTTTGAAGAGATAGGGAATGAATTTGAAAAACAGAACGCAGTTACAAAGTCTTCCTTAGGAAATGGACAGCTTGTTTTGATGAAACAGAGGGACTTGGTGGATTTCGCGGTTGATTGGATAGAAAAAAATAGAAAATAATATTATGTAAAAGCGAAACCTACATAGGTTTTGCTTTTTTGTCGTATAGGAAAGTTCTCAAAACTTTCCTATACAACAAAAACGCTCCGCGAGGATGAGCACTCGCACGAAAAGCAGATGTCAGCTTAAGCTGACCGTGCTCGGCTCGACAAAATGGAGCAAGTCCTCATGAATGATGGATTTAGGGAGTTGAAGTGGACTTGGCCACTTTGTTGTGTCCAGCCTTTGCTTTACCCTGAATCTCAGGTACGGGAGGAGCATCATTTTTAGGGATGTGGGTCTTGTGGTTGCTTTCAGTGCCGTGTGGTTCTTTTGGATCTGGTCGTCTCATGCCTGCTTTTGCCATAGCTTAAATGCCTCCGTAAATTTATTAGATATATGTTAGTATTGCGGATAGTGATAAATTTTATGCGTTTGCCTGATTAAATTGCAAAATATATAAGGACCCTATAAATGATGTATGAGTATACGCGCTCTCCACTATTATTAGTAAAGAAAGAAAAACGCTCCGCTAAGGACATATATAGGTTGAATGCTATGCTTGGAAATAGTATAATTATAGGAACGCTCTACAATGGAATATTAGATGTGGAAAATTTGGAAAGATAACAAAGCTATACGAGGTGATTAAGATGGAAATTTGGGATGGATATAATAGAGATGGCACACTTGCAGGTGTGGATTTGGTAAGAGGAGAGGAGCGACCAGAGGGAATATACCATATGGTGTGCGATGTTATCGTAAGGCATGTGGATGGCGATTATCTGCTGATGCAGAGAGATTTTAGAAAGAAAATGTATGGCGGACAGTTTGAAGCAGGTGCTGGCGGTGCAGCACTAAAGGGTGAGGATAAGTGGGCTTGCGTTAAGAGAGAGCTTAGAGAAGAGACTGGCATTGAATGTGATGATTTTGTTGAAGTTGGTATGGATATCAACGACAAGCATCAATGTATATTCTATGAGTTTACCTGCACTACAGATTGCGATAAAAACGCTATTACATTACAGGAGGGAGAGACTATCTCATATAAGTGGATAAGCGAGGAAGATTTTATAAAGTTTGTGAATTCCGAAGAAATGATAGCAGGACAGAAGAGACGATATACAGAGTATTTTAAAAAAATTGGATATATATTGTAAAAATAGGGAGAAAATTTTGCATTGTTACAAAATCAAAAGTTATAAAATATCTATAAATTCAATTTGTTTCTATGAAAATGAAGTTATAATATTTGGTTGTTTCCTTTACATCAGGGGGCTTTTAAAGTATAATATCAACGATAAATCGTCAGTTTATCATATAAAAGAATGAGGGATAAAACTAACACAACAGGCGGTATATGGGATTGGGAAGAATATGAAGATAATTAAATCAGAAAATCTGGTACATAAGTTTTCGGTAACAGATGAAAATGACAACATAATAGAGGAAAACAGTGCCCTTGATGGAGTAAATATAGAGGTTGAGGAAGGACAGTTTATAGCCATACTTGGCCATAATGGCTCAGGTAAGTCAACATTTGCCAGACATATCAACGCTATGCTTACACCAGATGAAGGTACGCTATTCGTAAATGGCTGGGATACAAGGGATGAATCGAAGATATGGGATATCAGACAGAATGCAGGCATGGTATTTCAGAATCCAGACAACCAGATTATAGCGACTGTAGTTGAAGAGGATGTAGGATTTGGCCCAGAGAATTTAGGAGTGCCTACGGAGGAGATATGGGAGCGTGTGGAGAAAGCGTTAAGCTCTGTTGGTATGCTTGAGTACAGGCATCATTCGCCTACAAAGCTTTCAGGTGGTCAGAAGCAGAGAGTGGCAATAGCGGGAGTCGTGGCTATGAAACCCAAGTGCATAGTTCTTGACGAGCCTACAGCCATGCTCGATCCAAATGGTCGTAAAGAGGTTATCAAGACGGTCAGAGAGCTCAATAAACAGGAAAATGTAACAGTTATACTTATCACCCATCATATGAATGAGGTTATAGATGCAGATAAGGTATTCGTAATGGATAAAGGTCAAGTGGTTATGGAGGGCACTCCCAGAGAGGTTTTTGCTCATGTGGATGAGATTAAGAAGCTGGGTCTTGATGTGCCACAGGTAACAGAGATTGCTGACAGACTAAACAAGAATGGTATCAAAATGGGCGATTGTGTGCTGACTATAAAGGAGTTTAAAGAGCGCTTTAAGGCTGTTAAGGGCGAGTTATGGAGCTACAATGCAGTGACACATGATAAAGAAGATGGAGCTAAAAAAAGCAGAGCAGCTAAGTTTCAAGAAGAGAAAAAAATAGAGATTGATTGCATAGATAAGATAGATAGTGTATTGGATAAAATGGACAATAAGCTTCTTCTTAAGGCAGAGAACCTCAGATATGTATATGAAGAGGGCACGGCATATGAAAAGGGTGCATTAGATGGGGTAAGTCTTGACATACACGAAGGTGAGTTCCTCGCTATTATCGGACACACAGGTTCAGGTAAGTCAACGCTTATACAGCATTTAAATGGTCTTATAAAGGCAGATTCAGGTAGTATATATTTCAATGGTGAAAATATATATGATAAAGAATTTTCACTTCCATTCTTAAGAAAGCATGTTGGACTAGTGTTTCAATATCCAGAGCATCAGCTGTTTGAAACGACAGTATTTGAAGATG
Organism: Lachnospiraceae bacterium; assembly: GCA_017408025.1. GTDB lineage: Bacteria > Bacillota > Clostridia > Lachnospirales > Lachnospiraceae > SVEL01. The sequence continues at coordinate 8,426 of JAFQVJ010000003.1, forward strand.
TGTGCTTTGGTCCAAAAAATCTTGGACTAAGCAAGGAAGAGATTGAGAATGCTGCCAGAAAGGCATTGAAGCAGGTAGGACTTGACGAAAGCTATTTCGAAAAGTCACCATTTGAGCTTTCGGGTGGTGAGAAAAGAAGAGTGGCAATAGCGGGAGTGCTTGCCATGAATCCAGATGTGCTTATACTGGACGAACCTACGGCAGGGCTTGATCCAAAGGGAAGAGACAGTATTTTGAATAAATTGAAGGAGCTTCAGCTGGAGAGAAACATAGCCATAGTTCTAGTATCGCATAGTATGGAGGATGTGGCCAAGTACGCTGACAGACTAGTGGTTATGAACCAGGGAAAAAAGCTTTTCGACGGAGAGGTCCGTGAGGTATTTGGACATTATAAGGAGCTTGAGGAAATAGGACTTGCTGCACCACAGGTAACATATCTTATGGCAGAGACAGGGAAGACAGTTACAACTGTGGACGAGGCAGTGGAAATATTATTAGGGTAAAAAAGATGAGAGATATTACAATTGGACAATATTATCAGACGGATTCACTTGTGCATAGGCTTGACCCGAGAGTTAAATTATTCTGGACACTTATGTACATAGTTGGATTGTTTGTGGCAGGAAATATTGCTGGATACGCTATGTCTACTATATTTTTAATAGTAGTCATTAGATTATCAAAAGTCCCAGTTAAGAAGGTTTTAAGTGGATTAAAATCCATATGCTTTATACTGGTTTTTAGTGGTGTTTTCACACTTTTATTTACAGGTGGAGAAAAGGTGTTAGGAGAATGGTGGATATTTACCATATCTGTAGAGGGTATCTTAAAGGCTGTGGAGATGGTATATAGATTGCTGCTACTACTTGTGGGCTCGTCTATAATGACACTTACAACCACACCTACAGATATAGCAGATGGACTTGAGAAAGCATTTAGTCCGCTTAGATATATTAAAATTCCAGTGCATGAAATTGCAATGATGATATCTATTGCATTTAGATTTATACCTATTCTTGTGGAAGAGGCTGACAAGATAATGAAGGCGCAGAAGGCGAGAGGTGCTGATTTTGAGTCTGGTGGAATTATTAAGAAAGCCAAGAGCATGATACCACTTTTGGTTCCACTTCTTATATCGGCTATTAAGAGAGCCATGGATCTGGCTAATGCAATGGAAGCCAGATGCTACAGAGGTGGCGATGGCAGAACAAAGATGAAACCGTTGAAATACAAGAAAGCAGATTATGTGTCATATGTGATTATTTTTGTAGTGTTTATAGCACTTATAGGTTCGAATATTATTATGAATGAAGTGCTTGGTTGGGAAGTTATAATGTTATTATAGATGTAAAAGGATATATTTATGGGAAAAAGAGTTTTCATGAGAATTGCATACGACGGCACCAATTATTGTGGATGGCAGGTTCAGATAAACGGTATCACTGTGGAAGAAATTATTAACAGAGAGCTGAGCCGTCTCTTAAATGAAGAAATAGCAGTTATCGGTGCCAGCCGTACGGATTCAGGTGTTCATGCTCTGGCAAATGTTGCAGTATTTGATACAGAATCAAGAATACCTGCTGAGAAGATGTCATTTGCGCTGAATCAGAGATTGCCAGATGATATAAGAATCCAGGAATCCTTTGAGGTGCCAGCTGATTTTCATCCAAGATACACAGGCAGCAAGAAGACTTATGAATACAAGATACTCAATAGAAGATTGCCTATTCCAACAGAGAGGTTATATTCATATTTTGTATATATGCCTCTTGATGTAGAAAAAATGAAGCAGGCAGCAGAATATATTGTGGGTGAGCATGATTTCAAAAGCTTTTGCTCCAATCGTACACAGGTGGAGAATACTGTGCGCACAGTCTATGAGCTTAATGTATTTAAAGAGAATGATATGATACATATTGTCATAACAGGTAATGGCTTCTTATATAATATGGTTCGAATAATCGTTGGAACTCTTGTTAAAGTAGGCTTAGGTGTATATCCGCCAGAGCATGTAAAGGAAATCATAGAGGCTAAGAATAGAGATGTGGCGGGGCCGAAGGCACCGGCAGAGGGGCTAACCCTTATAAAAATTCAGTATGAGGAGCTAGGGGAGTACTAATATATCAAAACCCTGACAAAATATTTGTATGCTACCGAGGAATGGCTGTTGATTTTGTAAGTAAGCAGATGTTCGACTGAGAACACGCAGGAAGTTTAATAAATTACATAAGATAGAGAAAAAATATTTGACAATACATGTTAATTGGAATATAATGTTTAATTGTGGCAGCCTGTGTATTGACTGATTATCATATTCAGGATACCACGAGTCGTTAATTTGTCAGCCTTTCTCACACGGCATGACAAATATGATGGAGGAGCTGCTAAGGCAGTTCGGGTTTTCTATATTTATATAAAAATATTGAAAATCAAAAATAGTCTTTTTAATCAAACTTATAGGAGGAATAACCAATGAAGACTTTTGTGGCTAGTCCAGAGAAAATTGAAAGAAAATGGTATGTAGTTGACGCTGAAGGTTGTACATTAGGTCGTCTCTCATCTGAAATCGCTAAGGTTTTAAGAGGAAAGAATAAGCCAGAGTATACACCACACATCGACACAGGTGATTATGTAATCGTAATCAACGCTGAGAAGGTTGCTGTAACAGGTAAGAAGCTTGATCAGAAGATGTACTATCATCACTCAGATTACATCGGTGGTTTAAAGGAAACTACATTAAGAGAAATGTTAGCTAAGCATCCTGAAAGAGTTATCGAGCACGCAGTTAAGGGCATGCTTCCAAAGGGACCTTTAGGAAGACAGATGTACACAAAGCTTCACGTATATGCTGGTGCGGAGCATCCACATGCAGCTCAGAAGCCTGAGACATTA
>JAFQVJ010000010.1 GCA_017408025.1 Lachnospiraceae bacterium
ATACTTCTCTTTTCTGAGTATGTCCTTTACGTGGCACGGTTCTTCCCTCCTTAATAATTTATTCTGCTGATGCGTTTACCGCCTCAGCTATTAGATCAACGGTACTCACTTTAGATTGTGTTCGCGCACGGTTTGAAACGTAGTATATATATTATATAACTCTTTCTAATCCGGCACATTTCATTCAACCTATATTAATTTACTATTGCTCTATTTAGCGTCCTTTGGTCTCTTAGCGCCGTATTTAGAACGAGCCTGACGTCTCTTAGCAACACCTGCTGTATCAAGTGTACCTCTGATGATGTGGTATCTTGTACCTGGAAGGTCTTTTACTCTTCCACCTCTGATAAGAACAACGCTATGCTCCTGAAGGTTGTGACCTTCACCTGGGATGTAGCTTGTTACTTCGATACCATTTGAAAGACGTACTCTGGCGATCTTTCTAAGAGCTGAGTTAGGCTTCTTAGGTGTAGCAGTCTTAACGGCTGTACAAACACCTCTCTTCTGAGGAGCTGCAACGTCAACAGCTTCCTTTCTTAAAGAGTTGTAGCTCTTTAAAAGTGCTGGTGCAGTAGACTTCTTTACAGTTGTCTGTCTTCCCTTTCTTACTAACTGGTTAAATGTAGGCATTCTTTTTCACCTCCTGATTAGAAATAATGTTATATGTTTATATTTAAGCGTACAAAAAGAACATGCCTTTTTTTCGCACGCCTACTCATTATAAGCAGAGTGATAGCCATTGTCAAGCTACTTTTTAAAAATTTATTGGCTTTTTTATACCCATTTTTTATATCTTTTCCTCTAAAGGTGATCTATACCCCTCGCCTACAATCTCATTTGCAGATGTAATAATGATAAATGCATTCAGATCTATTTCTTTCACAATATCTTCTGCCTTTGGCAACAGCTGTTTTTTAAGTGCACACATAATAATACGTTTATCTGAATCTGTATATGCTCCTATGCCATGTACATACGTCACCCCGCTATCCAGTTCATCCATAAATCTTTTCGCAATCTCCTCCTCCCTGTCACTTATGACAAATAAAAGCTTAGCACCTGCAGCACCATACAGCACCACATCGAATACCTTTCCAGTTATAAACACGCATATACCCGCATACATTGCCAATTCCAAATCACGGAATGCTATTGCAGATGCCACAACAATTACAGTATCTACCACAATAAACAATCTTCCTGTTTCCACATGGGGAAACTTAATTTTAAGCAATCGGGCAACTATATCTGTTCCACCTGTAGTGGCACCTGCCTTGAATATCATTCCCAAGCTGACTCCACATAGTACTCCGCCCACAACTGAACAGAGGAATAGATCATTTGTTACAGGGCCAAATGGTGCCAGTATATCTATAAAAAATGAACCTGTAAATGTAGCCACTAAAGTTGATATGAAGAATTTCACCCCAAACTTCCATATGCCAATAAACATCAATGGCACATTTATGAGAAGCACCATAGTACCAGTAGATATGCTGGTGTAATGATTAATAATTATTGCCACACCTGTTACCCCTCCTGGAGCCAGCTTGTTAGGATCTATGAACAAACTAATTGCAAGAGCATATATTATGGCCCCTGACAATATCATTACGTATTTACATACATAATGCAGCACAGATAATTTTATATTACGTGTAGACATTACAATATATCCTTTCTATAATTCCAGACATTTATGACCTCACTTTTACAATTCATGATGGTATTCTGCAGTTAAGTCCACTGTGGTAAGACTTACTCCCTATAAATGCCACAAGTGTTTTATATGCAGCCACGCTATTTAAATCCGCATTGAGATAATTGTCCAGTAGGAACATGGTCATATTATATCTTTTCTCCGCTTTATTGAGCATATCTGGAACAGACTCCCATGAAACTCGTGACAAATCCCACGGATTAAACCAACGCTCATGCTTTATGTTCAACGGATCCTGATTTTTTACGTCATTTCCAGGTATAAATGGTGCCATATATCTCTTATTTCCCATAACATCAGACATTTTCCCCAATACCTTGTTTACTTTTTCAGATGCTATACGCATCAGTTTCTGTTCTTTTTGAATAGAATAAATAGCCATCTTTATACCTGGGCGTGTTATTCTTGAATCATGGTATGTTGTTCTGATGGTATAATACAATATATCGCACACCACACCTAGCTCCATTTCATTTAAAGTAAATGAGCTATTTTTCATAAAATTATATGGTGTAGTTTTTTTGTAATTTTTCAATAGCACAATGTCTATATCTGATTCCAAAGAGAAATGTTTTTCAAGGTAATTCTTTTCTCTATGAAGATAATCAGTCCTCCAATACACATATGGATGCATAATACAATCAAGTATATAATGGGACAAAAATCCACACATGTATGATATAGCTATATCCTTAGCCTGTCCTATATGCAAATCTATATACGAAATCATATTTTTGAAAAAGACATCTGTTTTAGTTGTGTGCATCAGAGAGCCAATGTTTTTTCTGGCAGCCACAACCTCAGTCGCATAATAGAAAAATATATCTGGACCAAATAGTCCCAATGTATATATTCCTTTATGATCCTTAATGGACTTTTTTGTAATTGTATCGTCAAGCATTTTTCTATATGAATGAACTCCAAACAGATAATGTGTATCATATCCCGGCATATGCCACACTCCTTTATAGTATTTCTAATAGTAACTTATCCCTATATTCCTACACTCATGAATAAAAAGTTTTTTACTCATTGTGTAATGCTGAGTTCTCCCAGTACAACTTTATCCCACACTTCATCATTTACTTCTATATTATATGAAGAAACCAATTCTTTATAATATGAGCCTTCCAATTCGAGCTCCTCCATCTTGTAACCTTCCTCTGTTAAAGTATTGACATATTTTGAGGCTAAATACAACTTTTTTTCCAGACTATACAATGCATCCTGTGTATAATCCGACAATTCCATCTGCTTTCCCGTCAGATTTTCCATAATTATTTTAGCATCATTAGCTGCTAGCTCCTGTTCCTCTTTTGTAAGCTCCACTCCTGCTTTCAGCGCCTCCATATAATAAATCGTGTCTCTCACACACGAATCGTAGACCAGATCCTTGGCATAGTCTTTCATATCATATGTAGACTCTATGCGAATAAGCCAATATTTTTCTGGATGCTCACTGTCGTACTGACATGCCATCTGTTGAATATCTCCCTCAACATTCATGATATAATACGCCATTTCCTGAAGATTTACCACTATAGGTTCAACCATGCCTTTATCATCAGACACTTTAATCACATGCTCATCCAGATGCTCATTGTAATCAAACTCTTCGTTTTTATTTCCATAATATATGAATAAAAAAGCACATACACATATGGCTATACTCAATATACATACTACTGTTATTCTGTTATTCAATTTTGACATAATAATTACCCTTCTTTTGTTATTCTCTTCTACAATTTCAATTATACATCCAAAACGCCATAATCTCAAGAACACTATATTATCACATCATTGCAATAATATTACAAATAGTTTTAATTGTTTAATTTTTCCAAATACATCTTGTATATTAGAAAAATTTCATGTATAATTTACTCATGTATTTATGCGTGATAATAACCGAATAGGGGGCTTGAATTATATGAGATTTATAAAGTCTAATGAAGTTAAAATAGGTATGCGTCTTGCTAAACCTATATATAATACGGAAGGTGTACTCCTCTACGGAAGAGGAACTGTTGTAAATGACATGGTTATGCACCACATTAACAATATGACATCTTATGGCTACTATATATTGGATGCTACAGAGCCACTTCCAGATATAACAGAGGAAGAAATGGAATTTGAACGTTTCCAGATAGTTGCTTGTTACACTATTCAAAACGAATTGATGAAGATTTTCGAAGGACAGGAGACTCCTGCTCTGGAAAATCTTATCCATGACATAATCAACACATATGGCGCTTTAACTTCAAAGATTACTTTCATTCAGAGTATACGTAATCCTGATGATTTCGTATATAAGCATATATTAAATGTTGCTATGCTAAGTGCTATGATTTCAAATAAGCTTGGCGTTGATAAAAAAGAACAGTACTACATTGTTCGTTCTGCACTTTATCATGATATAGGAAAGATTATTGGTCCAAGAGAGCTTATCAACAAGCCGGACAAGCTGACAAGAGAAGAACTAAATCTGGTTAGACGTGCCGAATTAGAGGGCTTTGACATGATTAAAAATTGTTTCAAATTGCCTTCTGGTGTTAAGAGATATATCACTCAGCTGCGTAATGAGCTTACCAACAAGATGCCTGCTTTTCCAACACAGCCACAGACACTTCTCTTAGGTACAAAGATTATTCAGATTGCTGATATGTACGATATACTTACAGCTATGAGAGTGTACAAGGAGCCTACTTCAGAATTTGCAGCTATCAAGCATCTTGATGAGCATGATTCAGAATTTGACAGCAAGATTGTCAGTGCACTTATCTCAAGTATCAACATACTCCCACCAGGATGTTGTGTTGAATTGACAAATGGCGAAAAAGGACTTGTTCTTTCAGAGAGTCAATATTACCCTCTTCGCCCTACAGTATTGGCATTTAAGACGAACACTATTTATGACCTCAGCAATAGAAAAACATACGAGCAGGTAAAGATAAAAGATATCTTAAAGACAATGGATAACCGTTTCCAGATGAGTAGCATTGAGAACACATCCGAGAACAACTAATAATCAATTATAAACAATGTGGAGCAAGTAACTCGCTTACGAGATACTTGCTCCTTTTTCAGAACAAAGTGGACAAGTCCACTTCAACTCCCTAAATCCCTCATTCATGAGGGACTTGCTCCACTTTGCGAGCCGAGCACGGTCAGCATTAGCTGACTTTTTCTTCTCGTGCGAGTGCTCATCTTATTTTTTTATTGTATAGGAAAGTTTCAAGAACTTTCCTATACAATAAAAAAGAATCTTGCTTGCAAGATTCTCCGCCTACGGCGAGTCGCTTTAGCGACATCTTCCTATCCGCCGTAGTGCGATCCTTAGCGGAGCGTTTTTTGTTGTATAGGAAAGTTTCGAGAACTTTCCTATACAACAAGAAATTATTTTTCTGTCTTCTTTTTTTTCAGATATATAAGCCAATATACAGCTCCCACAAATATAGAGCCTCCAAAAATATTTCCTATGGTTACCGGCACAAGATTATTCCATGCAAAATTCGACCAGTTTAAACTATCAATTTGAGCTGTTGTAAGACCGTACTGCTCCATGGCAGCATCCACATAGGCACTGTTGGCCTTGGCGAAAATTCCCATGGGAACAAAATACATATTAGCAATACAGTGCTCATATCCCGCAGTTACAAAAACCCAAATTGGGAAATACATTGCAACTATCTTTCCCACAACATCTTTTGATGCATAGCTTACCCACACAGCAAGACATACAAGCACATTACAAAATATACCCATCACAAAAGCGTTAGTAAACTCAAGATTACACTTTGACACGGCTGCGTTAATAGAATAGGCAGCAAGTTTATTGCCATCCATAGATAACTGTGTTGTAAGGCTCATCAGGAAGGAATAACCTATGCCACCAATAGCATTTCCTATGTACACAAAAAACCAATTCTTTATCATTGCAGACGTTCTGATTTTTTTATCAAGAACGCTTACTGCCATGAGACAATTTCCAGTAAACAGCTCTGCACCTGCAAGAAGAACCATCAAAAGACCAGCTCCGAACAGCACACCTGACAGCATCTTTCCTATTCCAACACTTGAGGCACTATAACCTGCGATACTTGCACCGTTTCCAGCTATAGCTATAAACATACCAGCCATAACACCAAGAAGAAGCTGTCTCCACCATGTGAGGCCTGCCTTTTTGACACCTACTTCAGATGTAAACTGCGCAATCTCCGCAGGAGATAATAAATTATTCATCTCTTTTCTCCCATCTGTTATTACCGATTATACACGTGCAAACAGTAGGCAGAATCTCTTCCACCTACTGCTGCATACACAATCCTTATTATTAATCGTTCATTATTCTTCTGAAACAACTTCGATATCATCATTGTCGAAATCAACAGTATCGATTTCTCCATCTACAACCTCTTCTACAGTTTCATTTTTATCTGTATCGAGCTTAACTGAACGATATCTCTTCATACCTGTACCAGCAGGAATCAACTTACCGATAAGTACATTTTCCTTAAGACCAATTAATGGATCAACCTTACCGTTTATAGCCGCCTCTGTAAGAACCTTTGTTGTCTCCTGGAATGATGCAGCTGACAAGAATGAATTTGTAGCAAGGGAAGCCTTTGTAATACCAAGCATTACCTGCTTTCCTTCTGCTGGAGTCTTGCCCTCAGCAATAAGCTTCTCATTTACTTCGTTGAAATCAAGAACATCTACTGATGTACCTGATAAGAACTCAGAATCACCACTCTCTTCAATTCTAATCTTTCTAAGCATCTGACGAACGATAACCTCGATATGCTTATCGTTAATCTCAACACCCTGGAGACGGTAAACTCTCTGAACTTCCTGGATCATGTAATCCTGAACAGCACGAACACCCTTAATCTTAAGGATATCATGTGGATTTACAGAACCCTCTGTAAGCTCATCACCAGCCTCTAACATTACGCCGTCCTGAATCTTGATTCTTGAACCATAAGGGATAAGGTATGCCTTAGAGTTGCCTGTCTCTTCATCAGTAACAACAATCTCTCTCTTCTTCTTAGTATCCTTAATCTCAGCTCTTCCACCGAACTCTGTAATAATAGCAAGACCCTTTGGCTTTCTTGCCTCAAAGAGTTCCTCGACTCTTGGAAGACCCTGTGTAATATCTCCACCGGCAACACCACCAGTATGGAAAGTTCTCATAGTAAGCTGTGTACCAGGCTCACCGATTGACTGAGCAGCGATAATACCTACTGCCTCACCTACCTGAACTGCCTGACCTGTAGCCATGTTAGCACCGTAGCACTTAGCACAGATACCGTTATGAGACTTACATGAAAGGATAGTACGAATCTTAACTGATTCCTTACCTGTAGCGATAACCTTGGCAGCACGCTTAGGAGTGATCATGTGGTTCTTCTTAACGATTACTTCACCATTCTCATCCTCAATTGTCTCAGCAGCGTATCTGCCAGTGATTCTATCCTCAAGAGACTCAATTGTCTCAGCACCATCCATAAATGCTTTAACTTCCATGAATGGAATTTCTTTTCCTTCACAACAATCAACATCACGAACGATAAGCTCCTGTGAAACGTCAACAAGACGTCTTGTAAGGTAACCTGAATCGGCTGTACGAAGAGCTGTATCTGAAAGACCCTTTCTAGCACCGTGAGCAGAAATGAAGTACTCCAATACGTCAAGACCTTCACGGAAGTTTGACTTGATAGGGAGCTCGATAGTCTTACCTGTTGTATCAGCCATAAGACCACGCATACCTGCAAGCTGCTTAATCTGCTTGTCAGAACCACGGGCACCTGAATCAGCCATCATGTAGATGTTGTTGTATTTATCAAGACCACCGAGCAGAGCCTTTGTAAGCTTTGTATCGGCATCCTGCCATGTTGTGATAACTTCTTTATATCTTTCTTCGTCTGTGATAAAACCACGACGGAAGTTTCTTGTAATCTTCTCAACAGTCTTCTCAGCCTCATCAAGAATATCCTTCTTGCTGGCTGGCACTGTCATATCTGAAATAGAAACTGTCATAGCAGCTCTTGTTGAATACTTGTAACCCATAGCCTTGATATCATCAAGAACCTCAGCAGTCTTAGTAGCACCATGAGTATTGATAACCTTCTCAAGAATCTTCTTTAACTGCTTCTTACCTACGTGGTAATCAACTTCAAGCTTTAACGCATCTTCTCTTGTCTCCCTCTTTGCAAGGCCAAGATCCTGTGGAAGAATCTCATTGAATATGAAACGGCCAAGAGTTGACTCTACTATACCAGTGATAGATGAACCATCTTCTAATGTTCTTGTCATTCTAACCTTAATTCTAGAATGTAATGTGAGGGCATTATTCTCATATGCGAGAATAGCTTCATTTACACTCTTGAATATCATACCCTCGCCCAATGCACCAGGTCTTTCCTGTGTAAGGTAATAAATACCAAGAACCATATCCTGTGAAGGAACGGCAACAGGACCACCATCTGAAGGCTTAAGTAAGTTATTTGGTGAGAGGAGAAGGAATCTACACTCAGCCTGAGCTTCAACTGAAAGTGGAAGATGGACAGCCATCTGGTCACCGTCGAAGTCAGCGTTGAACGCTGTACAAACAAGTGGATGAAGCTTAATAGCCTTACCTTCTACAAGGATTGGCTCGAAAGCCTGAATACCAAGTCTATGAAGTGTAGGAGCACGATTAAGCATAACCGGATGTTCTTTGATTACATCCTCAAGTACATCCCAAACCTCTGTCTGAAGTCTCTCGACCATTTTCTTAGCCTGCTTGATATTGTGAGCAATACCCTTAGCAGCTAACTCTTTCATAACAAATGGCTTGAACAACTCAATAGCCATTTCCTTTGGAAGACCACACTGGTAAATCTTGAGTTCAGG
>JAFQVJ010000062.1 GCA_017408025.1 Lachnospiraceae bacterium
AGAGGTTTCGAGAACTTTCTTAACGCCCTTTTTCGAATAAGTAGTTCGTCTTTTATGAAGGCAGACAATAGCTACAGCTGTGTGCCATAGTAAGACATACCTGAAAAAATTGCTATTTTCTTGCAGGTTCGCCGAGAAAACCTTATTATAGCCCCGCTAATCAAACTCACTCGCTCGCCCTATTTAAATTCGGGGGCGAGCTCATTCAAACAGTGATTATGCGGGGCTAGTAATTCTCGTCTGAACCTGCTAAGAAAATCACACAATTTTTTCAATGGTATGTTCTTACTATGGCACACCGCCTGTAGCAATATTGTCTGACATATAAAAGACGAACTTTAATAAACTCTTCGAAAAAGGGCGTTAAGAAAGTTCCGAGTTCTCGAAAGAAGCGCGTTTAAAATAAACACAGATAATCGGTGTAGAGGGTAAAAAAGTATTGACGGGCATAAAAAAGGAAGATTGCAGTCGCCTGTGTTGACGAGAATATACAATCTTCCTATAATGTGATTTATATTATAATTGTGCAGCAGCCTCTTTATTTTATTAAAAAATTACAAATATCATATTGACAAATAATATTATATGGCGTATAGTATCAGATGTAAACAATATTATACGTCATATAATATTGTCGAAATAAAAGATATTATAAGAATGAATAGTAAGTAGCATGATAAGTATTAAAGAAAGGAGAAAAATATGGTATTTCAGTTAGGCTCAGCATTGCTGGATTCCTGTGTATTGTCTGTTTTAAACAGAGATGACACATATGGATATGTGCTGACTCAGAACGTCAAGGAAGTTATAGAAATATCGGAATCAACCCTATATCCCGTTCTTCGAAGACTTCAAAAAGATGGCTTTCTGACAACATATGATCAGCCATATCAGGGAAGAAACAGAAGATATTATCACATAACAGAGGCTGGAAAGATAAGGCTTAATTATTATATGGAAGAATGGCACGATTATAAAACCAAAATTGATAACATTTTTCAAAATGGAGAGGCTGCAACAATCAGCGACAATAATTAGGAGGAATGAAGATGAGAAAAGATGAATACTTAAATATTCTGTCGGACAGATTAAATGTTCTCCCAGCGGAAGAGTATAGAGATATAATGGAGTATTACACAGAATATTTTGCAGAAGCGGGCGAGGAGAATGAAGAGGAAGTCATAAGAGAGCTTGGGGATGTAGAGGAACTGGCAGAGAGGATTTTAAGTGAAAATAATGTTCAAAGCCAACAGCAATATAACGGTCAGGATGGAACTTACATTCATATGAATGCATATGGTCAAGGTGGACAGGCTTATACACAAATGAGCGGACAGCCATATGCAGCACAACAGACGTATATGTCACAACAACCATATGCACCACAACAGCAGTTACAAAAGACAGGATTATCAACTGGCTGGAAGTTATTCATAGCTATAGTGACATTTCCAATATGGATAGGTATAGTTTCAGCTGTAGCTGGAATGATATTTGGATTTGGTGTTGGAGCAGTGGCATGTTTTTTTGCGGCCATAACAACGATTGTGGTAGGTATATCTGTTATTGGTTCAAATGTGGCAGGATGTATTTTGTTCATTGGCGCAGGTCTTATTGTTTTAACAGTTGCAATGGTCTTGCTTTTGGCATCAGTTGGAATGGCACATCTTGTAGGTAAAGTGTTTAAGGCTATATTTGGTAAAAGACAACAGCCACAGTATATGTAGGATGAGAGGTGAAGTAATATGAAGAAATTTTATAAATATGCAGGCATAGTGGCAGGTTTATCCTTTGCTATAGGTATACTATTTATTATAATAGGTGGAATTATGGGAGCTAAGGGAATCATAGCTTTGTCAAAGGAGAATGGAATCGAGATTATTAAAGACATAGATGTATGGCAACATAAGGATATGGATATGGAGGCATTTGAATCTTTATACATTGATACAAAAAATGCTGATGTAGATATTATGAGAAGCAAAGATGGAAAATACGGTGTAGACATAAGCCTTATGGGAGATGATTCGTCTATAGAGCTGGAGAACAAAGACGGAGTGCTGACATTGAAGGATAAAAGCTCTCAAGTTGGCTTTATCATCAATCTTGATATATTTTCATGGGGATTGGCAAATGACAATAAGGTGATAATCTATGTTCCGGAAGGAGCGCAGTTTAGAAATGTTGAGTTGAAATGCGATGCAGGTGATATAGATGTAGATGGTGTGGAAAATGCAGAAGTATTAAACATTACAGCTGCCGCAGGAGATGTTGATGTAAACGGAGGAGCATATAAAAACATAAAGCTTAATGTCAATGTAGGGGATGTGACTCTGGAGAATGTTAAAGTATCATCAGCCCTCAATGTGGGAATGGATGTAGGAGATTTAGATGTTATCGGAGATTTAGAAGCTAATATTGATATAACATTAAATGTAGGTGATATAAATATAGAGACAGGTGTAGAAGCTTCAAATTATAAGTATGATATAAAAGCAAGTGTGGGTGAAATAGATGTATTTGGACATGAGGAAGAAGGTTTAGATGGTGAAATGAGTGGAAACCCTAACGGAAAATACACAATGAATATCCACAATGACCTTGGAAGCGTCACTGTAAAATAATTGTATGTAAGCTACACATAAATGTGGTTTTTGAGTAAAATAGAGCAAGTCCCTCCTGAACGGAGGGACTTGCTTGCTTCTTTCAATTTAATTTCCTTTAATTCCTTTAATTTCTACATTTTATGGTGCCACCATAAAATCTGATTTTGTTGAATGCTTAATTTTGTAGAGAACAGTGTCAGCACGCTTAAGTGCATTGCTGATATCAGCATCTGAGGTTATATTTGATGTAATAGCAATTCCGATGCTGGCTGATACAGTTTTCTCAGCAGGGATTGTCACATCCTGTCCCAGCATTTCACTGATTTCAGCTTGATAGCCTTTATGAGCATGTATCTCATCAAGTACATTTTTAGCAACGTTTGTGCAGAAAGCCTCGTCACTTGTTCTCAGAACAATAAGGAATTCATCTCCACCAAAGCGAACGGCAAAGCCTTCAGTTCCAGCTGCTTCTCTCAGTTGGTTAGCAATCTTTTTAAGAATAAGATCACCTACGTCATGACCGAAGGTATCATTGTAAAACTTGAAATTGTCCAAATCAATATACAGGATGGTTAAATCTAATCTTTCCTGTGTATTTTTAGCATTCTCGATATATCGTGCAATATTACCGTAGAAACCATCTCTATTTAGGAGAGATGTAAGGTAATCGGTAATGGCAGCGTTTTCAAGCTGCTGGTTGATTACCTGAATCTGTTGCTGCTTATAAAGCATTTCCAAAGCATTTACCAGCTGTCTGTAAGACAGTGAAAAAATGTTTAGATCAGATTCATCAAGCATATATTTACTTGTGATAGAGTTCCAATTGTCTTTCATCCATATATAGCTTATAAACAGGCTGTCAAGCTTTTCGTTGACAAAGAAAGGAACACATATCATTGAACATATATTGTTTAATCCAAAGATAGAAATCACAGTAGAGTACTCATTGTAGTTCTTTCTCATCTTGGAGGTAACAAATGCTGAGCGATGTCTATTAAAGTAGTCAGTCAGTATTCCCAGACTCTTGTTATCAAGGTTAATAACAGAAGAGTTGAACTCTACCTTAGGCTTATCATTTGCGTACTTGATATATACAATAGAGTCAATGCTAAAGTTTGTAGCAATTGTATTCAATGCTGTCTCAATGAGAGAATAGCGTGTTTTACCGGTGATATCTATAATTTTTTGCCAAATATTTAAGAAATCAATCTGCTTCTGTGTCGCTTCATAGTTTTTATTTATGGCGACTTGCTTTGTAGCTGTATTGATTTCGTCGATAGTTAAACCATCAAGAACAAGCTTGTACTTAATAGGATGATATGGTTTATTTGCCATAGCAGCCAAAGTCTTCTGATAATTAATATAATTATTCTTTCGCTCGCAATAGTCAAGGGCCGATTGAAATTCAATATTTGCCTTCTTTTCATCAGACATAAGTCGGTATAAGTCAGCGAGGGCAAGCTTAAACTGAACGTAACTAAAGAACTGATTTCCTTCAGATCGTTCTGCATAGATAGATGCCTTGTTGAAGAGATCTAAAGCTTTCTCATATTTACCAGCGTCTTTGCACAACAAACCTGATACATAGTAGTATAAGAATAAATCGTCATCGCAGGCTGTATAAGAAGGGTCATTGCTCTTTCTTTGGATTCTGTCGTCTGCAAAGAGTATATGACTTAAAAATTGTTTAGTGTAATCAAGGTAAAGCTGACAGTTATATGAGTCACCTAATCTGTAACTACACAACGCCAACAGACCAAAGAGCTTTGACAAGTTACATACTCTTAAGTCATTTAAATGAAGAGCGTTGACTATTTTTAAACAGGTCTGTAGGTATTTGTAAGCAACATCAAAGTCTTCAGAGAGAAGGCAGTTGATAGACATGTTGTAAAGAACCTCACCTATTTGGTCAATCAATCCCAGACGGTAATATATAAGGATAGCCTTATTGTAATGGTCATGGGCTGTCTGGTACTGCTCAGTCGCACAACAGTTATAGCCCCATCCTTTATAGATATCAGCTTCTTTGAACGGATCGGAATCGCCAACAAGCTCATGTGACTTATGGTAATAATAATTAGATATGTCAAAAGCACCATGTGATGAAGAAAGCATAATATTCTTTCTGTATGCTTCTATGAGGAGCTGCTGATTTCCAAGCTTTGTAGCGATATCAATACCTTTATTGAAATGTGTAAGCTTCTGTTCAATACTTGCCACATCTGTGTACAACTCGCCATTATTGTCATACGCGAAAATATATGTATGAGCAAGATGATTTCTATAATTATACTGTTCTGCAAGATGTATAAAATCTTCATCCAAATCTATGTCCTCAGCACAGAAGAATATGTTATGCCATCCAGACATTTTTGCCATAACAGATAAAAGTTTGCTTTTGAATATATAGAAATCATTGCCAGTTACCATAGCTAACTCTAAGCATAGGAGGGCACAAGATTTTGACTTCGAGTGTTTACCAGCATACATCTGAGTTAAACTCTGAAGATAATAATATGAAAATCCAATCTCAAAAGTTGACTCTTTTCTATAGATATCAGCCAAAGAATCACATAAGAGAAGGGCATTGGAAACATCATCTATACAAAGTGCCGAAATGGCATATAATCTCAATATTCTAAACCGATGCTCTTTCTCGATAGTCAATTTTTCCATTTCCATCTTCTGATATATGGTGTGCATATAATAGTGAAATTGTGTAAAATCAAGGCAAAAGTACATATTTGTAAGATTAGTCAAATAGCTAGGGATATCATTTACGTTGAAACGGAAATGAGTCGTTGTGTCTGAATTAAGCTGCTCAGTAAATACACTATCTATTATGCAATTATTAGATTCTAAAAGTTCTATAAAAGCTGCCCACTTTTCAGAAATATGGGAAGCAACAGAGCTTAAATCGTTGTAAGATGCAAAGAGCATCAAATTGTGATCAGTACTGGAAGAATAAAGCTTATAGAGCAATTCAATAGTTGAATAAGCAGCTTTATTGATATTGTTAAGGTATACAAGAACACGATGCTCGTTTGTTATCTTTGTGAGAATGTTTATTATTCCCTCAAGAAAACGCTCGTGTTCATACTGAGCCTCAGTTAATATAAGATCCTCCTCGCGTGCACATACACCTGTCTGAATGTATGATGTAAGTATTGAATAGTGGAGAGGATATACTTTACAATCACACCAGAAATCGTTAATGTTCTTGTACTGATCGACATAATACTTAAGATATAAATCTTTAATTATATCTAGAAAAGGTTCGTATGCATTTATCATAAGATTGCTAGAAAAATTACGAAAATATACATCTACATCACAATTAGACAAAAGAGGAATGTTCTCCTTTGTGATTTCAAATGTATTATAGTGTTTAACAACATATATTTTTTTGTTGGTGTTTAAAAGGGTTTCAGTATAAGCATCCATGTACTTTCTATATTGTGTATTCATATAAAATTGCCCCCATACGTTCTTTCGTTTCTAATATTTTACCAGAAAATGATATAGTTTTGCAACAAATAAAGAGAAATTTTTACAATTTTTTATAGAAAAATTTTTTCAACTTGTATATAATGCTTATAGTACTAATATACCATATGAATTTTATGATGCAGATATAAAAAAATATTGATTTGTGTCATTTATTTGTTATAATATCATTGGAAAAAAGGGATTTACACAGATTCAGGAGGAAATTTTTGTGGCTACAACAAACGCTGGAAACGGCAATGGTAACGACAGCAGACCAAGGTACAACAGAAACGTAGATGGAGAAAAAAGAGAGAAGAAAATCTATACTACGGACAACAGAAAGAGTGACAGACCAAGAGGCGATTTTAAGCGTCAGGGCAATGGTGAGTCGAGAGGTAACGGCGATTTTAGACCAAAACGTGATGGAGAATACAAGCCAAGGAACAATGGCGAGTTCAAATCCAGAAACAACAATGGCAGCTTCGAGAAAAAGAGCAACGGAGGCTACACCAATAGCTTTAATAACAGAGGATTTGACAAGGATAAAGACGAAGATACTCCTGTAGTGAGAAGGCAGAAGCCTAAGGCTGACAGTAAGCCAAAGGAACCACAGCAAGACAAGTTTGATATCATGAGTCGCCTTGAAAAAGAAAAAAAGGCGATGAAGAAAAAACATACAGAGTCAAGAGGTGATTCAAAGCCATCCAGACATGTTGCCAAACCAAAGAGAAGCGGCAATATTGATTGGACAAGAGAGTATGAGAATGATTCATATGATGACGACGATCTTGATATGTATTTATAAGACAACATAAAAAATATTAGTGTAGATATACAAAGGCGTATATCCCCTTAGGGGATATTCGCCTTTTTTTTCTTTTTTTATTTAATAGGAAAGTTCTTCAAACTTCCCTATAAAAAAATAAGTGAAAAATGTCGTACTTAATACATTGAAAAGAAAAAAGTCATAGTATATAATCTTATCAATTTAAGCAAATTTAGGAGGAAACAAATGAAAGCTTTTCTGATTTTGGAAGATGGACATGTATTTGAAGGCACATCTATAGGTGCCTCAGGAGAGATTGTCAGCGAGATTGTGTTTAACACTTCTATGACAGGTTATCTGGAAGTGCTTACTGACCCGTCATATGCTGGACAGGCAGTCTGCATGACGTATCCACTTATAGGTAATTATGGTATATGCAATGAGGATATGGAATCATTGAAACCATGGCCAGACGGCTTTATTGTCAGGGAAATATCCAGAATGCCGAGTAATTTCAGAAGTCAGCTTGGTATACAGGAGTTTCTGGAGAAGAATGGTATCCCTGGAATAATGGGAATAGATACAAGAACTCTGGCAAAGCTCCTGCGAGAGAGAGGAACTATGAACGGCATGATTACAACAGATTGCAATTATGACATGAATAAGGTTATGGAAAAGCTTAAGTCATATAAATGTCAGGGGGTTGTAAAAAAGGTAACATGTACAGTCAGCAGCAAATTAGAAGGTGGAAAATATAAGGTAGCATTGATGGATTTTGGAGCAAAGCAGAATATAGCTAAATCTCTTCATATGAGAGATTGTGAAGTGACGGTGTACCCGGCTTTTACTAAGGCAGAGGAAATATTAGCTACCAATCCAGATGGAATTATGCTGTCTAATGGTCCTGGAGACCCAAAGGAATGTACGGAAATTATAGAAGAGCTCAAGAAATTGTACGAGTCAGATGTCCCTATATTTGCAATATGTTTAGGCCATCAGCTAATGGCTCTGGCAAAGGGCGCTGATACACATAAGATGAAGTTTGGACACAGAGGTGCAAACCATCCAGTAAAAGACCTTAGAAGTGGAAAAGTGTATATATCTTCTCAAAATCACGGATATGTGGTTGATGAGAATACTGTTGACCCTGAAATTGCAGAAGTGGTGTTTGTAAATGTCAATGACGGAACGGTGGAGGGCATTAGATATAAGAAAAAACCTGTATTTACAGTTCAGTTTCATCCAGAGGCATGCGCTGGTCCACAGGATTCTAATGTACTTTTCGATGAATTTATAAACATGATGGAAAGCAGAAAGGAAGTGAAATAATATGCCAAGAGATAATAGTATTAAGAAAGTTCTGGTTATAGGTTCAGGTCCTATCGTTATTGGACAAGCTGCTGAGTTTGATTATGCGGGAACACAGGCTTGTCGTTCTCTCAAGGAGGAAGGCATAGAGGTTGTGCTTGTAAATTCTAACCCTGCAACTATTATGACGGACAAAGATATTGCAGACAAGGTATATATTGAACCGTTGACTGCACAAGTATTAGAGCAGCTTATCATAAAAGAGAAGCCAGACAGTGTACTTCCGACATTGGGAGGTCAGGCGGCATTAAATCTTGCAATGGAGCTGGAGGAATCTGGCTTCTTGAAGCGACAAGGAGTCAGATTAATAGGAACTACATCACTTACCATAAAGAAAGCTGAAGATCGTCTTGAGTTTAAGGAGACTATGGAAAAAATTGGTGAGCCTGTAGCACCTTCTCTTGTAGTAGAAAATGTAGAGGATGGCATCGCATTTACTGAAAAGATTGGATATCCAGTAGTGCTTAGACCAGCATATACTCTTGGTGGTAGTGGTGGTGGTATAGCCCACAATCTTCAGGAGCTCACAGACATACTTGAAAATGGATTGAGACTCAGTCGAGTGGGACAGGTTCTCGTAGAGAGATGTATAGCAGGCTGGAAAGAAATAGAGTATGAGGTAATGCGTGACGCAGCTGGAAACTGTATTACAGTATGTAATATGGAAAATATTGATCCGGTTGGTGTACATACAGGAGATTCAATCGTAGTTGCACCGTCTCAGACTTTAAGTGATAAGGAATATCAGATGCTAAGAACATCAGCCCTTAACATTATAAGCGAGCTTGGTATCACAGGTGGATGTAATGTTCAGTATGCTCTTCATCCAACCAGCTTTGAGTACTGTGTTATAGAGGTGAATCCTAGAGTCAGCCGTTCGTCAGCTCTGGCATCAAAGGCAACAGGCTATCCTATAGCAAAGGTTGCGGCAAAGATTGCTATTGGATATACACTTGATGAAATAAAAAATGCAGTTACAGGCAAAACCTATGCAAGTTTTGAGCCAGCTCTGGATTACTGCGTAGTGAAAATGCCAAGATTACCATTTGATAAGTTTATTACAGCTAAGAGAACGCTCACTACGCAGATGAAGGCGACCGGAGAGGTTATGAGTATATGCACCAATTTTGAAGGTGCACTTATGAAAGCTATACGTTCCCTTGAACAGCATGTTGAGAGCCTCAGAGATTACGATTTCACAGGATTTTCAAAAGAAGAGCTACTTAATCAGCTTCATGTTGTAGATGACAGAAGGATATGGGTAATAGCAGAGGCTCTTAGAAAAGGTATATCGCCAAAAGAGATTCATGACATAACCATGATTGACTGTTGGTTTATAGATAAAATTTCCATAATAGTTGAGATGGAGAATCTTTTAGAAAAAGAGGAGCTTACACAGGAGCTATTAACAGAAGCAAAGAGAATAGAGTTCCCAGATACATTTATAAGCAAATTGACAAAGAAATCACAGGATGAGATAAAAGAGCTCAAAAAGATATATGGTATTCAAGTAGGATATAAGATTGTTGACACCTGTGCGGCTGAATTTGAAGCTGCTACACCATATTACTATTCTGCATACGGTGTTGACAATGAGGCAAATATAACAAGACCAGAGAAGAAGGTGCTTGTACTGGGCTCAGGTCCTATAAGAATAGGTCAGGGTATAGAATTTGATTTTTGCTCAGTTCATTGTACATGGGCGTTCAAGGAAGCTGGATATGAGACTATAATCGTCAATAACAATCCGGAGACAGTTAGTACAGATTTCGATATAGCAGATAAGCTGTACTTTGAGCCACTTACACCAGAGGATGTAGAAAATATTGTCAATATAGAGAAACCTGACGGAGCAGTAGTACAGTTTGGTGGTCAGACAGCTATTAAGCTTACAGAGGCTCTTATGAAGATGGGGGTTCCAATTCTTGGAACAAAAGCAGAGGATGTAGATGCTGCGGAGGATAGAGAACTTTTCGACAAGATTCTTGAGGAATGTCAGATTCCAAGAGCTGCTGGTGGAACTGTATACACAGCAAATGAGGCAAAAGAGGTAGCTAACAGGCTGGGATATCCCGTGCTTGTACGACCATCCTATGTTCTTGGAGGTCAGGGTATGCAGATTGCTACATGCGATAGCGAAATCGAAGAATTTATGGAGATTATAAACAGAATAGCCCAGGATCATCCGATACTTGTAGATAAATATCTTATGGGTAAGGAGCTGGAAGTAGATGCAATCTGTGATGGTGAGAATATATTGATTCCTGGAATCATGGAGCATATAGAGAGAGCGGGTGTTCATTCTGGCGATTCTATATCTGTATATCCGGCATTGTCTATGAGTAAAGAGATTGTAGATACAATTGTTGAGTACACAGGCAAATTGGCACAGGCTCTTCATGTTAGAGGGATGATAAATATTCAGTTTATCGTGTACGAGAACAGGGTATATGTAATAGAAGTTAACCCACGTTCAAGTCGTACAGTTCCATATATCAGTAAGGTTACCGGTATACCTATAGTGAAGCTTGCAGCCAGAGCTATTATGGGTGAAAAGATAACAGATATGGGCTATGAGCCAGGCTTGCAGCCAAAGGCTGATTATGTAGCTGTTAAGATGCCGGTATTCTCATTTGAGAAAATCAGAGGTGCTGAGATAAGTCTTGGGCCTGAGATGAAATCTACAGGTGAGTGTCTGGGTATAGCAAAGACCTTTGATGAGGCGCTTTACAAGGCCTTTCTTGGAGCTGGCGTAAAGCTTCCAAGACATAAGAAGGTAATCATCACGGTAAATGATAAAGATAAAAAGGTCATAGCACCTATAGGAAAACGCTTTGAACAGTTAGGCTATGAAATATATGCAACAAGAAGCACTGCCGATGTTCTCAATGAAAATGGTGTCAGGGCAAAGAGAGTAAATAAGATTTCAAAAGGCTCGCCTACGGTTATAGACCTTCTCTTAGGTCATGATATAGATATAGTGGTAGATACACCTACACAGGGAAGAGATAAGTCAAGGGATGGATTTCTAATAAGACGTATAGCTATAGAGACAGGTGTTAATTGTTTTACGTCATTGGATACAGTAGATGCCCTGCTTACAAGTCTTGAAAGCGAGAAAATAAAAGAATTGTCCCTTATAGATATAGCAACAGTATAATATTATAAATGGTGTCACAAAATGTGATTATCGTGGTAAAGTAGCCAAGTTCCTTACACGTCAGGAACTTGGCTGCTTTCTATATAGGATTGGGCTTTTGAACCTTGAACTATATAGATTAGTATGTAAAACATCTTAACTCGGATTTAACTGCTTGTTACGTGATTAGCCCCCCACAATCCTTTAAATAAAAAAAAGAGTAGAAAATATTGAATTTATAGGGTTCTTGTGATAGTATGAAAAAGAGTGTGTCGTTATATGCACTATTAATACATATTGTGGAGGTCAATGATGAGCAGAGCAGAATTTCTGAAGAAATTCGTGGCCTTTAACAAAAAACATAGAGTGCCATTGCCACTTATTAAGGCACAGCTTTATGTAATATTTATAGTATGTTTTATTCACTATGGAATTGTTAAAGGTATAAGGACATTAAAGAAGCTAATATGCAGTCCATTTATCAAACTTCATACATATTTTAAGGCAAATGTTAAAACTATATTTCAGATAGAATGTCTGGTAGCTACCATTGGTATATGCTTTTTGATTATAGTTCAAAATGGCAGTGTGGAAGTAGAAGAGAATAATACAGGAGCTCTGGCTGGTGAAACATATGCAGCTGGAGATATTAAGGGAACAGAGGCAGAAGTTGAAACTATTGTGGGTAGTGATATAAATAAGATAACTACTGGAAATATTAGTAATCAGGAGAGTACAGGAATGTTGGAGGGCGACGCAGGTGAGCAGGTGACAGAGAGTGAAACAAGTAACAATCTCACTGCAACGCTTCCATATAGAATTATGGTAAACAGGCTTGCTAACTGCGTTACTATATATATGTTGGATGAAAGTAATCAGTACACAGTTCCATATAAGGCAATGATTTGTTCAACAGGTGGAGAAAAGACTCCTATGGGAACATTTAAGATTTCGTCCAAGTATGAATTTAAAACGTTGTTCTATATGTCTTATGGACAGTATTGCTCAAGAATATATGGTTCCATATTGTTCCATTCATCTGGTAACAACAGTTTGAATAAAAATGATTTAAATGCAGCAGACTTTAATCAGTTAGGTGAGGGCGTTTCCCACGGTTGCATCCGACTTACAGTTGAGGACGCGAAGTGGATATTCGATAACTGTCCATCAGGAACTGAAGTTGTAGTGTATGAGGATGAGAATCCGGGACCACTGGGAAAGCCTGAGGTTATCAAGGTTCCATTGGATACAGTGTGGGATCCGACAGACCCAGATGAGAACAATCCGTGGCATAAGGAACAGCCACGTATAGAGGGTGTTACCGATAGAGTTTTATATGAAAATGATCAAGTTGATTATCTAACTGGAATTAAGGCATATGACACATGTGGCAATGACATCACAGAAGAAATTATTGTGGAAGGCAAAGTGGATATGGACATTCCAGGCGATTATGTAGTGACATATACTGTTACTGATTTACTTGGTAAGACAGCAGAAGTATCTGCTATCTATACAGTGAAGTAATGAAAAGCGGGAGCTTCGTAGAACCGAAGCAATCGTTTTCAATAATATAGGAATATGAAAAAAGGAAAGGAAATTAACATGGAAAGAGAATTAGCATGGAATAAGTATAAGAATAAACATATTAAGGAGATGGAAGTTCTCTGTAAAGGTTATAAGGAGTTCCTTGATAATGGAAAGACAGAGAGAGAATGTATCACACAGACAGTGAATATAATCAAGAAGGCTGGTTACAAAGACCTTGATGATATAATAGCAAAGAAGCAGAAGATTAAGGCTGGCGACAAGGTTTACGCAGTATGTATGGGCAAGACAATTGCTATGTTTAATATAGGAACAAAGTCTATAGAAGAGGGTATCAATATTCTTGGTGCTCATGTGGATTCACCTAGAATTGACATTAAGCAGAATCCTTTATATGAAGATTCTAATTTTGCATACCTTGATACACATTACTATGGAGGTATCAAGAAGTATCAGTGGGTTGCCCTTCCACTTGCAATTCACGGTGTTGTGGTAAAGAAGGATGGCTCTGTAGTTAATGTTGTGATTGGTGAAGATAAGGATGATCCGGTTGTAAGTATAACTGATCTTCTTATACATCTTTCAGGAGAACAGATGACAAAGACAGCAGCTAAGGTTATCGAAGGCGAGCAGCTTGACATTCTTATAGGAAGTAAGCCACTTGCAGGTGAAGAAAAGGATGCAGTTAAAAAGCAGGTTCTTAAGCTTATCAAGGATAAGTATGATATAGAAGAAGAGGATTTTCTATCTGCAGAGCTTGAGGTTGTTCCAGCAGGTCCAGCCAGAGATACAGGCATTGATGCAAGTATGATTATGGGATACGGACAGGATGACAGAGTATGTGCGTACACATCACTTATTGCAATGCTTGAAGTTGAGAATACAGAGAAGACATCATGTTGCCTTCTTGTAGATAAGGAAGAAATAGGTAGTGTTGGTGCTACAGGTATGCAGTCAAAGTTTTTTGAGAACACATTGGCTGAAATAATCGATAGAATGGGCAAGTTCTCTGAGCTTGCGCTTAGAAGATGTCTGGCTAATTCCAGAATGCTTTCATCTGATGTAAGTGCAGCATATGACCCGGCATTTGCTTCAGCATTTGAGAAAAAAAATGCAGCTTTCTTTGGTAAAGGTATGGTATTTAATAAGTTTACAGGAAGTCGTGGCAAGTCTGGCTCTAACGATGCAAACGCTGAATATATGGCAGCAATAAGAAAAATTATGGATGATGAGAAGATTACATTCCAGACAGCAGAGCTTGGAAAGGTAGATGTAGGTGGTGGCGGCACTATTGCATATATCTTATCCCTTTATGGTATGGAGGTTATCGACTGTGGAGTTGCCGTCTTGAATATGCATGCTCCATGGGAAATTACAAGCAAGGCAGATATATATGAGACAAAAAAGGGTTATGCAGCATTTCTTAAGAATGCGTAGATATAAGAAAAAGGGAGAATGTGATGAATTATAATGAAGCAGTAGAAAAACTTCAAAAATTTGGGCAGACGCATGTTCTTAAGTATTATGATGAGCTTTTAGAATCACAGAAATTGGAATTGTTGGCTCAGATAGAGGCCACAGATTTCTCAGTGACGGCTCTCTGCAACAATGCGTCATATGAAGTTGAGAAGGGTGTTATAACGCCTCTCGCAGCCATGCAACTGTCGGAGATAGAGGCTAACAAGGAAGAATTTAGAACACTTGGTGTAGATGCTATAAAAAAAGGCAAGGTAGGAGCTGTTTTAT
This sequence comes from Lachnospiraceae bacterium, assembly GCA_017408025.1. Taxonomy (GTDB): domain Bacteria; phylum Bacillota; class Clostridia; order Lachnospirales; family Lachnospiraceae; genus SVEL01. The sequence continues at coordinate 14,663 of JAFQVJ010000062.1, forward strand.
TAGCTGGTGGCATGGGAACGAGACTTGGCTCTGACGACCCAAAGGGTATGTACAATATAGGTCTTACTAAGGATGTGTATATATTCGAGAGAATAGTAAATAACCTTATGGATGTTGTAAAAGAGACTTCAACATGGATTCATCTTTTTATAATGACAAGTGATAAGAACCATGATGCTACTACAAGATTCTTTAAGGAACATGACTATTTTGGATATAATCAGGAATATGTAACGTTTTTCATGCAGGAGATGGCTCCGGCAGCTGACTATAATGGCAAGGTATACATGGAGGAGAAGGGGAAGATTGCCACATCTCCAAACGGAAATGGTGGATGGTTTATATCCATGGCAAAATGGGGCGTTCTTGATATTGTCAAGAAGGCTGGTATTGAATGGTTAAACATCTTTGCAGTAGATAATGTACTTCAAAGAATTGCTGATCCTATATTTGTTGGAGCAACTATTGCAAATAATGCAGCAGTAGGCTCTAAGGTTGTAAGAAAGGCTGCACCAGACGAAAAGGTTGGTGTAATGTGTCTTGAGGATGGTCGTCCATCAATTGTAGAATATTACGAGATTACAGATGAGATGATGAACGCAAAGGATGAAAATGGCGATCCGGCGTATAATTTTGGTGTTATTCTTAACTATCTCTTCAAGGTATGCGATTTGGAAGAGATTATGAATAAGCATATGCCACTTCACATAGTGGAAAAGAAGATTCCATATATCGATGAAAATGGGAAGTATGTTAATCCAGAGGCACCTAATGGATACAAGTTTGAGAATCTTGTTCTTGATATGATACATCTTCTTGATAGCTGCTTGCCGTTTGAAGTAGTGAGAAACAAAGAGTTTGCGCCTATTAAGAATAAAACTGGTGTAGATTCGGTAGAATCTGCTAGAGAGTTATTGAAGCAGAACGGAGTGGAATTATAATGAAGAAATTATTAGATATACTGTCAGAGCAATTTGCTAAGGTTTTAGCTGAATGTGGATATGATGAAAAATATGCAAAGGTAACGGTTTCGAACAGACCTGATTTATGTGAATATCAGTGTAATGGTGCTATGGCACTTGCAAAGGCACATAAAAAGGCACCTATTATGATAGCTCAGGAGATAGTAGAAAAGCTGGCAGGAAATGAGATGTTTTCTGAAATTGTAGCGGTAAATCCTGGATTTATCAATATAAAAATAAGTGAGAGCTTTTTGGCTACATATATTGATGATATGGCAGCAGATGAAAAAGCTGGATGTGATGTAAATAACAGACCTAAGAAGGTGGTAATTGATTACGGCGGACCAAATGTTGCAAAGCCGCTTCATGTAGGTCATCTTCGTTCAGCTATTATCGGTGAGACATTAAAGAGACTTTATCGTTTTAAGGGTGATGAAGTTATCGGTGATGTTCATTTAGGTGATTGGGGACTGCAGATGGGTCTTATCATTGAACAGCTTAGAGTTGAACAACCAGATTTGGTTTATTTTGATGAATCATATACAGGAGAGTATCCAGCAGAAGCACCTTTTACCATATCGGAGCTTGAGAAGATATATCCAACAGCAAGTGCACGCTCGAAGGAAGATGAGGAATTCAAGGAGAAGGCTCATATGGCTACACTTGAACTTCAGAAGGGCAAGCCGGCATACAGAGCACTTTGGAAACATATTTTAAATGTATCTATAGCAGATCTTAAGAATAACTATAAGAACTTAAACGTAGATTTCGATGTATGGAAGGGTGAAAGTGATGCTGAAGCCTACATTCCAGCTATGGTTGAGGATATGATAAATAGTGGTCTTGCACATGAAAGTCAGGGGGCTATGGTGGTTGATGTTATGGAGGAGACTGATACTAAGGAGATTCCGCCATGCATTATCAGAAAGTCAGATGGAGCTGCACTCTATGCAACATCGGATCTTGCAACTATTATCCAGAGAGTACAGGACTACAATCCAGAAGAAATTATATATCTTGCTGACAAGCGTCAGGAGATGCACTTTACCCAGGTGTTCAGAACGGCTAAGAAGGCTGGAATTGTAGATGACAATGTCAAGCTTATATATCAGGGCTTTGGTACTATGAATGGCAAGGACAATAAGCCATTTAAGACAAGAGAGGGTGGTGTAATGCGTCTTGAAACTCTCCTGTCAGATGTAAACAATGCTGTATATAATAAAATGATGGAGAATCGTCAGGAATCAGAAGAAACAGCAAGAGAGACATCAAAGATTATAGGCCTTGCAGCTGTTAAGTATGGTGATTTATCAAATCAGACATCAAAGGATTACATCTTTGACACAGAGAGATTTGCGTCATTTGAAGGAAATACAGGACCATATATTCTTTATACAATAGTACGAATCAAGTCAATTCTTGATAAGTATGCGTCTACAGTTGGTTCATTAGATGCTATAGAAGGTGGAGTAAATAAGTCACTTACCCCTTCAGAGAAGGCATTAATGATGGAACTTTCAAAGTTTAACGCAACTATAGACAGTGCCTATGAAGAGCTTGCACCATATAAAATATGTGCATATATATATGATTTGTCAAATGCGTTTAATACTTTCTACCATGACAATAAAATATTGGGCGAAGAGGACAAAGCTAAGCAGGCAGGCTTTATTAAGCTTCTAATGATTACAAAGAAGGCACTTGAGATGTCTATAGATATATTGGGCTTTACAGCACCCGACAGAATGTAGTATAATATACGCGGTAAGAAAAACAAGCGACACCGAAGGTGGCATTTGTTTTTCAGCGCGATATCGAGAAAACAGTCTGCGAAAGCAGACAAATAGCACGAAGTGCGGGTTTTCGAGATAACCAAAGGAAAGAAAAACAAGC
>JAFQVJ010000063.1 GCA_017408025.1 Lachnospiraceae bacterium
AGTGATTATGCGGGGCTAGGTTATTCTCGTCTGAACCTGCTAAGAAAATCACGCAATTTTTTCAATGGTATGTTCTTACTATGGCACACCGCCTGTAGCTATATTGTCTGACATATAAAAGACGAACTGTAATAAACTCTTCGAAAAAGGGCGTTTAGAAAGTTCCGAGTTCTCGAAAAAAGCGCGTTTAAAATAAACACAGATAATCGGTGTAGAGGGTAATAAAAGTATTGACGGGCATAGAAAAGGAAGATTGCAGTCGTCTGTGATGACGAGAATATACAATCTTCCTATAATGTGAATTATGTATAGTTGTGATTTTTGTATAAAAGTGTTATACTCTATGGTGGATTTGTACTGGCTGTGATTGCGCAGTTATGGACAAAAATATAATAATTTGGAGGCAGTAATAATGATAAAAGTAGATATAATATCAGGTTTTTTAGGTGCAGGTAAAACAACACTTATCAAGCATCTTTTGGCGCATGTATACGCAGGAGAGAATGTTGTGTTAATAGAGAATGAATTTGGTGAAATAGGAATCGATGGAGGCTTTTTGAAGGAAGCAGGAATCGAGATTAGAGAGATGAACTCAGGATGTATCTGTTGTTCATTAGTCGGTGATTTCGCAACATCATTAAAGGAAGTTGTGGACAGATATACACCAGACAGAATACTCATTGAGCCTTCAGGTGTAGGCAAGCTTTCTGATGTTGTAAAGGCTGTTGCGAATGTATCGGAAGACTTAGACCTTGAAATATGCTATAAGGTAGCGGTAATAGATGTATCTAAGTGTAAGATGTATCTTAAAAATTTCGGAGAGTTCTATAAGAATCAGATAGAGAATGCACAGACAGTTATTTTCTCAAGAACAGATATAGCTAAGTCTGGAAAAGTTGAAGAGGCACTTGCACTTGTAAAGGATATCAATGATGTAGCGGCAGTAATTACAACTCCAGTAACAGAGCTTGAGGATGAAGTATTAAAGAATGCTCTTAACAATACAGGAACAGCTAAGAGTCTTATAGCTGAAGAAGAGTGCTGCTGTGGTCATCATCACGACCATGACCACGATCATGAACATGAACATCATCATCACCATGAGGAAGAGTGTTGTTGTGGACATGACCATGAAGAGCATGAGCATGAGCACCATCATCACGACCATGACCACGATCATGAACATGAACATCATCATCACCATGAGGGAGAGTGTTGTTGTGGACATGACCATAATCATGAACATCATCACCATCATGCAGATGAAGTTTTTACAAGCTGGGGAATGGAAACTTCAAAAGCTTTTTCGAAGGCTAAGCTTGAAGAGATATTTGCTAAGTTTGAGAAGGAGACAAAGGGAACAATCCTTCGTTCGAAGGGAATCCTACAATCTGAGGAAGGTGACAACTGGTTGTACTTTGATTATGTTCCAGGTCAGTTTGAAATCAGAGAAGGCAAGAAAGATTATATCGGTAAGGTGTGCGTAATTGCTGCTGGTTATACAGAGGAAGAGCTTAAGGATATTTTTATGGCTTAAAGATTGTTTGCATGAGACATTAGGAGGCAATATATGAACGAGAAAAGAAATGTATATATTATATACGGTTTCCTTGAAAGTGGAAAATCACAGTTTATAAACTTTACAGTATCTCAGGATTATTTCAAGCAGGATGAGCCAACTCTGATTATCCAGTGCGAAGAAGGAGAAGTGGAATATGATGAGACAGAGCTTAAGAGCTTAAACACATATCTTGAGACTGTGGAAGAGTATGACGAGTTTAACCCAGAAAAGCTGGAAGAACTGGCAAAAAAATATGATGCAGATAGGATAATTATTGAATATAACGGTATGTGGAATGCTAAGGATATTGAGGAAAGAATGCCGTTAGATTGGGCTATTCGCCAGCAGATAACCATTATTGATGGTGTTACATTTGAGACATATGTAGCTAATATGCGCTCATTGTTTGCAGAAATGATTAGAAATTCTGAAATGTGCATAATGAATCGTTGTCATGATGTGGACAAGCTTAACGGGTATAAGAGAACGATTAAATCACTAAACACTGGAATTGAGACCGTGTTTGAAGATGAGGAAGGAGAGATTGACCTGCCTCTTACAGATGAAGATTTGCCATACGATTTGAAGGCAGATCTTGTGGAAATTAAGCCGGAGGATTATGGTATATTTTATCTTGATGTTTGGGATAATCCAGACAGATATGCAGGAAAGCGTTTCCATATTCAGACACTTGTCATGAAAGAACCAAGGTTGCCAAAGAATTTTTTTGTGGCAGGAAGACCAGCTATGACATGCTGTGCAGATGATCTTGTATTCATGGGGCTTATATGTAAGTCGAAGGAAGCAAAGAATCTTGTAGATAAGAACACAGTAGATATGATAGTGAGTATTGTAAAGGAATATAGAAGTGATTACGGCGGAGAAGGACCAGTACTTTATGCGGAGAGCTGTGTAAAGACAGCCCCAATGAAAGACCCAGTCGTAAACATGGTATAAACAATGAGGAAAACATAAGAATATGGGAGAGAATTGTGCTTGCACAAATTCTCTCCCATATTCTTATGTTTGACGAATGTCCTCCATGAGCAACGAAGAGCGAAAGCTCGAAGTTGCGAATGGAGGAAGCAGCGAAAGCTTCGAAGAAGCGAAGCTGCTGGTTTATACCATAGAAGAGGACGAATGTCCTCCATGAGCA
>JAFQVJ010000064.1 GCA_017408025.1 Lachnospiraceae bacterium
ACATGACCAGACAGAGGCTATGACACTTGGTACAAGAATCGTAGTTATGAAGGATGGTGTTATCCAGCAGTGTGATTCACCAATCAACTTATACAACTACCCAACAAACCTCTTCGTTGCAGGTTTCATGGGTTCTCCAGCAATGAACTTTATCGATGCTGTAGTTAACAAGGAAGGTTCAGATGTTGTATTAACATTTGGTGACTTAAAGATTAAGCTTCCAGAGTCTAAGTCTAAGGCTTTAGTTGATGGTGGATACGTTGGTAAGACAGTTGTTATGGGTATCAGACCAGAAGATATTCATGATGATGAGATTATGGTTAATAGCTCAACAGACAGCGTTGTTGAGACAACAATCAGATTATACGAGTTACTTGGTGCAGAAGTATACTTATACTTTGATCTTGCAGGTACATCTTGCACAGCTAGAGTAAATCCTCGTACAACAGCTAAGGTTGGCGATACAGTTAAGTTTGCGCTTGACCTTAATAAGCTCCACATATTCGATAAGGAAACAGAGCAGGTAATCACAAACTAGCGTGAAGACTTTTTAGTTAATAGCATGTAATAAAAATAACATGAGCACTGGCACGAGAAGAAGTGTCAGCTAAAGCTGGCAGTGCCCGGCTCAGTAAAGAAGCCAAGTCCCTTGTAAATGAGGGACTTGGTTTCTTTATTGTATAGGAAAGTTCCCGAAACTTTCCCTTATTGTATAGAATTAGGGCTTTTGACACCATAATCTGTGTAGAAAAAGAAAAATTGTTTTTTTTAAGGAACATGGGCGTGAAAATTGTGCTTTTTGTAGACAAAATTTAGTTATTGTCATATAATGTTATATAACGTTAACTGTGAAAAATATATGAAATATGAATAACGAGACATTGAACTAATGAATAAGGAGCGTGGATTATATGTCAAAGATTAGTAAAGGCTTGGTCTATACCAACGAGAAGTGTGTTGCATGCAATAAGTGTATTTCTGTGTGCCCTGTACCTGGAGCAAATCATGCAATGATAGATGCAAATGGCAATGCCAGTATTGAAGTAAATGGTGATGCATGCATTTCTTGTGGAGCGTGCTTCGATGCATGTAAGCATGGTGCAAGATCGTACAATGATGATACAGAGAGATTCTTTGAGGATTTAAAGAAGGGAACGAAGATTTCGTTATTGATAGCACCAGCGTTTATGGCTAATTATCCTGATCAATATGAGAAGTATCTGGGAATATTAAAGGGGGCAGGAGTAAATCGTTTTATAAGCGTTTCCTTTGGTGCAGATATTACTTCATGGGCGTATTTGAATTATATACTTAAGAATAATTTTTTAGGCGGTATATCTCAGCCTTGTCCTGCAGTTGTTGGATATATTGAGAAATATATGCCTAGACTTCTTCCAAAGCTTATGCCTGTACATAGTCCTATGATGTGTGGCGCCATATATGCAAAGAAATACATGGGTATAAATGATAAGCTTGCATTCCTTAGTCCATGTATAGCAAAGAAAAATGAGATAGATGACCCCAATTGTGGTGGGTATATTACATACAATGTCACTTATGCACATCTTATCGATTACATAAAGAAACATGGTCTTACGGGCAGAGAACTTGTAAAGGACGAGATAGAGTATGGTCTTGGTTCTGTTTATCCAATGCCGGGAGGTTTGAAAGAAAATGTATTCTGGTTCTTAGGAGATGATATATTTATTCGTCAGGCAGAGGGCGAGAAGCATATGTATGAGTATCTCAAGGAATATCAGGAGCGAATAGACAGCAAGAAGACATTACCATTTATGGTAGATGCACTAAATTGTAGTCAGGGTTGTCTCTATGGAACAGGTATAGAAGAAAGCAAGGCACATGGAGATGACACTCTTATGAATCTTTGGAGAATCCGTGAAAACAGCAAGAGCAAGAAGGGTGCATGGGGAACGAATCTTACACCAAAACAACGTCTTGCTGCTTTAAATAATCAATTTAAGGATTTACGACTTGAGGATTTCATCAGAAAATATACCGATAAGTCCAGAACTGTAGGGTTGAAAGATCCATCAGCAGAAGAACTGGATGCTATCTTCAATGAGATGCATAAGAATAATCATGCTAAGAGACATATTGACTGTTCAGCTTGTGGTTATGACAGCTGTCAACTTATGGCAGAGGCTATTTATAATGACATCAATTGCAAAGAGAACTGTGTTCATTACGCGAAGGATTTGGCTGAGTATGAGATGAATGTAGCTAAAGAGCTGACAGATGAGATACAGAAGCAGTCTGAGGAAAAACTGGTACATGCTCAGAGAGTAGACGAGATTATGGTTGAAGTAACAGAAGATTTTGATAAGATTATGGAATCACTTGACGGAGTGAGCCAGGGTAATGATGGAAACGCAGAGGAGAGTACGCAGATAGCTCATGATATGAATGATATTAGCAATTCATGCGAAGAAATGATGAGACTGTTTGATAAGATTTCAGAGTTCCTCGTTATGATAGAAGCAAATAATGATGCAATATTTGGTATAGCATCAAAGACAAATCTTCTTTCTCTCAATGCATCTATAGAGGCAGCAAGAGCCGGAGAGGCAGGTCGTGGATTCGCAGTAGTTGCTGAGCAGATTAAGACATTGTCGGATTCAAGCCGAAGTGCCGCACAGGATTCAAATCAGAACTCTGTAGAGATAAGAAAGTTCATGGAAGGGCTTACAGAGCAGGCGGATAATCTGGCTAGATTGATTAAGCAGGTTGATGATCGTGTAAGTAACTTTGCGGCGGCAACAGAGGAGATTTCAGCAAGTACAAGAATTGTCGAGGATATGTCAAAGAGTGTACAGGATAAGTTAGGAGAGTTAGTGAAAGCATAAATAGAGTATGTAAAAAAGAGTTTGCTTGCAAACTCTTTTCTTCTTTTGTGAAAGCTTGCCATAAAACATCATGTGTGGTACTATAAAATGAGTGTATTATATCATTTTTTAGGAGGAATTAACACAATGGTTTCAAATCAGATTCTTCAGAACACAATTGATGGTATTCATACCATAGCCCGGATAAATTTTTGTGTTTTTGATACCGATGGAAAGACATTAGCTAGCACATTTCCTGATACTGAAGAGTATGAGGAAGCAGTGTTGGCATTTAATGAATCACCTGCTGATAATCAGGAAATCTCAGGGTGTCAGTTCTTTAAAGTGACAGATGACGGACAGACTGAATATATATTGTTAGCAAAGGGAAGTAATAATGATGTATATATGATAGGTAAGATGGCCGTATTTCAGATACAGAACCTATTGGTTGCATATAAGGAAAGATTTGATAAGGATAACTTCATAAAAAATCTCCTTTTGGACAATCTGCTTCTCGTAGATATATATAATAGAGCAAAGAAGCTTCATATTGAGACAGATGTAAAGAGAATAGTACTGATTGTTGAGACAAAGCATGAGAAGGACAATGGAGCATTAGAGACAGTTCGTACTCTTTTTGCTCCAAAATCAAAGGACTTTATCACAGCGGTAGATGAAAAAAATATTATTATAGTAAAGGAAGTTAAGCCAAACGAGACATTCGATGATATTGACAGAGTAGCCAGAACCGTACTTGATATGCTCAATACAGAGGCAATGAGTAAAGTTCATATAGCCATGGGTACAATCGTAAATGAGATAAAGGAGGTTTCCCGTTCATACAAGGAGGCAAAGCTGGCACTTGATGTTGGAAAGATTTTCTACAGTGAGAAGAACATTGTAGCTTACAATAATCTTGGCATTGGAAGGCTTATATATCAGCTTCCATTACCGCTTTGTAAGATGTTTATAAAGGAAATATTTAATGGAAAAGCACTTGATGATTTTGATGAGGAAACATTATCAACAATTAACAAGTTTTTCGAAAACAATCTTAATGTGTCGGAAACTTCAAGACAGTTATACATCCATAGAAACACCCTTGTATATCGTCTGGACAAGCTTCAGAAGAGCACGAATTTAGACTTGAGAGTGTTTGAGGATGCAATCACATTTAAGATTGCTTTAATGGTTGTAAAATATATGAAATATATGGAAACACTGGATTATTAAGATTCAATCATGTAACATATACACAGAAAAAATGAAAGGTAAGAGACAATGATAGATTTACAGGATGTAAGCAAGAGCTATGCAGCAGGAATTCCAGCTGTTAATAATATTAATCTCCATATAGATAAGGGAGAGTTCGTATTTATCGTTGGTGATTCTGGGGCTGGAAAATCAACAATTATCAAAATGATGCTGAAAGAGCTTGAGCCAACAAGTGGAAAAATTGTTATTAATGGAAAAAATCTGGCAAGACTGAAGAGAAGAAAGGTACCTATGCTTCGTCGAGATATTGGTGTAGTATTTCAGGATTTTCGTCTCTTGAAGGACAGAAACGTTTATGAAAATGTAGCTTTTGCGCAGAGAGTGGTAGAGACACCAGTAAAGATTATAAGAAGAAGAGTGCCTGCAATGCTCTCTATGGTGGGCTTGGCAGAGAAATATCGCTCATATCCAAAAGAATTGTCCGGTGGTGAGCAGCAGAGAGTTGCCCTTGCAAGAGCCCTTGTCAATAATCCGCCAATTCTTCTTGCGGACGAGCCTACAGGAAATCTTGACCCAAAGAATTCATGGGAGATTATGAAGCTTCTTGAGGAGATTAATAACCGAGGAACAACAGTCATTGTTGTTACACATAATAGAGAGGTTGTTGATGCCATGCAGAAGAGAGTTGTCACCATAAGAAAAGGTGTCATAGTTAGCGACGAGAGAAAAGGTGGATATATATATGAAGATTAGTACAATATTTTACAGCTTAAAGCAGGGCTTTATAAATATTAAGAGAAATAAGCTCTTCTCATTGGCTTCTGTGGGAACTATTGCTGCCTGTATATTCCTTATAGGATTGTTTTATGCGGTGTTAGCAAATCTGCAGTATATTGTAAAGTCAGCGGAAGACAATGTTGCAGTTGTTATATTCTTTGACTATGAGTCAACACAGGAACAGAAGGATGCAATTGAAGAATCTATAAAGAAGCGTGCTGAGTTTGGAACGTTGACATATGTCAGTGCAGAGGAGGCATGGGAGGAATACAAGGAATTGTACTTCAAGGATGCCCCAGAGTTAGCAGAAGGATTTAAGGATGACAATCCACTTGCCAATTCGGATTCATTCAGAGTGACCTTAAATGATATATCCATGCAGGATGAGTTTGTAGATTTTGTTGAGGATCTTGAGGGTGTCAGAAAAGTAAATTATTCAGATACAACAGCAGATACACTTGAGGATTTTGGAAAGATGGTAGGCTTTGTATCCGTTGCTATTATCATCATTTTATTAGCAGTAGGTATATTCCTTATAAGCAATACGGTCATGATAGGTATTGCTGTCAGAAAGGAAGAGATAGGTATCATGAAGCTTATGGGTGCAAAGGATTTGTTCATAAGAATGCCTTTTATGGTAGAGGGTGTCATGATAGGAATTACTGGCGCAGCAATTCCGTTGCTAGTATTAGTTATGATATATGAAAGAGTTATAAAGAGTATCTTAGAACAATTTGCCACTGTAGGTTCGGCAATGTCACTGTTGTCTACGGGAGACGTGTTTGCAATATTGACACCAGCAGCCTTTATAGTTGGTGGTGGAATCGGTCTTATAGGTAGTATAATTACTATTCGTAAGCATTTAAGGGTGTAGTCTTTGCGTGAGAGTACGAGAGGAGAATAAAGATGTCAAAAAAGGTATGGTTAGGCACGAGAGTCGCACTTATATTTGTAGTCATCGGGTATTTATCTTTTTCGTTGGTAGATAAAAAGTATGGTGCGAATCTTGAGGATGAGAAGAAAAAGCAGGAGCAGATGCAGGAAGAGCTTAAGGACACGCAGGCGCTGTTAAAGGAGCTTGAAGGTCTTAAGGGAGACACGGAAAAGTATATTACAAAGCTTGATACGAGAATGAATGAGCTGGCAGATAATATATATGATCTTGAGCAGAGTGTGTCGGCTCAGAAGCTTGCTATAGAGGAGACTAAGGTTTCAATTACTGAAGCACAGAAGGAGATAGATGCTCAGTATGAAGCAATGAAGCTTAGAATACAGTACATGTATGAGAATGGCGAGTTTTCTTATTTGGCTATGATATTCAATTCGGATAGCATGGAAGAAATGTTAAATAGAGCAGAGTATCTTGGACAGATTACTTCATATGACAGGGAACAGCTTACAAAATTTGAGCAGGCTAAGGCAGATCTTGATGCTAAGGAGCTTAAGCTGGAGAATGAGTTGGCCAATCTTGAGGCGACATTAGCTGAAATCGAAGAGGAGCAGAATGCCACTGAGAAGTTATTGGCGGTAAAGCAGGAAGAATTATCAGAACATATTCATGATATCGAGAGCACAGAAAATGATATACAGCATATGGAGTCGGATATTGAGACTCAGAAAGCCATTGTAGCTGAGCTTGAGGAAATAGAGAGAAAGCGAAAAGAGCAGGAGGCGCTCAATGCACTTAAAAAGCTTACATATGATGGTGGCACCATGACATGGCCTTTACCAGGATATTCAAGATTGTCTTCGTATTTTGGTACCAGACCAAATCCATTTGGTCAACCGACACAGGAATACCATTCTGGTATAGATGTTCCTGCACCAAAGGGAACAAAGATTGTAGCGGCATATGATGGAGAGGTGGCTTGGTCATATTATAGTAGCAGTGCAGGTAACTGGGTAGGTATAGATCACGGAGATGGAATATATACTGTATATATGCACATGTCAAAGAGACTGGTAAGTGAGGGTGACATGGTCAAGAAGGGAGATGTCATTGGTCTTGTTGGAACTACAGGCCGTTCAACTGGAAATCATTTGCATTTTGGTGTAAGAAAAGATGGAAAGTATGTGGATCCACTTGATTGGGTAAGTCCTTAGGATATATAGTGTGACAGGAGAAGAGAGATGGATAATAATATTAATGATTATAATAGCATTAACAATGTTGATGACACCAACAGAAAGAATAATGAGCAGAAGGTAAAAAGTTCCGGATGCTTTTACAGAGGAGTAGCCACAGGTGTATCTGTTACACTTGCGGTCCTTATTATGGCACTTGTTATAAATATCCTTGTTAATAAGGAGTATATCGAAACTGACGACAAAGATCAGATGCTTCAAAATGCTTTTGGTAGCATGACTAGTGGTGATGTAGAAATATCTGAAGAGATGATGGAAATATTTTCAAAGGCGCAGTATATTCAGGAAATCATAGACACTTATTATTATTATGACGAAGATATGCAGGATCTTGCTGACGGAATTTATGCAGGTATGCTTCAGTCTCTTGGCGATCCATATTCAGTTTACTATGATGAGGAGTCATTTAATGCTCTGATGGAAAGTACTACAGGAACCTATTGTGGTATCGGTGTAGTTGTGCAGCAGGACCCAGAAACAATGATTATTACTGTTGTAAATCCATACGAGGGGTGTCCGGGGTATGAGGCAGGTCTACAGCCAGGAGATATAATATTGGGTGCTGATGAACTTGACTTCACCAATATGGATATCAATGAAGCTGTGTCTTATATTAAAGGCGAGGAAGATACAAGTGTTGTACTTCACATAATGCGTGGGGAAGAAAAAAAGGATATAACTGTCACAAGACGAATGATAGATATACCAACTGTTTCATATGAGCTTGTTGAAGGAAATATAGCACATATCGTTATAGCAAGCTTTGATGAAGTTACTTATGACCAGTTTGAAGAAGCAATGGAGCAGGCAGAGGCTGATGGTTGTAAGGGGTATATATTTGATGTAAGAGACAACGGTGGCGGACTTTATGACACAGTTGTGGATATGTTGGATGATTTGCTTCCAAAGGGAAAGATAGTGTATACAGAGGATAAGTCAGGTCATCAGGAAACAGAGTACTCTAATTCGGATTGTCTGGAAGCACCTATGGCAGTACTTATAAATGGAAATAGTGCCAGTGCATCTGAGATATTTGCAGGAGCTATTCAGGACTATGGAGTAGGTAAGATTATCGGAACAAAGTCATTTGGAAAGGGCATTGTTCAGAGTATAATGTCACTTGGCGATGGTACAGCCGTGAAGGTGACTATTTCATCATACTTTACTCCAAATGGAAGAAATATTCATGGTGAGGGAATCTCTCCTGATATGGAAATTCAGCTTCCACAGGATGAAAACGCATATGAAAATGGATACCTTAAGCCAGAGTGTGACACACAGCTTCAGGAAGCTATAAAGTATATACAGAGTGAGCTAAACTAAAGAGGATAGTTACAAATGAAGAAACTGAAAAGAATGAAAATATGGCTTGCAGTAGTTTTGACCGTTGTCCTTGTAGGCGGCTGTGGAGGTAATACATCTGACAAAAAGCAGGATAGCGCAAGCGAACTCATAGCAGATGCAAGTGCAACGGAGATAGGAACACAATCTGAAGCAGACAAAGGTACGGAAGCAGAGACGGAAACTACTGCCGAATTACCAACAGAGGATCCCTATAAATATGATTTTACATTATGCTTTGCGGGTGATATAAGCTTGGCAGATGACGCAGTGACAACAGCTAAGCTTCAAGAGAATGATAATGATTTAAGTCAATGTATTTCACCGGAGCTTCTTAAGATAATGAATGAGGCGGATCTTATGTGCGTCAATAATGAGTTTACATTTTCAACTAATGGTTCACCCCTAGAGGGAAAAACGTATACATTTAGATCAAATCCAGAGCGAGTTATGTTTCTTGAGGAAATGGGTGTTGATATAGCATTGCTGGCAAATAACCACGTATATGACTATGGAGAGATCTCGTTATTGGACACGTTAGACACATTGAATAGTGCTGGAATTAAATATTTCGGAGCAGGTAAAAATCTGGAAGAGGCTATGTCGCCAGTATACTTTGAAATAGATGGCAAAACAATAGCATATGTGGCTGCTTCAAGAGCTGAGAAATATAAGATGACACCACAAGCTACTGAAGATTCGGCAGGCATACTTCGCTGTTATGACCCAGCCCTATTCATAGAGGTTATAAAGGAAGCGGATGCCAATGCGGACTTTGTCATAGCAAATGTACATTGGGGTACAGAGTACAGCACTGTCTTGGAAGAAGCGCAGCTGATAACGGGAAAACAGTATATTGATGCTGGTGCAGATGTGATTATAGGTTCACATTCTCATTGTCTTCAGGGGATGGAATACTATAATGGCAAACCGATTATCTATAGTCTGGGTAATTATTGGTTTAACAGTAAAACTCTTGATAGTATGTTAATACAGCTTCATTTCTCGGGAGATTCCAGCAGTCAGAAGCTGGAGGTAGGTATGGTACCAGCGATTCAGTCTGATTGTAAGGTGCAGATAGTTACTGATGAAGCAGAAAAGGAACGAATATATTCTTATATGGAGAGCATTTCTATCAATGTGGATGTAGATAAAAATGGTATTGTAACGGAGATAGAAGAATAAAATATTCTATTTTTTAAGTATGTCTATGGTGTGCGCGCTTGCGCCCATCATGTCCATGCGCTCGCAGGTTGCCAGATGGTACTCGATAAAGTGTTTAAAGCCCTCTTCGTCAAGTGAATTCAAGACAGGACGTATGTAATTTGCCGCTCCATCAGCTGCAACAATCTGAATGCGGTTTAATCCAGCCGCTTCATTCAATCTATCCATATCTTCTATACGAACAGAATGATAAATGTCGCCTTCCTTGGATATACAGTGGAAGTCGTTGGTGAAACGATCTTCCGCTACACATTTGTTTATTGTATTCTCTGCGAAGGCATGACTTATGATTGTATAATCATTCATAATGTAGGCAACGATTATAACCCCATCATCCTTTAGAACACGTTTAGCTTCAGATAGAGCTTTAAGTCTTTCATCAAATGCTCCCAGATGGTACATGGGACCAAAGACCATAACCATATCGAAGCTTTTATCTTCGAAACGTTTAAGGTTCATGGCATTGCCTTTGTAGGCCTTAACCGTACTTCCTTTGCTTTTTATAATTCCCACGTTGTATTGAACCAGCTCCAGAGCTGTCACATCATAGCCCTCATTCGCTAAGGCAACTGAGTATCGCCCTGTACCAGCCCCCACATCAAGAATTTTAGCATCCTTTTTGCCTTCTAGATATTTATGAATATACTTCATGGAGGTAATGAACTCTACCTGACCGTGACGAGTACCGAGACGCTTTTCCTCGTTGAACTTATTATAGAATTTTTCGATAGGGGACATTTCCTTCATGATGTATACACCTTTCTTATTATAAATTTGACACTATAAAATTACTCTTCCGCATCTTCTGCTGGTGGTGTTGTGCTTTTTATATATGTGCCGTTACCATCATTTGCATATACTATAACTGTACCGTCGTCTTCTGTAATAGTCATCTCTACACCAGGCTCGACAACGTAACCGTTTACGCCGGGATCTTCCTGATCACTGCCATTGGCACTCTCTAAAGATGCCAATATCTCATTGTAATCTTCTTCGGATATTCTTTCTAATTCTGTAGTTTCGCCCTCGTGGCTGATTATAAGAATGTCACCGTTGAAAGTGTATGAGCTTGTTGACGATTCTCCAAACACTGTAACAGTAATTTCCGACTCTGTGATTTCAATGTCAGCCGACTTTGGTACATTTAAAATAATTGCATCCATTTTATCTTCAGTGAAGTGATAGTATGAAGGAATCAGAGTATCCTTTGTCTCCCAGTATCCAAGTATACTATTTTCCTCTTTAGTTTCAGAAGAGTTTTCTTTGGTTCTAGTAGTGTTTTCTTTAGCTTCAGTAGTAGAATTGTTGTCTTCGTCCTTGCTTCCGCAACCAACAAATGCACATGATACGCATAATGTTGTGGCTAAAGCTAGTAATAAATTCTTCTTTTTCATGTAGATAAACCTCCTAGAAATCTTTGTTGCCCTCAAAAATGTAGGCACGAAAAGATTATAATGTGTACGGGTTAAAAAGTCAAATATATATAAATCCATAAAAACCACACAATATGGCAAAAATTCGACGTTAATTGGTGTAGGTGCATTGTATGAATGTATATATGCAAAGTGTGCACAATTCATTGACAGAATCAGAGGTTATAAATAAAATGAAACTACCAGAGCGCAATGGAAAATAAAAGGAGGATATAGATGAAGATAAAGCTTTCAGTAAGCAGCTCACGTTATAGCGAAATACAAAAGGAATTGCAGGATAGAGGGATAGAGATAGATGATGAAGCTGATTTGATTTTATCCGAAAGGGATGGTTATCTCAGTACCATTAAGGTAAGAAATCGTGCTACAGGGGAATATGTGATGGTATCCACAGAGGATATAATATTTGTGGAGACTTTTGGTCACAAGGTGGTGGTTCATGCAGGTGAAACTACCTATCTGGCATCGGAGCGATTATATCAGCTGTGTGGTCTGCTCAATCCTGAGAAGTTTTTAAGAATCAGCAATTCTGTTCTTATAGCAACTGATAAAGTGAAGAAGATACAACCGACACTGTCTATGAAATATATACTGACAATGTCAGACGGAAACAATGTGAACGTGACCAGAAGTTATTATAATTTATTTAGGGACTATTATAAGATATAAGGTAGGAGGGTTAATTTATGGTAAGTATTTTTGTATTTATAATGCCTGCAATTTTTGCATTACTGCTACTAATTGTAACAGTTGCTGTTTACTTTTTTATTTATAAGAGAAACATTAATAAGGCATTGAATGACAGGGACAGCGTTAAGAGGCGCATGCCACCACCATATAAGGTCTTGATTGGAGCAGCTTCAGTAATAATCATTTTAACCATATTGTTTATAAGTGTTGTAAGGGTTAATAGTGGAAATAACGGTGGAGGACTTGAGGATAAATATTTTGCTGCTAGCTATAGCTTTAATGTGTATCAGCCAGATGAAATGACAGGTTATCTGTCAGCGTATTCTATAGAAGAGAATGTAGGTTATAAAAAATATGTTGAGGATATAGGAGATGTGAGAGTAACCTATTTTATGAGTGAAGAAAATTATGATGTTTATCATCCAGGATTCATCGCATATGTAGAATATGTGGGCACGAAGGATGTGCTTAATTATGGTTATTGGGGAAATTTTCTTACACCAGATGGAACAAATATTTGCGGTAGAGGGGCCGCAGGAAGTGATGTGGAGGATTATTTTGTCGTGGTAGGAAGTACGAGTATAGAATGTACATTCCAGTTGGATATGTATTATTATGATTCAGAAGCAAAGGGCGAAGAAATAGAAGATGGTGCTGCATCATCAGAGACCATTAAGCTTATACTTGATCCGACAAATGAAGAATAAAAGATTGAAAAGCTGAAAAAGACCAGTACGTCAGTAGTGAAAAACTGATGTGCTGGTTTTGTTGTATAGAAAAGTTCTCGAAACTTTCCTATACATTAATAGTAAAATTGATAGTAAAACAATTCCATGTTAATTTAAGTATTATGTTGCAAACGAACAACTGTTCTGGTATAATGTAGCTATGTTGTTACTTCCAATGTCAATGTTATTGAGATGAAGCAATATGCAATAATATAGGTAATGTCTTTGTTTAACAAGTATACAATTTTGTAAACTGCAATGATATAAATGTGCAAAAGGAGAAACCATGGACAAATTTATATTACATTCAGAATATAAGCCAACAGGTGACCAGCCACAGGCGATTGAAAAGCTTGTTCAGGGCTTCAAGGAAGGCAATCAGTTTCAGACCCTTCTTGGCGTTACTGGTTCAGGCAAGACCTTCACTATGGCAAATATTATAGAGAAGCTTAATAAACCGACGCTTATCATAGCGCATAATAAAACACTTGCTGCACAGCTTTACGGAGAGTTTAAGGAGTTCTTCCCAGAGAATGCGGTGGAGTACTTTGTGTCATACTACGATTATTACCAGCCGGAGGCGTATGTGCCATCTACTGACACTTATATAGAGAAGGATTCATCTATTAATGATGAGATAGATAAATTAAGACTTTCAGCAACAGCATCTCTTGTAGAACGTAAGGATGTTATAATTATATCCAGTGTATCGTGCATCTATGGATTGGGTAGCCCTGTGGACTACAAAAACATGATGATTTCCCTTCGACCTGGTATGGAGAAGGATAGAGATGAGGTTATCCGTCAGCTCATTGATATTCAGTATGAGAGAAACGAGATGGATTTTAAGCGTGGCACGTTCAGAGTTCGCGGAGATGTTGTTGAAATAATTCCTGCAAATTACAGTGATAATGCTATTAGAGTTGAATTTTTTGGTGACGAGATAGATAGAATAACGGAAGTTGATACACTGACAGGCGAGATAAAAAGCCGCTTGGAGCATATTGCAATATTTCCTGCATCCCACTATGTTGTAGCACCTGAAAAGATAAAGGAAGCGGCAAAAAATATTGAAGCAGAGCTGAAAGAGAGAGTTGAATACTTTAAAAGTGAAGACAAGCTGTTGGAGGCGCAGAGAATATCTGAGAGAACTAATTTCGATATAGAGATGCTTAGAGAGACAGGCTTTTGTTCGGGAATAGAGAATTATTCCAGACACTTGGCAGGATTGCAGCCTGGGGCGACACCTCATACACTTATGGATTATTTTGGAGATGATTTTCTTATCATAGTGGATGAGTCGCATATAACAGTGCCTCAGGTTCGTGGTATGTTTGCAGGCGACCAGTCGAGAAAGTCAACACTTGTAGACTATGGTTTCAGACTTCCTTCGGCGAAGGACAATAGACCGCTGAATTTTGAAGAGTTTGAGAGCAAGATTGACCAGATGCTCTTTGTGTCTGCCACGCCAAATGTGTACGAAGGGGAACATGAGCTTTTGAGAGCTGAGCAGATTATCAGACCGACAGGACTTCTCGACCCACTTATAGATGTGCGAAAGGTAGAGGGGCAGATAGACGATCTTATCAGTGAGATTAGGAAAGAAACTGATAAGAAGAATAAGGTTCTCGTTACTACACTGACAAAACGCATGGCAGAGGATTTGACAGATTATATGAAGGATGTTGGTATCAGGGTAAAATACCTTCATTCGGATATAGACACACTTGAGAGAACAGAGATTATCAGAGATATGCGTCTTGATGTGTTTGATGTACTTGTGGGTATCAACCTGCTTAGAGAGGGTCTTGATATTCCGGAGATTTCACTGGTAGCCATAATTGATGCTGACAAAGAGGGATTCTTAAGAAGTGAGACATCTCTTATACAGACTGTGGGACGTGCTGCCAGAAATGCAGAGGGACATGTTATCATGTATGCTGATACTATTACAGATTCCATGCGAGCGGCAATTAACGAGACTAACAGGCGTCGAGCTATACAGGAAGCATATAATGAGGAGCATGGGATTACGCCTACTACGATCAAGAAGGCGGTTCGCGACCTTATTAGTATAACTAAGGCTGCTGAGAAGACTGTAAATGAGCTTGAAAAAGACCCAGAGTCAATGGATGAGAGGGAGCTTGCAAAGCTTATTGGCAAGATACAAAAACAGATGCAAAAGGCGGCTGCAGAGCTGGATTTCGAGACTGCGGCGCAACTTCGTGACCAGATGATGGAGTTAAAGAAGCACCTAGTGTAAGAAAGGAAATTAAGATGTCAGATTTAGATAAGAATAAAGGCGATTTTATAAAAATACGAGGTGGCTCTGAGCATAACCTCAAGCATATTGATTTGAATATTCCGAGAAATAAATTTGTTGTATTAACTGGTTTATCTGGTTCTGGAAAGTCATCTCTTGCATTTGATACTATCTATGCAGAGGGACAGAGAAGATACATGGAGTCATTGTCATCATATGCAAGACAGTTCTTAGGACAGATGGAGAAGCCTAATGTAGATAGTATAGAAGGATTGTCGCCAGCTATATCCATTGATCAGAAGTCTACAAACAGAAATCCACGTTCAACAGTTGGGACTGTCACAGAGATTTATGACTATTTCAGACTTCTATATGCCAGAATAGGTATACCTCATTGTCCAAAGTGTGGCAAGGAGATAAAAAAGCAGAGTCTAGACCAGATGGTCGACACTATTATGGCGCTTCCTGAGAGGACAAAGATACAGCTTCTGGCACCAGTTGTCAGAGGCAAAAAGGGACGTCATGAGAAAGTGCTGGAGCAGGCGAAGAAGGCTGGCTATGTCCGTGTGATTGTTGACGGCAACCTCTATGAGCTGTCGGAGGATATTACTTTAGATAAAAATATCAAGCATAATATAGAAATCGTTGTAGACCGATTGGCAGTTAAAGAGGGTATGGAAAAACGTCTCACAGATTCCATTGAGAATGTTTTGTATCTGGCTGATGGTCTTATGATAGTAGATGTTATAGATGGAGAACCTATTAACTTCTCTATGAGCTTTGCCTGTCCTGATTGTGGAATAAGTATTGATGAAGTAGAGCCTAGAAGCTTTTCGTTTAACAATCCATTTGGAGCTTGCCCTGTATGCGTGGGTCTTGGCTACAAGATGGAATTTTTGCCAGAGCTTATGATGCCAGATCTTAGTTTAAGCTTTAATGAGGGTGTTGTGTCGTGTATGGGATGGCAGTCATCAAGTGAAAAGGGAAGCTTTACTCATGCTACACTTGAAGCGCTGGCGGAGGCTTACAATTTTAGTTTAGATACTCCATTTGAGCAGCTAAGTGACGATGTTAAAAAGGTGTTTATCCACGGTACAGGTGGTAAAGTACTGAAGGTTCATTATAAGGGACAGCGTGGCGAGGGTGTCTATGATGTGCCGTTTGAAGGTCTTATTAAAAACATGGAGAGACGTTACAGAGAGACATCATCTGAGCTTATGAAGTCAGAGTATGAGCAGTATATGAATATCACTCCATGTAAGGAATGTAACGGACAGAGATTAAAGAAAGAATCCTTAGCTGTAACAGTATCAGATAAAAATATATATGAGATAACCTCTATGTCAGTTAGAGATTTGCAAGAATATCTCAATGAAATGAAGCTGACGGCAAGACAGGAATTTATTGGAGAACAGGTACTTAAAGAGATAAAGGCGAGGGTTGGTTTTCTTGTCAATGTTGGTCTTGAATATCTGACTCTTACAAGAGCTACGGCATCCCTATCTGGTGGCGAGGCGCAGAGAATTCGTCTGGCCACACAGATTGGTTCAGGTCTGGTAGGTGTAACATATATTTTAGATGAGCCTAGTATTGGTCTTCATCAGAGAGATAATGATAAGCTGCTTAGCACACTGACTCATCTTCGCGACTTAGGTAACAGCCTTATCGTAGTAGAGCATGATGAGGATACTATGTTTGCTGCGGATTATATTGTGGATATTGGACCAGGGGCAGGTGACCATGGTGGAGAAGTAGTTGCTGCAGGTACGGCAGAAGAGATAATGAAGAATCCTAAGTCTATCACAGGTGCATATCTTAGTGGAAAGATGAAGATACCTGTGCCAAAGGAGCGCAGAAAGCCAACTGGTTATATAAAGGTTATAGGAGCAAGACAAAATAATCTTAAAAATATAGATGTGGAGATTCCACTTGGTGTCATGACATGTGTTACAGGTGTGTCAGGCTCTGGAAAGAGTTCTCTTGTAAATGAGATTTTATATAAATCATTGGCGAAGAAGCTCAACAGGGCAAGAACCATAGCTGGTGACCATGATAGAATAGAGGGTGTAGAGCAGCTTGATAAGGTTATAGATATTGACCAGTCGCCAATAGGCAGGACACCACGTTCAAATCCTGCCACATATACAGGGGTATTTGACCAGATAAGAGATTTGTTTGCAGCTACAGCAGAGGCAAAGGCAAGAGGTTATAAGAAAGGACGTTTCAGCTTCAATGCCAAGGGCGGACGTTGTGAGGCATGTGCCGGTGATGGTATCATTAAGATTGAGATGCATTTCCTTCCAGATGTTTATGTTCCATGTGAGGTATGTCAGGGTAAGAGATATAATAGAGAGACACTTGAGGTTAAGTACAAGGGCAAGAGCATATATGATGTCCTTGATATGACTGTTGAAGAGGCGACACACTTCTTTGAAAATCAGCAGTCTATCTACAGAAAGATTAAGACATTGAATGATGTAGGATTATCGTATATCCGTCTGGGACAGCCGTCCACAACATTGTCTGGTGGTGAAGCTCAGAGAGTTAAGCTTGCCACAGAGCTTAGCCGTCGTGATACAGGAAAAACTATCTATATCTTAGACGAGCCAACAACTGGACTTCATTTTGCAGATGTTCATAAGTTAGTTGACATACTGCGTAAGCTGTCAGAGGGTGGCAATACTGTAGTTGTCATAGAGCATAATCTTGATGTCATTAAGGTGGCTGATCATATCATAGATATAGGACCAGAAGGTGGCGACAAGGGTGGAACTGTTATTGCACAGGGTACACCGGAGGAAGTTGCCAAGTGTAAGAAGTCGTATACCGGACAGTATGTGATGAAGTATTTGAAATAAGGATACCGCAATCCCACTGGCTTTAGACGTTTTTGATTTTGCTAAAATAAATGGAATATGGTATATTGGATTTGGAAAGATATAGCATTATTGAGGAGGGCATATATTATGAAGAAAAAATTGATTTTAGCATTATGTGCTAGCAGCATGGTAGTTACAATGTCTGCATGTAGTAGTAGCGATGACGAAAAGGCTACAGTCCCAACAATAACAACAACGATGGTAGAAGAAAATGATACAACAACTGTGGAAGAGACTACTACTGCGCCAAAGGAAGAAATCGTTGAGCCAGTAGAAAACTGCGAAGTATCTAACAATGGTGGAACTGTTGTAAAATATGGAGACCAAATAGTTTATTGGAAATATAACAGTGAAAGCTACGAGAAACAGGCGGTATTAGCAGCATATTCATTGATTGCCACAACACAGAACGAACTGGTATATGAAAATGCAGATGGAATAAAAGAGACAATACTTACTACAACGGGAGCAGGAAATCTGTATATACTTGGAGACAAGTTATACTTTGAAAAAATGTTATCCTTAAGTGAGAGAGAGATAAATGTCATAAGCAAGGTAGATGGAAAGTGGGATCGCACTACGCTAGCTACTGTGTGCAAGGGAAGAATATTGGCTGTTGATGAGGAAAGAGAAATACTTATTATAGAAAAAATTGACGGCAGTAATAACGTAATATCGTCTATTGACATCAAAGCAGATAAGATTAGTGAGATATATTCAGAAGGTTCTTTCTTAGCATATGATGATGGAAAAATATTCTATCAAATCCCAGCTTCGAACTTTACTAATGGGGCGTTGGGAGAACTGGGTATAGGTGTAGTTGATTTAGATGGTAATAATGCCTTGCTTGTGACTACAATGCCAAATTTATATGAGTTTGCAGATGGTGGAGAAGTAGATGTACAGTGCATGCAAGTACATAATGGATATGTGTATTATTCATATGGTGGTTATGCAGGTACAGCAAATTATTACCAGGGTGGAAATGTATGTAGGGTAACTTTGGACGGAAAAAATAATGAAGTATTGGCAACGGATGCAGCGGAGCAGTTTTACGTATATGATGAGAATGGAAAAACTAAGCTAATTTACGCAGACTCTTATGATGATATTAGACAAATATCAGTACATGAAACAGATGTAGAATCAAAAACATCTAGCGATAGTGATATGAAATTAGGAAAATTACAGGAGCCGTTTTATGTTTCCGATTGGAGTTATTGGTTGTACAAAGATACTACAGGAAATTGTACATCTTTAATTACAACTTCAGATTTTCCACAGGAAGCAGATTACATAACAGACGTATATAACATTGAATTGATAGATGACATTGTATATTACACAGTTGTTTACAGTAAATATAATGAGGAAGTTAGTGTGGGTTGGAGAGATGGTTATGACTGGGTTAAAACGGAGGTTTACTGCAAGAATTTAACTAGTGGTGAAGTTAAACTTATCTATAATTATCCAGAGAATTAATGAGCTAATTAAAACAATAAGACAGGTTTAAAAAAATGTATCAGAAGTAAATTGGCTTATGGCGCAATGGGCAATAAATGACTTTGGCAATTTAAGAGCTCTGGAAGTAAGCTATAGCGACTAGTATAAAACATAAAAATATAAAAAGTATCATTATGGAGTAATTGTTGAAATAGACATCTATATAAAAAGAATAGGACATCTTATTTATGAATAGTGTTATTTAATATAACATGAACATAAGAAGGGTGTTCTATATGATTAAGAGCATGCGTTATTCCTGATATTAGTATACATTAAGATTTGCGAATAATGTATAAATATGGTAGAATTTAATCTGTTATATTTTATATAGATGGAGGATGAAGATGGATTACAACAATTATTATAATTACAATAGTAATTATGTTGGAGACAGCAACGCAAATACTTACAGTAATTATCAGATGCAACAACAGATGTCATCGCAACAAGGTCAATTGCAACAGCAGCCAATGATGCAACAGCCGATGATGCAGCAACAGTCAATGGGAAAGAAGAGAGATGTTAAGGGAATAATTATGACAGCTATCTGCATGGTAACAGCCCTTATTACAGCATTATCAACATTGATGCCTATGGTTTCAGTTGCGCTTTACAATTACAAATCAGAAGGTTACAATATCATAGACATTACAAAGGGGGCTGTAGAGGCAATTGACAGCACTGTATGGAGACATTTAAGTGGATGGGAAATATTCACTCACATAATAACTATAATAATGCTTTTTGTGCCAGTATTAATTGCACTTGTTGGAGTCATCACAGCAGTTGTATACATCATCAAGCTTGCAACTTTAAAGCCTACTAGGAAGGTTAATGGTTTTGCAAAGGAAATTTTAGCGATGGAGATGATGTTTGCGGCATATTTATATTACCACGGATATGCAGCAGCTTATGTAGATGGTTCAACACGTTATTCATTACAGAACATGAGTCTATCGGTAGGTTGGTACTTGCCTGTTATATTCGCTGTATGTACAATGTTATTAAACTACATATTTAATGTTATAGACAAGGCAAAAGGAGCTGAAAAAGCCAAGGGATATATTATAACTGGAGTATTCGGTTTTATAGGCGCAATTGCTTCTATATTCATGTACCTTGCATTTGGTTTCTCACAGTTCTCATATACAGGAAATGGTGTCAAGGACATAACATTTGGTGTTTTGAATGTACTTATGTTAGAAGAACTTGAAGCTATACCAATATGTATATGTGCATTTATATTTATCATTACAGTATTATCGTGCATAAGCTTTACACAGAGCATAAAGAAGCCTTTAAAGGCAAAGTTCTCAGGAGTATGGTCAATTGTAGCTGGCGTGATTATTATTGCATTGGCGATTACAAATTATATTCTTATTGAAATATTCATGGAAGAAAGCTCATTATACCAGGCTGTACATATGGGAACGTCAAGCATCCTGTATATCGTATTGGGGGCTATTCTTATAATATTAGGTATTGCATATTTATGTGTTAAGGCATTTTTACTTAATGATAAACCAGTTAATACATATAATGTGTTCCAGCAGCAGCCAATGATGCAGCAGCCGATGATACAGCAGCAAGTGCAGAATATGGGCTATTATCAGCAGCCAATGGCACAGCAGGTAATGGAGCAACAACCAATGGCATCGCAGTCGGCAGATATTCAGATAGCACAGGATATGGAACAGAATAGTTAAGAGGTATTTGGCAATAGTATAAGATCAAAATATAAAGTAATGTATATATAAGAAAGCAGGGAATTCATTATGAACTCCCTGCTTTTTGTTTATTGTATAGGAAAGTTCTTCGAAACTTTTCTATACAATAAAAATAATCTATATATTTATTTACGTCTAGCGTCAATATAAGCTGTGATAATCTTCACAGTTTCATCAACACCAAGCTTGCTGCTATTGATAGATAATTCATAATTTCTTGAATCACCCCACTTACCAGGACAATGGCTGTTGTGATACTCTTTTCTATATTTGTCATGTTCTTCCATAAGCTCAAGAGCATCCTTTTTATCCTTGTTATAAAGCTTCATTACACGCTCAGCCTTCGCATCCTTATCACCAAGAATAAAGAGAGAAACTAATGCTGGACTGTCTTTGAGAACTGTCTCTGAGCAACGACCTACAACAACAAATGACTCTCCATTAGAAGCCTTCTTCTTAAGGTAATCAAATTGGAGCTGCGCAACATTGTGTGCCGCACTGCTGCTCATACCACGAACAGTACGAGAGAAGAATCTGTTTTTCTTAGCTTCATCATAAGGCTGAAGCTCATCATGATTTACATTCATGCTTGCAGCAACTTCTCTTAAAAGATTATGGTCATAGAGTGGAAGCTCATAGTGCTTAGCTAATTTATCTGCAATTTCATGTCCACCACTTCCGAACTCACGTCCAACTGAAATAATCAACTGACTCATTGTAACTGCCTCCTTTTATAAATATCTTGCAAAAATCATAACAGTAGAAATAATTAATACTATTATAGTCGCAGGAGCCATAAGTTTGCAATACTTTCCCCAACGAATAATATGACCAGATTTTGCTGCGGTAGCTATACCTACAACATTTGCAGAAGCACCGATTGGAGTAGCACTACCACCGATATCCGTACCTGCGGCAAGGGCCCATGAAAGTACCTCTAAGTTAACACCCTGTGTAGCGGCAAGATTGCTGATAACAGGAATCATAGTAGCTGCAAATGGAATATTATCAATAAATGCACTAGCAATAGCAGATACCCAAATGATTATAGCTATCATAATCTTTGCGTTTCCACCACTTATATCACCGATAAAATCAGCTAAAATCTCAAGTATGCCAGTCTCCTCAAGACCACCTACAACAACAAAGAGACCAACAAAGAAGAGAAGTGTTTTGTAATCCACCTTCTTCAAGAGACTCAAAGCAGCTTTTCCAGAAGTAATAAGTGTAATAATGGAAATAAATGTTCCGATAAATGCTACACTTAAGCCTGTCTGGGCATGAGTGATGAGCAACACAACAGCTGCAAGGAATATAATACAGCTTACGATGAATCCACCCTTGTTTGTAATAGCAGATTCAGGGCTAGGAAGGGAGGAAAGCTCCTCTAACTTTGCATTACCAGCAGTAAGCTCTTTTCTACATGCAACGTAGAAATATATAAGTACAAAAATTAAAGCGACTAAAGCGATAACACCTGTATTCAATACAAAGTCTGCAAATGAATAACCAAATGATGTACCGATAATGATATTTGGTGGATCACCACACATTGTTGCAGAACCACCAAGGTTTGCACAAAATACCTCTGCCAAAATCATTGAGACAGGATTGAACTTCAAAAGCTGTGATAATTCTACAGTAACAGCAGCTAAGAAGAGAATAACTGTGATACTGTCAATAAACATAGCAAGTATAAACGATAAAATCATGAAAGTCATAAAGATAGGAATAACCTTATACTTAACCATCTTTGCAATTCTCATACAAAGCCAGCGGAAGAATCCGACATGAGCCATACCCTCAACCATTATCATCATACCTGCAATAAAGATAATAGTTTCCCAGTTAATACCACTTGAAGCTTCACTAGTTTCGCCTGCGGCATACCAGAAGTCAAGTGTAAAAATGCTATGTACATTGAGAGTTTGTACGATGGCATCCATACTCTGCATACCGAGACCGAATACGAGAAGCAATGTGAGTACTGCGCAACCTAATGTAATGATATGTCTTTCAACGATCTCTGTAACAATCAGAATAAACATTGCAACAAATATCACTACAGCTAAAATTTGTGGTAACATTTTTATACCTCTTTCGTATTTTATTTTTTGTAGCCGAAACATGGCTACGAATGTTAGGGATTTTGACCCAAACGTCCTTAATTATACTACTATATAACGAAAAGTAAAGATTAATATTGAACAAATTGGTAAAGATTTTTTGCATCTTGGTATCGAAAATTTACCTGTTGGTTTCAAACCATTTACAAAAAATATCTTGATGATATACTAGTCACATAACAGCTGTTACAAAGAAATGTTTCATGTATAAATCGGAGAATTCATACATGAAGAAGCAACTTATATATGAAGAAGCAACTTATATATGAAGAAACAACTCATATGTAAAGAAGCAACATATATGTAAAGAAGCAACATATATATGAGGTAGAAATTCATATATAAAGAGACAACGTAGATTACATGAGAGAAAGGGGGCATGAAATGAAGGTCACCATAGAAGTGGATGAGGATTTGGTGGAGGAATCAGTCATCATCAAATGCAAGAAGCTGGATGAACGAATACTTCAAATTCAACAGGCATTGACAGAACAGGCAGCCAGCGACTTAACAATCCTATTACATAAGAATGAGAAAGAATATTACATGCCACTTGAGAAAATATTATTTTTCGAAACGGAAAATAAGGAGATAAGGGCGCATACAAAAAATGATATATATGAGACGCAATATAAGCTGTATGAGTTGGAGGAATTGTTACCTGGATATTTTATGAGAATATCTAAATCAACCATAGTAAATTTGAATCATATATATTCAATAACAAAAAACATTACATCATCAAGCGTTGTGGAGTTTAGTGATTGTCACAAGCAGGTGTATGTATCCAGAAATTACTATAAAGCTTTAGTCGAGAGACTGGCAGAAAAGAGGAGAAAAATATGAAATCAATGAAAAATATAATTTGGGGATTAATCTTCATATTGATAGCAGCCTTCGTTATTGTAGGAAGCATGGGGTATTTCGGAGATATAAGCGTATGGACAGTGATATTTGGTGGATGCCTTGCGGTATGGTTTGTAAGTGGTTTAATGCATCTTAGCTGGGGAAATATGTTGTTTCCATTGGCATTCGCAGCCATATTGTTTGATGAGGCACTAGGTATAGAAAATCTTACACCTTGGCCAGTACTTGCTGCTGCATTTTTTGGAACTATCGGTCTTAGTATGATATTTAAGAAGAAAAAGAAAAATGATAATTGGACAGAACATGCAGGTGTACATGTTGTTTGGGACAATGAGAATGGTACAATAAATGGTGAGAAGAAATCTCATGAGGAAATGTCACAGGATGATACAACATTTTCAAGCGAGGTTGTATTTAGCACAGGTGTGAGATACATTACATGTCAGAATCTTCAGAGAGGCAAGATTGAAAATGTGTTCAGTAGCTCATGTATATACTTTGATAACGCACAGCTATACGAGGGTCACGCTATAATCAAAGTGGAGAGCGTGTTCGGAAAAACTACATTATATATACCTAAGGAGTGGAATGTGGATTTGAGAACAACAAAGGTATTTGGCAGTGCAAACGAAAAAGGTAAATACACGGGTACAAGTGGTAACTGTTTGGAAATAGTTGGTGAGATTGTATTTGGCAATTTGGAAATTATATACATCTAAAAACGGCGACTATACAATAAGAGAGTATATTTTTTTCTGATTCTTAGTTACGAAAAATAATCGTTTCTAATTACATTGCATTATACTTTTATATCTATATGCAGAACCGACCGCCAATCTGACATCATGTCAGTGGCGGTCTTTTGCCGTCGTCATCACGGTAAATTCTTAGGCATTTGTGGGACAATGTAATAAGAAACGCTAACTTTTTTTACATGAATCAAAAAAATATACTCTTTTATTTTCGTCGCCTGTCTTTTACCTACTGAAGTAAACTAGCATCCTTGCAGTGGGTAATGCTAGTTTCATGAGTCCGCAAAATTACCTGCTGGAAACAACTTTTATTCTTATAGTGGGTAAAGAATAGGTTATGATTGTTTAAGAAATAATCAAGATAGCTAAGTCATCTATATACTCTCTTAATGTATAATCGACGTTTTTAGATAAGCATGAGCAAAAATTTAATTATCTATTGACGTGTATGACCTTTAGGAATATAATGCAAATACCTACTAAACGAGTAGGAAAAATATGAATAATGTTTTGCAAGAAAAAAGTATGTAAAATGAGCACTATAGAGCACAAGGAGGTTAGACATGAAAGTATATGTAGATAATGCAGCGACAACAAAGATGAGCAAAGTGGCTATTAATGCCATGTTACCATATATGGATAAGGTGTATGGCAATCCGTCAAGTCTTCACAGTGTGGGACAGGAAGCAGCAGAAAACCTTAATGTAGCAAGACAGACAATAGCAGATATTTTAGGCTGTGAAGCCAGAGAGATTACATTTACGTCAGGAGGAAGTGAAGCTGACAATCAGGCCATTGTTTCTGCCGCCAGGTTTGGGGAAAGAAAGGGTAAGAAGCATATTATTTCTACTGCCTTTGAGCATCATGCAGTTCTTCATACATTGGCGAAGCTTGAGAAGGAGGGCTTTGAAGTAACATTATTGGATGTGGGTGAAAAGGGGTTGGTCACAGCGAAACAGGTGGCAGAGAATATTCGTCCTGATACCTGTCTTGTAACAATAATGTATGCTAACAATGAGATTGGAACTATTCAACCTATTAGCGAAATAGGTGAAGTTTGCAAGGAGCGTGGAGTTATATTCCACACAGATGCGGTTCAGGCAGTGGGACACATTCATATAAATGTGAAGGAGCAGAACATTGATATGCTGTCATTATCAGCTCACAAATTCCATGGCCCGAAGGGGATTGGTGTATTATATAGTAGAAAGGGAATAATGCTTACAAATATTATAGAAGGTGGAGCACAGGAGCGAGGCAAGCGTGCAGGCACAGAAAATATTCCAGCCATTATGGGCATGGTGGCAGCACTTAAGGACGCTAACGACCATATAGATGATAATGGAAAGAAGCTTACAGCTATGAGGGACAGGCTTATAGAGGGCTTGTTGGAGATTCCACATTCTATTTTAAATGGTGACGGTGAGAAACGTTTGCCGGGTAACGTGAATTTGTGCTTTGAGGGCGTTGAGGGGGAATCATTACTGTTGCTACTTGATGATAAGGGAGTGTATGCATCTTCTGGTTCAGCATGTACATCGGGTTCTCTCGATCCAAGTCATGTGCTTCTTGCAATTGGACGACCACATGAGGTGGCTCATGGATCATTGAGACTATCATTGTCTGAGGAAAATACTTCAGAGGAAGTAGAATATATTATAAAAGCGGTTAAGGAAGTTGTAGAATATTTAAGAGGAATCTCACCTGTTTGGAGAGATTTACAGAATGGTAAGCGAGAGTATGTAATCGGATAAGAGGGTGATAAGGTAAATAAGGTAAATAAGGTAAATAAGGTAAAAGAGATATTAGTTGAATCAGATAATAGATATTAGTTGAATCAGATAAAAGATGAATTATGTAATAGGATAAGAGATATTAGGTAAATCAAAAAAGAGATTTACTTAGTTGCCAGAATAATTTATGATTGATAGGAGGAAAGAAATATGGCTTTATATAGTGAAAAGGTAATGGATCATTTCCGTAATCCAAGAAATGTAGGTGTAATCGAGGATGCAGATGGTATTGGCGAGGTTGGCAACGCAAAGTGTGGAGATATAATGAAGATATATCTGAAGATAGAGAATGATGTGATAGAGGATGTAAAGTTTGAGACATTTGGTTGTGGCAGTGCCATAGCGTCAAGTTCAATGGCGACAGAGCTTATCAAAGGAAAGCATGTATCTGACGCTTTACAGCTTACCAATAAGGCAGTGACAGAAGCACTTGACGGACTTCCTGCACACAAGATACACTGCTCGGTTCTTGCAGAAGAGGCAATAAAATCTGCGGTGAAGGATTATTATGATAAAAATGGAATTGAGTACGAAAAGGAAAAGTTTGCAGCTTGTGAAGAAGGACATTGCTGTCACTGATTTTGGTATATGATGTGAGTGGCAAAATATATATTTGACACTCATATCATGGTATAGGATTGACAGAAGGGGATGAAATGAAGATGAAAAATTCATCGCGTTTTTTTGAGAATAAAGATTGTGAATATTATCCTTGTCATGAGGGACTAGCAGAATGTAATTGTATGTTCTGCTATTGTCCGTTATACGGCAAGGAGGCGTGCCCAGGGACACCGAGATATATAGAATATAATGGCATACAGATTAAGGATTGTTCTGATTGTACATACCCTCATAGACCAGAAAGCTATGATGTGATTATGAGGTTATTGTAGTGCAGAAAATCCCCCAATTTAGAGGATGTTACGCTTCGTAACAATGCCGTTACAGAGGGTTTCTTGCGTGTTACTGGTATGATATAATAAACTTGCTTCAAGGTTTAGACGAGAACTAAATCTGGCTAAAATAGGAGGAAAAAATATGACATTAGCAGAGAAATTAAAGGAAGCAAGAAGACAGTCCGGATTATCTCAAGAGCAGTTGGCGGAAAAACTGTCGGTATCCAGATCAGCCATAGCTAAGTGGGAATCGGGCAAGGGAATGCCAGATGTGGAGAACCTTAAGGCAATAGCTAAGCTGTTAAATGTAAGTGTTGATTATTTGTTGAATGACGGAGAAGCTAAGGACATTATTCAGATTAAGGAAGCTATCAATTTAGATGAATATGAGAAACATGGAAAATGTCGCAGTAAGTCAGATGCGGTGGTAGTGTCAAAATATCCTGATGCAGATATCTATCCATTGTTTCGCAGAAAGAAATTAACTCCAGTACAGTGGATAATAGATTTCATTGTTTCACCAGGAGTTCTTAATGTAGTAGACAGCTTTGATGATATGTCATCCTATTATTTGGTAGAGCAAGGGGAAAAGCAGTTATTTGTTAATGTGACCAAGGAATTTATTATCACAAATGAAATGTCAAAGAAAGTAACAGGAAATAAGTTTATAATTGGACAAAACAAATTTACAAAAGCAACGTATGTTGTGGGCAAATAACAGAAATAAAGGGCGTATGAAGGCAAGAATTAACTTGCCCTCATACGCTCTTTTGATGGTGAAAAGCCGAAGGCTTTTTTATAGCATGTTGCGAAATACGAGCCATTTTTAAAGCCGCATTTTTCAGCAATCTCTTCTATAGAGTAATCTGTACGCTTAAGAAGCCCTTTAGCTAGTTTTAAACGGTGCGACATAACGTAATCACAGAAGCTTATCTGAACCTCTTTTTTAAACAATTGGCATAGATAAGACGGTGTGATACTGATAGCATTGCATACATCACCTAGAGTTATCTGTTCATTGATATGGGCATGTATATAGTACATAGCATTTTTTATGTGCAAGTTTGAATACTTTTCTATCATATATCTTTTATCAAGCCCAAAGGAACTTATGATTTCAGCACCAGTAGTAATGAGCGAATCTTTAGTGACTGTGGCTATTTTCTTTTCATTTTCATAACAGCAATCATGAAGAGATATATTTTCTTTCATCAATATATAGTTATATATTCCAATATTAAGTGAAGATAAATAAATGGCTCTGGTGGCAGGTGTGTACGCGGACTCATCTGTCTTTTCTTTAAATATTGTGATTGCGCCATTTATATCTCCGTGATAGAGGAGCGTGTATATGTCGTTGTGGTTAAATAAATGTTCGTTCATGTTTTTCCTTTCTAGTTTGTATATTTACGTACATATATACTTACATAAGTGTTAAACCGATTGCTGCGTTTCTTCGAAACTGTCGCAATCGCAGCATTCGTAACTCCAAGCTAACGCTTTACGTTACTCAGCTTGTATACATACATAAGTGTTAAACCGATTGCTACGTTTCTTCGAAACTGTCGCAATCGCAGCATTCGTAACTCCAAGCTAACGCTTTACGTTACTCATACTGTACACTCGTCAAATAAGCAACAGTTAATATGCAAGCATATAACTGTTGTTTATTTGACTCGTTGTTTAACATAATATTTTGAAAAAAGTGTGATAGATTTTAAAACACAATTGGATTATACCATGATATTATACCGAATGGTTAGTTTAATCTAACCAACTAACGAGAAAGTTTATCAATTAAATTATTTAGGAGGAATTGTTTGTATGAAAAAGAGATTTTTAGCTGCTTTAATGGCAGTAGGAATGATGGCTACAGCATTAGTAGGATGTGGTAGCTCAGATAATGAGGGACAGGAAAGCACAACAGGTACACAGGCAGAGCAGAAAGACAATG
This sequence comes from Lachnospiraceae bacterium, assembly GCA_017408025.1. Lineage (GTDB taxonomy): Bacteria > Bacillota > Clostridia > Lachnospirales > Lachnospiraceae > SVEL01. The sequence goes on from JAFQVJ010000064.1 coordinate 29,163, forward strand.
TAGTAGCTTCATCTGTTGCAGTAGTGCAGATACTGGATGCGCTTGGCGTTGAGATGGTTGGTGTGCCTACAAGCAGCTACGAGTTACCAGAGAGTGTAAAGGATGCAACAAGAATCGGAAACCCTATGGCTCCAGATATGGAAGTTATCGCTTCATTAGAACCAACAGTTGTTGTATCAGTTGATACATTATCTGAGGATTTGAAGTCACAGTTTGACTCAATCGGTGCAGAATCATTCTTTGTAAATCTCTCAAGCTATGAGGGATTAAAGACATCAATTAAGGAGCTTGGCGAAAGATTTGGTGTAAAGTCAGAGGCAGATGAGATTATTTCAGGATTTGAGTCGAAGGAAGCAGACATCGCAAAGCTTACAGAAGGCAAGGAGGCTCCAAGCGTACTTATTATCTTCGGTGCAAGCGGAAGCTTCATGGTTGCATCAGAGGATACATACGTTGGTGATTTAGTTAAGAGAGTGGGTGGAGATAACGTTATCAAAGACGCTCCGGCATCGTTCTCACCAGTAGATATGGAGTATCTTGCAAACCAGAATCCTGATTATATTTTATTCATGGCTCACGCAAATCCAGAGGAGTCACTTGCTGCATTTAAGCAGGAATTTGAGACAAATGTAGCATGGCAGAGCTTTGACGCCGTTAAGAATGACAAGGTTATCGCTCTTGAGACTGGTTATTTCGGAATGAGTGCAAACCTTCAGGCAGTAGAGGCAATGGAAAAGCTCGCTGATATTTTATACGGGGAGAACTAATATTACTATGAAACGAAAAGGTGCATTTTTGGTTCTACTTATCATATTCTTCGTGACAATCATAGTGTCAATTCGCATAGGTAGTGTGTCTGTGTCATACGAAGACATTTTGAATGCATTGACAAGCGATAAGGGTGGAATTGCTGGTATTATACGAAATATCAGACTGCCAAGAATATTGATGGCGATTATAATAGGGGCAAATCTTGCAGTGTCTGGTGTATTACTTCAGGGTGTCATGAGGAATCCTCTTGCCGACCCTGGTATTACGGGTATATCCGCAGGAGCCAGCGTGGTAGTTATGATAGTGATGCTGTACTTTCCAAGTGCAGCAGCCAGCATGCCAGTGTTTGGTTTTCTGGGCGGTGTAATGGCATGTGCCATTATATATGGACTTGCATGGAAAAAAGGATTATCGGCTATGAGAATCGTTCTGGCAGGTGTGGCTGTCAATTCCATTCTCGGTGGTATCACAAGCATGATTCAGTTGATGAATAGTGAAAATCTTCAAGGGGTACTTAACTGGCTAAATGGTGAGTTAGGTAAAAAGAGTTGGGCACAGGTACAGTATGTTGCCATATACTCCGTTGTAGGTCTGGTGCTTGCATTCCTTCTACACAGATGTCTGGATGTATTGGCGCTGGGAGATAAGAATACAAAGAGTCTTGGCTACAATCCTAATGTACTTCGTCTTCTTATATCAGGGGTAGCGGTATTATTAGCAGGAATATCCACAGCGTATGTAGGTGTTATCGGATTTATAGGACTTATTGTACCACATATATCGCGAATGCTTATGGGTTCAGAACACAAGAGACTGATACCGTTTTCAGCACTTATGGGGGCGACCATACTTTTGGCGGCTGATACCATCGGAAGAACAATTATTGCACCTTATGAGATACCAGTAGGTGTTATTACAACAGTATTTGGTGGACCATTCTTTTTATATTTGTTAAGAAAGGATAGCAAGGGATATGGAGATTAAAAAACTGACATTCTCTTATGGAGATAAAAGCTTCATCGAGGGTCTTAGTGGAAAAATTGAAAAGGGCAAGATAACAACCATACTTGGACCTAATGGTTGTGGCAAATCAACATTATTAAATCTGTTGGTAAATCAGCTGAAGCCACAGGGTGGACAGATACTCCTTGATGGAAGAGATGTCAAACGTATCCCATTGAGGGAAATGGCAAGAAATGTTGCTATGGTTCATCAGCAAAATTCTGTTCCAGCAGATACCACAGTAGAACGTTTAATAGAATTTGGAAGGATGCCTTATCAGACTATGTTTTCATCAGAGGATGAAGAGGGCGAATCAGTTGTAAAATGGGCTCTTAAGGTAACAAATCTTGAACATATGGCAAAGAAGAGAGTAGGACAGTTATCAGGAGGAGAACGTCAGAGAGCCTGGATTGCTTTAGCATTGGCTCAGAAGACAGACATATTATTTTTAGATGAGCCTACAACATATCTGGATATTTATTACCAGATGGAAATATTGACACTTGTACGCCGGCTTAACAGAGAATACGGCATGACCATCGTGATGGTACTCCACGATATCAATCAGGCAATGCAGTTTAGCGATAACCTAATCATTATGAAAAAGGGAACTATCTGCTACGCAGGAGATGTGGAAGGTGGCATTACAGAAGCCAGACTAAAAGAGGTGTATGGAATTGATGCTGTTATAAAATGGTCGAAGCAAAATAATTGCCCATATATGATACCTATAGTCGAGCCAGAAGAATATGGGCATGCAGTGGCGATGTAGATGCAGTTTATGAATATAACGGTTATGGTCATTAAAGCATAAGAGTATGTCGCTGTAAAAGCTGTTGATATATTGGGTAATGTTATATTGCAGTAAAAGAGATAAAGCTTTATAAGGCAAGAAGCCAGATAAATAAGAGATTAAGAAAATACAAAACACAGAGAGGATTACAGTATGAAAATATTAGTAACATATTCAAGCAAGACAGGAAATACAAAGAAGCTTGCACAGGGGATTTTTCACGGTTTAGGAAATATGGATAAAACTATCCTCCCAATGAATGAGGTAAAGGATATGAGTGGCTATGATGTAGTTCTTGCAGGCTACTGGGTAGACAAGGGTGGTGCCAATACAGAGGCAGCAGAGTTTATGAAGACAATAGAGGGTAAGAAGGTAGGTGTATTTGCAACACTTGCATTCTGGCCAGATTCAGAGCATGGCTTCAAGTCAATTACAGCTGGTGAGGAGCTTGTTAAAGAGAAGAATCACGTTATCGGCAGATATATCTGTCAGGGAAAGATTTCAGATGAGATGGTTGCTATGTTTGAGAAGATGGGAGAGAATAGTCCTCACAAGCCAACACCTGAAAAGAGAAAGAGATATGCAATCTCGGCCAATCATCCTTCACAAGCTGATATCGCTGTGGCAGCAGAGATGTTCCGCGAGAGGATAGAAGCAGATGTTTAAATTTCTGAGAAAAAAAGATATATGCAGAGAGGATGGGACAGATGTTTAAGGAAAGATTAAAGACACATCACAGTGCCATGAGTGAGGGAAAAAAGTATGTAGCAGGTATGGGTACACCTCACACAGCTCTCATGAGCGTAAATGAAAATGACAGCAAGCTTGCAACAATCTATATTCATGTGCCATTTTGCAATAAAATATGTAGCTTTTGCAACATGCGCCGTTCACTTCAAAATCCAGCAGAAAATTATGCGGATCTTGTGGTTAGAGAGATAGAGCAGTATGCAGCCCTTCCATATATAGAAACTACAACCTTTGATGCAGTGTATTTCGGAGGTGGCACACCTACCACATTGTCAGGGGAAGCATTAAGCAAGATTCTAAAGGCTCTGAAGGGAAATCTTAACTTCACAGAGGATGCAGAGTTTACTATTGAGACAACGGTAACAGAACTGACAGAGGATAAGATGAAGACTCTTATCGAAAATGGAGTAAATCGTTTTTCAGTAGGCGTACAGACATTTGATGATGAAGGTCGAAAGCAGATGGGACGTATCGGAAGTGGTGAAACTGCATACGAGAGATTAAAGCAGTTAAAATCATACGATGGCGTAACAGTCAGCATGGACTTGATTTACAATTATCCAGGTCAGACTATGGAAAGTCTTATGGCAGATTTAGATAAAATCACAGAGCTTAATCTGGACGGATTTTCCATGTATTCACTTATCAATATGAAAGAAACAACCATTGATAATGCTGGGAATGAGCGTAATGATGAGGAAATGTTTTACACTATCAGCCATACTATGAAGGAACGAGGATATGATTTCCTTGAGCTGACTAAGATGGTTAAGAGTGACAGGTACCGCTATATTATGAACAGGCACAAGGGTGCAGACACACTTCCACTTGGTGCAGGTGCAGGTGGTTCAGTAAATGGACTTGCATTGATGAATCCTATAAAGCTTGATGAGTATGAGCAGAGTGTAAGTGACTTAGCATCAAGAAAAGGAATGCTTTTCGTACCAGAGTATGTGGAGGTAGTTCGTTTCAAGGGTGATGTGCAGACAGCATATCTTCCAAGAAATGAAGCGATGTATGGCTCTAATCTAGGAGAGTATGAAAGGTTTCGCCGTGAACTTATTGAACAGGATATGGTATGTGAGACAGCAGACGGTTATCGTTTGACGGAGAAAGGAATCTTCTGGGGTAACACAATATCAAGACATCTATCACAGATGGTTGGGTAAAACCTTGTTTAAGCAGCGGTAGACTCTCAACGCGAGGTTAGATATGTTAACTAAAGTGCTTTAGGTTAGATATTTTAAACTATAGTATATTAGGCTGGATATTTTTAATTATTGTATATGAGGTAAAATTTCTTAAACTATAGTATATGAGGGTAAATATCTTAAACTATAGTAGAAAATGAAGATTATTTAAAAACTTAAAAATTAAGTAAATAGTTGATGATTGGTCGCCGAGCCATTCGACATTGTGTCGAGGCTCGGCGATTTTTTCTTGTTTAATAGGAAAGTTCTTCAAACTTCCCTATTAAACAAAAAACGCTCCGCTAAGGATGAGCACTCGCACGAGAAGAAGGTGTCAGCTGAAGCTGACCGTGCTCTGCTCACAAAGTGGAGCAAGTCCCTCATGAATGAGGGATTTAGGGAGTTGAAGTGGACTTGTCCACTTTGTTCTTGTATAGGAAAGTTCTCGAAACTTTCCTATACAACAAAAAGCTTCGTTAAGGAATTAATCGCAGCTGCTTTGCAAATACGATTTTTTGAGCACTCGCAAGAAAAGAAGATGTCAGAGTATAGAATTCTAGCTGCCACTTCTGACTACATTCTGTATTATAGTTCTTCTATCAAAATTCTTTTGAAATTCCTGTTCAGGCTGTTCAACATAAATCGGGCGCACCTACTATAGGTTTGGAAGTGTATTCCAGTAGGTAAAAATTCCAGTATGGGAAGCTACAAATACCAACTATGTCGTCGAAAGTGTATTCCAGTAGGTAATATTTCTGGTAATATTTCAAGAATAAGATTCTTTGCTATAGAAATACAACATGTGTTATAATTATGCCACATGTTATGCGAATAAGGAGATAGACAAATGGAGTTTTGTGAAGAGAATGATGGTGTAAGGATAACATTTAAAAGAGCAACCAAGGACGAGCTTGAGATGTTGGTTAAAACCCGCATAGAAGTGTTAAGGGCAGCTAATAAGCTGGATGAAAACGTGGATATGAAAGATGTGGAAGAAAATTCAAGAATATATTATAATAAAGCGTTGGATGATGGAATACATGTAGCGTATCTAGTTTTTCATGATGAAGCTTTTGTAGGTGCCGGAGGTGTAAGCTTCTTCCAAGTGCTACCTACATATGACAATCCAACTGGCTGCAAGGCCTATATAATGAATATGTATACACGACCAGAATATAGAAGAAGAGGGATAGCGTATAAAGTGCTGAATTTGTTAGTAAATGAGGCTAAAGAACGTGGCATTTCCCATATCTCATTGGAAGCCACAGAAGATGGCAGACCACTTTATGAGAAATATGGCTTTGTGGGAATGATGGATGAAATGCAATTATGCTCATCACATTAAGTTATAAAATTAAGTTGGGAGACTAAGGTACAAAAAAGTTGCGGAATAAGTTAAGAAAATGAGTTGTGAGAATAAGGCACAAAAAATAAGTTACAAAAGAGCAAATAAAACAAGTTAAGAAAATAAGTTGTGAAAAAAGCTAAGAAAACAAGTTATAAAAATAAGTTGCAAGAATAAGCTACGAAAATAAGTTGCAAAAAGTTGAGAAAACAGGTTAGAAATAGGGAGAACGATAATGAACTTGCTGACTATAAAAAATTTTTCAAAAGCAATCACAGATAAGGTGCTATTCACTAACACAGATTTTTCTATAAATGAGAGTGAGAAAATCGGTGTTATAGGTGTTAATGGAACAGGAAAATCTACCTTATTGAAGATAATTTCAGGTATCATAGAAACTGATGAGGGTGAAGTAATCAAGGCGAATAAAGCAAAGATAAAGTATCTTCCACAGAACCCTGAATTCCCAGAAGGCATCACCATATACGACTATGTTATCTCTTTGAACAAAAATGAGCATAACAGCTGTAATGTTGAGGGAGAAGCTAAAAATATCTTAAATATATTGGGCTTTGACGATTATGAACAGGTGGTTGACAAGCTTTCTGGTGGTCAGAGAAAGCGAGTAGCACTTGCGGCTACATTACTTAGCGACTGCGATATATTAGTCCTAGACGAGCCTACAAACCATTTAGACAGTTATATGTCAGCATGGCTCGAAGAGTATCTTAAGAAATCAAAGGCAGCCCTTGTGATGGTAACTCATGATAGATATTTTCTTGATAGAGTGTGCAATAGCATAGCCGAGATAGACAATGGAAAAATCTACAGATACACAGGTGGATATGAGAAGTTTTTAGAGGAAAAGACACTTCGAGAAGAAATTGCGCAGGCCTCCGAGCGTAAGAGACAGAGTATACTTCGTGTGGAGCTTGAGTGGATACAGCGTGGTGCCAGAGCCAGAAGCACAAAGCAGAAGGCTCATATTCAAAGATATGAGACATTGCGGGATATGGAGGCACCAAAGGAAACCGAGAAGCTTCAGATGGGCTCGGTGTATAGCCGCCTTGGCAATAAGACTATAGAACTGGCTGATATTTGTAAAAAATATGGGGACACAACGCTCATAAAGAATTTTAGTTATATATTTTTGTCAGATGACAGAATCGGCATAGTTGGTGAAAATGGATGTGGTAAGTCAACTCTCATGAAGATAATTATGGGAGAGGTAACGCCAGATACGGGAACGGTAGACATAGGTCAGACTGTTAAGATAGGTTATTTCTCGCAGGAGAATGAGCATCTTCCTGAAAATATGAAGGTTATAGATTACATCAGAGACACGGCAGAGTTTGTTCAGACAGCAGAAGGACCTATATCAGCAGTGAAGATGCTTGAGAGATTTTTATTTAACAGTACATTACAGTATCAGATGATAAGCAAATTATCCGGCGGTGAGAAACGCAGACTGTACCTGTTGAAAATCCTTATGGAAGCGCCAAATGTACTGATTCTGGACGAGCCTACAAATGACCTTGACATTGCAACAATGATGGTGCTTGAGGATTACCTTGATTCTTTTAATGGAATTGTAATATCGGTATCCCACGATAGGTATTTTCTTAATCGCATGGCAAATCGTATATTTGCATATGAGAAGGATGAGATTACTGGTGATGTGACTATCAGGCAGTATGAGGGAAATTATGATGACTATATAGAGAAGAGTGGCATTGATCCATACAATACTTCCAAGCTTAAGGCAGGTGGAAAGGTCAAGACTGGCGGAACTGCTGGTTCCTTGGCTGGCGCGCAAGGTGGAACCAATGGTAAGACTGGTGTAGCTACGAAAAATGGAAATGGCGTAGATGGAGTTGATGGTGGCGATGGTGCGGAAAAGACTAATGCTAAACCTAAGAGTACTAAGCTTAAAATGTCATACAATGAGATGCGTGAATTTGAACGAATCGATGACGAGATAATGGCATTGGAGGAAAGGCTGGAAAAACTAGAGCAGGATATCACAGCATATGCCAGAGATTTTGTAAAGCTAAACCAGGCTACCAAAGATAAGGAAGAGGTTGAAACACAGCTTGCAGAGAAGATGGAGCGCTGGGTGTATTTAAATGATTTAAATGAGAAGATAAATAATCAGTAGTTTGAATGTAACCGCTGTTTTGGGTTGACATTGGAATATAGTGTCATTTATAATTAAATACAGTTGTTTCTTTAAGAAACTACAAGTAATCTTATACTATGCACTGTATGGTCTATATGTATAAATTTAAAAGTGTAAAAAGTTTTATATTAACAGAGAACTCAACTATAAATATGCTTTGCAAAGGATAAGGTTATACAGATTGGAAACATTAACAAAGAAAGAGGAAACAGACATGGATAAGGAAATGATTATCGTCTTAGACTTTGGCGGTCAGTACAATCAGCTCATTGCCAGACGTGTAAGAGAATGTAACGTTTACTGTGAAGTTCATCCATATAACATGAGTCTGGACAAGATTAAGGAAATGAATCCAAAGGGAATCATTTTCACAGGCGGTCCAAACAGTGTTTATAATGAAGAATCACCACACTGTCCAAAGGAAATATTTGAGATGGGTATTCCAATCCTTGGAATATGCTATGGTTCACAGCTTATGTCATACATGCTTGGTGGCTCAGTTGCAACAGCACCAGTCAGTGAGTATGGCAAGACAGAGGTTGATGTGGAGACAGATTCAGTATTATTTGATGGCGTTTCATCAAAAACAATTTGCTGGATGAGCCATACAGATTATATAGAGTGCGCCCCAGAGGGTTTCAGAGTTTCAGCGCATACACCAGTATGTCCAGTCGCTGCTATGGAAAACCCTGACAAAAAACTTTATGCAGTCCAGTTCCATCCTGAGGTAATGCATACACAGGAAGGAACAAAGATGCTTTCAAACTTCGTTTACAAGGTTTGTAAGTGTTCTGGTGACTGGAAGATGTCATCATTCGTAGAGACAACTATCAAGGAAATTCGTGAGAAGGTTGGCGATGGTAAGGTGCTCCTTGCACTTTCAGGTGGCGTTGATTCATCAGTGGCAGCAGTACTGATGTCAAAGGCAGTAGGTAAGCAGCTCACATGTGTATTTGTAGACCACGGTCTCCTTCGTAAAAATGAAGGTGATGAGGTGGAGGCAGTCTTCGGACCAAACGGAAATTACGACCTTAACTTTATCCGCGTAAATGCAGCGGAGAGATATTATAGTAAATTAGCTGGTGTAACAGACCCAGAGAAGAAGAGAAAGATTATCGGTGAGGAATTCATCAGGGTATTCGAGGAAGAAGCTAAAAAGATTGGTGCAGTAGACTTCCTTGTACAGGGAACAATCTACCCAGATGTAATCGAAAGTGGTCTGGGCAAATCTGCCGTAATCAAGAGCCACCACAATGTAGGCGGTCTCCCAGATTGCGTAGATTTCAAGGAAATCATCGAGCCACTCCGCCTATTATTTAAGGACGAGGTTCGTAAGGCAGGTCTCGAGCTGGGACTCCCAGAATACCTTGTATTCCGTCAGCCATTCCCAGGCCCAGGCCTCGGAGTGCGTATCGTAGGCGAAGTAACAGCCGACAAGGTTCGCATAGTACAGGATGCCGACTTTATATATCGTGAAGAATTGGCAAAGGCAGGCGTAGATGCCGACTTGGGACAGTTCTTCGCAGCATTAACAAACATGCGCTCAGTAGGTGTTATGGGTGATGAAAGAACATATGATTATGCAGTAGCGTTAAGAGCGGTATTGACATCAGACTTCATGACCGCTGAGGCAGCAGAGATACCTTGGAACGTGTTGCAGACATGCATGACAAGGATTATCAATGAGGTTAAGGGTGTGAATAGGGTAATGTATGATTTGACTAGTAAGCCACCTGGAACGATAGAGTTCGAATAATTTTAAAAAGCTCGCAAAGTATTGAAAAATCAAGCTTTGCGGGCTTTCTTTATGCCTTTTGGTACTGAAATGGTACTATGGATTCTTTGTGTTTTTGATAAAACCTGTGTATATTAGAATTGCTAATAGGTCGGCAGGTATATATAGGGCAAGATTTGCTATAAAAACAGTTAAATTGAAAGTACTATTTTCCGATTTGGCGAGTAAAAGACATCCGAATATATGTATTGGAAACACCAACAAATAGAATAGTATATTTTTGTCTAAGGTAAATTTTATGTATTTGTACTTTTCGGGCTCTTCATTTTGTATTGCATATATATTGGCATCAAGTGATTGCATATCATCAAATGAATTGCATAAGTCTTGGGAAAGCTTAATAAATGATTGCTTATGTTTGAATGCGATGCATAATTTGTCATTATCTTGTGGACGAAGGATTAAATGTAGCTTATTAATGGTTTTGGTAAATGCGTCTTGTGAGTCTGTTTTTTGAATATAAGCAGAATGAAGTATTTGCGAAAACCAAGTTATAGTCTCTGTATATTCTAAATCTGAAATTGTTGATGTAGAAAAGTATTCTAAATAACTTGCCAAGGTACGTATGTTGCTAATTGGTGGTAGTGCATATCTTTTTTCATAAACTAGAATTAGTAACATAGCGATGACGAACATTGCAATAAATGCAATGAAGACATGCGTAAAATAGTCTTTATAAGCAAATTGTGTAACAATTAATCCGATTATAGGTACATATAGCAGTTGTAAAAATACTAAAGTTAAATATTTAAGGCAAAATTTTTGTTTAAGTGTTTTTTTATATTCATAGTAAGTACCTCCTTATACATGCGGCCACGTAATCTTCCATTCAAAGTATTCATTTGGGGTGATTTCCCCAGTCTTTAATTTGTTTTTCATTTCGTTCCATTCCAAAAGAAAATCATTTACAAGTCCATATTCAAAGGTGACAGCAACGGGAGCACCGGCTGCC
>JAFQVJ010000065.1 GCA_017408025.1 Lachnospiraceae bacterium
CAGAGACAGGCTACAAAGGATGCAGGTAAGATTGCAGGTCTTGATGTTAAGAGAATTATCAACGAGCCAACAGCAGCAGCTTTAGCTTACGGTCTCGACAATGAAAATGAGCAGAAGATTATGGTATATGATTTAGGTGGCGGTACATTTGATGTATCTATCATTGAAATCGGTGATGGTGTTATTGAAGTTCTTGCTACTTCAGGTGATAACAAGCTTGGTGGTGATGATTTCGACCAGAGAATTACAAATTATATGATCGAAGAGTTTAAGAAGGCTGAAGGTATTGACTTATCAACAGATAAGATGGCTCTTCAGAGACTTAAGGAAGCAGCAGAGAAGGCTAAGAAAGAGCTTTCATCAGCTACAACTACAAACATTAACCTTCCATTCATCACAGCAAATCAGGATGGACCAAAGCATTTTGATATGAATCTTACAAGAGCTAAGTTCGACGAGCTTACACATGACCTTGTAGAGAGAACAGCAGTACCAGTTCAGAATGCACTGAGAGATGCTGGTCTTAATGCTAGCGAGTTAAGTAAGGTATTGTTAGTTGGTGGTTCTACACGTATTCCAGCTGTACAGGATAAGGTTAAGCAGTTGACAGGACATGAGCCTTCTAAGACATTAAACCCAGATGAGTGTGTTGCTATCGGTGCATCTATTCAGGGTGGTAAGCTTGCCGGAGATGCAGGTGCAGGCGAAATCCTTCTCCTTGACGTAACACCACTTTCACTTGCAATCGAGACAATGGGTGGTATCGCTCATAAGTTAATTGAGAGAAATACAACAATTCCTGCAAAGAAGAGTGAAGTATTCTCTACAGCAGCTGACAATCAGAGCGCTGTTGATATCAGAGTAACACAGGGTGAGAGAGAATTCTCTAAGGATAACAAGCTTCTCGGTGAGTTCAGACTTGATGGAATCGCTCCAGCTCCAAGAGGAATACCTAAGATTGAGGTTACATTCGATATCGATGCAAATGGTATCGTAAATGTATCAGCTAAGGATCTTGGCACAGGTAAAGAGCAGCATATCACAATCACATCAGGCTCTAACATGTCTGATGAAGAAATCGATAAGGCTGTTAAGGAAGCAGCTGAATTTGAGGCAGCTGATAAGAAGCGTAAGGAAGGTATTGAGGCAAGAAACGAAGCTGATTCACTTGTATTCCAGACAGAGAAGGCTATTAATGAAGTAGGCGACAAGCTTGATGCAAATGATAAGGCAAATGTTGAGGCGGACCTTAATACACTTAAGGAGTTACTTGCTAAGACAACACCTGAGACAATGACAGAAACAGATGTAGAAGAAATCAAGTCTGCAAAAGAAAAGCTTATGACAGATTCACAGGCACTTTTCACAAAGATGTATGAGCAGGCACAGGCTTCAGGTGCAGCACAGGCAGGTCCAGATATGAGTGGCGCAGCTGATATGGGAGCAGACACAGGTTCATCAGCAAATAATGACGACGTTGTTGACGGTGAGTACAGAGAAGTTTAAGGAGTAATCTTTAAGGATAACTCATATAAGGATGTGGATTATAAGGGCATGCAGTCATGTCCTTATACCACGTTAAATATGCACACCTCCCAAAGAAGAGGTTTGTTGCATAATCATATTTACATTTATTCCACGCTTGTGGAGGAACGGAGCAGACAAGTTTCATTACTATTTGTTCCTAGAAAGGAATGGAGATTAATATGGCAGATAAGAGAGATTACTACGAGGTACTGGGCGTAGATAAAAATGCAGATGATGCAGCCATAAAAAAAGCTTATAGACAGTTAGCAAAAAAATATCATCCAGATACTAATCCGGGAAATGCAGAGGCGGAGGCAAAGTTTAAAGAGGCGTCGGAGGCCTATGCAGTTTTGAGCGACGCTGAAAAGAGACGTCAGTATGATCAATTTGGTCATGCGGCATTTGAAGGCGGTGGCGCTGGTGGCGCTGGTGGCTTCGATTTCTCAGATATGGGAGATATTTTTGGCGACTTGTTTGGAGATTTCTTTGGCGGTGGAAGAAGACACTCCGCGGCAAACAATGGACCTAGAAAGGGTGCAAATATCCGTGTTGGAGTACGTGTCACATTTGAGGAGGCGTGCTTTGGTACAACAAAGGAAATAGAAGTAACTCTTAAGGATGAATGTACAACATGTAATGGCTCAGGTGCCAAAGCTGGTTCAAGTCCTGTCACATGTTCTAAGTGTGGTGGTAAGGGTCAGGTTGTATATACACAGCAGTCACTCTTTGGAATGGTGAGAAATGTACAAACTTGTCCAGATTGTGGTGGAAAAGGAAAGGTTATCAAGGATAAATGTCCTGATTGCCGTGGAACAGGTTACATTTCTTCAAGAAAGAAGATACAGGTTACAATACCAGCAGGTATTGATGATGGAATGAGCGTTCGTATAGCAGGAAAGGGCGAACCAGGTATAAATGGAGGTCCAAGAGGAGAGTTACTTGTACAAGTAAGTGTTATGAGACATCCTATATTCCAGAGAGATGGATATGATTTATACTCAACAGCACCTATTTCCTTTGCACAGGCGGCTCTCGGTGGAGATGTTCGTATATCAACCATTGACGGAGAGGTGCTTTTCAACATAAAGCCAGGAACACAGACAGATACACGCATAAGGCTTCGCGGAAAGGGTGTTCCATCTCTTAGAAACAAGTCAACAAGAGGCGACCATTATGTAACGCTTGTTGTACAGGTTCCTGAAAAACTTACTTCTGAGCAGATAGATGCACTTAAGGCATTTGATGCGGCTATGGGTGGAACTACAGAGGAAAGTAAGACTTCCGAGAATAAGGGTGAAGAGCCAAAGAAGGAAGGAAAAAGCAAAAAGAAAAAGGGATTTTTCTCATAAAGCTGATGTTAAGCAACGTTAAGAAAAATTTTCAAGTTTACCTATAATGTTGAATAAATCCTTAATCATCCAAAAGCCCCTTTACAAGAGGGGCTTTTTTGTTGTACAATTATTATAGTAACGTTTTTTAGGAGGCATATCTATCATGGAAGAAACAGTAGTTTCAAAAAATTTTATCGAGCAGATTATCGAAAAGGATTTGGCAGATGGCGTTTACGACCATATTATGACACGTTTCCCACCAGAACCTAACGGATATTTACATATAGGACATGCTAAGTCGATACTTTTAAATTACGGTTTAGCTAAACAGTACGGAGGTAAATTTAACCTTCGCTTTGATGATACAAACCCTACAAAGGAAAAGACAGAATTTGTAGAGTCTATCAAGGCTGATGTTGAATGGCTTGGAGCAGATTTTGAGGACAGACTTTTCTATGCATCTAATTATTTCGAAGCTATGCATGAGGCTGCTATTAAGCTTATTAAGAAGGGAAAGGCATATGTTTGTGACCTTTCAGCAGAAGAGATTAGAGAATACAGAGGAACACTTACAGAGCCAGGTAAGAACAGCCCTTATAGAGATAGAACAGTAGAAGAAAACCTTAAGCTTTTTGAGGAGATGACAGCAGGCAAGTACGAGGATGGTTCAAAGGTTCTTCGTGCTAAGATTGATATGGCATCGCCAAATATCAACATGAGAGATCCAGTTATATATAGAGTGGCACGAATGACACATCACAACACAGGTGACAAGTGGTGCGTATATCCAATGTACGATTTCGCACATCCAATAGAGGATGCTATAGAGGGTGTTACCCATTCTATCTGTACGCTTGAATTTGAAGACCACAGACCACTTTATGAGTGGGTTGTAAATGAGCTCGAGTATTCACAGCCACCAAAGCAGATCGAGTTTGCAAAGCTTTATCTTACAAATGTTATCACAGGTAAGAGGTATATTAAGAAGCTTGTTGAGGATGGTATAGTAGATGGATGGGATGATCCAAGACTTGTATCAATAAGTGCCCTTAGAAGAAGAGGCTTTACACCAGAGTCTATCAAGAAGTTTGTTGAGCTTTGTGGTGTATCTAAGGCAAACAGCTCAGTTGATTACGCAATGCTTGAGTACTGTATCAGAGAGGATTTGAAGCTTAAGAGACCAAGAGCTATGGCTATTCTTGATCCTATTAAGCTTGTTATAGATAACTATCCAGAGGGACAGGTTGAATATCTGGATGCTGATAATAACCTTGAGAATCCAGAGCTTGGAACAAGAAAGCTTCCATTTAGCAAAGAGCTTTATATTGAGCGTGATGACTTTATGGAAGAGCCACCTAAGAAGTATTTCAGACTTTTCCCAGGTAATGAGGTTCGCCTTATGAATGCTTATTTTGTTAAATGTGTAAGCTTCGAAAAGGACGAAAATGGCAATGTTACAACAGTTCATTGTACTTATGACCCAGAGACAAAGAGTGGAAGCGGCTTCGAAGGCAGAAAAGTAAAGGGTACAATTCACTGGGTTAGTGCAGCGGAAGCAGTTAAGGCTGAAATAAGACTCTATGAGAATATCGTTGATGAAGAGAAGGGCAAGCTTAATGAGGATGGTTCATTAAATCTCAATCCTAATTCACTTGTAGTTCTAAGGGATTGCTATGTAGAGCCAAGCCTGAAGGAAGCAAAGGCATATGACAGCTTCCAGTTTGTAAGACAGGGCTTCTTCTGCGTTGATTGTAAGGATAGCACTCCTGAAAACCTTGTATTTAACAGAATAGTTTCATTAAAGAGCTCGTTTAAATTGACACAGACCACAAATTCATAGAATTTGTGCTGATGAATGTATAATAAAGAAAGTATAACGTGGTCAGACCAGATTTTTTCGTAATAAGCTCTGGATATGACAGTTTTTACAGAAGGAGAGGTATAGATATGGCAGATAATTTGTTTTCCGATCTTAGTAAGGTTGGATTAGGTATGCTTTCGGGGATGGAATTGTACGAAAGTGAAGAAAAGAAACCAGCAGCAGATAAAAAGGAAGCTGCACAGGTAGCAGCTCCAGTTGAGAAAGACTTTTTGTTTGATAAGGGATATAGATGCCCGGTATGCGATACAGAATTTAAGACGAAGGCTGTTAGAACCGGTAAGGCAAAGATGATTGGAGCAGATACAGATTTACGTCCAAAGTATCAGGGCATAGATTCCCTCAAGTATGATTGTATAGTGTGCAATAAGTGTGGTTATTCGTCTCTTAGCAGATTCTTTAATAATATTACATCTGCACAGGCAAAGCTTATCAAGGCTAACATAACACCACATTTTAAGGGCGTGGATGATAAGTGTGAGACATATTCTTATGATGAAGCTATTATCAGACATCAGCTTGCTCTTGCCAATGCAGTTATAAAAAAGGGTAAGGCCAGCGAGAAAGCATATACATGTCTTAAGATAGCATGGATACTTCGTGGTCAGGGAGAAAATCTTCCAGAAGACACAAAGGATAAGGATAAAGTTCTTGCTGCATTGAAGGTAAAGGAAAAAGAGTATATCAAGAAGGCGTATGAGGGCTTTAATGTTGCTATTACAAAAGAAATGCCACCAATTTGTGGTATGGATGAGTGGACATGTATTTATCTTGTGGCAGATTTGGCGCGCCAGTGTGAAGATTATTCTGCGTCAATGAAGCTTTTATCAGATCTTATCGTATCAAAGACAGCATCAGCAAAGCTTAAGGATAGAGCTAGAGATATGAGAAAGCTTTTGCAGGACAAGTTATAGAAATCAACAAGAAACAATGCATTGAAAGGACAAACATATGGCAGAACAATTATATACTATTCCAGTCAATGATGCTTTTGATACGGATTGCGAATGTCCTGTGTGTGCTATGTACATAAAACTTGAAAATGACGCTCTTGATTATACCCTAGGTCCATCATATATGGAAGAAGATGTTAGGGCAATGACTGATAAAGTAGGGTTCTGCAAGGAACATGCCAAAAAGATGTATGAGCGTGGAAACCGATTGGGGATGGCACTTATGTATCAGACACATACATATGGGGTTATTGAAGCTATGTCAAAGCTTAAGCCGGAAACTAAGAGTGGATTCTTAAAGAAGGCAGACAATTCCAGTCTGATTAATTATGTCAGAAATATGTCAGATTCATGCTTTATATGTGACAGAATAGAAAAAGTTCTAGACAGATATATAGTAACCATTATGTACCTTTGGAAGCACGACGAAGTTTTTAAGGAAAAGTATAAGAATTCAAAGGGTTTTTGTATGGATCACTATGCAATGCTTGTAGAGTATGCATCAAAAGAGCTATCTGGAAAAGAGCTTGAATCCTTTATGGAAATAACAGAAAAACTTTTTATCGATAATATGAAGAGAGTTAAGGAAGATTTAGACTGGTTTATCAATAAGTTTGATTATCGTTACAAGGATGAGTCTTGGAAAAATGGTAAGGATGCCTTACCAAGAATGCTTGGTAAAGTGAATAGTCTGGATATACAGGAATAGTAAAAAGCGTCAGCACAATATGTGTTGACGCTTTATTTTTGTATAGGAAAGTTCTCGAAACTTTCCTATACAGAAGAAAGGATAAAATAAAATGAATAAAAACTACTTTGTTGTTGAATCTTCTTCTGCATCTTCTTCAGTTGCAACAACAGCATCTGAAGGAAGAACAGTATAATTTCTATTCTCAATTTCTAAGTCGTCGAAATCATCATCGAAATCGTCATCCTCAAAATCGTCGAAATCATCATCTGCATTTGATTTGTTTTCCTGTAACTTCTTATATACAGCTATACCACCTGCTACTGCTGCAGCAGTAATTGCAGTACCTGCAAGAAATTTCTTAAAGCTTGCCATGAAACCCTCCATTCTGTCGCACACGCGACTATTAAATAAAATAATCATAATATGATTATATTATATAGCTAATTGGAAAAAAAATAAAGTAGAAAATTAGTGCAATTAGCGATTATTTTTGTTAATATATATCCGTTCGTTTTATTAAGTTTAGTTTTCATTTTGTGAAAGGAATTAAATGTATTATATGTGTAAAGGTGAAAAATTATGTGGAGATGAAAAAAATGGAAAGAAAATCTTTTTTTTTGATATAGATGATACTTTATATACACATGAACTTGGTGTGCCCGAGTCAACAGTTAAAGCTATAAAAAAACTTCGTGAAAATGGTAATCTGGCATTTATATGTACAGGGCGTTCTAAGGCGATGATATTTCCGTTTATATTAGATATTGGATTTGATGGTGTTATAGCGGGTGCAGGAACATATGCAGAATATGATGGAAGAATATTGATGCGTTATGACATGGAAGAGAACCAGGTTGCTGAAACGGTAAGAAAACTGCGTGAATGTGGATTTATGCCTGTTCCGGAGGGGCATGATTATCTTTATTATGAGAAACAAGAATATTGGGATCATAAGTACGAGAAGGTATATAAGGCTTTCGAACAGCATATAAGCGTTGCTATGCGAGAGATACCTGACAATGAACATGGCATGAATGCAGCTAAGGTAAGCTCTGTATTCACTGAAAAAAGTGATTATGAAAAGGCTGTTAAGACCTTTGGCAGGGATTATACAGTTGTAAATCATGGAGGACAGCTACTGGAGCTTATACCTAAAGGCTTTTCAAAGGCGGAGGGAATAAAAAGAGTTATAGCAGAGTTGGGAATATCAAAAGGGAATACCTATGCTTTGGGTGATAGCATGAATGACTATGAGATGCTGGAATTTGTTGAATATGGTATAGCTATGGGTAATTCGGATGAAAGAATAATAAAGATTGCAGATTATGTGACAGACAGAATAGAAAATGATGGGGTAAGCAAGGCATTAAAGCATTTTGGATTAATATAATTATCTTATGTTTTGCTTTCACAAAGGGTGAGACTATGTATATAGAAGAAAAGCATGGAAATATAATATTAAGTGAAGTTGAGGATTTCAATGTTGAACAGATATTTGAATGTGGGCAGTGCTTTCATTTTCAAAAGCTTGATGATATGGATTATGTCACTGTTGCTTACGGTAAGGCATTGAGAATAACTCAGAGTTTGGATAAAGTTACTTTGCATAATACAGATATAAATGAGTATAATGAAATATGGAGGAAATATCTGGATATAGACACTGATTACGGTGCCATAAAGAAGTGGCTGGTGCAGAGAGATGAACGACTTAAAGAAGCCATAGATACAACTTATGGTATTCGTATATTAAGACAGGAGTTTCATGAGATGCTTATGTCATTTATTATCTCTCAGAATAAACAGATACCGCATATCAAGCAAATTGTATCGGCTATATCGGAAAAGTTTGGCAAAGAAGCAGGAGAGATTAATGGAAGAAAGTATTATTCATTTCCAGAGGTGGAAGCTCTGAATAAAATTACGGAAGAAGAATATCGAACCTTAAAAACAGGCTTTAGGGCTCCTTATCTCGTATCTGCATCACAGGCATTAGAACTTGGAATGACAGCAAAAGTGTTAGAAATAATGTCTTATGAAGAGGCAAAGGCTGAACTGATGAAGATAAAAGGAGTGGGTGATAAGGTTGCAAATTGTGTACTATTATTTGGCCTAGGGTATAGAAATGCATTTCCTGTTGATGTGTGGGTAAAGCGAATAATGGAGCAGGTTTATTTCCATGAAGATACGCCAAAGGAAAAGATAATGGCGTTTGCAGAGGAAAACTTTGGAGATTATGGTGGATACGCACAACAGTATCTGTTTTATTATGCCCGGAGCTTTTTAAATAAGGTAAGGTGAGAGCACAGAAAATTCACCGTTCTTGTGGTCGGTATAGTACTTTAGTACTATTGATATATATATAGTGTGAGTATAAAATACACTACAGATGGTAGCACTCTAATAAAGGGAGTGCTAACAATTCAGAAGAAGCATTAAAATATAGTAGAATATAGGAGGTTATTATTATGAATTTAAAACCATTAGGTGACAGATTAGTTATCAAGCAGGTAGTTGCGGAAGAGACAACAAAGTCAGGTATTGTATTGCCAGGACAGACAAAGGAAAAACCACAGGAGGCTACAGTCGTAGCTGTTGGCAAAGATGTTAAGGAAGAACTTAATGTAGGAGATACAATAGTTTATTCAAAGTATGCCGGAACAAACGTAAAGGTTGACGATGAGGAATACATAATCGTTAAGGAAGAAGATGTATTAGCAGTATTGCAGGCGTAAAAATAATATAGAAGAAAGAAGGAATTAGACATGGCAAAGGAAATCAAGTATGGAGCAGAGGCTAGAAAAGCTTTAGAAGAAGGCGTAAATAAGTTAGCAAACACAGTTAAGGTTACACTGGGACCAAAGGGTAGAAATGTAGTTCTCGATAAGTCATTTGGAACACCACTTATTACAAACGATGGTGTATCTATTGCAAAGGAAATTGAGCTTGAAGATGCATTTGAGAATATGGGTGCACAGCTTGTAAAGGAAGTTGCTACAAAGACAAATGATGTAGCAGGTGATGGTACAACAACAGCTACAGTTCTTGCACAGGCAATGATTAATGAAGGTATGAAGAACCTTGCAGCAGGTGCTAATCCAATCGTTTTAAGAAAGGGTATGAAGAAGGCAACAGAGACAGCAGTTGAAGCTATCAAGAAGATGTCTTCTAAGATTAACGGTAAGGATCAGATTGCTAAGGTTGCAGCTATTTCAGCTGGTGATGAGGCAGTTGGTAACATGGTTGCTGATGCTATGGAAAAGGTTTCAAACGACGGCGTTATCACAATCGAAGAGTCAAAGACAATGCTTACAGAGCTTGATTTAGTAGAGGGTATGCAGTTTGACAGAGGTTATATCTCAGCATATATGGCTACAGATATGGATAAGATGGAGGCTGTTCTTGACAATCCATACATCTTAATTACAGATAAGAAGATTTCTAATATTCAGGAAATCCTTCCAGTGCTTGAGCAGATTGTACAGTCAGGTGCAAAGCTTCTCATCATTGCTGAGGATATCGAGGGCGAGGCTCTTACAACACTTATTGTAAATAAGCTTCGTGGTACATTCTCAGTAGTTGGTGTTAAGGCTCCAGGCTACGGTGATAGAAGAAAGGAAATGCTTAAGGATATTGCAATCCTTACAGGTGGAACAGTTATCTCAGAGGAGCTTGGCTTAGAACTTAAGGATGCTACTATTGATATGCTTGGTCGTGCAAAGTCTGTTAAGGTTCAGAAAGAGACAACAGTTATCGTTGACGGATGTGGCGAGAAGAGTGAAATAGATGCAAGAGTTGCACAGATTAAGAATCAGATTGAATCAACAACATCTGAGTTTGACAGAGAGAAGCTTCAGGAGAGACTTGCTAAGCTTGCAGGTGGTGTTGCAGTTATCCGTGTAGGTGCTGCTACAGAGACAGAGATGAAGGAAAATAAGCTTCGTATGGAAGATGCTTTAAATGCTACAAGAGCTGCAGTTGAGGAAGGTATCATCGCAGGTGGTGGTTCTGCTTACATTCACGCTTCAAAGGAAGTTGCAAAGCTTGTTGCTACTCTTGAAGGAGATGAGAAGACAGGTGCAAACGTTATACTAAAGGCACTTGAAGCACCACTTTATGCAATCGCTGCAAATGCCGGACTTGAAGGTTCAGTTATCGTAAATAAGGTAAGAGAGTCAGAGGCAGGAATCGGATTCGACGCTTACAAGGAAGAGTATGTATCAATGGTTGACGCAGGTATCCTTGACCCAGTTAAGGTTACAAGAAGCGCATTACAGAATGCTACAAGCGTGGCTTCAACACTTCTTACAACAGAATCAGTAGTTGCACAGATAAAGGAAGATGCTCCACAGATGCCAGCAGGTGGCGGAATGGGCATGATGTAATTGAGTCAGGCTCGAATTGGTAAAAGAAATTCGAAAAGAAGACACTAAAAAATGTAACGTAACATAGCTGGAACCAAGTTTTGGTATATAGGCTATGTTATGTACTAATGTTTAAGATGAAGGGGAAAATGGAAAGATGAAAAGCAGAAATGTATTTTTTCTTATATTGTGTATATGTATAGTATTATTTCCAAGAGAGGCATATGCACAGTTTGCTGTAAATGATAGTACAAATAATGAAAATGCCCAAACAAGAACAATAAGCACTGGACCTGCTAATGAGTATTCGGAGGGAGGAAATGGTGAGGTTGCATATATTCCGTTTAACGCATATTATGTAAAGGGATATGTTAATGTATATGGAGTGGCACCATCTGGCTATTGTGGTGGAGCAATTTATAGAAATGCAACTAGATTACTTCCAACAAATACAACATATAAGGAATATGATGTGTATCCTAAAAGCCAAGGTAGAGGTCTAGAGAGACTTGTAAAGGGCGGAAATGGTAGTTGGTATTATACACCTAATCATTATAAAAGTTTTGTTATTATGGATTAATCAGACGAAGGTTAGACATGCAAAAAGAGATATTACTAGAAAAAATAAGATTATCTGGATATAATATAACATCACCTATTACAGACTTGGAGTTAGCAAATATATATAGAATCTATGGGATTACGTTTCCAAAAGATTTACTTGAATTATATAAATTAGGTGTTCCTACACAAAAGTATTTGAAATTTGCGAAAAATGAACGTATAATAGGTGGTGATGTTGCTTTTTATAATTGGCATGATTTTAGTGAGGAAAATATAAAAACTATTAAACATGCCATGCAGTACGCGTATATTGACATCAAGGTATCAAAAGATGCACCGTTGCTTATACCTATAGCTGGTCATAGGTACATGCCTATGATAGAAGGGGTAAATGAAGTGCCTGTTTTGTCTATATGCGGATTAGATGCTGTAGTGTATGGGAAAAATTTAGAGGATTATATACTACGAGAAATCGAACCACGGACAATTATGCAACCAATATTGAAAAAGGAATGTGAATATATACCTTTTTGGACAGACTATATATATGAATAAGGAGAATACAAATGAACGACACATATAGTGAAATTATAGTAAAACGAAAAATGTCAAATTCGACATTGTTGCTAAGATTTCTTGCGATTATAGCATCGGTAATAATCATATTTCTCAGTATGGCAGCTTTGGGAATGTTTGGTCTGATGGCTGGAGTATTTATCATATGGCTTGATATAATTATATTCAGAAATACAGATATAGAGTATGAATATCAGTTTATAAGCGGTGAGTTGAATATAGATATTATCTATGGAAAGAGAAAGAGAAAGAGAGCTAGAAAATTCGATATGCGTAAAATCGAGGTTATGGCTCCACTTAACAGTGACAAGCTTTCATCTGCAAATAATAACAAAAATATCAAGGTTATGGATTACTCTTCAGGATATTCAGACAGACAGAAGTATGCTTTTGTTATTAATTTAGACGAAGGAAAGGTTGCGAAGGTTATATTTGAGCCGTCAGAAAAAATGATTGAGTCTATTAAATATCATTTGCCAAACAAGGTTCATGCATATTAAATATATGAATCAAAAAAGTATTTGACAATTTGTGTTAAAAATATTATACTTTAGCGAAACAGACATACATGCGAACTTATTAATCATAGGTTCGCATGTTTTAATACAACAGAAAGCGAGGATTATTGAAATGGGTAAGATTATCGGTGAAGGAATAACATTTGATGACGTGTTATTAGTTCCACAGTACTCTGAGGTTACACAAAATATGGTAGACTTATCTACAAACCTGACAAAGACTATAAAATTAAACATCCCTATGATGAGTGCAGGTATGGATACAGTCACAGAACATCGTATGGCTATTGCAATGGCTAGACAGGGTGGTATCGGTATTATTCATAAGAATATGTCAGTTGAGGCACAGGCAGAGGAAGTAGACAAGGTTAAGCGTTCAGAAAACGGTGTTATTACAGACCCATTTTCATTATCTCCTGAACATACATTGCAGGATGCCAACGAGCTTATGGGTAAATTTAGAATTTCTGGTGTGCCTATCACAGAGAATGGTAAGCTTGTCGGTATTATTACAAATCGTGATCTTAAGTTTGAAACAGATTTCTCTAAGAAGATTAAGGAGTCTATGACAAGTGAGGGACTTATCACTGCAAAGCAGGGTATTACACTTGAGGAAGCAAAGGAGATTCTTGCAAAGTCAAGGAAGGAAAAGCTTCCACTTGTTGATGATGATTTCAATCTTAAGGGATTAATTACTATTAAGGATATTGAGAAACAAATCAAATATCCACTTGCAGCAAAGGATGCACAGGGCAGACTTCTCTGTGGTGCGGCAGTGGGCATAACAAAGAATATTATGGAGAGAGTGGCTGCTCTCGTTAAATCAAAGGTTGACGTAATTGTTCTTGATTCAGCACATGGTCATTCAAGGAATATTATGGAAGCCGTTAAGCAGATTAAAGCAGCATATCCTGATTTACAGGTTATTGCGGGAAATGTTGCAACAGGTGCTGCAACAAAGGCTCTTATCGAAGCTGGTGCAGATGCGGTTAAGGTTGGTATTGGTCCAGGATCTATCTGTACAACAAGAGTTGTTGCGGGTATCGGTGTTCCACAGATTTCAGCTGTTATGGATTGCTATGAGGCTGCTAAGGAATACGGTGTACCGGTTATTGCTGATGGTGGTATCAAGTTCTCAGGTGATATGACAAAGGCTATTGCAGCAGGTGCTAATGTATGTATGATGGGTAGCATATTTGCTGGCTGTGATGAGGCACCAGGTACATTTGAACTGTATCAGGGCAGAAAGTATAAGGTGTACAGAGGTATGGGTTCTATTGCTGCTATGGAAAACGGCTCTAAGGACAGATATTTCCAGACAGATGCGAAGAAACTTGTTCCGGAAGGCGTTGAGGGACGTGTTGCTTACAAGGGAACACTTGAAGATACAGTATTCCAGCTTATGGGTGGTCTTCGTGCAGGTATGGGTTACTGTGGTGCACCAACAATTGAGGCACTTAAAGAAAAAGGGCAGTTTGTTAAGATTTCAGCTGCTTCACTTAAGGAAAGTCATCCACATGACATTCATATTACAAAAGAAGCTCCAAACTATAGCGTAGATGTATAAATTTGTGTGATTTATAGCTGATGTATTTTCTCAGGCATGTTTTGATATGCTTGGAGGAATACATCAGTTTTTTTATTGTATAGGAAAGTTCTCGAAACTTTCCTATACAACAAAAAACGCTCCGCTAAGGAATTAATCGCAGTTGCTTTGCAACTACGATTTTTTGAGCACTCGCACGAGAAGAAAATATAAGTTGTGTAAAAAAATGTTTTTTTATTGTTATTCTGAAAAAATAGTGATAGAATAATATTATTGATTAGTGAAAATGTGAAAAAACTAAAAAACTAAAATATTAAAAATATTTATATTAAAGGAGAGGTTACTATGGGTGAATTTGAGTATGCAAGTAGAGAAAATCAGCTGAAAAATGCAAATAAGCTAAATATGACAGGCTTTACATTTGTAACAGTGTTAATGATATGTATGTTTATGCTGCAGAATCTTGCTGGCAATGGGGTATTATCAACAATTGTGGGTTCCGGATTATTATTTATATCTCTTGTTGTTACATGGGTATTTTATTTGAAAAACAAGGCCATGCCTAGACTTATATTTGTTGAACTTGGTTCATTTGCTGTTGCCTACGGTTTTGTTGTGTTGACAGGAAACAACCAGATGGTATTTATGTACATGCTGCCTATTATTGTAGGAGCACTTGTTGTAGATGATTATAAGCCGTTTAGAATAATGTGTATAATATATGCTGCGATTATAGATTTAAAGTTTATAATTGTTATGGCTACAGTATATTCGCAGTTAAGTACAACAGAGGTATCGGGATGGTTTGTTGAGGCTATTGTTGCTACATTATTTTTTATTGCAGCAGCGCAGACAACTTCACGAAAGGCCTTATTTAACCGAGATACATTTGCAAAGGTTGATTCTCAGAATGAGAATATGAGTACAATGTTAAACGATGTTCTTGAAATTGCTGAGGTAGTAAAGGACGGAATGTCAAATGTACAAAACATTATGGGAAATCTTGAGGAAGCAACAGACAATGTTCATCTTTCACTTGTGGAAATTGGACAGAGTACTCAGATTACAGCCGAGAATGTACAGGAGCAGGCTGTAATGACAAAAGATATTCAGGAATCCATAAATGCTACAAAAGAGCTTTCTGATAATATAGTTCAGGTTGCGGAGAATTCAAGCGAGGCCATAAATGAAAGTAAAGAGCTTATGGGTGAGATGGAAACACAATCTGAGAAAATCAAAGTTGTAAATGATCAGGTAGTTGTTTCTATGGAGCAACTTCAGAAGAAAACTGAAGAAGTAAGAAATATTGCTGATATGATTTTCGAGATTTCTAGTCAGACCAATCTTCTTGCACTTAATGCATCAATAGAAAGTGCTAGAGCAGGAGAAGCGGGTCGCGGATTTGCGGTTGTAGCTGACCAGATAAGAGAGCTTGCAGACCAGACAAGAAAGTCAACAGAAAGCATTGCAGCCATAATTACAGAATTAAATGAAAATGCAAATGAGGTTGCAGATAAGCTTCAGGATTCTGTAGTGGCAATGAATAAGCAGAATGAACTTATAAAGACTACATCTGAGAATATAGATATTCTTGGTGGTAATATTAATTCTCTTTCAAATAACGTTTCTGTTATGGATGATAGAATTGAAGCGCTTCGCAATGCGAATGATACAATTGTTGAAAATATTAGTCATTTATCAGCAACTAGCGAAGAGGTAACAGCAAGTGCGGATGTTGCCAAGGATTTCTCAGAAAAGAGCAAGGAGAGCTTTGGAGAGGCAAGAAATCTTATTACTGATGTATCTCAGACAGCAGAAAAGTTGGAAAAGTATTTATAGAAATACGCAGCTCCCATCACCAAGCAAAAAAACTTATAAATGCGTAAACATAAGAGCTGTTGCACAATTACATAATTCACATTATAGGAAGATTAGTTTTTCGTCGACAACGACTGCTAATCTTCCTTTTTTATGCCTTTGAAAGCTATAGCTACCCTCATACACCTAATTGTCTGTGTTTGTTTCAAACACGCATTGAGAGGTTTCGTGAACTTTCTTAACGCCCTTTTTCGAATAAGTAGTTCGTCTTTTATGAAGGCAGACAATAGCTACAGCTGTGTGCCATAGTAAGACATACCTGAAAAAATTGCGTGATTTTCTTAGCAGGTTCAGACGAGAATAACCTAGCCCCGCATAATCACTGTTTGAATGAGCTCGCCCACGAATTTCAATGGGGCGAGCGAGTGAGTTTGATTAGCGGGGCTATAATA
>JAFQVJ010000066.1 GCA_017408025.1 Lachnospiraceae bacterium
AAGATGCACTGGGCAGCTCACAAGCACACAGCCGCAGAAGTCATCTACCAGCGTGCCGACGCTGAAAAAGATCACATGGGACTTACTTCATGGGCTAATGATACCATCCGTCGCTCCGATGTGGAGGTAGCTAAAAACTATCTCACCCAGCAGGAGCTGGATGCTTTAAATAAGATTGTTACCGCCTACCTTGATATCGCAGAGGTACACGCTCTCAATCAGGAGCCTATGTATATGAAGGATTGGCTGGAAACCATTGACGATTATCTGAAGATGACCCGCCGTGATATTCTTACCAGTAGCGGTCACATTAGCCACAAGCAGGCACTGGATAAAGCTCATGCCGAATACACTAAGTATAAAAACCGCTTGGAAAATACCATTTCCCCGGTTGAACAAGACTTTATCAAAAGTATTGGTACATTGGAAGACATTGCGGATTCCGGCAAGAAATAATCTGTCTCCATTCACATTTTATTTGACCGCTGTTATCTGTTCCTTTATAATAGCAGATAGCAATATTGCTGTTTGGGCTGGTCGAAAGACCCTGGTCCATCTGCTGGCAGGGAAGTTCCCTGTTATATAATGAAAAGCTAAGAGGTTTGCACCATATTGTGGGGCAAACCTCTTTCCATATAACTTATATCAAATGCGGATAAGTCTCTGCATTTTATTATATTGGCACTTTGAAACTCTTCGTAGAACTGAATTTTCTGTTTACTTATCTTAAAGTATCTGCAAATATCCGTTTTAACACATCGCTAGGAATATCTTGTTTTAGGAAAATCTGCAACATTCCTTTGGGCGTTACTTTATAATCAACTAAAACATCCTTATATTCCAACACAGCATTTGCTTCAATGTTAATATGGTCTTTAAATGGAATAAGCCTTACAAAAGACTCCCCCAATAATAACTCGGCAGTTTTGCCCACAGCGTTTCTTCTGGTTCACTCGAAACGCTATCATAAATTAACTGTCTTAAAGCATTATGCATTTCAATAACTTCACAAGGATACTTCTCTAAATATTCTTTTACTAGCTCATTCATTCGAATTGCCTCCTAAACTGTATATCACCGTTCATATATCGCTAGAAAAGAAGTTATTTTTCCGTGAGTATATTCTCCTTCAACTAAGCCAAATTCTGGGTCATAATATTTACCGTCAAATAATAACGTCCAATGCGTATAACCAGCATTTGTATGAACAGTTAAAATAGAATATTTATACGGAACTGGATTTTTCTTTGGAATGCGAGTATTTCTTTCAGCATGATTTATTTTATAAAAGTCCAATGTTTCTATCAGTTGGCCTATACTTGTTGATCCATCTGTTCGCATTGTCTGTATTACTTCTTCAATACTTTTTCCTGTAATCATAGCAATACATACCTGACCACATGTCGTACTTGTTGGTTGCATAATAAGTTCCATCATCTTCTCCATTCTAATAAAATTTATTTTAAAGGTGTAAATAAATTTGCATATCCGACAGAATCAACATGAATGCATACTTCCATATATGTGGTATTATCTTTTTCATATACATACTCAAAACATGACAAGTATTCTCCACTTACATTCTCCTTAAATC